>NZ_JBIVUM010000007.1:0-418059 GCF_044757205.1 Kitasatospora sp. NPDC091335 | reverse complement strand
CGCCCGGTTACATTCCGAACCCGGAAGCTAAGCCTTACAGCGCCGATGGTACTGCAGGGGGGACCCTGTGGGAGAGTAGGACGCCGCCGAACAATCATTCGAGAGAAACCCCCGCCGGGTGAACCGGTCGGGGGTTTCTCTGTTGTAGGGTCAATGTGCATTGTCGTCACACGGGACAGGAGGCCCCCGGGTGGAGGTCCAGGAGACGCGGGTCCAGACCGATCGCGTCCTCACCATCCCCAACATGCTGAGCATGGGCCGACTGGTCGGTGTTCCGCTCTTTCTCTGGCTCATCCTGTGGCCGGTCTTCGACGGGCCCAACAATGACGGTTGGGCACTGTTGATCCTGGCGTTGAGCGGGGTCAGCGACTACCTGGACGGAAAGCTCGCCCGGCGGTGGGGGCAGATCAGCCGGGTGGGGCAGCTGCTCGATCCGCTGGCCGACCGGCTCTATGTGCTGTCCACGCTGGTCGGGTTGACCTGGCGCGAGATTCTGCCGTGGTGGCTCACCGCGATCCTGTTGGCCCGTGAGGTATTCATCGCGGCGCTGCTGCCGATTCTGAACCGGCACGGTTACGGCCCGCTCCAGGTGAGTTTCCTGGGGAAGGCCGCGACCTTCAATCTGATGTACGCGTTTCCGCTTCTGCTGCTCGGAAGCGTGGACAACTGGATCGCCCGGCCGGCCGAGGTCGTGAGCTGGGCCTTCATCTGGTGGGGCACGACGCTGTACTGGTGGGCCGCGATTCTCTACGCGGTTCAGGCGAGGCGGATCGTCCGGGCGAGCAGGGCCGGCGCGGCGTCCACAGTCTGAGACGTGATCTGAGAGAAGCCCCACGCCCCATCGGTGCGTCGGACGATACCTTCCGGGTAGAGAACCCTCTGGAACGGTTTGATGGACCTGCTGGTCCACCACCGCGAAGGAGGACGCACCCGTAATGAAAGCCGTTGTAATGGCAGGGGGCGAGGGCACCCGACTCCGCCCGATGACCTCCAGCATGCCGAAGCCGCTGCTTCCGGTCGCCAATAGGCCGATCATGGAGCACGTGCTTCGGCTGCTGAAGCGGCACGGCCTCTCCGACACCGTCGTCACCGTGCAGTTTCTGGCGTCACTGGTCAAGAACTATTTCGGTGACGGCGAAGAGCTGGGCATGCATCTGACCTATGCCCACGAGGAGACGCCACTGGGCACTGCGGGGAGTGTCAAGAACGCTGAGGACGCGCTCAAGGACGATTCCTTTCTGGTGATCTCCGGTGACGCGCTGACCGACTTCGATCTCTCGGAATTGATCGACTTTCACCGAAGCAAGAACGCTCTGGTCACCGTCTGTCTCACGAGGGTGCCGAATCCACTGGAGTTCGGTATCACGATCACGGACGACGAGGGGAGGGTCGAGCGCTTCCTGGAGAAGCCGACCTGGGGGCAGGTCTTCTCCGACACGGTGAACACCGGTATCTACGTGATGGAGCCCGAGGTCTTCGACTACGTCGCGGCGGGTGAGTCCGTCGACTGGTCGAGTGACGTCTTCCCGCAGCTGTTGAAGGAGGGCAAGCGGGTCTACGGCTACGTCGCCGAGGGCTACTGGGAGGACGTGGGCACCCACGAGAGCTACGGCAAGGCCCAGGCGGACGTCCTGGAGGGCAAGGTCCACGTCGAGCTCGACGGGTTCGAGATCTCGCCGGGCGTCTGGGTCGCCGAGGGCGCCGAGGTGGACCCCGAGGCGGTGCTCCGCGGGCCGCTGTACATCGGCGACTACGCCAAGGTCGAGGCCGGCGTGGAGATCCGCGAGCACACCGTGCTGGGCAGCAACGTGGTCGTCAAGCGCGGCGCGTTCCTGCACAAGGCGGTGGTGCACGACAACGTGTACGTCGGGCCGCAGAGCAATCTGCGGGGCTGCGTGGTCGGCAAGAACACCGACGTGATGCGGGCCGCGCGGATCGAGGACGGCGCGGTGATCGGCGACGAGTGCCTGGTCGGCGAGGAGTCGATCATCGGCGCGAACGTCCGGGTCTACCCGTTCAAGACCATCGAGGCCGGCGCCGTCGTCAACACCTCGGTGATCTGGGAGTCGCGCGGCCAGGAGCACCTGTTCGGGGTGCGCGGGGTCTCGGGCATCCTGAACGTCGAGATCACCCCGGAGCTGGCCGTCCGGCTCGCGGGAGCGTACGCGACGACGCTGAAGAAGGGCGCCACCGTCACCATTGCGCGTGACCACTCGCGTGGTGCGCGTGCACTCAAACGGGCGATGATCTCGGGGCTCCAGACCTCCGCGATCGACGTCAGGGACCTGGAGAACGTGCCGATGCCGGTGGCCCGGCAGCACACGGCGCGGGGGAGCGCGGGCGGGATCTTCCTGCGGACCACGCCCGGAGTGCCGGACTCGCTGGACATCCTCTTCTTCGACGAGCGCGGGGCGGATCTCTCGCAGGCCGGGCAGCGCAAGCTGGACCGGGTCTACGCACGTCAGGAGTACCGGCGGGCCTTCCCCGGCGAGATCGGGGACCTGACCTTCCCGTCCAGCGTCTTCGACTCCTACGCGGGCAACCTGCTGCGGACGGTGGACACCACCGGGGTCCGGGAGGCCGGGCTGAAGGTGGTCGTGGACACCGCGCACGGCAGTGCGGGCCTCGTCCTTCCGAGCATCCTCGGCCGACTCGGGGTCGAGGCGCTCACCGTCTCCAGTGGGCTGGACGAGGCCAGGCCGACCGAGGACGCCGAGGTGCGGCGGGCCGGTCTGGCCAGGCTGGGCGAGCTGGTGGCCTCCTCCCGGGCGGCCTTCGGCGTGCGCTTCGACCCGGTGGGCGAGCGCGTCGCGTTCGTCGACGAGCTGGGCCGAGTGATCGACGACGACCGGGCGCTGCTGGTGCTGCTGGACCTGGTCGCGGCCGAGCGGCGCAGCGGGCAGGTGGCGCTGCCGGTGACCACGACCCGGATCGCCGAGCAGGTCGCCGCCTACCACGGCACCCAGGTGATCTGGACCACGACGACGCCGGACGACCTCGCGAAGGCAGCCTCCGCCGAGGGCACGGTGTTCGGCGGGGACGGGCGCGGTGGCTTCGTGGTGCCCGAGTTCAGCGGGGTGCTGGACGGCGCCGCGGCCTTCGTCCGGCTGGTCGGCCTGGTGGCGAGGACCCAGCTCACGCTGAGCCAGATCGACGCGCGGATTCCGCAGGCGCACATCCGGCGCCGGGACATCGCGACGCCGTGGGCGGCCAAGGGCATGGTCATGCGTTCGGTGGTGGAGGCGGCAGGCAGCCGTCGGCTGGACACCACCGACGGCGTCCGGGTGGTCGAGGCGGACGGGCGCTGGACGCTGGTGCTGCCCGACCCGGCCGAGGCGGTCACCCATCTGTGGGCGGAGGGCCCCGACGACGAGGCCACCGAGGCGCTGCTGGACGAGTGGGCGGCGGTGGTCGACGGTGCGGGGCGGTGACGGCCAGGGCGTGAGCCCGGTGCGGACCTGAGTCCCGGACGACGACCCCGAACGGCGGGGCGCGCGGTGTGATCCGCGCGCCTCGCTGTCCGTTTTCACATCATTCGGAACGGTCCGTCACTTTCTGCCATGTGTGCAGCGTGTGTGCAGCTCAGGGGCCGTGCACGGGCCCCTGCGGCGACATGGGACGATGGTCTCCATGCCAGCGACGCCGACACCGAGTGCTCCGAACGGACGGTACAACCGCCCGGACGCCTCGATGTCCCTGCTGACCGGCGTGATGGACCACAGCCTGGACGAGGGCTACGCGGAGGCGGCCGCCGCGCGCGGCGGGGCCCGCGACAGCCGGATACCCGGCACCCTGTCGGGCCTGCTCACGCTGGGCGCCGGGCTGGCGCTGGTCGGAGCGGTGGTGACGGTGGGCGCGGTGAACGCGCACAAGGCCGAGCCGACGCTGGCCAAGGAGCGGGACGCGCTGATCCACCGGATCAACGACAGCAACACCTCGGCCGACCACTTGCAGAAGCAGGTGCAGGAGCTGCGGCTCAAGGTCGACAGCACGCAGCAGCAGGCGCTCGCCTCGGGTCCCGGTGATCCCGGCGGGGTGACCGGTGCCGTCGGTCTCGGTGAGGTCACCGGACCGGGGGTGAAGCTGGTCCTGGAGGACGCCGCGGGCACGGGCGCCGGCGGCAACGTCGACCCGCGGGCCGGGCAGGGCTTCTCCAGCAGCGGCCGGCTGCGGGACCGCGACCTGCAACTGGTGGTGAACGGCCTCTGGGGATCCGGGGCCGAGGCGATCGCGATCAACGGACAGCGGCTGACCGCGCTGTCCGCGATCCGGGCCGCGGGCGAGGCGGTGCTGGTGGACAACCGGCCGCTGGTGCCGCCGTACAACATCCAGGCGATCGGGGACGGCTCGAAGCTCCTCACCGCCTTCCAGAAGGACATGGCCGGGGAGTACCTGCGGCTGCTCCAGGAGCAGTACGGCATCAAGTCGACGCTCTCCGCGCAGAAGAACCTGACGCTGCCGGCGGCGGTGGGGGTGACGCTGCGGACCGCGCAGCCGGTGACGCCCGAGCCCTCGCCCACGGCGACCCCGGCCGCCCCGAGCGGCACGCCGTCGGGTAGCACCGGAACCCCGGAGGGCTCCGGCGCGTCGCTCTCACCGTCGGCCCCGCCTTCCGCGTCCACCTCGCCGACCACCAAGCGACGTCCGTCGACCGGACCCACCAAGACCACGCCAGGGACAGGAGCAGCCAGACCGTGATTGCCGTACTGGGTCTTGTGATCGGGGTGGTCGTCGGCCTCTTCGTCCAACCCGAGGTGCCGGACGCCGTTGTGCCCTACCTGCCGATCGCGGTGGTGGCGGCGCTGGACGCAGTGTTCGGTGGCGTTCGGGCGATGCTCGACGGGATCTTCAACGACAAGGTGTTCATCGTCTCGTTCCTGTCGAACGTGGTGGTCGCGGCACTGATCGTGTTCCTCGGTGACCAGCTGGGCGTCGGCTCGCAGCTCTCCACGGGCGTGGTCGTCGTCCTCGGCATCCGCATCTTCTCCAACGCGGCCGCGATCCGGCGCCATGTCTTCCGCGCCTGAGCCCGGCCGCGAGGCGGCGGAGGAGAAGCGGGAGCCTGCGGGAGCCGGGAAGGCCGCTGGGAAGCCGGACGAGAAGCCTCCCGCGAAGCCCGTCGAGGAGCCCGAGCCCGGGACGGACGGGGAGCCCGTCGGGGCGCAGGACGTGTCGGAACCGAAGTCTGACGCTAAGGCTGAGCCTGAGGCCGGTCCGGTGTCCGAGCCGACGCTGCGGCTCACGAAGGCGGTCGAGCCGGCGCCGGAGGCTGAGCCCGCACCCGCGGCCGAGCCGGTGGCAGCGTCCGAGCCCGAAGCGGTGCCCGAGCGCGAAGCAGCAGAAGCCGCCGAGCAGCCGCCCGCCGTGGACCGGAGTGCCGGCCGGCGGCGGCTGAAGGCGGCGCTCTGGCCGCCGCGGCTGTCGCGCGGGCAGCTGGTGGTGGCGCTGCTGCTGTTCTCGCTCGGCCTGGGGCTGGCGATCCAGGTGCGGTCGACCAACGACCACCACAGTCAGCTGCGCGGGGCGCGCCAGGAGGACCTGGTCCGGATCCTCGATGAACTGGACAGCCGTCAGCAACGTCTCCAGCAGGAGAAGGCGGAGCTGGAGCAGTCCCTGGCGAAGTTGGAGAACAGCTCCAACCAGGCCAAGGAGGCGCAGGAACAGACCAGGAAGAAGGTGACGGAGCTGGGCGTGCTCGCCGGCACCGTCAAAGCCACTGGTCCCGGCATCGTACTCACGGTCGATGATCCCCAAGGGCAGGTGAAGGCAGATATGCTGCTGGACACCCTGCAAGAACTTCGAGCGGCGGGGGCGGAGGCGATTCAGATCAACGATGTGCGCGTGGTGGTCAACACCTACTTCACCGACCTGTCGGCCGGTGGGGTGCAGATCGACGGGAAGAAGGTCTCGCAGCCCTACCGGTTCACGGTCGTGGGGAACCCGCAGGATCTGACACCCGCGCTGAACATCCCGGGAGGTGTCGTCCGCACGCTGGAGAGCCACCAGGCGCGGGCGACGATCACCCAGCAGCAGAAGGTGGTCGTGGACGCCCTCGTGGACCCGAAGTCGCCGCAGTACGCCAAGCCGGCTTCGAAGTGACGGGGCGCCCGACGAACGGCCCGTCAAGGGCGGGCGGCACCCGCCGCGGGGCGCCGCCGTCACATGGGCGAGACTGGTTCGCACCGGTACGCTCCGGAGCGACAACCGCAGTACCGGCGGCCGCAGGACTGGCAGCCGCAGCACCAACAGCCACAGCATCAACAACCGCAGCACCACCGGCCGGAGTGCCACTCCGGCGGGCCCGAGCCGCAATGACCGGGCTCGCAGCATGTCCGAGGTTCTCACCCTGCCCCGCGGGCGGGTCTGTCACACGCAAGGGGATTCGCCCGTGAGTTTCTTCTCGAAGTTGTTCGGTCGCAACAAGGGCCGCGACGCGGCCGCCGTCGAGGCGCCGACCGCTCGCCACCGCCGTCCGGAGGACGAGCCCGCCGTGCCCGGCATGCGACCCGCCCCCGAGTCCGGCCCGTACGCCGGGCAGCAGCTGTACCGGGACGGCGGCGCCGCCCAGTACGTGGGGAATCCGGCGGGCTACGGCGCGTCGGTTGACCCCTCCGGCGAGCCGCGCATAGGTTTCCCGTCAGGACCCTCAACCTCTGGTGGAGGGTTTGCTCCGGACCCGTACGCCGGGCACAACCCGTCGGGTGTGCCGCGCCAGGAGGCTGTGAACATGGCTGGCCCCACTCCGTGCCCCAG
Organism: Kitasatospora sp. NPDC091335; assembly: GCF_044757205.1. Lineage (NCBI taxonomy): Bacteria > Bacillati > Actinomycetota > Actinomycetes > Kitasatosporales > Streptomycetaceae > Kitasatospora > Kitasatospora sp. NPDC091335. The sequence continues at coordinate 411,306 of NZ_JBIVUM010000007.1, read as the reverse complement.
GTGCGGCAACCGGAACCCGGCCGCGGCCCGGTTCTGCTCCAACTGCGGTACGGCGCTGCGCGGCGGCCTGCTCCCGGAGGGGGCGGCGGAGACCACGTCGACCATCTCCATCTCCGGCCTGGAGTCGTACGATCCGAGCGCCACGACCGGCACCAGCACCGGCGCCACGCCGGCGCTGTCGGCCGAGGTGCTGTCGGCGATCGACGCGCTGCCGCCGGGCTCGGCCCTGCTGATCGTGCAGCGCGGTCCGAACTCGGGCAGCCGCTTCCTGCTGGACTCGGACGTCACCACGGCGGGACGTCACCCGCAGGGTGACATCTTCCTGGACGACGTCACGGTCTCCCGCCGCCACGTGGAGTTCCGCCGCACCCAGGCCGGCTTCAGCGTCGCGGACGTGGGCAGCCTCAACGGCACCTACGTGAACCGGGAGCGGATCGACGAGGTGTCGCTGAACAACGGCGACGAGGTGCAGATCGGGAAGTACCGGCTGGTGTTCTTCGCCGGCCACAACCGGGGGTACTGAAAACGACGCAGGCAGGAGCCCGAGTGAACACGAATACCCCTTCCTCTTCTCTCGGGGCGGCCACCCCAGCCCCGTCCGGTCCGCAGGCGGACCGCGGCGGGCGCGGGGTGGTCGCGGGTCCGCGGCAGCCGCTCAGGCCGGAGCGGCCGGCCGGGCGCCGGCGCGGCGGTGACGAACTGCTGAGCATCGGCGCGGTGCTGGCCTTCCTGCGCGACGACTTCCCCGAGGTCACCATCTCCAAGATCCGCTTCCTGGAGGCGGAGGGGCTGGTCGAGCCGCAGCGCACGCCCTCGGGGTACCGCAAGTTCAGCCCGGCCGACGTCGAGCGGCTGGCCTACGTCCTGCGCATGCAGCGGGACCACTACCTCCCGCTGCGGGTGATCCGCGAGCACCTGGACGCCATCGAACGCGGGGAGAGCCCGCCCGCGCTGCCCCCCGCCGACGCCAGGCCCGGGCCGCTGGAGGAGGCGGACCGGGAGCTGGTGGCCTCGGGCGAGGTGCCGTCCGGGGTCCGGCTGGGGCGCGCCGAGCTGCTGGCGGCGGCCGAGGCCGGGGAGCGGGAACTCGCCGAGTGGGAGGCCTACGGGCTGGTCGTCCCGGGCTCGGACGGCGGGTACGACGGCGAGGCGCTCCAGGTGGCCAGGCTGGTCGCGGAGCTCGGCCGGTACGGGCTGGAGCCCCGGCACCTGCGGGCCATGAAGGCGGCGGCGGACCGCGAGATCGCGCTGGTGGAACAGGTGGTGGCACCGTTGCGCCGGCACCGGAACCCGCAGACCAGGGCACACGCGGAGGCCACCGCACGGGAGCTGGCGACGCTGTCGGTACGGCTGCACGCGGCGATGGTCCAGGCCGGTCTGCGGACCCGCGGGTAGCGGTCGTGACCGGCTCGCGGCGTCGGGTGCACCGCGCTGACCAGCGGCGTCGGCCCTGCGCTTTCATATCCGGGAGCGGAGCCATAGGGTTGCCTGTGTGAATGAGCTCGACGTCGTGGGTGTCCGAGTGGAGATGCCTTCCAACCAGCCGATCGTGCTGCTTCGGGAGGTCGGGGGAGATCGCTACCTGCCGATCTGGATCGGCCCCGGCGAGGCGACCGCGATCGCCTTCGCCCAGCAGGGCATGACGCCGGTGCGCCCGCTGACGCACGACCTGTTCAAGGACGTCCTGGAGGCGCTCGGCCAGCAGCTCACCGAGGTCCGGATCACCGACCTGCGGGAGGGCGTGTTCTACGCCGAGCTGGTGTTCGCCGGCGGGGTCGAGGTGAGCGCCAGGCCGTCCGACGCCATAGCGCTGGCACTGCGCACCGGCACGCCGATCTACGGGAGCGAGGAGGTGCTCGCCGAGGCGGGCATCGCGATCCCGGACGAGCAGGAGGACGAGGTCGAGAAGTTCCGCGAGTTCCTCGACCAGGTGTCGCCCGAGGACTTCGGGGGCAGCGGTCCGCAGTAGCGGGGACCGTCCGATCGGCTATTTGACCCGCCCGTTTTGCCAAAAATCAGCCACCTACCCACACTAGGGGCACGAAAAACCACTCTCCTGAGTGATGTGGTTTGTCTGACCCGGCGTGGCGATCGTTGACGGGTCATAGGGGACTGCCTACCGTCAGGAGTGGCTGTCCGGGGAGCCGATGCCCGCAGTCGGGTTGCCCGCAGCACGAGTGGACGGAGGCAGGCATGAGCAGCACCGGCGATGACGCGGCCGTGGGAGGCCGGTGCGCCGTGCACATGCCGCGCACCGCTCGCACCGTCACGGATCTGCCCCGGGTGGGCAGGTTCCCGGCCGTACAACCGGGCCAGCCCGCGATCGAGCGGCTGGCCCCGACATCGGAACTGCTCGGCTTCCGCGGCCCGACGGCCTGCGCGGCGGCCGGCATCACCTACCGCCAGCTGGACTACTGGGCCCGTACCGGACTGCTGGAGCCCAGCGTCCGTACGGCGTACCCGTCGACCAGCCAGCGGCTGTACAGCTTCCGCGACATCCTGCTGCTGAAGATCGTGAAGCGGTTGCTCGACGCGGGCGTCTCGTTGCAGAACATCCGGGTGGCCGTCGCCCACCTCCAGGCCGCCGACCCGGCGGCCCTGGCCGGGATGACGCTGCTGTGCGACGGCGCGACGGTGTACGAGTGCTCCACGCCGCAGCAGGTGGTGGACCTGCTGAAGGGCGGTCAGGGGGTCTTCGGCATCGCGGTGGGAGCGGTCTGGCGGGAGCTGGAACTCACCCTCGGGCGGCTGCACGCCGAGCGCACCGACACGGGCGAGACGCTGGTCGGGCACGACCCGGGTGACGAACTGGCGCAGCGCCGCAACCGGGCGGTCTGACGAGGCGTTCGACGGGGCCGCGGGCCCGGACGGGGAACCGTTCGGGCCCGCGGCCCCGTCGTGTTGCCTGGTTGACGTGATCGAGGGAGGGCACGTGGGGATCGGCACCGGGATATCGGGGTTGCTGCGGCGCAGGGCCGGGCTGCTGGGGGCACGGCTGCGTGGGCGGCGGACGCAGCGCAGGGTGTTCCAGGCCGGGACGGTGCTCTGCTCGCTGGCGCTGGCACCGAGCGCCTGGGTGTGGTTCTCCGCCGGGGACCGGGTGGGCACGGTGGAGAGCGCGCCGCCCGCGCCGGTCGCGGTGGTCTTCGGCGCCGGGCTGGACCAGGGCAGGCCCTCGCCGTACCTGGAGCACCGGCTGGTCGCGGCGCTGGACCTGTACCGGGAGGGGAAGGTGCGGGCGATCCTGGTGACCGGGGACAACGGGCGGGCCGCGTACTCCGAGCCCGACGCGATGTACACCTACCTGACCCAGCACGGGGTGCCCGAGGACCGGGTGGTCCGGGACTACGCGGGCTTCGACACCTGGGACTCCTGCACCAGGGCGCGCCGGATCTTCGGGGTGGACCACGCGGTGCTGGTGAGCCAGGACTTCCACGTCCGCCGGGCGTTGGCGCTGTGCGAGGCGGCGGGCATCCGCTCGTACGCGGTCGGGGTGCCGGAGCTGCACGACGCGACCTGGCTGTACGGCGGGCTGCGGGAGGTGGCCGGGGCCGGCAAGGCGGCGGCCAACGCCTGGCTGCGGCCGGACCCGGTGTTCCTCGGGCCCGAGGAGGACGGCATCCCGAAGGCGCTGGCGGAGGCCGCGGGGAAGTAGCGCCCGGGGCCGGCCGGTGGGCGTCCGGCCGGGTTCGTACGCACTGTCGGACCCGTACGCGATGATCGGCGGGTGCGATCTCTGCCGAGCATCATCCACCTCGACATGGACGCCTTCTTCGCGGCGGTGGAGCAGGCGGCCAAGCCGAGCCTGCGCGGCAAGCCGGTGGTCGTCGGCGGGCTCGGCGGGCGCGGGGTGGTCTCCACGGCCTCGTACGAGGCACGGAAGTTCGGGGTGCACTCGGCGATGCCGATGGCGCAGGCGCGCCGGCTCTGCCCCAACGCGGCCTACCTGTCGGGGCGGTTCGAGGCCTACCGGCAGAACAGCGAGATCGTGATGGGGCTGCTGCGGCAGCTGTCCCCGCTGGTGCAGCCGCTCAGCCTGGACGAGGCCTTCGTGGACCTGGAGGCAGGTCCGTACGGTCCGGCGCTGCTGGAGGCGGACCACGGGACCGGCGAGCGGCTGGTGCTCGCGCTGGCGGAGGACCTGCGGGCGGACATCGAGCGGCTGACCGGGCTGACCGGCTCGGTCGGTGCGGCCGGTTCCAAGCTGATGGCCAAGATCGCCTCCGAACAGGCCAAGCCGGACGGGCTGGTCATGGTCGAGCCCGGGCAGGAGCGGGCCGTGCTCGGCCCGATGCAGGTGCGGGCGCTGCCGGGGATCGGCCCGGCCACCGAGCAGGTGTTGCGCCGGGCCGGGCTGAACACGGTGGCCGACCTCGCGGAGGCGGGGGAGGCGGAGCTGGTGCAGCTGGTCGGGCGGGCGCACGGCGCCGGGATCTTCCAGATGTCCATGGGGCTGGACGACCGGCCGGTGATCGCGGACCAGGACGCCAAGTCCGTGTCGGTGGAGGACACCTACGAGGTGGACCTGGCCGACCGGGACCGGGTGCTGCGCGAGGTGGAGGCGCTGGCCGGCAGGTGCGTGCGGCGGCTGCGGGCGGCCGCGCGCTCGGGGCGGACGGTGGTGCTCAAGGTCCGGCGCTTCGACTTCTCGACGCTGACCCGCTCGGAGACGCTCGGCGGGCCCACCGACGACGAGGCGGTGATCACCGCGACCGCGCGCCGGCTGGCCGAGCAGGTGGACATCACCGGCGGGGTCCGGCTGCTCGGCGTGGGGGTCACCCAACTCGCCGACTACACGCAGGAGGACCTGTTCGCCCAGGCGCTGCGGGAGGAGGCCGCGGAGCAGGCGGAGGCGGTGGCCGGGACGGAGCAGGCCGAGGAGGAGCCGGAGGCCGTCGTGGTGCGCCGCTGGATGCCTGGACAGGACGTCCGGCACGAGGAGTTCGGACCGGGGTGGGTGCAGGGCAGCGGCGTCGGGAGGGTCACCGTACGGTTCGAGACGCCGTGGAGCGGGCCGGGGCGGGTGCGGACCTTCGCGGTGGACGACCCGGCACTCGAACCGTCCGGGGCGCTGCCGTTGCGCCGGGGCCAGGGCGGGGACGAGGACGGTCCGGCGGCGGGGGACGGCGGGGCCGATCGGCCGGACCGCGGGCACTGAGACGCGAAAGCGGCCCCGCCCGGTGGGGGAGTACCGGGTGGGGCCGCATCACCGTGCCGGTCCCCGTACGTTCGTGATGCCCTCACGGCGTACGGAGGCCGGGCCCCGCGCCCTGTCCCTGAGCGCGGGGGCCGGACGCCTCGTCAGGCGTCGGTCTTGACCAGCTCGGGGCTGGAGTCCTGCTTGGCCGAGCCGCCGACGACGGTCGGGGTGGCGGCCGACTTGACGCCGCGGATCAGGAACGGGACGACGCCGGCGACGACGCAGACGACGGCCGCGGTCCAGAACGCGTGCTTGTAGGCGTCCAGGGTCGGGAAGGAGAACGGGATCTGCGGCGGCAGCTTCATGGTGTCGCCGGTCAGGATGGCGGCCATGACGGCGGTGCCGATCGCGCCGCCGACGGTGCGCAGCACGGCGTTCATGCCGTTGGCGATGCCGCTCTGCTCGGCCGGGACGGCGCCGTTGATGTAGGCCGGCATCGCGGAGAACGCGAGGCCGATGCCGAGGCCGAAGATCGCCGAGGCGGTGTAGATGTCGGCCTCGTGGCTGTGGCGCACGGCCAGGTAGGCCATCGCGACGGCGCCGAGGACGCCACCGAGGACCAGCGGCAGGCGCGGGCCGCGGCGGCCGATCAGCAGGGCGCCGAGCGGGGCGGCGACCATCGAGCCGAGGGCGGACGGCAGCAGCATGATGCCGGCGTGCAGCACGGTGGCGGTGAAGCCGTAGTGGGTCAGCTTCTCCGGGGTCTGGGCGAAGTTGCTGATGACCATGAAGGAGCCGTACATGCCGAAGCCGATGAGCAGGCCGGCCAGGTTGGTGAACGCGACGGCCGGGCGGGACATCATCTTCATGTCCACCAGCGGGTGCGCGACCCTGGTCTCGATGATCCCCCAGACCAGGGCGACCACGGCGGCGACGGCGAACAGGCCGAGGGTCTTGGTGGAGGTCCAGCCCCAGTGGTTGCCCTGGCTGACCGCGACCAGCAGGGCGGAGAGCCAGCCGGCCAGGGTGAGGGCGCCCAGCGGGTCGGCGCCGCCCTCCTTGTCGGTGACCGGGTCGGACGGGACGCGGAAGGCGACCAGGGCGACCGCGAGCAGGCCGAAGAGCAGGCCCATCCAGAAGATCGACTTGTAGCTCCAGTGCTCCAGCAGCAGGCCGGTGGCGACCAGGCCGAGGCCGGAGCCGACGCCCATCGAGGCGCTGATGGCGGCGACGCCGCCGGTCACCTTCTGCTTGGGCAGCTCGTCACGGACGATGCTGATCGCCAGCGGCAGGACGCCACCGCCGGCGCCCTGGAGGACACGGGCGACGACCAGCCAGGTGAAGGAGTGGGTGCTGACCGCCAGGGCCGAACCGGCGACCAGGCCGGCCAGCGAGATCAGCAGCATCGGCTTGCGGCCCCGGAGGTCGCCGAAGCGGCCCAGCAGGGGAGTCAGCACGGCTGCGGAGAGCAGGTTGGCGGTCATCAGCCAGGTGATGCTGGACGCCGAGACGTCCAGTTCCTTGGCCAGCGAGGGCAGGATCGGGACGACCGCGGTCTGCACCACGCTGAACGACAGCATCGCCAGGATGAGGGCCGGCAGGACCCGGGCGCTGCTCTGCTTCTCGGCCGCGGTGGTGGGCTGTGGTGCCTCACTCACGGTTGCTTCCTCCCGTACATAGTGAATGAACTGAAGTAACTTTGCAGTGGATACTTCAGAGTGTCAAATATCGACTGGTTAAGACTTGGTAAAGCCGAAGGGTCGGGTACGCGACAAGGGCCCCGGACGGTTGTCCGGGGCCCTTGTCGCGCGCGGGTGCGGTCAGACGAGTGGCCGCAGTGAGGCCGGGCGGGGTGAGTCGGGGGACGGGGTGCTGCGGGACACGGCGTCGGGGGGCGGGGAGGCAGAGGCGGGGGTGGTGGTGTCGTGGACCTCGACCTGCTCGCGGCGGAGCTCGTCCCGGATCACCTCCTCGGTCGTGTAGCGCTCGACGACCAGGCGGACCCGCTCGATGGGGGCGAGGAACTTGCGGACCACCGGGTGTTCCTCACGGAGGGTGACCTCCTCGACGGCCTCGGCGATGTCCTTCTCGGTGAGGGTGGCGCGCTCGGCGTCGCTGACCGGCATCCGTTCGACCCGGACGCGCTCGCGGACCACCGGTACGCGGCGCTCGACCTGTTCGGTCGTCACGTACTTGCGCAGCTTCGCGGTGCCCAGGGTGCGCCACTCGGTGGTGATCTCCAGTCGCTCCTCGCGGCAGGTGATCTCGACCGGGCCGCTGAGGGCGGTCGAGGCGGGGCCGGTGCTCGTGACGTTCGTGGTGGTCGTGGCTGCCGCCGTCGGGGCGGGGGTGGGAGCGGGCTGCGACTGGGGTTTCGGTTCCGCGGTGGGCGCGGCAGGTGCGCCAGGTGTGGTGGAGGTGGTGGCCTCGGGGGTGCTGAGGGTCCGCATGTCGTCCTCCGGGGCGGTCCTGGCGGTGTCCGCGGCGGTGGACGCGAACGGGATGACGGCCGGCTTGGCCGGGGCGGGTTCTGGCGAGCGCTCGGCGGTGTGGAAGGTGAGCGACTTGGCCGGGGCCGCCGCGGCCGTCGTGGCGGCGGCCGCGGTGGTGCCGAACTCCAGGTCGGGCTGCTTGGGGCGGCTCCCGTTCTCGCCGTTCGGGCGGCCGTCCGCCGGTGTGTCGAGCCCGTAGTAGCGGTAGAGCTGGAGCTCCTGCGCGGGCGACAGGTGCTGGCCGACGCCGAAGTCCGGCGACTCCTTCACCAGTGACTTGTCGTACGGCACCCGGAGTTCGTCGCCGGCGAACTCGCTCGTGGTCAGCGGGACGAAGGCGTCCCGGCCGAAGATGCCGGTCCGGACCGCGGCCCACTCGGGCCGTCCGGTCGCGTCGTCCAGGTAGACCTCGTCGACCGTGCCGATCTTGTCTCCGTTGCGGTCGACGGCCTTGTGACCGATGAGGTCCCGGGGGTCGATGTCGGTCTGCACTCATGCCTCCAGTGCGCTGAGCCTGCGGAACTCCCGCAGGAAGGCGGCCGGAGCACCCGTTCCGTCCGCCACTTCACACCAAAAGCCATGAATCGGACGGGCGCGACCGGGGTGCGCCGGACGGGCTGCGCGCTGGACCGTCCGGGGGACGCGCGTAGATCTCAAGCGACCTGACGCACCCGTGATCGGGAGGTCTCCCGCTGGTACCCTGGGCGGCGACCGCAGAGCCCGCTCGGGAGAGTCTCCGACCGCGAAAACCGCTGGTCGGAGCGCCGAAGGAGCAACTCCTCCCCGGAATCTCTCAGGCATCCGTACCGTGTGGGGTAGGTCACTCTGGAAAGCAGGGCAGGACCGTCGGCATGGGAGCCGACGATCACCACCCTCACCGACGGTGCAAGCCGACGGGGCGCCCACAGCGCACCGTGCGGGTGAAGCTCTCAGGTCCCGATGACAGAGGGGGAGGCCTTTCGGGTCGCCCGCCCAGGCTGAGCCGCTGTCCGCAGCGGCGAAGGCCGGCCGGCGTGCGCACCCCCGCCGGTCCGTGACCAGGAGGCCTCGACCACCATGAACGCCCAGCCGAACGCGGGACGCCCCACCGGCGCCTCGACCCTCACCGAGCTTGAGCTGGCCAGCCCCTTCGAGAACCGCCACATCGGCCCCGACGCCGCCGCGCAGGAGAAGATGCTGGCGTCCGTCGGCTACGGCTCGCTGGACGAGCTCGCCGCCACTGCGGTGCCCGAGGCGATCCGCTCCATCACCGCCCTCGACCTGCCCGCGGGCCGGAGCGAGGCTCAGGTCCTCGCCGAGCTGCGCGAGCTGGCCGGCCACAACCAGGTGCTCCAGCCGATGATCGGCCTGGGTTACTACGGCACCTTCACCCCGCCGGTGATCCTGCGCAACGTCATGGAGAACCCGGCCTGGTACACCGCGTACACCCCGTACCAGCCGGAGATCTCGCAGGGCCGCCTGGAGGCGCTGCTCAACTTCCAGACCCTGGTCTCCGACCTGACCGGCCTGCCGACCTCCGGCTCCTCGCTGCTGGACGAGGGCACCGCGGCCGCCGAGGCGATGGCGCTGGCCCGCCGCGTCACCAAGGTCAAGGGCGGCGTCTTCCTGGTCGACGCCGAGACCCTGCCGCAGACCGCCGCGGTGATCAACACCCGCGCCGTGCCGACCGGTGTCGAGGTCGTCGTCGCGGACCTGTCCGAGGGCATCCCGGCCGAGATCGCCGAGCGCGGCGTCTTCGGCGTGCTGCTCCAGTACCCCGGCGCCACGGGTGTGGTCCGCGACCTCGCCCCGGTGATCGAGCAGGCGCACGGCCTGGGCGCGATCGTCGCCGTCGCCGCCGACCTGCTCGCGCTGACCCTGCTCAAGTCCCCGGGTGCGCTGGGCGCCGACATCGCCTGCGGCACCTCGCAGCGCTTCGGCGTGCCGATGGGCTTCGGCGGCCCGCACGCCGGCTACCTGTCGGTGCGCGCCGAGTACGCCCGCTCGCTGCCGGGCCGCCTGGTCGGCGTCTCCGTCGACGCCGACGGCAACCGCGCCTACCGCCTGGCGCTGCAGACCCGCGAGCAGCACATCCGCCGCGAGAAGGCCACCAGCAACATCTGCACCGCCCAGGTGCTGCTCGCCGTGATGGCTTCCATGTACGCCGTCTACCACGGCCCGGACGGCCTGGCCGACATCGCCCGCCGCACCCACCGCTACGCCGCCGCTCTCGCCGAGGGCCTGCGGGCCGGCGGCGTGGAGCTGCTGCACGGCGAGTTCTTCGACACCGTCACCGCCGTCGTCCCGGGCCGCGCCGCCGAGATCGCCGCCACCGCCCGCGCCAACGGCATCAACGTCCACCAGGACGGCGCGGACCGGATCTCCGTCTCCACCGACGAGACCACCACCCGCGAGCACCTGGCCGGCGTCTGGGCCGCGTTCGGCGTCCCCGCCGTCGAGATCGCCGAGGCCGCCGGGGCGCTGCCCGCCGCGCTGCTGCGCGAGGACGAGTACCTGACCCACCCGGTCTTCCACAGTCACCGCTCGGAGACCGCCATGCTGCGCTACCTGCGCCGCCTGTCGGACCGGGACTACGCGCTGGACCGCGGCATGATCCCGCTGGGCTCCTGCACCATGAAGCTCAACGCGACCACCGAGATGGAGGCGGTGACCTGGCCGGAGTTCGGCCAGCTGCACCCCTTCGCGCCGATCGACCAGGCCCAGGGCTTCCTGACCCTGATCCGCCAGCTGGAGCAGCAGCTGGTCGAGGTGACCGGCTACGACGCCGTCTCGATCCAGCCGAACGCGGGCTCCCAGGGCGAGCTGGCCGGCCTGCTGGCCGTGCGCGCCTACCACCACGCCAACGGCGACACCCAGCGTGACGTCTGCCTGATCCCGTCCTCGGCGCACGGCACCAACGCGGCCTCCGCGGTGATGGCCGGCATGCGCGTGGTCGTGGTGAAGACCCTGGTCGACGGCGACGTGGACGTCGAGGACCTGAAGGCCAAGATCGAGCAGCACCGCGACAGCCTCGCCGTGCTGATGGTCACCTACCCGTCCACCCACGGCGTGTACGAGACCCAGATCACCGACATCTGCGCCCTGGTGCACGAGGCCGGCGGCCAGGTGTACGTGGACGGCGCCAACCTGAACGCCCTGGTCGGCCTCGCCAAGCCGGGCAAGTTCGGCGCGGACGTCTCGCACCTGAACCTGCACAAGACCTTCTGCATCCCGCACGGCGGCGGCGGCCCGGGCGTCGGCCCGGTCGCGGTGCGCGCCCACCTGGCGCCGTACCTGCCGAACCACCCGCTCCAGGCGGAGGCGGGCCCGGCCACCGGCGTGGGCCCGATCTCGGCCGCGCCGTGGGGCTCGGCGGCCATCCTGCCGATCTCCTGGGCGTACGTCCGGCTGATGGGCGGCGAGGGCCTCAAGCACGCGACCCAGGTCGCGGTGCTGAACGCCAACTACATCGCCAAGCGCCTGGCGCCGCACTTCCCGGTGCTCTACACCGGCCCCGGCGGCCTGGTCGCGCACGAGTGCATCATCGACCTGCGCCCGCTGACCAAGGAGACGGGCGTGACGGTGGACGACATCGCCAAGCGCCTGATCGACTACGGCTTCCACGCGCCGACGATGTCGTTCCCGGTGGCCGGCACGCTGATGATCGAGCCGACCGAGTCCGAGGACCTGCACGAGATCGACCGGTTCTGCGACGCGATGATCACCATCCGGGCCGAGGTCGACAAGGTCGGCTCGGGCGAGTGGCCGGCCGAGGACAACCCGCTGCGCAACGCCCCGCACACCGCCGCCACGCTGGCCGGTGACTGGGCGCACGGCTACTCGCGGCAGGAGGCGGTCTTCCCGGCGGGCGTGAACCCGGCGGACAAGTACTGGCCGCCGGTGAGCCGGATCGACGGCGCGTACGGCGACCGCAACCTGGTCTGCTCCTGCCCGCCCATGGACGAGTACGGCGTCTGACCGGACCGGACCCGAGGAGGTCCTGCTCGGACCGGCAGGGCCCCGGCGGAGTTTCCGCCGGGGCCCTGCCCGTTGCGCTCGTTCGTCGGCGGCTGCCCCCGCCGTACGGTCCGACCGGGTGGTCAGGCCGCGTGGGCGACGGGGCGGCGCGGGGCGATCACCCGGCCGTCGGGCAGCAGTTCTCCGGTGTCCTCGAAGAGGACGACGCCGTTGCAGAGCAGGCTCCAGCCCTGCTCCGGGTGGCGGGCCACCGACGCGGCCGCCTCACGGTCCTCCGACTCGGCCGACGGGCACTCAGGACGGTGCTGGCACATACGCGTACCCTCGCTTCGCTTCGCGATCCTCCCCGTGATGCGGACGCCGGAGGTCGGGCCGTCCGGAGCCGCCGCGGTAGTCGGATCCTGTCCGCACGCCGGCCAAGTGTGGACCGGCGCTCAAGTGGGTAGGACAGGGGGTCCTTCCACGCTGGTTCCCAGTGTCGGCATCTGCGGACCCGCGCGCAGGGATTTCGTGACATGCGCCACAACTCCCGGGCATAGATCACCCGTTCAGGTGGGACAGCGGGGAAATGGCGCACCAGTGGGTCAGTCGGGACATGGCCCGTTGGGGCCATGGCGGATGGCTCGTCCAGGTGGGTGCCGTTCGGGTGAGGAACGCGGGGGCGGGCGCGCGGGCACGGCTGAGGGCCGCCGGGCGGGTGGGCCCGGCGGCCGGTGGGGTCGCCGGGTCAGGAGGAGCCGAGCAGCAGCGGCCTGGCGAGCGGGGCGCGGGCGAGCAGCGGCAGCAGTTCGGCGGCCGGGCAGGCGCGGTGCGCGGTGACGCCGAGTGGGGCCGGGGCCAGCGGGATCAGCAGGTCGGCGGTCGGATCGGTGTCGGGGCTGTGCAGCCAGAGCGCCGTGGCGTACTGGCCGGGGAAGGTCAGCAGCCGGGGCTGCCGGCGGGTCCTGGAGCCCTGGGCGAGCTGCCAGGCCTCGCGCAGGGCGCGGACCGTCGAGTCGAGGTAGGGGCCGGCGGTGAAGTGGGAGAAGGTGTGACCCTCGGCGCTCTGCACCACCTCGGCGGCGGCGGCGACCTCGGTGCCGTCCTTGATCAGGAAGCGCCAGCCGGTGCGGCGGGCGGCCGGGAGCTCCGGGCGCGGGCCGTTCAGGACGTACACCGCGAGCGGGTGGGCGGGGAGTAGGGGGCCGTTCGGACGGAGCAGTGCTGCGGCGGCGGGCTGGCGCAGTGCGGTCTCCGAGTCGAGCGCGCCCAGGACGGCGCGCAGGGCGCTCGGTGGGGGCTGGGGGGTTTGCAGGGTCATGGCGGGGTCCGCCTCTCCAAGCGAGATCGGCGTGCGAGTGCGGCATACCGGCATGGCGCGGCGACGCGTCCACGGTGACGGGCCTGGCCGTGTCCGGTTGTGCAGGATCGCGGTGCCGGCGCGGTCGCCGCCGTCGACGAGGCTCCGGGGTTCCGGAGCTTCGGGGCAAAGGCGGACCGGCCGGGGGCTGGCGAGATTCGAACAGATGCGCAGGGTGACCTGTTTATCACAGGCAGTGGCGTCGGGCAAGTCCACAGTTCTACTGATTCTCCGTCAGACGCCTTGCAATGCAAGCCAGTAGGCGCATTCGGGTATCGATCTTCGGGGTGGGCATCATGCTTGCACGGTCGGTCGACCGGGTGCTCGACGGGGTGGCTCTGGAGGAGGGGACCGTGGGCGAGAAGGTCGTGGCGACTCGGGCGGAACTGGCGGACCGGCAGCTGTACCGGCGCAAGCTCCAGACCTGCCTCGAAGCGCTCGGACGGATGCTCGGGGAGGACCGCTTCGACCGGCCGCGGGCGGTGATGGGCCTGGAGATCGAGCTCAACCTGGCCGACGAGCAGGGCCTGCCGGCCATGAACAACGCCCAGGTGCTGAGCGCGATCGGCTCCAGCGACTTCCAGACCGAGCTGGGCAAGTTCAACATCGAGGTCAACATCACCCCGCACCGGCTCTGCGGACACGTCTTCGAGGAACTGCGCGAGGAGATCGACACCGGGCTGCGCTACGCCGACCGGCGGGCGGCCGAGGCGGGCGCCAGGATCGTCATGGTGGGAATCCTGCCGACCCTGGAACACGCCCACACCGGGCTGGACGCGATGAGCCACAACCAGCGGTACAGCCTGCTCAGCGACCAGATCCTGGCCGCTCGCGGGGAGGACATCGCGCTGGACATCGAGGGGGTCGAGCACCTCCAGCTGGAGTCGATCACCATGGTGGCCGAGGCCGCCGCGACCTCGCTCCAGCTGCACCTCCAGGTGACCCCGGAGCGGTTCTCCTCGGTGTGGAACGCGGCCCAGGCGCTCTGCGGGCCGCAGCTCGCGCTCGGCGCCAACTCGCCGTTCCTGTTCGGGCGGGAGCTGTGGCGGGAGACCCGTCCGGTGCTCTTCCAGCAGGCCTGTGACACCCGTACGGCGGAGCTCAAGGCGCAGGGGGTGCGCCCGATCACCTGGTTCGGCGAGCGCTGGGTGGACTCGGCGTACGACCTGTTCGAGGAGAACCTGCGGTACTTCCCCGCGCTGCTGCCGATCTGCGACGACGAGGACCCGATGAAGGTGCTGTCCTCGGGCGGTGCGCCCAGGCTCGCCGAGATGAGGCTGCACAACGGCACCATCTACCGCTGGAACCGCCCGGTGTACGACGTCGCGGGCGGGATCGCGCACCTGCGGGTGGAGAACCGGGCTCTGCCGGCCGGGCCGACGGTGGCCGACACCCTGGCCAACGCCGCCTTCTACTACGGGCTGGTGCGGGTGCTCGCCGAGCAGCCCAGGCCGGTCTGGACCCGGCTGCCGTTCGAGCGGGCCGACGAGAACTTCCGGCAGGGCGCCCGGTACGGCATCGACGCGGTGTTCCAGTGGCCCCGCCAGGGGCGGGCCGGCCGCGGCGGCGGGCTGCAGACGGTGTCCGCCGTCGACCTGGTGCTGAACGAGCTGCTGCCGATGGCCCACCAGGGCCTCGAAGAGTGGGGTGTGGAGCCCGCGGACCGGGACCGCTACCTGGGCATCATCGAGCAGCGCTGCCTGCGCCGCACCAACGGCGCGACCTGGCAGGCCGCGACCTTCCACCGGCTGCGCGAGCAGTACGGGATGGACCGGCCGGCCGCGCTCGCGGCGATGACCAGGCGCTACGCCGAGCACATGCGCGGCGGCGAGCCGGTGCACACCTGGCCGGTGGGCTGAGACCTCCCCGCCGGGGCGCTGCGGCGGCTGTGTCAGGATGATCGCTCCGGCGGTCGGCCGACGGCCGGAGCGACCGCCCGTCCGCTGGAGCCCCCGTGACCACCGTCCCGACCGCGCCGGAGACCGCGAAGCCCACCCGTCGGCTGCTCGGCGCGGAGCTGCTGATCGTCCTGGGCCTCTCCCTCGGGGCGAGCGGGATCAGTGCGCTGATCAGCTTCACCGGCTCGCTCACCGAACCGCTCAAGCTCGGCCAGCAGGTCGCCACGCTGAACGGCTCGCGGGCGCCGGGGCGGCCCTGGCTGGACCTGGTGTGGCAGCTGTACTACATCGGGCGCGGGCTGATGCCGGTGGTGCTGGTCGGCTACCTGCTGGTGCGCGAGGGCGTGGCGCTGCGGGTGCTGGGCTTCGACCTCGGGCAGAAGCTGCGCGACCTGGGCCGGGGCGCCGCCGTCGCGGCCGCCATCGGCGGGTCGGGGCTGGCGCTCTACCTGGCCTCGCAGGCGGCCGGGTACAACCTGACGGTGGCGCCGTCCGGGCTGCCGGACGTGTGGTGGCGGGTGCCGGTGCTGCTGCTGTCGGCCTGGCAGAACGCCGTCCTGGAGGAGGTCCTCGTCCTCGGCTACCTGCTGCGCCGGGTGCGGCAGCTGGGGTGGTCCTGGCCGGTGGCGGTGGCGGCGAGTTCGGTGCTGCGCGGCTCGTACCACCTGTACCAGGGGGTCGGCGGGCTGGTCGGCAACATGGTGATGGGCGTGGTGTTCTGCCTGCTGTACCGGCGTTGGGGGCGGGTGATGCCGCTGGTGGTGGCGCACGCGTTGATCGACACGGTGGCCTTCGTCGGGTACGCCCTGCTGGCCGGGCACGTCAGCTGGCTGCCGACCCCTTGACCGACAGCGCCTGGCCGCGCGGCGGGCGGGCGAGCAGCCGGTCGACGTGC
Source organism: Kitasatospora sp. NPDC091335 (assembly GCF_044757205.1). NCBI lineage: Bacteria > Bacillati > Actinomycetota > Actinomycetes > Kitasatosporales > Streptomycetaceae > Kitasatospora > Kitasatospora sp. NPDC091335. The sequence continues at coordinate 395,585 of NZ_JBIVUM010000007.1, read as the reverse complement.
CGGCGCTCCAGGCCCTGACCGGGGTCGACGGGCAGCAGCAGGCGGTCCCGGCGCCACTGGGAGCGGCGGACCAGCCGCGGTGGGATGACGTCGTCCACCCAGGCGAACGGGCGCCCCTCGGCGTAGCGCAGCAGCGGGGCCCACTTTGCGGCGGAGAAGAGCTCCATCAGCGGGACGCGCGGGTCGCCCGGCTGGGGGGCGTAGCCGGTGAAGGTGACCACGGGGAGCGGGTCCAGGCCGATCGCCGGGGCGATGTGGGTGTTCGCGTGGGTCTCCCAGGTGGTCGCCCACACCAGGTCGTACGTGCGGGCGAGTTCGCGCAGCCAGGCGCCGTGCCGGGCGGAGAGCAGGACGGTGTAGCCGAACATGGTGTGGGCGTCGAACCCGGCGTCCGGATGCGGGCAGACCGGGTTCAGGACGCCGTCGACGTCCAGGAACAGCAGTGGCTTCGGCACCGGTGGCCCCCAGAGACAGTGGTGTTTCCTGACTGTTCGGACGACCCGCGCGCACCTCCGGTTGCTCATGGGGGGTGGGCGCACGCGGGGCGCACAGGGGCTCACGGCGCGGGCGCGGGCTCGCTGACGGACACCGGTGCGTCGGTCGTGCTCCGCCGGCTCAACCGGCGCACCTGCGGTTCCAGCAGGACGACCGCGCTGAGCACCAGGCAGATGACGGCGCACGCCCAGAGCGCTCCGGACAGGCCGAGCGCCACCGCGGCGGGCCCGGCCAGCGCGGTGCCGACCGGGGCCAGCGAGTAGGAGCCGAGTTCGTCGTAGGCGCTGACCCGGGAGAACATCTCCTCGGGTATCTCCTGCTGGAGCGCGACCATCCAGTTGACGCCGAAGACGGTGACGCCGACGCCGGACAGGAACATCGCGACGACCAGCAGCGGCAGCGGCACCTCGGCGGCGAGGGCGAGGGCGGGCACGCCGAACAGGAAGACCCCCCAGTTGCCGACCAGCAGGATCCGGCGGGGCCGCCAGCGGGTCATCAGCACGCCGGTGGCCACCAGCCCGACGCCGTAGGCGGACATCGCCAGGCCCCAGGCGCCCGCGCCGCCGAGCCGCTCCTTGGCGGCGGTCGGACCGTACACCGACTCGACCGCGTTGATGCAGGCGACCAGGACGGAGAACTGGAGCACGATCACCCAGAGCCAGCGGCGGGAGGCGAACTCCCGCCAGCCCTCGCGCAGATCGCGCAGCATGCCGCCGCCGGAGGGCACCGGGCCCTTCTCCGGCTCCAGGAAGTAGCGGAGCGCGGCGGCGGCCAGGAAGCAGAGGGCGTCCAGGGCGAGCACCCAGCCGGGGCCGACGGCGGCGGTGAGCGCGCCGCCGAGGGCCGCGCCGCCGATCTGGGAGGCGTTGAGGCCCATCCGGAAGACCGCGAAGGCGCGGGCGGCGTGCTCCTTGGGGACGGCCTGCATGATCATGCCGCCGGAGGCGGGCGAGTACAGGGCGTAGCCGGCCCCGCCGGCCGCGGAGAGCACCATCATCTGCCAGAACCGGACGTCCCCGGTCAGCACCAGGGCGGCCAGGACGGCCTGGGAGACGCCGCTGAACACGTTGGCGGCGACCATGATCAGGTGGCGCGGCAGCCGGTCGGCGAGGGTGCCGCCGACCACCATGAGCAGCACGGTGGGCACCAGTCGGGCGGCGGTGACGTAGCCGACCTCGGTGGTGGTGCCGCCGTTGCCGAGCACGGCGAAGGCGGTGGCGATGGGGGCTCCGGCGTTGCCCAGGCCGCTGATCACGGTGGCGGCGGTCTGGATGCGGAAGTTGCGGCTCGCCCAGGCGAAACGGCGGGGGGAGGAGGGTGGGGTGGTCGGCACCCGGTGACTATGCCGAAGGGTCGTACGGCTGTCCATACGGTTTTCGTACCGGCACCCCGGAACGGGGGTGTCAGCCGAGGTGGCCCCAGAGGAAGGCGAGCGTGCGGCGCCAGGCGATCCGGGCCTGGAGCGGGTCGTGGGTGCCGATCAGGTTCTCGTCGTTCATGAAGGCGTGCCCGGCCGGGTAGAAGTGGATCTCCGGACGGACGTCGGTGGCCTCGCCGATCCGGATCGCCGCCTCGTCCACGGTGGCCATCGGGATCGAGCCGTCCAGCTCGCCGAAGTGGCCGAGCACGTGGGCGGTCAGACCGCGGTAGTCGAAGTCCGGGTCGGGCGGCAGGCCGTAGAACGGCACCACGGCGGCCACCTTGTCGCCGGCCCTCGCGGCCAGCAGCAGGGCGAAGCCGCCCCCCATGCAGAAGCCGACCACCCCGACCGCGTCGCCGACCACGCCGTCCAGCGCGAACAGGTGGTCGACGGCCCCGGCGAGGTCCTCCACCGCCCGCTCGACCGGGAGCTCGCGCCTGAACCGGGCCGCCTCGGTGCCGTCGTGGGTGGTGGCGCCGCCGAACAGGTCGGGGGCGAGGACGGTGAAGCCCTCGGTGGCGAAGCGGTCGGCCACGTCGGCGATGTGCGAGGTGAGGCCCCACCACTCCTGCACCACCACCAGGCCGGGACCGACGCCCTGCGGCGGGCGGGCCAGGTAGCCGTGCGCCGTACGGCCGTTGCTCGGGAAGGTGACGTTCTGCCGGGAGCCGCCCTGGTCAGGCATGGCTTCCTCTCGGTGGGTCGGGCCGCGTGCGGCGGGGGTCGGCGGGGCGGTCCCGGTCAGCCCATCTCCTCCAGCGCCCGGCCCTTGGTCTCCTTGATGCAGAAGGCCACGAACGGGATGGAGAGCAGCGCGAAGGCCGCGTAGATGACGTACGTCGCCGAGAGGTTCCAGTCGGCGAGGTCGGGGAAGCTGACGGTGATCGCCCAGTTGGCGATCCACTGCGCCGAGGCGGCGACGGACAGGGCCAGCGCGCGGATCCGGTTGGGGAACATCTCGCCGAGCAGGACCCAGACCACCACGCCCCAGGAGAAGGCGAAGCAGAGCACGAAGACGTGCGCGGCGATCAGGGCGACGGTGGCGTGGGTGTTGTCCAGGGTGGCGGTGTCGCCGGTGCCGTGCCGGTAGGAGAACGCCCAGGCGGCGGTGGACAGCGCGGCCGCCATGCCGGCCGAGCCGGCCAGGGCGAGCGGCCTGCGGCCGATCCGGTCCACCAGGACCATCGCGATCACCGTGCCGATCACGTTGATGATCGAGGTGGAGAGGCTGATCAGCAGCGAGTCGGACTCGTTGATGCCGACCGACTGCCACAGGAAGGACGAGTAGTAGAAGATCACGTTGATGCCGACGAACTGCTGGAACACCGAGGCGCCGATGCCCACCCAGACGATCGGCAGCAGGCCGAAGCGGCCGCCCGTCAGGTCCTTGAGCCGGGGCTTGTGCGAGGACTCCAGCACCGTGCGGATCTCCGCCACCCTGGCGTCCAGGTCCACGCCCTCGCCCTCGACCTCGACCAGCACCTTGCGGGCCTGCGCCTCGCGGTGGTCGGCGATCAGGAAGCGCGGCGACTCCGGGATGGAGAGCGCCATCAGCCCGTACACCAGGGCCGGGATGGTCTCGACCCCGAGCATCCACTGCCAGGCCTGGATGCCGCCGAGGTGGCTGGTGGACTCGCCGCCGGCGGCCTGGTTGAGCGCCCAGTTGGCGAGCTGGGAGACGGTGATGCCGAGCACGATCGCCATCTGCTGGAAGGAGGCGAGCCGGCCGCGGTAGGCGGTCGGGGCGACCTCGGCGATGTAGGTCGGGGCGATCACCGAGGCGATGCCGATCGCGATGCCGCCGATCACGCGCCAGGTGGCGAGGGTCTGGATGTTCGGCGGGAACATCGAACCGAGGCCGCTGGCCGCGAACAGCACGGCGGCCAGCAGCATCGTGCGCACCCGGCCGAGGCGGTCGGCGAGCCGGCCCGCGATCACCGCGCCCGCCGCCGAGCCGAGCAGCGCGATCGCCACCACGAAGGCGGTGGTGCCGTTGCCCACCGCGAAGTGCCGCTGGATGCCCGTCACGGCGCCGTTGATCACCGCGCTGTCGTAGCCGAACAGGAAGCCGCCCATGGCCGCGGCCGCCGAGATGAACACCACGTGGCCGAGGTGGGCCTCTCCGGTCGCCCGATGGCTGTTGACTGAGGACACACGCGCTCCCGGGGGTGGACGGGCCCGCTCCGACGCCGAGTGGGCAGGGCTCGTCTCACATTCGAGCAGCGCGGCGGCCGACCTGCCCGAGTTGGCGACCGATCGGGTGACTCCGGGTCAGTCGGCGGCGCGCGGGTGGTCGGTGCGCCGGTCCGCACCGCGCGGGTGGTCGGTGCGGGGGGTGGTGTCCGAGGGGGCGGTGGCGCCCTCCGGTGCGGCGCCGGGCCCCGCGGTGCGCCGCCGGTGACGGCGGAGCAGCTGGGCGCGGGCGGCGGCGTACTGGTCACGGCCGCGCCCTCGTCCGTCGGCGCGCTCGGCGAGCCGGTCGGCGATCGCGTACTGCGCCTCGGCGGGCTTCTTGTCGTCGTACTTGAACTTGGCCCGCACCTCGTTCACGGTCAGCCGGAGCCCGCGCAGCCCGGGCAGCTGCCTGGCCAGCTCGCCCTCACCGGGCACCACCCGGACCTCAGGCGTCTCGGGCTGGAAGTGCGCCAGCTGGCGGTTGAGGATCTCCGCCTTGCCGGTGGCTGACTCCACCACCTCGGCGGTGCAGTGGAAGTGGACCGAGGCGTAGTAGCTGGTGGGCGTGCCCGGCGCGCCGCGCCAGTGCCCGGGGGCGAAGGCGTAGCCGTCGGTGACCGCGAGGGTGACCTGCGGGTCGGCCCTGACGGCGGCCAGCAGCGGGTTGGGCGCGGCCAGGTGGAGCAGGATCTCGCCGCGTTCGGCGTCCAGCAGGAAGTGCGTCGGGACCAGCACCGGGCCCTCGCCGGCGCCGCCGTTGGCCGCGAGCAGGCCGAAGTCGCGGCCCTCGGCCAGCCAGGCGCGCCACTCGTTCTCGTCGCCGCGGTCCCAGGATCTGATCAGCATGGGTGGACCTCCCGTCAGCGGGGGTAGCCGCGCAGGTGCGCGGGCAGCGGGACGGTGGTTCCGGGGTGCGGCTCGGGGGCGCCGTGCACGGTGGTGACCGGGATCAGGCCGGACCAGTGCGGCAGGCCGGCGTCCTCCGGGTCGTCGTCGGCGCCGTCGGCGCGGGTCTTGGCCGAGACCTCGTCCAGCTCCAGCCGGATGACGGCGGTGGCGGCGAGCTCCTTGGCGTCGGCCGGACGGACCTCGGCGGACCGGCCGGGCACCGCGTGGTCGACCAGGGCGGCCAGCGCGACGTCCCGTTCCCCGGCGTCGGTGACCTGGTGCGCGGTGCCGTGGGCGACCACCGAGCGGAAGTTCACCGAGTGGTTGAACGCGGACTTGGTCAGCACCAGGGCGTCGACCAGGGTGACCGTGACGCAGACCGGCATGCCCTGCTCGCCGGAGGCGTTGCGCAGCGGGCGGCTGCCGGTGGAGCCGTGGAGGTAGAGCCGGCTGCCGACCCGGGCGAAGATCGTCGGCAGGACGACGGGGGCGCCGTCGACGACGAAGCCGAGGTGGCAGACGTACGTGCTGTCGAGGATGGCGTGGATCGCCTCCTGCTCCCAGGTGGCCCGGTCCCGGTAGCGGGTGGGTGTGGTTCCGGGGGTGCGGGAGTAGCTGGGCGAACCTTCCGGGTTGGCTGACATGACATCCTCTATGTACTAGTGCATAATTTGCTTTGTGCTAGGAGACTATCCGCTGAAAGGGCGACGCGCCACTGAGATCGCGGCCCACATCGAGCAGGGCGTGAGCAGCGGACTGCTCGCCCCGGGAACCGCGCTGCCCCCGCTGCGCGACCTCGCCGCCGAACTCGGCGTCAACCCCAACACCGTCGCCGCCGCCTACCGGCTGCTGCGCGACCGCGGCGTGATCGAGACCGCGGGCCGAAAGGGCAGCCGCATCCTGCCCAGACCCGCCCTCGCCCCGCGCGACCGGATCCGCGTCCCCGTCCCCCCGCACGCCCGCGACCTCTCCACCGGCAACCCCGACCCGGCCCTGCTGCCCGACCTCACCCGGGCCATCGCGGCCGCCGCCGAGGCCGCGCACGCCGATCCGGTGCTCTACGGGCACGAGGCCGTCGACCCGCGGCTGCTCGCGATGGCCCGCGCCTCCTTCGAGGCCGACGGCCTGCCCGGCGGACCGGTCGTCGTCGCCTCAGGCTCGCTGGACACCGTCGAGCGGATCCTCGACGCCCGGCTGCGCCCCGGCGACGCGGTGGCCGTCGAGGACCCGGGCTGGGGCAGCCTGCTCGACCTGCTGCCCGCGATGGGGCTGCGGCACGCGCCCTTCCGGCTGGACGACGAGGGCCCGCTGCCGGACTCGCTGGCCGCCGCGCTGGCCGAGGGCGCCCGGGCCGTGGTGGTCACCAGCCGGGCGCAGAACCCGACCGGCGCGGCGCTCACCGCGCGACGGGCCGAGGCGCTGAAGGCCGTACTGGCCGAGCACCCCGGAGTGCTGCTGATCGAGGACGACCACGGGCACGGCATGGTCGACCAGCCCTACCACCCGCTGGTCGGCGCCGGCACCCGGCACTGGGCGGTGGTGCGCTCGGCGGCCAAGGCGTACGGGCCCGACCTGCGGGTCTCGATCGCGGTCGGCGACGAGGAGACGATCGGGCGGGTGGCCGGCCGGCTGCGGCTGGGCGTCGGCTGGGTCAGCCACCTGCTGCAGCGCACCGTCGCGGAGCTGTGGCGCGGCGACGCCGCCCCGGCCGCCCTGGTGGCCGGGGCGTACCGGGCCAGGCGGGACGCGCTGCTCGGGGAGCTGGCGGCCCGTGGGATCGCGGCGCACGGGGAGAGCGGGCTGAACGTCTGGGTGCCGGTGCCGGACGAGACCTCGGTGCTGGCGGCGCTGGTGCAGCGCGGCTGGGTCGCGGCGCCCGGCGCGCGGTACCGGATCCAGTCGCCGCCCGGGCTGCGCTTCACCACGGCGCGGCTGGAGCCCGCGCAGGCGCGGGAGCTGGCGGAGGACCTGGCGACGGTGCTGGGGGCGGGCCGGGGCGGATCGCGGCTGGTGTGAGCGCCGGTGCGGTTCGGGGGCGGCGGGTGTGGCCGACGGCCGGGCAGGACGTGCCCGGCCTCGCGCCGACCACGTGCGTCGGCGCCCCGCCGGCCCGGCCCTGGCCCTGGCCCGGCCTCGGCCGCCGGGGCGCCGACCCGGTCGGGCGCGTCCCGTGCCGGAGGGTCAGCCCTTGGCGAGCAGGGACTGCGCGTGGGCGCGGACCTGATCCTTCGTCAGATAGGCGTCGGTGTACTCGAAGTCGCGCAGCCGGGCGGGCTGGCGGGCGAGGAAGCCGGTGCGCACGAAGTCGTCGCCGGCGGTCGCGTTGAGCACCCAGTTGGCGCCCACCCGGAACTTGGCCGCGTTGGTGCGCATCGCCATCAGGTGGTAGCCGCGCGCCACCAGCTGGGCCGGCACCCCGCGCAGCTCCACGCCGAGCGGCTTGGAGACCGCGTCCTTGCCGCCGAGGTCGACCACCAGGCCCAAGTCCTTGTGGTAGTACGGCTCCAGCGGCTGGTTGCGGAGCGAGGCGATCACGTTGTCGGCGGTCGCGCGGCCCTGCCGGGCGGAGTGCTGGGCGGTCGGCGGGCAGACCGCGCCGTCCCCCTTGGCGAGGTCGGGGACGGCGGCGGCGTCGCCGAGCGCGAACACGCCCTCGAACTGCGGCACCCGCATCTCCGCCGTCACGGCGAGCCGGCCGCGGACCGTCTCGGCGTCCAGGGTGCCGATCAGCGGGCTCGCGGCCACGCCGGCGGTCCAGATCAGCGTGCGGCAGGGGAGCACCCGGCCGTCGGTGAACTTGACCGTCTCGGCGCCGACTTCGGCCACCGAGACGCCCAGTGACACCTCGATGCCGCGGTCGCGCAGCACCTCCAGGGCGGCTTCGCCGAGCGGGTCGCCGAGCTCCGGCATCAGCTTCGGGGCGATGTCGATCAGGTGCCACTTGATCTGCCGGGCGTCCAGGCGCGGGTAGCGCAGGGTGGCGGCGGTGGTCAGCCGCTGGAGGCAGGCGGCCGTCTCGGTGCCCGCGTAGCCGCCGCCGACCACCACGAACTGGAGCCGGGACTCGCGCTCCTTCTGGTCCAGGGTGGCGGAGGCGAGGTCGAGTTGGGCGATCACGTGGTCGCGGACGTAGGCCGCCTCGGCGAGCGTCTTCATGCCGCGGGCGTAGTCGGTGAGGCCGGGGATGTCGAAGGTGCGGGTGACACTGCCGGGGGCGAGCACCAGGATGTCGTACTTCTGCGCGACCACCTCGTCGGTGATCTTGCGGACGACGCACACCTTGGAGGCCGGGTCCACGCCGATGGCACCGCCGGGGACGATGTGGGTGCGGCGCAGCGAGCGGCGCAGGGAGATGGCCACGGACTGCGGGGTGAGGACGCCGGCCGCGACGTGGGGGAGGAGGGGGAGGTAGAGCTGGTAGCTGAACGGCGTGACCAGCGAGATCTCGGCCTCCGACGGTGACAGCTTGCGTTCGAGGCGGCGGGCGCACTCCAGGCCGGCGAAGCCACCGCCCACGATCAGGATCCGAGGTCGTTCCATCGTTCATCCCTTTGCCGTGAAGGTCCCCATTACTGCCCGCCACACTCGCACGGAGCAGCGGGGGCTGCCACCGGGGCGGGGCGCAGGGGGGAGCCGGGGGGCGCGGGGCGTGGGCGGGGCAGCGCGGCGGGGAGAGGGGAGCGGGCTTCCCCCGTACGGGGTGGTGGTGGGGGAAAGGGGTGGCGGCACCGATAGGCTGTCGGCCGTGCTACCCCAGGTGACGGCGATCCGGTACGTGACGCCACTGCGAGAAGGCGGCTCGATGCCGGGCCTGGTCGAGGCCGACGACCGGCGGCTGTACGCGCTGAAATGGGTCGGTGCCGCGCAGGGGCGCAAGGCACTGGTCGCGGAGGTGCTGGCCGGGGAACTCGGCCGGCGGCTCGGGCTGCCGGTGCCGGAGCTGGTGACGGTCGACCTGGACCCGGTGCTCGCGCGCAGCGAGCCGGACCACCAGATCCAGGACCAGATGCGGGCCAGCGGCGGGACCAACCTCGGGATGGCCTTCGTCAGCGGCGCGCTCAACTTCGACCCGCTCTGCTTCGAGGTGGACCCGGAACTCGCCGGGCAGGTGCTCTGGTTCGACGCGCTGATCGGCAACGTCGACCGGTCCTGGCGCAACCCCAACCTGCTGGTGGCGACCGGTGGGCTGCGGCTGATCGACCACGGCGCGAGCCTGATCTTCCACCACAACTGGCCGGGCGCCGCCGCCTGGATCCGCCGCCCGTACGACGCCTCCGACCACGCGCTGCTGCGGGCCAGGCCGGACGTGGCGGCGGCCGACAAGGCGCTCGCGCCGGTCGCGGAGGCGGCGATCGAGGCCGCGGTGGCACGGATCCCCGAGGTGTGGCTGACGGACGAGTTCGGCTTCGACTCGCCCGACGAGGTGCGCGCCGCGTACCGCACCCAGCTGACCGAGCGACTGGCCGGTCCGCGCGACTGGCTGCCGGAGGTGCCCGCATGACCGAGTCCTCGCCGTCCGCGCTGCCGGCCACTGTCGAGCTGCACGACTACGAGTACGCCGTGATCCGCGCGGTGCCGAGGGTCGAGCGCGGCGAGTGCGTCAACGTCGGGGTGCTGCTGTACTGCCGGCAGAGTTCGCACCTGGCCGCCCGTACCCACCTGGACCAGGCCCGGCTGCTGGCGCTGGATCCGGTGGCGGACGTGCAGGGCGTGCGGCGGGCGTTGCACGGGATCGAGGCCGTCTGCCTGGGCGGCCCGCAGGCCGGTCCGGCGGCGGGGGACAACGCCGGTCAGCGGTTCCGCTGGCTGACCGCGCCGCGCAGCGCGATCGTCCAGCCGGGGCCGGTGCACACCGGGCTGACCGCGGACCCGGAGGCGGAGCTGCGGCGGCTGTTCGACCAGCTCGTGCTCTGACCCGGGACGGGCGGGAGGCGACTCGCGGACGGTTGCCCTGGTCAAAGCTTGAGTTACTGAAGCACCTGGCCGTACCCTTGCCCCATGGGTTCGACAGCGACGACGACCGTACCGACCAACGCCGAGTTGATGGAGGTGTTGGCCTCCGTCGGTGCCGCGTACTTCCAGGACTTCGCGGCGGCCGCGGCCAGGCACGGCCTCTCCTCCTCGCAGGCCAAGGCGCTGGGCGCGGTGCAGGAGCCGGTGCCGATGCGGGCGCTGGCCGGACGGCTCGGCTGCGACGCGTCGAACGTCACCGGGATCGTGGACCGGCTGGAGTCGCTGGGCCTGGCCAACCGGGCGGCGGCGGCCGGTGACCGCCGGGTGAAGATCGTGGTGATCACGGACGAGGGCCGGGAGATCCTGAACGGCATCCGCGGTGAGATGGCCAGGACCCACCAGGCCTTCGAGGCGATGACCGACGAGCAGCGGATCGCCCTGCACTCGATCTGCTCCCAGGTGCTGCCGGTGCTGGCCGGCCGCCCCGGCGGCGCGCAGTAGGACCCGCGAAGCCCGCTGCCTCCCGGCCGGAGCGGCTCCGCTCAGAGCAGCCCGGCGAGTTCCGGCGGCAGCGGCCGGTGGTGCAGCAGGGTGAGCGAACGGGTGGTCCTGGTGAGGGCGACGTAGCGGTCGCGCGGCGCGAGCGCGGCCGGCTCGACCACCACGACCGCGTCGAACTCCAGCCCCTTGGCGTCCGCAACGGTGAGCGCGTCCAGTCCGGCGGCCAGGGCGTCCGGCGCGATCACGCCCGAGGTGCCGGTGCCGCGGGGCAGCCGGGCGAGCGCGGCGGCGAAGTCGCCGTCCGGGACGGGGACCGCGCGCGGCTGCTCGGTGCCGGGGCGGATGGACTCGGGCGGCCGGTGGCCGGGCACGGCGGTGCGCAGGACGGCGGCGGCGAGGGCCATGACGGGCTCCGGCGTGCGGTAGTTGACGGTCAGCCGCTCTTCGCGCCAGCGGCCGGGCAGGTGCGGGTCGAGCATCTCGGCCCAGCTGCGGGCGCCGGCGGGCGATCCGGTCTGGGCGAGGTCGCCGACGATGGTGAGCGAGGTGGCCGGGACGCGCCGCAGGACGGCGCGCCAGGCCATCGCGGACAGCTCCTGCGCCTCGTCGACGACGACGTGGCCGTACGCCCAGGTGCGGTCGTCGGCGGCGCGCTCGGCGGTGGAGCGGTACGGGCCGTCGTCGCGGAAGCGCCCGGCCAGCGCGGCGGAGTTCAGCAGGACGTCGTCGGTCTGTCCGGTGATGGTCAACACGCCCTGGGCGAAGGCCAGTTCGTCCGGGTCCTCGTCGCAGGCGGCGGAAGCCCGCTGTTCGCCGAGGAGTTCGGCGGCCTCGTCGAGCAGTGGGACGTCCTCGACCGTCCAGGGGGAGCCGGGCGGGCGGAGCAGGACGGACGCCTGCCCGGGGGCCGAATCCGCAAGTAACTCCCGGTCGGTGAGCAGCCGTTCGAGCAGCTGCTGCGGGGTGAGCAGCGGCCACAGCGGGTCGAGCACGGCGCGGACGTCCGGGCGCTGCCACAGTTCGCGCGGGGCGTAGTGGGCCTCCTCGTCGTCGTACGGGCGGCCGAGGGTGAGCGCCTGGGCGATGCCGAGGGCGTCGAGCAGGGTGCGCAGGTAGAAGCCGCGGGCCCGGTTGTGCGGCAGTCGCAGGCCACGGGCGGCGTCCCTGGCCTCGGCGCAGGCCCGGGCGGAGAGGGTCAGCCCCTCGCCGAGGTCCAGGCCTTCGGCCGGGGCCCGCTGGTGGGCGGCCAGGGCGCGGCGGAGCACCCCGGCCATCCGGGGGCCGCCCTTGGCCACGGCGGTGGCGGGGGCGTCGGTGCCGGTGGCGTCGATGCCGGGGAAGAGCTCGCCGACGGTGCGCAGGACCACCTCGGTTTCGCCGAGGGCGGGCAGCACCTCGTGGATGTACCGCAGGAAGCCGGCGTTGGGGCCGATCAGCAGCACGCCCCGGCGCTCCAGGGCGGCGCGGTGGGTGAACAGCAGGTAGGCGGCGCGGTGCAGGGCGGCCAGCGTCTTGCCGGTGCCTGGACCGCCCTGGACCACCAGGGCGCCGGACAGCGGGGAGCGGATCACCCGGTCCTGCTCGGTCTGGATGGTGGCGACGGCGGAGCCCATGCGGCCGGTGCGGTCGCGGGCGAGCGCGGCGAGCAGCGCGGCCTCGCCGACCAGGCCGCGCCGGCCGGAGTCGCTCAGCCCGACGAGGTCGAGCGCCTCGTCGTCCAGGCCGGTGAGGGTGCGGCCCCTGGTGTGCAGGTGGCGGCGGCGCACCACGGGGCCGGGCCGGGCGGGCGTCGCGGTGTAGAAGGGGCGGGCGGCCGGGGTGCGCCAGTCGAGCAGCAGCGGTTCGTGGGCCTCGTCGGTCAGGCCGGCTCGACCGATGTAGTGGACGGTGCCGTCGCGAGCGTCGAGCCGGCCGAAGCAGAGGCCGTGCTCGACCGCGTCCAGCCGGGCGGCGTGGCGGGCGGCCTCGCGGGCGCGCACCTCGCGTTCCAGCCTGGACTGGTGGGTGCCGCCGGCCGCGGCTCCGTCGTGGGCGGCGTCGGCGGTGCGCCGGGCCCGCTCGCGTACGGTGTCCAGCCGGGCGTAGAGGCCGGAGAGGTGGGCCTGTTCGCTGCGCAGGGCCTCGGCGAGGACGGGTTCCGCTGGAACTTCACTCATCGATGTGGTATCCTTGCGGTGAGAAGATTTCGGTGCGTCAGGTGAAGGGCGCTCAATCGACCCAGCCTACCCCATCCGCCGACGCCTGGCGTGACCTCGGCTGTTACTCTTGCGAAGCGTGAGCGCGAAGCCCCAGATCCCCAATGTCCTGGCCTCCCGGTACGCCTCGGCGACCCTGGCCCAGCTGTGGTCCCCCGAGCACAAGGTGGTCCTCGAGCGCCACCTGTGGCTCGCCGTCCTGAAGGCCCAGCAGGACCTCGGCGTCGAGGTGCCGGCGGGCGCCGTCGCCGACTACGAGCGGGTGATCGACCAGGTCGACCTCGGTTCGATCGCCGCCCGTGAGCGGGTCACCCGCCACGACGTGAAGGCCCGGATCGAGGAGTTCAGCGAACTCGCCGGCCACGAGCAGATCCACAAGGGCATGACCTCCCGGGATCTGACCGAGAACGTCGAGCAGCTCCAGATCCGCCAGTCCCTGGAGCACGTACGGGACCGCACGGTGGCCGTGCTGGTGCGCCTGGGCAAGCTGTCCGCCCAGCACGCCGAGCTGGTCATGGCCGGCCGCTCGCACAACGTGGCCGCGCAGGCCACCACCCTGGGCAAGCGCTTCGCCTCGATCACCGACGAGCTGCTGGTCGCCTTCCGCCGTCTGGAGGAGCTGATCGCCCGCTACCCGCTGCGCGGGATCAAGGGCCCGGTCGGCACCGCCCAGGACATGCTGGACCTGATGGGCGGGGACACCGAGAAGCTGGCCGAGCTGGAGCGCCGGGTCGCCGGGCACCTCGGCTTCGACCACGTGCTGACCAGCGTCGGCCAGGTCTACCCGCGCTCGCTGGACTTCGAGGTGCTCACCGCCCTCGTCCAGCTGGCCGCCGCGCCGTCCAGCCTGGCCAAGACCATCCGCCTGATGGCCGGCCACGAGCTGGTCACGGAGGGCTTCAAGGAGGGCCAGGTCGGCTCCTCCGCGATGCCGCACAAGATGAACACCCGCTCCTGCGAGCGCGTCAACGGCCTGGCCGTCATCCTGCGCGGCTACGCCTCGATGACCGGCGAGCTGGCCGGCGACCAGTGGAACGAGGGGGACGTCTCCTGCTCGGTGGTGCGCCGGGTCGCGCTGCCGGACGCGTTCTTCGCCTTCGACGGTCTGCTGGAGACCTTCCTGACCGTCCTCGACGAGTTCGGCGCCTTCCCGGCCGTGATCGAGACCGAGCTGGACCGCTACCTGCCGTTCCTCGCCACCACCAAGGTGCTGATGGGCGCGGTGCGCGCGGGCGTGGGCCGGGAGACCGGCCACGAGGTCATCAAGGAGCACGCCGTGGCCTCCGCGCTGGCGATGCGCGCGGGTGCCCGGGAGAACGAGCTGCTGGACCGCCTGGCCGCCGACGAGCGGATTCCGCTGGACCGGGCCGCGCTGGACGCGCTGCTGGCCGACAAGCTTTCCTTCACCGGCGCGGCCGGTGCCCAGGTCGCCGAGGTGGTCCGCCAGGTGGAGGCCGTCGCGGCCGCCTACCCGGAGGCCGCCAAGTACGTTCCGGGCGACATTCTCTGACGATTCGTCAGGCCTTGCGTGAGGGCCCTGCCGCCGGACCGCCGGTGGCAGGGCCCTCACGCGTCGCGGTGACGTGGCCGGGGTCGAGCGGCGGGGTGGTGCCGCAGCTCCACTCGGTGTCGGGCTCGGCCACCGGGTGGTCCGCGGGGGCCAGCACGTTGCCCCGTACGGTCGCGAGGGCGGTCAGCCCGCCGGCGGTGAGCAGGCCCGCGCAGATCAGCATCGCGGTGTGGAACGCGGAGTCGACCGAGGCGGGCACCCGGTAGGCGTCGCCGCTCAGCCCGGCCAGCGCCGGCAGGGCGGCCACCGCGAGCAGGCCGGCCGCCCGGGCGGCGGCGTTGTTGACCCCGCTGGCGATGCCCGCGTGCCGGACCTCGACGGCGGCCAGCACCGTCGCCGTCAGCGGCGCGACCAGCAGCGTCATCCCGCAGCCCATCACCGTGACGGCGGGCAGCACGTCCACCCAGTACGAGGAGTCGGCGCCGATGCGCAGCATCAGCAGCACTCCGGCGGCGCACAGCAGCGGACCGACGGTCAGCGGGATGCGCGGACCGATCAGCTTGCCGAGGCGCCCGGCGCGCGCCGACAGCACCAGCATCAGCACGGTGATCGGCACCAGCGCGAAGCCCGAGACCAGCGGGGAGAACCCGGACACGATCTGGAGCTGCACCACCAGCAGGAAGAAGACCCCGCTGAACGCCGCGTACACGCACAGGGTCACCAGGTTCACCGCGGTGAACAGCCGGGAGGAGAACAGTCCGAGCGGCAGCATCGGCTCGGGCGCGCGGCGCTCGACGGCGACGAAGGCGACGCCGAGCACCAGGCCGGCCACGCCGCTGACCCAGACGGCGGGGGACAGGCCCTCGCCGGCGGCGGTCAGCGCGTAGGTGACCGCGCCGAGGGCGAGGGCGGCGAGCACGGCGCCGAGCACGTCGAACCGGCCGGAGGCGCTCTCGTCCCGGCTCTCCGGCACCGACCGGGTGGTGACCACGATCACGGCGGCGGCGAGCGGCAGGTTCAGCAGGAAGATCCAGCGCCAGCCGGGGCCGTCCACCAGCCAGCCGCCGAGGAAGGGGCCGACCGCGGCCGAGACCCCGCCGAGGCCGGACCAGAGGCCGACCGCCGCCGAGCGGTCGTCGGGGTGGAAGACGGCCTGGAGCATGGCGAGCGAGCCGGGGGTGAGCAGCGCCCCGCCGATGCCCTGGACGGCGCGGGCGGCGATCAGCACGTGGATGTTCGGCGCGGCGGCGCAGGCCGCGGAGGCGACGGCGAACCAGACCACGCCGATCAGGAAGACCTTGCGCCGCCCGTAGCGGTCGCCGAGCGCGCCGCCGAGCAGGATCAGGCCCGCCAGGGTGAGCAGATAGGCGTTCAGCGTCCATTGCAGGGACGCCAGGGAGGCGCCGAGGTCGGCGCCGATCCGGGGCAGGGCGACGTTCACCACGGTGCCGTCGAGCATCGCCATGCTGGAGCCGAGCACCGTCGCCAGTAGTACCAGGCGGCCCTGCGCGGTGCCCAGGCGCAGGGTCCCTGCCTCTGAGGTGGTCACGGGCGAATCCTGCGCTGCCGGGACGCACGTGACAAGGCTCACCGGGTGGTGTGTTGGCCGCGAGCTGTCCGTGAGCGGCCGGCCGCGCAGCGTCGCGGATCTCGGCGCAGGGTCGTGGATCAGTGGCTGGGGGTGAATGGATTGTGTACGTATCGTGTGGTCGTCCCTGCGGAGGGTCACTGGGCTCCGGAGGGTTGTTGCTGTTTCAAGAGATCGACATTGCTTCACCCGAACGGATGGGTTTTAGTTCAGCGACCGCCCGGCCAGTCCGGACGGATCCGCCGGGTGGAACGCCGAATCCTGCCGCTGCCCGGTGGTTCGAAACGAACTCTGTACGGCAGGAGCGGGGGACCCACAGGTAAGTCGCCGGACCGGAGTTCGCGCCTCAGGGCGTGGACGACCAGGACCGGCTAGGGGTGAAGCCGCGCATGCGGCCGGGCAACTCCAGCCCGAACCCGACAGCTCACCTCGCAGGCGTCGGAGAGGAAAAATTCCATGCCTGCTCAGGCTCGTCGTATCGCCCTGCCCCGCGCCGTCCGTATCGGCATCGCCACGGCCGTCACCGGTGTCTCCTTCGCCGTGCCGCTCGTGACCGCGGTGACCGCCCAGGCGCACACCGCCCCGGCCCCGCAGGCCGCCGTCGCCACCACCGACGCCCCGCCGGCCGCCGCTGCGGCCACCGGGTCGGCCGCTCCGGCCGCGCCGGAGAGCTACCGCGTCGTCAGTGGCGACACCCTGTCCAGGATCGCCGACGCCAGGAGCGTCGACGGTGGCTGGCAGGCGCTGTACGAGCAGAACCGCTCGGTCGTCGGCGCCAACCCGAACCTGATCTTCCCGGGTCAGCAGCTCGCGCTGCCTGGCCACGCCACCGCGCCGTCCGCCGACGCCGCCCCGGCGAAGCCGGCCGCTCCGGCCAAGCCCGCCGCTCCGGCGAAGCCCGCCAAGCCGGCCGCTCCGGCGACCCAGGCCGCCAAGCCGCAGGCACAGGTCCAGGTGAAGACCGAGGCCGCCAAGCCGTCCGCCCAGCTCCAGACCCAGGTGCAGGTCGCCGCTCCGGCCGCGGCCGTGACCGCCACTCCGGTCGCCGCCGCCACCTCCGGCTACGTCGCCCCGCTGGCCGGCCCGAAGCTGGGCACCGCCTACGGCGTGGCCGGCTCGATGTGGGCCTCCGGCCACCACACCGGCCAGGACTTCGTCGCCTCCACCGGCACCCCGCTGCGCGCCGTCGCCAACGGTGTCGTGGTCAAGGCCGGCAACGGCGGCGCCTACGGCAACGAGGTCGAGATCAGGCTCGCCGACGGCCACTACGCCGAGTACGCGCACCTCTCCTCGATCGGTGTGAAGATCGGTCAGACCGTCACCGCCGGCCAGCAGATCGGCCTCTCCGGTGCCACCGGCAACGTGACCGGCCCGCACCTGCACTTCGAGATCCGCAACGGCTCTGAGTACGGCTCGGACATCAACCCGGTCGCCTTCCTCCGGGCGCACGGCGTCGCGCTCTGAGCCTGACGGGCTCCGAGGGTTTCAGGAACCGCCACTGTCGCGGGGTGAACCGATCCTCCGGGATGGTCATGTCGGGTGACCGCTCGACCGGGTGATCGCCGCACGGTGGACATGGGCGAGGGACACGCCCAGGCCGGCCCGGCTGTACGAGGAATTCCTCGGGCAGCCGGGCCGGCCGCTTTCGTTCCCTGGTCTTCCCTGGGCCTTTCCGGGGTGTTCGGTCCAGGTCGAACGCGGCGTCAACTCCGATGCCCAGATGGGCGGTCGACGCGTCTCCGGTTGCCCGCGGCGCGCCATGCTGGCGGTCGGTCAGTGCCCGGCCGGTCCGGCGGACGGGCGGGTCCTGGAGGCGAGGAGGCCGGATGGCGGTCCGCGGCGGGGAGACGGCGGGGTAGACGGCGGAGCGGGCCCGGCCGGGCGCGGGCGGGGTCGACCGGCTGAAGGCGGACTCGGTCTGCCTGGTCGGCGTGGTGTTCATGGCGCTCGCCACCGCCGCCCCGATCACCGCGATGACCGGCAACCTGCCGATCGTCGTCGGGCAGGGCAACGGAGTCGGCGCACCCGCCGCGTACATCGTGGCGACCGTGGTGCTGACGGTGTTCTCGGTCGGGTACGTGGCGATGGCCCGGCACATCACCGCGGCCGGCGCGTTCTGCGGCTACGTCTCGCACGGGCTGGGCCGGGTCGCCGGACTGGCCTCGGGGCTGCTCGCGGTGCTCGCGTACGTCGTCACCGAGGCCGCGGTCCTCGGCTTCTTCGCGTTCTCGCTGCGCGGGCTGGCCCGTTCACAGCTGGGGGTGGAGCTGGGCTGGGGCTGGTACGCGCTGTCCGGGGCGGTGGTGATCGGAGTGGCGGGCTGGTTCGACCTCCAGCTGACGGCCAGGGTGCTCGGGGCCGCGCTGGTGCTGGAGACCGGGGTGCTGGGCGCGGTCTCGCTGGCGGTGCTGTTCTCCGGCGGCGGTCCGGACGGGATCGTGGCCGAGGCCGTGAATCCGCTGAACGCGCTGAAGGGGGTGGGGAGTTCGGGCATCTCGGCGGCCGGGCTCGGACTGGCGCTGGCGGTGCGCCGGTGGCGGCCCGGGCTGTACGCGCGGATGGGGCGGATCGTGCTGGAGGACACGGTCGAGCGGTGACGGCCGGTCGGCCGGCGCTCAGCCGCGGCGGACCGGCAGGCCGTGCTGGGCGGCGGCCAGCAGCTCGTGCATCCGGTGGCCGAAGTCCTCGGTGTCCCTGGCCGGTTCGGGGAAGACCAGGCGGACGTCGCGGTGGCCGTACGGGTGGTCCAGGCGCAGCACCAGGCCGTAGCGGTCCAGGGCGAGCGGGCGGACGTCCGGGGCGTGGGTGAGGACGGCCGGGTCGAGCAGCCGGGTGAGGACGTCGAGCGCGTCGGCGTGGTCGTCGGCGAGGTGGGTGAGCATCATGGCCTCGTACCTGGCCAGCGGGTCGGGGGCGGCCAGCGCGAGGTCGGCGGCGGTGACCGCGGCGGTGCCGTACGGGGTGGCGAGGACGGCGTGGGCGACGTCCACTCCCAGGTGGACGCCGAGGCCGTCGTCGGTCAGGTGGGCCAGGTGCAGCCGGCCGGCCAGGGTGAGGCGGGCGCGGACGCGGTCGCGGACGGCGACAGGGGCGACGTCGGTGACGTCGAGGACGACGGCGAGGCCCTCGGTGGCTCCGGCGGCGGCCGAGGTGAGCGGGTCGTCGAGGGCGGTGCGCAGCCGCAGCCGGGAGCCGTGCAGGGAGAGCGGGGTGTCCAGGTGGTGGTGCTCGCCCAGGGCGCGGACGGTGAGCGAGGAGGCCGTGCCGAGCAGGCTGTGGATCCGTTCGGCTGTGGTGGGCTCGGGGACCTCGGTGTCGCCGGTGGGCAGGCTCATGGACGGACCTCCAGTGAAGTTAGGTGAGCCTAACCTAATATTCGTCCGAGGGTGTGGCAAGCGGGCGTTCGGCAATCGGCCGACGGGCGTCCGCGCATGCCGAGGGCCCGGACGCGCGGAGGCGTCCGGGCCCTTCGCCGGGCGGGGCCCGGTCAGCCGACGACGGCCTGGGCGTCGATCTCGACCAGCATCGGCTCCTGCGGCAGCTCGACGAAGATGGTGGTGCGGCACGGCTTCACACCGCCGGGCCTGACGTTCTCGTCGATGAACTCGGCGTAGACCTCGTTCATCAGCGGGAAGTCGGCGCGCTTGGTGAGGTAGACGCGGAACATCACCACGTCCTCGATGGTGGCGCCGCCGGCCTCGACGATGGCCTTGACGTTCTCCAGGGTGCGGCGGGTCTGCGCCTTCACGTCGCCGCGGTACAGGTACTCGCCGGTGGCCGGGTCCTGCGGGCCCTGGCCGGAGACCTGGAGGATCGGGCCCTTGCGGACGCCCTGGGAGAACATCCAGGCGGGGGCGGGGGCGCCTTCGGTACGGATCTCGATCTTGTCGGAGGACATGGGTTCCTTGGTCTCTCGGGTTCTCGACGGTTCGTCAGTAGTGGTCGGGGCGGCCGCAGTCGGCCGAGACGGCGCGGGCGGTGGCGAGCAGCTGCGGGAGCAGGTCCAGCACCTGCTCGTACGGCAGGACCACGTCCGGGACGGAGATGGAGGCGGCGGCGACCACCCGGCCGCTGGCGTCCCTGACCGGCGCGGCCACGCAGTTGATGAAGGACTCGTGCTCGGCGTGGTCCTGCGCCCAGCCCTGGACGGCGACCTTCTCCAGCTCGGCGAGCAGGGCCTCGGGGGTGGTCAGGGTGCGCTCGGTGTGCGGGACGAAGTCGATCCCCGCCACCACCCGGCGCCGCTCGGGCAGCGGCAGGTCGGCCAGCAGCACCTTGGAGACGGCGGCGCTGTGCAGGGCGGCGCGCAGGCCGATCCGGGAGTACATCCGGACCGGGTGGCGGGAGTCGAACTTGTCGATGTAGACCACCTCGCCGCCCTCGTACGCGGCCAGGTGCACGGTCTGACCGGTCGCGGCGTTCAGCTCGGCCAGGTGCGGGGCGGCGATCCGGCGCACGCCGCGCTGCTCCAGGGCCAGGCCGGAGAGTGCGAAGAGCCCGGCGCCCAGGTGGTAGCGGTAGGCCGCGTCGCGGTAGACGAACCGTTCCTCTTCGAGGCTCTGGAGCAGTCGGAGCACGGTCGTCTTGTGGACGCCGAGCACCTCGGCGAGCTGGTCGAGGGAGCGCCGGCCCTCGCCGAGCTCGGCGAGGATGCGCAGGGCGCGGGTGACGGTCTGGCTCATCGTGCTCCGCTCCGAGGGCTGGGGTTCCCGCTCATTGTGCCCGGGCCCGGCCGGCGGACGGCGACGGGTCGGCCGTCGGCGCCCGTCCGGCCGGACGGGAGGCGGCGCCGGGGCGCACGGCCGGTCCCGTGATGCCCTCCGCGGTGACCCTGGTGGCCGCCCACTGAGCGGGGGAGGCGTCGAGCAGTGCGGTCACCACGGCGGCGTCCGGCAGCTCGGCCTGGTCGCCGTGCGCGGTCAGCGCGCAGGCCGCGCTCAGATGGCCGAGCCGCAGCCGGCGGCGCTGGTCCAGGCCCCGGACGGTGCCGGCCAGGTAGCCGGCCGCGAAGGCGTCGCCCGCGCCGGTGGCCTCGACCACCTCGACCACGAGGGCCGGCTCGGTGACCGCCGTCCCCTCCCGGTCCATCGCGGTCACCTGATTGGCCGCGTCCTTGACCACGACGGTGGCCGGGGCGGGGAAGCGGCGCCGCAGGGTGGCCGGGTCGCCGGTGCCGAAGGCGGCCTCGGCCTCGTCGGCGCCGAGCAGCAGCAGGTCGGCGGCGTCCAGCAGCGGCGGCAGCACCACCGGGTCGCGGTCGCGCCAGAGCGACGGGCGCCAGTTGAGGTCGAAGCTGACCATTCGGCCCGGGCGGCGGTCGGCGAGCAGCGCCCGCAGCAGGGCGAGGCAGTCGTCGGAGAGCGCGGCGGTGATGCCGGACAGGTGCAGCAGCCGGGCACCGGCCAGCAGGGCGGCGGCGGCCGGGTCGGTGAGCAGGTCGGGGGAGAGCGCGGCGGCCGCGGAGCCGCGCCGGTGGTAGTGGAGCCGGCTGCGTCCGGGGCCGAGGTCGTGGCGGCCGCCGGTGGTGCCGCCGACCTCCTTGAGGTAGAGGCCGGTGGGGCGGTGCGGGTCGACCGCGACCGCCGAGACGTCCACGCCGCGGGCGGCGACCTCGGCGAGCAGCCGGCGGCCGAAGCCGTCGTCGCCGACCCGGCTGATCCAGGCGGTCGGCACGCCGAGACCGGCCAGCGCGCCGGCCACGTTGGACTCCGCGCCGCCGACGGACAGCCGGAAGCTGCCCACCGACTCCAGTGGTCCCGGGCGGTCCGGCAGCAGGACGGCCATCGACTCGCCCACGCACACGGCCGTCGGGGGAGAACCGGGGCGGGTCGGGCCCTGGGTGTCCTGTCGCGGCATGTGCGGGGCTCCTCGTCTGCGGCCGTTCCGTCGAGAGCGGGCCCACCGGGTCGACCCCGTGGCGCGAGAGCGTCGCACGTGAGCCGACCCCGTCGGCCTGGAGTCAGGTCCGTTGACCGTGATCCGGCGCCGATGCTAGAACCGTGTTGCCAGCATGTGCAACCCTCGTTGCGCATGTTGCAACCCTGTGCGGATGGAGGAACACGGTGGAGCAGACGTTCACAAGCAGCGGAACCGGTCCGGGCATCGCCCGCGGCGCGGTGGCCGCCCTGGCCGACGAGCCGCTCGACTGGCGGTTCAAGGCCGCGCCGCCGGAGTCTCCCCCAGCCTGGCGGCCGGGAGGTGCCCCCAGGGGCCGCACCGTCCGGGAGTGGCTCGCCACCGGCCCCACCCTCTCCTCGCTCGGCACCCCGCTGCTCACCCTCGACGGCGAGGCCCTCGCCCACAACGTCCGTACCATGGCCGACTGGTGCGCCAAGGCGGGCGTCGCGCTCGCCCCGCACGGCAAGACCACCATGGCGCCCGCCCTCTGGCAGGCGCAGCTGGACGCCGGCAGCCACGGCATCACCCTCGCCAACCTGCCCCAGGTGCGGATCGCCAGGGCCTTCGGGGTGCAGCGCATCCTGCTCGCCAACGCCCTGCTCGACCCGGCCGGACTCGCCTGGATCGCCGACGAGCTCGCCGCCGACCCGGACTTCGCCCTGCTCGCCTGGGTCGACTCCGTCGAGGGCGTGCGGCTGATGGACGAGGCGCTGCGCGCCGCCGGGGCCGAACGGCCGGTCGAGGTGCTGGTCGAACTCGGCGGCCCCGGCGGGCGGACCGGCGCCCGCGGCGTGGACGCCGCCGTCGAGGTCGCCGCCGCCGTACTGCGCACCGCCACCCTGCGCCTCGCGGGCGTCGGCGGGTACGAGGGCGCGCTCGCGCACGACGCCTCCACCGAGGGGCTGGCCGCCGTCCGCGACTACCTGCGGGAGCTCGGCAGGCTGCACGGCCGGCTCGCCGGCGCGTACCCGGAGGGCACCAGGCCGGTGGTCTCGGCGGGCGGCAGCGCCTACTTCGACCTGGTGGTCGAGGAACTGGCGAACCTGCCGGAGGCGTTCGTGGTGCTGCGTTCGGGGGCGTACATCGCCCACGACGACGGCTTCTACCGGGGCATCTCGCCGCTCGCCAGGGGCGCCGGGCAGACGCCGTTCCGCAGTGCGCTGCACGGCTGGGCCCGGGTCGTCTCCCGGCCCGAGCCGCAGCTCGCGCTGCTGGACGCGGGCAAGCGCGACCTGCCCTTCGACGAGGGACTGCCGGAGCCGCACCTGGTGCGCGGCGGAGCCGAACTGACCGGCACCGCGGCCAGGATCACCGCACTCAACGACCAGCACGCCTTCCTGCGCGACGCGGGCGACCTCGCGCCGATCGGCGCGGTGCTGCGGCTGGGGGTCTCGCACCCGTGCACCGCCTTCGACAAGTGGACGGCGATCCCGGTCCTGGACTCCGCGGACGCGGCCGAGCCCAAGGTCACCGGCCTGGTCAGGACGTTCTTCTGATGGCCGGGGAGAGAACGGCCCCCGGGAGCGGGAGGGCCGGCCGGGGCGCGACGGTCTTCAAGGGCGCGACGGTCGTCGACGGCACCGGCGCCGAGCGCTACCGGGCGGACGTCCGGATCGCCGACGGCCTGATCACCGGGGTCGGCGCAGACCTCGACGCCCCCGAGACGGTGGACGCCGACGGACTGGTGCTGGCCCCCGGCTTCATCGACATGCACGCCCACTCCGACCTCGCCCTGCTGCTCGAACCCGAGCACCCGGCCAAGGTCACCCAGGGCGTCACCTGCGAGGTGCTCGGCCAGGACGGGCTGTCGTACGCCCCGGTGGACGGCACCACGCTGCCCGCGCTGCGCCGCCAGCTCGCGGGCTGGAACGGCGATCCGGAGGGCTTCGACTGGGACTGGCGGGACGTCGCCGGCTACCTGGACCGGATCGACCGGGCCGGCGTCGCCGTCAACGCCTGCTACCTCGTCCCGCACGGCACGCTGCGGATGCTCGTCATGGGCTGGGCCAACCGCCCGCCCACTCCGGCCGAACTCGACCGGATGCGGCAGGTGTTGGCGAAGAGCCTGCTGGACGGCGCGGTCGGCATGTCCAGCGGCCTCAGTTACACCCCGGGGATGTACGCGGACACCGCCGAGCTGGTCGAGCTGTGCACAGTGGTCGCGGCCTACGGCGGCTTCCACGCGCCGCATCAACGCTCCTACGGCGCCGGGGCGTTGGAGGGCTACGCGGAGATGGTGGAGATCGCCGGGCGGAGCGGCTGCGCGCTGCACCTGACCCACGCCACGATGAACTTCGGGGTCAACCGGGACCGGGCCGGCGAGTTCCTGGAGCTGGTCGACCAGGCGCTCGCCGACGGCGTCGACCTCACCCTGGACAGCTACCCCTACCTGCCCGGCTCCACCACCCTGGCGGCGCTGCTGCCGAGTTGGGCCACCGAGGGCGGCCCGGCCGCCACGCTGGCGCGGCTCACCGACCCGGCGCAGTGCGCCAGGATCCGGTACGAGGTGGAGGAGAAGGGCAGCGACGGCTGCCACGGCGTGGTCACCGACTGGTCGACGATCCAGATCTCCGGCGTCCGCTCGGCCGCGCTCGCCGGGACGGTCGGCCGCACCGTCGCCGAACTGGCCGTCGAGGAGGAGCGGACCGGCACCGAGGTGTTCCTGGACCTGCTGCGCCGGGACGAGCTGGCCACCACGATCCTCCAGCACGTCGGGCACGAGGAGAACGTCCGGGCGATCATGCGCCACCGCGCGCACACCGTCGGCAGTGACGGGCTGCTGGTCGGTGCCCGGCCGCATCCGCGGGCCTGGGGCACCTTCCCGCGCTACCTCGGCCACTACGGCCGGGAGTTGGGCGTGCTGACGCTGGAGGAGACGATCGCCCGGATGACCGGCCGCCCGGCCGCCCGGCTGGGACTGGACCGGCGCGGCCGGATCGCCCCGGGCCACCACGCCGACCTGGTGCTCCTCGACCCCGAACGGGTCAGGGACGCCGCCACCTTCGAGCACCCCCGGCGGCCCGCCGAGGGCATCGAGCACGTGTACGTCAACGGCATCGCCGTCGTCCGGCAGGGCCGCACCACGGGCGCCCGGCCCGGGCGCGCCCTGCGCAGAACCGACCGAGGAACCCTGGCCATATGACCGAGCTCTCCGCCTCCACCGACCTGTCCGCATCGACCGGCCGTTCCGTCCTGCACGGCGAAACGGTGATCGCGGTGGTCCGCGCACCCCGGATCCCGGACGCCGCCGCGCTCTGCGCCGCGCTCGCCGAGGGCGGCATCAACCTGACCGAATTCACCTACACCACACCGAATGTGACGGATCATCTGCTCCGGGCATCGAAGGCCGGATGGCGGGTCGGCGTCGGCACGGTGCTGACCGCCGAGCAGGCCGGGCGCGGGGTCGAGGCGGGTGCGTCCTTCCTGGTCACCCCCGGCTGCCGCCCCGAGGTCGCCGAGGCGGCGGCCGCCGCCGGGGTGCCGGTGGTGCTCGGGGCGCTCACCCCGACCGAGGTGGCGCACGCGGTGGACCTCGGTGCCGCCGCCGTGAAGATCTTCCCGGCCCGGGCGTTCGGTCCCGGCTACTTCAAGGACCTGCGCGGCCCGTACCCCGATGTCCCGCTGGTGGCCTCGGGCGGGGTGAACGCGGGCAACGCCGCCGAGTTCCTGGCGCAGGGCGCCCTCGCGGTCTGCGCGGGGACGGACGTGGTGCCGCCGGACGTGGTCGCGGCGGGGGACTGGGCGGAGATCACCCGGCGGGCCAGGGCGTTCACGGCGGCCTGTACCGGCGCGGCCGGCTCATAGCGCGCCGACGGCGGGTCCGGGGGCGGGGCGGACAGCGGGTTCGGCGCGCGCCGTCGACGGGTTCGGGGCGAGGCGGGCTGTCGGGGCGGCCGGGATTGGACGAGAATCGGGGGCACCCGGCCCGGCCCCGCCTTCGCCCGGCCGGGCCCCGGACCCGGACCCGGCAGGAGGAACCGCCCATGACCTCGACCCGCCCCGGCCCCGACTGGCTCGCCGACGCCGTGCTCTACCAGATCTACCCGCAGAGCTTCGCCGACTCCGACGGTGACGGCATCGGCGACTTCGCCGGCATCGCCGCGCACCTGGACCACCTCGCCTGGCTCGGCGTCGACACCGTCTGGCTCAACCCCTGCTTCGCCTCGCCGTTCCGCGACGCCGGGTACGACGTGACCGACTACCTCACCCCCGCCCCGCGCTACGGCGACACCGAGGACTTCGCGGCGCTGGTCGAGGCCGCCCGCGGCAGGGGCATCAGGGTCCTGCTGGACCTGGTGGCCGGGCACACCTCGGACCGCCACCCCTGGTTCCTGGCCTCCGCCGAGGACCCGTCCGACCACCGGTACGTCTGGTCCGACCGTCCGGCGGACGGCTTCGTGGCCTCGCCCGGCAGCCGATCCGGCTGGTACCTGCCGAACTTCTTCGACTGTCAGCCAGCGCTCAACTTCGGCTACGCGCGCAGCAGTCCGCAGGAGCCGTGGCGGCAGGCGGTGGACGCGGACGGCCCGCGCGCCAACCGGGCGGCACTGCGCGCGATCATGGAACACTGGCTCCGCCTCGGGGTGTCCGGCTTCCGGGTGGACATGGCGTACTCGCTGGTCAAGGACGACCCGGGCAAGGTGGAAACCGCCAAGCTCTGGACCGGAGTGCGCGACTGGCTGGACCGCACCCACCCCCAGGCCGCCCTGCTCGCCGAGTGGGGAGACCCGGCAGCGGCCGTCGGGGCCGGCTTCCACGCCGACTTCTTCCTGCACTTCGGCGGCGCGGACCACGGTCTGCCGCTCCGCTCGCTCTGGAACAACAACGGCGGGACGGTCGAGGAGTTCTGGAGCCAGGGGTCCTGCTACTTCGAGGCCGAGGGCCGCGGCACCCCGCAGCCCTTCCTGGACGCCTGGCGCTCCGCCGCCGAACTCACCGAGGGCAGCGGGCACATCGTGCTGCCCACCGCGAACCACGACTTCTCCCGGCTGGCGACCGGACCGCGCACCGCGGAGCAACTCGCCACCGCCTTCGCCTTCCTGCTCACCTGGCCCACCCTCCCGGCCGTCTACTACGGCGACGAGATCGGCATGCGCTACCTGCCGGGCCTGCCCGACACCGAGGGGAGCGTGCTCGGCCCGCGGTTCAACCGGGCCGGCTCGCGCACTCCGATGCAGTGGACGCCGGGGCCCACGGCGGGCTTCTCCGACGCCCCGCCGGAGCGGCTCTACCTGCCGGTGGACCCGGACCCGTACCGGCCTGACGTGCTCTCCCAGCGCGCCGACCCGACGTCGCTGCTGCACACCGTCCGGCGGCTGATCGCGCTGCGCCGGGCGCATCCGGGGCTGGGCGCGGCCGGCGGTGCCGAGGTCGGGCACGCCGGGTACCCGCTGGTGTACACCCGGGCCGACCGCTACCTGGTGGCGGTCAACCCGCGCCGGGAGCCGGCGTCCGTACGGCTGCCGGACCTGCCGCAGGGCGTGCGGCCGCTGGAGGCGCAGGGCGTGCGGGTCGCGGACGGGGAACTGCGGGCGGACGGCTTCTCGTACGGGGTGTTCGAGCTGGGCTGAGCGCGGGTGAGGGAGCCGGGCCGCGCAGGGGGCCCGGCTTTCGATCGGTGTCGGATGGTTGTAGGCTACATCGATAGATCGATGCATTTGCCACCTATATTGGTTGTATTTGCCATCTTCGTGATCGAGCCGAGAACCACCGGAGGACGGTACGAACCCCATGAGCACACCCCGGAACCCCGCCGCAGCGCCCGCCCTGGGCCACTCGCTCAAACACCTGGCCATCCACCTGATCACCCCGCTGCTGATGTGCCTGGGCATGGCGCTCGCCTACCAGGGCGCCTTCCACCAGCCCGAGCCGCACCACCTCAAGGTGGCCGTGGTCGGCACCACGCCGCAGGCGCGGGGCCTGGCGCAGGCGATCCAGGGCAGGGCCGGGGACGCGCTTGACGTCCGCACCGTGGACGACCGGGCCGCCGCCGAGCAGCAGCTGCGCGACCGGGACCTGGTGGGCGCCTTCGTCCCGGACGTCAGGAGCCCCGAACTGATCGTCGCCAAGGGGAACTCGGAGACCTCGGTGGTGGCCGCCACGGCGGTGTTCACCAATGTCACCGACCAGCAGGGCGTGCCGCTGCACGTCACCGACCTGACCACTCCGGCGGAGGGCGACCCGACCGGGCAGGGCCTGTTCTTTCTGCTGGTCGCGCTGAGCATCGGCTCCTACGCCAGCGTCGCGGTCATCGGCGCGGCCGGCGCGGCGTTGAGCGTGTGGGTCAGGGCGCTGGTCGGGGTGGCGGTCTCGCTGGCGGTCAGCGTGATCGGGATCGTCACCGCGGGGCCGGTCTTCCAGGTCGTCGACCACGACCACGTCGCGGTCTGGGCGCTCGGCTGGCTGTACTCGGCGGGCATCGTGCTGATCGGCATCGGCCTGCACAGCTTCCTGAAGAAGTGGACCACGCTGGCCCTGATGGTGCTGTTCGTGATGCTGAACTTCACCTCCTCCGGCGGCATCTACCGGCCCGAGTTGCAGAACGGGTTCTTCGGCGGGCTGCACGGCTTCTGGACCGGCGCCGGCTTCATGGAGGGCGCTCGCGGCATCCTCTACTTCGACGGCGGCGCCGGGCTCGGCGGGCACGTGGTGACCCTGCTGGTCTGGCTGCTGCTCGGCGGGGCGGCCCTGGTGGCCGCGGCGCTGTACGAGGGCCGCGGGCGCCGTCCGGTGGAGGTGCTGGAGGAGGCCGAGGAGGAGATGGAAGAGGCGGTCGCGGTCTGACCGCGCGCCCCGGAGAACAACTCCACCCGGTGCCACGGGCATCGGCACCGGGTGGGGAAGGACGGCCCGCGCCCGGCCCCGGACAGGCCGGACGCGGGCCTCGGCGCGACCGCGCCGAGCGTCGGCGTCGGGGGCGGCAGGCGGCGTGGTCAGGTGGGGCGCGGCGAGGTTCCGCCGTCGGCGACCGGGAGGCCGGAGCGTGGGAGCCCCGTCATGCCTGCCCCCTCGTCGGTGCGGCACCGGCCGTCGCGTCGCCCGAGGGGGCGTCGCCGCGCAGGTGCGGACGGGCCAGCGCGAGGTAGAGGCCGCCGGCCGCGAGGACGACCACCGCCGAGAGCAGCACCAGGTAGTCGTCGTACCAGGCGGCGTCCGGGGTGCGGCCCCAGCAGATGTTCACGATCGCGGCGACGCCGTAGACCAGCGCGCCGACGTTCACCGCCAGGCCCCAGCGCCCGAGCCGGAAGTCCCCGCTCGGGCGCCAGCCGCGCAGCCGGGCCCGCAGGGCGGCCAGCACCACCATCTGGAAGGCCAGGTAGATGCCGATGGTGGAGAAGGAGATGATCTTCGTGAGTGCTCCCTCGGAGAGCGCCGAGGCGCCCACGATGATCACCCCGGGCAGCGTCGCCGCGAGCAGCAGCGCGTACGGCGGCACCCGCAGCCGGTCCGAGACGGTGGCCAGCAGCCGGCTGCCGACGATCATCCGGTCCCGGGCGAAGGAGTACGCGAGCCGGCTCGCCGCCGCCTGGAGGCTCAGCACGCAGGACAGGAAGGAGATCAGCACCACGCCGATCACCACCCGGGCGCCGGCCGCCCCGAAGGCGTCGTGCAGCACCCTGGCCACCGGGTCCCCGTCGTCACCGGAGACCACCGCGCCGATGTCCTGGATCGACATCACCAGGGCCAGGCTGACCCCGATCGCCGCCGCGCCGCCGACGTAGATGGTGCGCCGCATCGACTTGGGGATCTGTCGGCCCGGATCGGGCACCTCCTCGGCGACGTCGCCGCAGGCCTCGAAACCGAAGAACAGGAACACCGCGATCAGGCCGGCGGCCAGGAAGGCGTCGGCGTAGCTGCCGTCGCCGCCCGCGCCGAAGCGGTCGAGGACCACGCCGAGGCCGTGGTGGCGGTGCGTCAGCAGCAGCCAGGCGCCGACCGCCAGGGCGCCGAGCAGCTCGGCGGCGAAGCCGAACACCGCCGCCGCCGACAGCACCCGGGTGCCGCCGAGGTTGATCACGGTGGCCAGCGCCAGCAGGCCGAGCGCGCACCAGACGGTCGTCGCGGTGCTCGGTTCGACGCCCAGCAGGACGGCCACGTAGGGGCCGGCACCGTACGAGACGGCCGCGATGGTGGACATCAGCGCCAGCAGGTAGACCCAGCCGGTCAG
This sequence comes from Kitasatospora sp. NPDC091335, assembly GCF_044757205.1. Lineage (NCBI taxonomy): Bacteria > Bacillati > Actinomycetota > Actinomycetes > Kitasatosporales > Streptomycetaceae > Kitasatospora > Kitasatospora sp. NPDC091335. The sequence continues at coordinate 365,795 of NZ_JBIVUM010000007.1, read as the reverse complement.
CCAGCCCCAGGTGCGGCCCCAGAGCCGGCGCGCCCACGGGTAGACCCCGCCGGCCACCGGGAACTGGGCGACCACCTCGCTGAACACCAGGGCCACCAGCAACTGGCCGACGCCCGCGATCAGGAAGCTCCAGACCATCGGCGGCCCCGCGGTGGCGAGGGAGGAGGCGAAGAGCGTGTACACGCCGACGACGGGGGAGAGATAGGTGAAGCCCAGCGAGAAGTTCGCCCAGAGGCTCATGTCGCGCCTGAACTCGGAGGTGTAGCCGAGGGCGGCCAGCCGTTCGGCGTCCGGGTCGGGGGAGTCGAGGGTGGCACGTGCACCGGCATCGGTCATGACCTGCTCCTGGGAACGTGTCGTGAGGCGTGGGGGAGCGCTGCGGGGTGATGCTCGGGCTCGGCGCCGTGCACGAGGCCGAAGTCGCCGGGAAAACATAGGAGATCGGGATTCCGGCGGCAAGGGTGCGCACTCGGCCGAGGGGCACCCCATGGGAATCCGGAAGCGCTTCGCCGGGCAGCACCGGGAGATCGCGGCGAGTGACGCGGTGGCGTGCCGTCCGTTTCCGGAGCCGGCCTCCGCCTGAGGAGCCGTCAGGGCCGGCGCGCGGCTGGGGGCGGCCCCGGTATGACCTTCAGTGGTGAAGGCATCAGCCGCTCGGCTTCCCGCGGCCGGGCGGCGCGCTGAAACAGCAGTCCCCGCAGAGCCCGGCGCCCGGTCCCACCCGGTAGTAGAGGCAGCAGCTGTTCCGCCGGAACGCGGTGCCGCGGGGCCCGGTGCGCAGGGTGCCGGAGCCGGCCAGCGGCGGACGGTCGAGCAGCTCCGCCGCCAACGCCCGGGCAGCGCCCGGCGCATGGCCGTCCAGCACCCGCAGCGTCCCGGCCAGCGCCGAGGCGGCGTTGCCGAGCAGCAGGCGCGGGGAGAGCGGGGCGACGGCCCGGACGGCGGCCGCCAGCGGCTCCAGCCGGCCGAGCAGGACGGCCTCGTGGAGCCGGTCGGCGAGCGTTCCCGCGGCCGGCCCGGCGGGCTCCGGTGGGGTCCACAGGTCGAGCGGGCCCTGGTCGGGGATCCGCATCCAGGCCTGCTCCAGGGTCGGGACCGTCCCCAGCAGGACGGCCGAGCCCAGGCCCACCGACCAGAACCGGGCGGCCAGCCCCAGGTGCAGGATCGAGGCGGCCACCCGGGGTTCACCGGTGCCGAGCCGCTGCGCCACCACCCGCAGCCGCGTCGCCAGCGGCGCGTCCGGCCCGGTGCCGTACAGCTCGGCCAGCGGCCGGAAGCCCGCCGGCGGCCCGTCCCCGGCGGTGTCCAGCGCGAAGTACGGCCCGACGGCGGCGAGTCGGGCGTAGTCGGGCGGCTGATGGTAGAGCGCGGGGTTCAACGGCCCTCCCCTGTGAGGCCGTTGAACCCCGCGCCCGCTTGTGGTGGTGCGGTCGGACGGTCGTGGGACAACGGGGCCTCCGGGTCTTCGGGCGCTCGGGCGGCGGGCAGCCCGGTCGGACCGGAGAGGCCTCGGCAGGCCCGGTCGTTCGGGTGTCAGCCGCGCACGGAGAAGTCGCCACTGGTCGTGCGGATGAACGCTACCGTGCCCTGGCAGTCCGACACCGGTTTGCCGAGCGCGCCCCAGACCCAGCCCATCCGGTCCCCGCGCCGCCCGTTGTCCTCCACCGAGACCGAGACCTTCGAGCCGACCAGCTCCAGGCCGGGGAACCACGGCGCCTCGCCCTTGGTGACCACTCCGGTGGCGATCGCCTCCCGGCCGCCGACGGCCAGGCAGGTGATGTCCCCCTCGAAGTCGGCGACCAGCCGGCCGTCGGTGTGCACGTGGCGGACGTGGAAGTGGCCGCCGGTGCTGCCGGGGACGGAGTCGGTGGTGGCGCGGGCGTCCACCGAGATCCGCACCGGGTCTCCCTCGAAGCCCTGGAACGCGGAGGTGAGGACGGTGTCGCCGGTGCCGCGCACGCTCACCGGGCCGAAGCCGTCCGCCGCGGCGGTGGCGGCCGGTGCCGCGGCGGCGACCGTCCCGGCCAGCAGGAGGAGTGCGACTGCGGCGGTGGTGAAACGGCGGTTCATGGCGGTTGGGTCTCCTTCGGCGCGGTGGTCCCGGCGCGTCGTCCTGCGTGGTGGTTCCGGAGCGGTTCTTCCGACGCCTTCGAGCATGCTCGCGATCGGCCGCGCGGACCTCCCGCTGCGGAGGGGAGTCGACGGCCGGACGCTCCTTCACGAGGAGGAGGCCGACTCCCCCGGGAGAGCTGCCCGTAGGCTCGGCCGGGTGCGCACCGACTCTCCCTCCGTACGCTCCGGTTCCGGTCGGCCGTGGCCGGCCCGGATCCGCCGGCCGCTCGCCGCCGGCTCCGCGCTCGCCCTGCTGGCGCCCGTCGCGCTGGCGCAGCCGGACGCCCGGGGAGCGGCCGTGCTGCTCGCCCTGACGGCGGCGCTCACCGCGCCGGCGGCGCTGCTGCCGTGGCCCGCCGGGCGGATCACCCTCGGCACGGCCGCCGGGGCGGTGGCCGCCGCCTCGCTGCTGGTCGACCTGGTCTACCAGGGGCCGTACCGGCTGCCCGCGTTCTGGCTGCCGTTCGAGTGGCTCGCCCTGCTCGGGCTGCTCTTCCGGGCCGTCCGGCGGCTGCCCGACCGCTCGGTCTGGGCGGTCGGCGGGCTGCTCGGGCTCGCGGCAACGCTGCTGCCGCTGCGGTTCGCCCTGCGGACGCCGCAGGGCGGCGCGGCCGGGCCGGTGGCCGGAGTGCTGGTCTCGCTGCTGCCGTTGCTCGGCGTCGCCGGGGCTGCCCTCTACCTGCGTGTCCTGGACGGCCGTCGGGGGCGGGCGGTCGCCCGGGCGCGGCGCGAGCAGCGGCTGGAGGTGGCCCGGGGGCTGCACGACTTCGTCGCGCACGAGATCACCGGCATCGTGCTGGAGGCCCAGGTCGGTCAACTCCCCGGCCAGGAGCCGGAGGAGACCGGCGCGCTGCTGCGCCGTCTGGAGCAGGCCGGGCTGCGGGCGCTGGACTCGATGGACGAGATGGTCGGCGCCCTGCGCGAGCCGAGCGGCCAGGACGGCCGGGTGGACCAGGGTGGCCGGGACGACCGGGAGACGCGCTCCGACGGTGCGACCACCCGCCGGTCGGGTCTGGCCGACCTTCCCGGACTGGTCGCCCGCTTCGGTGCCACCGGCAGCCTGCGCGCCACCGCGGACCTGGCCGCCGGCACGGCGGGCCGGCTCTCCGCCGAGGCCGAGGCGACCGGGTACGCCGTCGTACTGGAGGCCCTCACCAACATCCGCCGGCACGCACCGCAGGCCACCGAGGTCACCGTCCGGGCGGCCCCCGGCGAGGACGGTGCCGTCGAACTGACCGTCACCGACGACGGTGGCGGCCCCGGCCGGAAGCCGCTGCTGCGCCGCCCCGGCGCCGGCGGCACCGGCCTGGCCGGGCTCACCGCCCGCGCCGCCGCCCACGGGGGCTCACTGACCGCCGGCCCCGGTCCGTCCGGGGGCTGGCGGGTCAGCTGCTCCCTTCCCGGACGCTGAGACGCGTGCCCGCCCGGCCGACTGCGCCGTCAGCCGGGCGGGGCGCGGCGGTCAGTGGCCCCGGCCGCCGCCGCGGGCGCGGCGCGGTCGGGTCAGGGTGAAGCGGTCGACCGGGACGAGCTCCCCGAACGGGCCGCTGACGGAGTAGTAGGTGACGCCGATGGTGGTCTGCCCGTTGCGGCCGCCCGGGTCGACGTCGAAGGACGCGAAGCCGTACGGGTTGTCGGCGTCCCGGAAGGCGGACCAGGGGGCGTCCTCGATCACGTACACCGGCGGGCGCTTGCCGGTGGCCGGGTCGGCGGCGCCGACTCCGGTGATCACCCGGGCCTTGGCGGGGCTGAAGAAGAGCTGGTTGGACGGGGAGGAGGTGCCGCCGCCGCCGATCACCATGTGGACGGTGCCCTTGGTGGTGTCGATGGTCTCGGTGCCGGTCGAGACCGGGACCGGCGTACGGGTGTCGGTCGGCTGCTGGCCGCGGATCGGGTGCGAGCGCTCGTAGTGGTGCTCGTGGCCGCAGACCACCAGGTCGACCCCGTACCTGTCGAACAGCGGCACCCAGGTCTCGCGGATGCCGAGGTCGGCGCCGTTGAACCTGTCGGCGGTGGAGATCACCACCTGGTGCATGCACACCACGATCCAGTCGATCCCCGGGTCCGCGTTGGCGGCGATCAACTCCCGCTCCAGCCAGCGCTGCTGGGCTCCGCCGGAGTAGCCGTGGACGTAGCTGTTGCCGCCGTCCTGGTAGGCCACGTCGTCGTTGTTGAGGCTGATCACGCGCACCGAGCCGGCCGTGAACGAGTACCACAGGCCGCGGGTCTCCGCGTCGGAGCGGGCGTCCGGCAGCTCGAAGTACGCCTGGTACGCGCCGAAGCCGATCGGGCCGTTGCCCTTCTCGTTCTCGTGGTTGCCGGCCGCGGGCATCCAGGGGCGGTGGCGGGCCGAGCGGCTGTTGTTCTCGAACCAGTCGGACCAGGTGCGGACCCGGTCGCTGGCGATGTTGGCGTAGCAGAGGTCGCCGTTGAGCAGGTGGAACAGCGGGGCGATCCGTTCGACCCCGGCGGTGGTGTCGCCGGCGGCGGGGCTGCCCAGGTTGTCGTTCACGTAGCCGTTGGCGGTCTTCCTGCCGAGGGTGGGGGTGCCCTGGTCGCCGAAGCTGGTGAACGTGAAGGCGGAGCGGCCGCGCGGGGCGGTGCGGACGGTGCCGAGCTCGGGGGTGGTGCCGTCGTGGACGGCGGCGTAGACGTAGTCCGTGTCGGCGCGCAGCCCGGTCAGCCGGGCGTGGTGCGCCTGGACCTCGGTGCCGGAGGCGGCGTCCCGGTAGGTGCGGGTCGCGGCCTGGACCGTCCGGCCGAAGCCGCTGCTCGAAGTCCCGTACATCACGCGGGGGTTGCCGACGGACGTGGTGGTGTGCCAGGAGACCGCCACCTCGCGCGAGGCGTCCGAGCCGAACTGGAGGTGCAGGCCGCCCACGCGTGGCGCACCGGAGCGGCCCGGCCGCTGCCACAGCACCGGGGAGGCGGCGGCCGGGGTCGCCGAGACACCGGAGAGGGAGACGGCGCCGCCGAGGCCGACACCGGTCGCACCGGACAGGAGCCCGCGCCTGCTGACGGAAGGACGTCCACTGGATTCGTTCATGGCGGCCAGCTCACCGGACGAAGGTGAACCGGGCCCGGTCCGACGCGTGAATTTTCCCGTCCGGCGGCCGTACGCCACACTGCTGGGCGTGACGAGTACGAACGGCGGGCGTCAGCGGGTGATCCGCACCCTGATCGCGGACGACCAGGAGGCCGTCCGGCGCGGGGTGCGGCGGATCCTGGCGGCCCAGCCGGACATCGAGGTGGTGGGCGAGGCGGCGGACGGGCTGGCCGCGTTGCGGCTGGCGGCCGAACTGCGGCCGGACGTCGCGCTGGTGGACATCCGGATGCCGCGGATGGACGGGCTGGAGCTGACCCGGCGGCTGGCCGGGCCGGGGGTGGCGGAGCCGGTGCGGGTGGTGGTGCTGACCACCTTCGACCTGGACGAGTACGTGTACCCGGCCCTGCAGCACGGCGCGTCCGGCTTCCTGCTGAAACGTTCAGGGCCGTCCCTGCTGGCCGAGGCGGTGCGGGCGGCGGCGGACGGGGAGAGCCTGATCAGCCCGTCGGTCACGGTCCGGCTGCTGCGGCACGTGACGGCGCCGCGCCGCCCGGAGCGCCGACGGCCCGCGTTCGTGGTGCCGCTGACCGAGCGGGAGATGGAGATCGCCGGGCACGTCGCGGCCGGCCGCACCAACGCGGACATCGCCGCGGAGCTGTTCATCTCGCCGGGGACGGTCAAGACCCACGTCGCCAGCATCCAGCGCAAGCTCGGGGTGGCGAACCGGGTCGGGATCGCGGTGCACGCCTGGGAGATGGGCTGGGCGGCCCGGTAGCCGGCAACGGGTGCGCGTCCAGACGGGTGCGCGTCCACGGGGCCGAGGGGATGCTCCGTGGGCGCGCTGAACCTGTGAGACTGGGGTGGCCTCCGGACGTCACGTCCTCCGGCCGGTAGTTCGATCGTCGACCGAGGTAGTACCCAGCGGCAGACCCTGATCCGTCTCGATCCGTCGCCACTGCCTCCTGCGGTCGAACTATTTCAGCTGCCTCACAGGTCCACCTCCCATCATGCGCCTCCCACGCGCCGTGCACCAGGGGTGGACGGACTGGATTCGGGCAATCTTCGCAACCCGGGCAGGTCGGGACTTCGCCCCGGCCTGCCCGGGCGTGGCGGGGCTGCTGCCCGCGCGGCAGCGACGGCGGTGGCGGGCCGGGCAGTCGGGCACTCTGGATTCCGGTGCGAACCGTCCATACGCTGAGCCGCACGCTGCCCCCTCGCAGTGGCAACCTCACAGGAGGCTCCCGGCATGACCGGACTGCCCCGCACCGCTCCCGCCATCCGGGTCGCCGAGGAGGTCGCCCGGGCGCTCGCCGACGGACGGCCGGTGGTCGCCCTGGAGTCGACCATCTTCACCCACGGCCTGCCGCGGCCGCGCAACCTGGCCGTCGCGCTGGAGGCGGAGCGGCGACTGCGCGAGGCGGGCGTCGTGCCGGCGACGATCGGGGTGCACGCCGGAGTGCCGACGGTCGGCCTGAGCACCGGGCAGATCACCGAACTGTCCGCCACCGACGGCCTGGACAAGGTGAGCCTGCGTGACCTGCCGGTGGTCGTCGCGCTCGGCCGGCACGGCGGCACCACCGTCGCGGCCACCGCCTTCCTCGCCCACCGCGCGGGCATCCGGGTCTTCTCCACCGGGGGGCTCGGCGGCGTGCACTTCGGCGCCTCGGAGAGCTTCGACGAGTCGGCCGACATCACCACCCTGGCCGCCACCCCGGTCACCGTGATCAGTGCGGGCGTGAAGTCCATCCTGGACATCCGGGCCACCCTGGAGCGCTTCGAGACCCACAACATCCCGGTCGTCGGCTACCGCACCCGCAAGTACCCCGGCTTCTACGTCACCGACTCCGGCCACGAGATCAACTTCAGCGTGGAGTCGCCCGACCAGGCCGCCAGGGTCACCGAGGCCCGCGACCGGCTGGACCTGCCGCAGGCCGTCCTGATCGCCAACCCGGTGGACCCGGCCAAGCAGCTGCCGCCCGAGGAACTGGACGGCATCCTGACCCGGGTGCTGGATTCGCCGGGGGCCTCCTGGGGCGGGGAGTGACGCTCGGGCGGGCGCGGCGGGCCCCGGCGGGGGTGGCGGCCCCGTGCGGCGCTACTTCGGCACCGCGTCCTTGCGGAGGAAGTGCTTCAGCCTCTGCCAGGTCCAGGTGTTGACCACGTCCTCGGCGGTGAGCCAGCCGCGCTGCGCCGTGCCGATGCCGAAGCGCGGGTAGGCGAGCTGGCCGGTGGCGTGCGCGTCGCTGTCGACAGCGAAGCGCACGCCGTGCCGCCGGGCCCGCAGGACGTCCTCGTCGCGCAGGTCGAGCCGCTGCGGGGAGCTGTTGATCTCGATCGCGGTGCCGGTGCGCGCGGCGGCCTCGAACACCGCGTCCAGGTCGACGTCGATCGGCTCGCGGCGGCCGATCCTGCGGGTGGTGAGGTGGCCGATGACGTGCACGTACGGGTTCTCGCAGGCGCGGATCAGCCGGCGGGTCTGGGCGGCCCGGTCCAGGGCGAAGTGCGAGTGCACGGAGGCCACGCAGACGTCGAAGCCGGCCAGGAAAGCGGGCGGCCAGTCCACCCCGCCGTCCGGGCCGATGTTCAGTTCGGTGCCGTGCAGCAGCCGCAACTTCTTGTGCCGGTCGGCGAGTTGCCGCAGCTGCTCGCGCTGGGCGAGCATCTTCTCGTCCGTCATCCGCTGCATCACCAGGTCCGGGGCGTGGTCGGTGACGGCGAAGTAGGAGTAGCCGCGGGCGGCGGCGGTGTCGGTCATCTCCTCCAGGGTGGCCAGCCCGTCGGTCAGGTCGGTGTGGGTGTGCAGGTCGCCGCGCAGGTCGGACTCCCGGACCAGGTCGGGGAGCTCGCCGTCCAGTGCGGCCTCGACCTCGCCCCGGTCCTCGCGCAGCGGCGGCGCGATCCACGGCAGGCCGAGCGCCGCGTACACCTCCTCCTCGGTCTCCGAGACCACTTTGGCGCCGCCGTCCACCTCGAACAGCCCGTACTCCGAGAGCTTCAGCCCGGCCCGGACGGCCATCGTGCGTAGCTTGATGTTGTGCGCCTTCGAGCCGGTGAAGTAGACCAGCGCCGCTCCCCAGTCCTCCTCCGGGAGGACCCGCAGATCCACCTGTACGCCCTCGGTGGTACGGATCGAGGTCTTGGTGCTCCCACTCCCGATCACCTCGGCGACGTACGGGAGTTCGGTGAGGGCGGCCATCAGTGGGGCGGAGTCCTCGGCGGTCGCGAGTACGTCGATGTCGCCCACCGTCTCGCGCATCCGGCGCAGCGAGCCCGCGTACGCGCAGCGGGTGCAGCCGGGGATGGCGGAGAGCGCGGCGACCAGCTGCTCGGCCAGCTCGGTGGCGGTGTCCAGCAGGGTGCGGCCGCCGGACCGCCGCATCAGCTCGATGCCGTGCAGGATCTTCTCGCCGCTGCGCTCGCCGAAGCCCGGCAGGTCGGCGAGCCTCTCGGCGCGGGCGGCCGCGGCGAGTTCGTCCACCGAGGCGATCCCGAGGTCGCGGTACAGGGCGAGGGCGCGCTTGGGCCCGACGCTGGGCACGGCCATCATCTCCCGTACGCCGGACGGGATCTCGGCGCGCAGTGCCTCCAGGGCGGGGACCGTCCCGGTGGCGAGGTACTCGGCGACCTTCTCGGCGGTGGACCTGCCGACGCCGGGGATCCGCTGGAGGCCCTTGACGTCCAGACCGGCCAGGTCCTGCGGGTGCTCGCCGACCGCGCGGGCGGCCTTCTCGTAGGCGCGGGCCCGGAAGGCGTCCCCGCCGGTGATGCTGATCAGGTCGGCGTACTCCTGGAGCAGCTCCCTGACCTGGTCGTTGAGCCGGGGCATGGGGCAAGTCTAGGTTCGGCTGGGCCGGTCCGCCGGGTGTGCGGCGTGCGCCCGGGCGCTGTGCGGTCAGCCGGACGCGACGGTCAGCAGCAGGACCACGGTCAGCCCGCCGCCGGGGGTGGGCTCCACCGCGAGCCGGCCGCCCGCGGCCAGCACCAGGCTGTGCAGGGCCGGTCCCACCGGTCCGCCGGGCCGCGCGCCGGCGAGCAGCCACTCGCGCGCCTCGGGCAGCTCGTAGGCGCCCCGGTCGGAGATCCGGATCTCCACCCGGCCGCGGGTCGCCGCGGCCCGGGCGGGCGCCCGCAGCGCGGTCGCGCCGCCCGCCACGTCGGCCCGGACCAGCACCCGGCCGCCCAGCGGGCTGCGCCGGATCGCCTGGTCGACCAGCCCGGCCACGGCGGCCTCCAGCCGGCGGGCGTCCCCGGCCACCACCGGGAGCCCGGGTGTCATCCGGACCGTGACGGCCGCCGCCCGGCCGCCGCCGCGCACCACCCGGCGGACCACGTCGGCCACCTGGACGTGCCGGGCCGTCGGCTCGCAGCCGGCCTGCCGGCCGGTCCAGCGCAGCCGCTCCAGCTCGGTGCGGGTGAGCGCCCTGGGCGCCGCCATCACGCCGGGCGGGAACGGGCCGGGGCCCTGCTCGGCCCCGGCGGTCGCCGACGCGCCCGCGCGTCCCGGCCCGCCGCGGCGCCCCGTCCCGCCCGGGTGGCCGGTGCCGCCCGCGCCGGCGGTGCCGCCGAACGTGCCGAACGCGCCGAGCGCCCGGGCCCCCGATGCGACGTAGCCCCAGAGTCTCCGGCGTGCCATCGTCCTGCCCCTCGTGCTTCCCGGCGGCCGTCATCGGTTCCGCGGCCGACCGGGGCGGGCCGTTGTCCGGGCCCTCCCTGCCAGCCTGCGCCTAGGCCGTCCGGGTGACAATCCCGTTCCGGGACGCGGTCCGCCCACCGGCCCCCGCCGAGCGGCCGGGGGGCACCCGCCGTCCGGCGGGGCCGTGGGGCGGCGTCCTCCTCCTCGGCGCTCAACCGCAGCGGATCCTTCGCAAAGGCCTGTTCGCAGAAAACCCTTTGCAAAGAACCCTTTGCGGTTCTAGTCTCCTGCCATGACCGAAGAGCAGGGCTGGAAGCACGGCGACGACCAGCGCAGCATCGCCCTCACCGCCGAGAGCATGCGGGCGATGGCGCACCCGGTGCGGCTGCGGGTGGTGGGGATGCTGCGCAAGTACGGCCCCTCCACGGCGACCCGGCTCGCCGCGGAGCTGGGGCTCAACTCCGGCGCGACCAGCTACCACCTGCGCCAGCTCGCCGCCGCGGGCTTCGTGGAGGAGGACGAGGCACGGGGCAACGCCCGGGAGCGCTGGTGGCGTTCGGCCCACCGCGTCACGGTCTGGACGGTGGACGACATGGCCGACGACGAGCTGGGCGAGGCCGCCGGCTACCTGCGGTCCGTTCTGGCCGCGCACACCCTGGCGGCCGAGCGCTCGCTGGACGCCTTCGAGGCGCTGCCGCGCGACTGGCGCAAGGCCGTGAACCTGAGCGACCTGGTGCTCCAGCTGACGCCCGCCGAGGCCGAGCGGCTGTCCGGCGAGTTGAACGAGGTGATCAGGCGCTACCGCTGGGTGGGCGCCGAGGGGCCGGTCCCGGAGGGATCGGAGCAGGTATCCGTCGTCTTCCACGTCCTGCCGGACGTGCGTGGCGGCACCGACGAGGGGGGAACCACATGACCGGCGGCACGACCACCGCCACGAGAACCGCCGTCGACGGGCCGGGCCGCAGCTTCCGGCCGCTGGCCGGGGTGCTGACCGCCACGGCCGTCTCCGTGACCGGGACGCGCGTCTCGGCCATCGCCCTGCCCTGGTTCGTCCTGGCGACCACCGGCAGCGCCACCATGACCGGACTGGTCGCCTTCGCCGAGATGGCGCCGTACGTGGCGGTCAAGGCGCTGACCGGGCCGCTGGTGGACCGGCTCGGGCCGCGGGTGGTGTCCTGGACGACGGACGCGGTCAGCGCCGGCGCGGCCGGGCTGATCCCACTGCTGCACGCGCGTGGGCTGATGCCGTTCTGGGTGCTGCTGGTGATGGTCGCGGTGATCGGGGCGATGCGGGGCCCGGGGGACCTCGCCAAGTCCGTCATGGTCCCGGAGGCGGCCGACCACGCCCGGGTGCCGATGGAGCGCGCCACCGGCCTGTCGGGCGTCACCGAGCGGCTGGCCTCGACGATCGGCCCCGCGGTCGGCGGCGGCCTGGTCGCCCTGATGGGCCCGCTGGCGGGTGTGGCGGTCAACGCGGGCACCTTCGCGCTCGGGTCGCTGATCATCGCGGTCGCCCTGCCGCGCGGCATGGGGCGCTCGGCGGTGCCGGTCACGGACGCCGGTCCGGCCGAGCAGGAGCAGACCGCGGGCTACTGGCGGATGTTCCGCGAGGGCTTCACGTTCCTGCGGTCGGAGCCGCTGCTGCTCACCGTGATCGTGATGATCGGCATCACCAACCTGATCGACGCCGGATTCGTCAGCGTGCTCGTCCCGGTCTGGGCGCGGGAGTCGGGCAACGGCCCGGCCGGCATCGGCCTGACCGCCGCGGTCATGGGCGGCACCGCGGTCCTCGGCAGCCTGATCGCGGCGGCCGTCGCCTCCCGGCTGCCGCGTCGGACGGTCTTCTTCGCCGGCTTCCTGCTCTGCGGTGCGCCGCGCTTCCTGGTGCTCGCCCTGGGCGCGCCGATGTGGGTGGTGCTCACGGTCTTCGCGATCGGCGGCTTCGGCTCCGGCTTCCTCAATCCGATCCTCGGTGCGGTGCTCTTCGAGCGGGTGCCCCGCCACCTGCTCGGCCGCGTCCACGCCCTCAGCGGCTCCCTGTCCTGGGCCGGCATCCCGCTCGGCGGGCTCGCCGCCGGCGCCTCGATCGCCCTGGTCGGCCTGATACCCAGCCTGATCGCGGCCGGTGCCGTGTACTTCGCGACCACGACGCTGGCGGGGCTCCGGCCCGAGTGGCGCGAGATGGACCGCCTCAGGGGCGGCGCCTCCGGCGAGGCCGCCGTCGCGCCGGAAACGGCTCGCACCGCCTGAGCACCCAGGGCCGGTCAGCGGGTCCGGCTAGCGAGCCCGGTCGGTTGCGCGGTCGGTGCTCGGAGCGGCCTGGCCGGTCGGCCGGTGGCCGGCCCAGTGGAGCAGCAGCAGGCTGACGAGGGCTGCCAGGGCGCACCAGGTGGAGACGAAGGCGAGACGCCAGAGCAGGGCGCAGCCGACGGCGCCCGCGCCGGCGAGGACACCGAGACGGCGGAGCAGCCGGTCGCCGCTCAGCAGGAGGGAACCGACGGTGGCGAGGAGATAGCCGGTCAGGAGGAGGGCGGGGTGAGGGATGCCGATGGCGTAGCCGAGGGTGTGGCCGCGCGCGGTGGCCGTCACCGGGCGGGAGGCGACGGCCGCGGCCAGCGGAACGGCGACCACCGCGCCGAGCAGGGTGAGGCCGGCGGGCGCCCGTCGCCGCGGCTCGCGGGTCGCGCACCACACGGCGGCGGGGACGAGGACGGGCAGCAGCGGGAGGGCGATCACCGCCCAGGCGGTGCGGGCCGCTCCGGCGAGCCCGTCCGACAGTCCGCCGTCCGTGCCGAGCCAGACCAGCGCCTCGATCAGCTGGTGTACGCCCAGCACCAGGGGGAGCGCGGCGATCGGCAGGCGCTCGGGCCGTCCGGACCAGTGGGCGCGGACCAGGCAGGCCACCCCGACGCCCGCGACCAGCCCTCCGGCCACGGCGTCCGCCTGCGCGCTCCAGCACATGGGGGCCTAACCGGTGCTCCCGGGGCGGTCGTCCTCCTCGGACCCGCCCGTCGGCCTGTCGGCCGATTTGTCCGGCTCCTCCCGCCCATCCGGCTTGTCCGGCTCCTTCCGCCCGACAGGCTCGTCCATGGACCGTTTCTCCGGTGTGTCCGCCGGTTCCGGCCCGTCCTCCGGCGACGCCCCGATGGTCTCCAGGGTGTCCCGGACGGTTCCGGGAAGCGCCGGATGGCGGCCGATCACGATCACCCCGGTCACGATCGCCAGCAGCCCGACCGACTGCCAGGCCAGCGCGCCCGGGGTCACCCGCAGCCGGTCGCCGAGGAAGCCCACCGCGCAGGCGATCCCGGCCAGCGGCTGGGCGGCGGTCAGCGCCGGCAGGGACATCCGCAGCGGCGCGGCCTCGAAGGCGCTCTGCACCAGCAGCAGCCCGACCACGCCCGCCGCCACCACCGCGTACGGCTGCCAGCTGCGCAGCACCACGGCCAGGCCCTCGTGGTCGAGCCGCTGGGTGGTGGTCCTGGTGAGCGCGTCCTGGAGCCCGTAGAGCAGCCCGGCGGCGAGCGCCAGCAGGGTCGCCTCCTCGAACAGCGGCAGCCGCCGGGCCAGCGAGACCAGCAGCAGGACCAGCCCGACCACGGTGCCGACCACCAGCCAGTGCCGCAGCTCCCCGGCCGGTGGCCCGCCGCCCGTCGGACGCCCGGCCACGATGAAGACCGTCACCCCGAGGGCCAGCAGCAGGACCCCGGCCCAGCCGGACCGGCCCAGGGTCTGACGGGTCAGCACCCGGGCCAGCGCCATGGCGAAGATCAGATTGGTGGCCAGCAGCGGTTCGACCAGCGACACCTCGCCCTGGTTGAGCGCGAGCGCGGAGAGGATCAACCCGCAGACCATGAACCCGGTGCCGAGCAGCCACTGCGGCATCCGCATCAGGTCCAGCAGCAGCCGCCAGCGCAGCAGATCGGAGCGCGGGGCTTGCTGCGCCGCGTGCTGCTGGAGGACGAAGCCGAGCCCCAGGAAGCACGCCGCGCTGAGAGCGAGGAGGAAGACCGCCACGGAGGGACCACCAGGTTGTCGCTGTCCGCGCCGTGCCGACGGGTCCGAGGGTGGGTCGGCCGTCGCGGCCGCTCCCGTCAGCCTACCGCCGGGGCGATGGCCGGGCCGGTCGCACCACGCGCGCGTGGTGCGGCGACCGCGGGGCCTTCCGACAGCGCTTGCCGCCGACGGCGGGGCAGGCGCACGCTGGTGTGAGCGGCCGCCGCGGGTCACCGTCCGTGCCGGTCCGGACAGGCGGGCGACGGGGGCCGGCGCCAGGAGGTGTGGCATGCACAACCAGTGGGACGTGGAGCTGAGCTTCGAGGAAGACGGTGTGCACACGGCGTGCGAGGCCAGGCTGACCGGTGCGCGGGCGCCGGGCTTGAGCGCGCGCGGCGAGTCCGAGAAGAGCGCGGACGACCGTCCGCTCGCCAGGATCGGCGAGGAGGTCGCCGCCTCCCGGGCCCTGGAGGAGCTGTCCCGCAAGTTGCGGGTCCAGGCCACCGGGGAGATCGACGACGAAGGGCACCGCCCGGGCTACCTGATCTACTGAGTCCACCGACCGCCGACCGGGCGCGAGCACGTGTGCCGACCCGGTGGCGCGCTGCCTTGTCAGGGCAGGGAGTTCTGTCGTGCCAGGATTTCGCGGTGATGGAACCCGGTCGCGGGTCGATGTTGGGTGACTCCATCGCCGGAGCGTCGTCGCAGCCCCCGGCACCCGTCCAACGGCCTTGCCCGGAACGGTCGGTAGCCGATGCCGAACGCGAATCTGCGGTGGCGCGGCGTCAGGGAGCTTACGGCGAAGGGTGTATCCGGCAGGGGAGATGGGCGAGCGGCTCCAGCCGGTGCCCCCTGCGCGTACCGGCAGCGAGCCGGACCATGCCCTGGCGCTCGGCCGGCTGCGGATCCGGCGAGCGTGGCGCCCGCCCGCCCGGTGGGCGGGGACGTTTCAGCCGAGCCGCTGCCCGGGGCCTGGCGGTCAGACTCGGCAGCCAGGGCGTTCTGCGAGTCGGACCGTTTTGACCGCCCCCGGGTCGTGCGGCGGCCCGTGTGCTGGAAGTCGCACCGGCCGACTTCCGGTGGGGATGAAGTGGGGGTGGTTGTCGGGGTGGGTCAGGGACTGGTCAGGGACGGCGGGTGGGGGCCAGGAATTCGGTGAGGCGGGTGTTGACCGTGGGGGCGGCGGCCATGGGGAGGTTGTGGTGGGAGACGCCGGGGAGGACGGCGACGTCCGCCGCCGGGAGGATGCGGCGGGCGGTGGCGGCGACGCGGGCGGCTGAGTGGGGGCGGCTGTGGGCGGCGAGGAGGGTGAGGACGGGCGCGGTGAGGGTGCGGAGGCGTTCGGGGGAGGGGCGGGGGCCGGTGACGACGCGGGAGGCGGGGAAGCCGGCGTGGCCGAGGGCGTACAGCTCGCGCCAGTCGGGGTCGAGGCTGGGCGTGTCGCCGGTTTCCCAGTCGAGGTAGGCGCGGGCGCGGGCCGGGGTGCGCCGGGGGAGGAAGAGGGGGAGGGCGCGCAGCAGGTAGCCGGGACGGAAGCCGGCGAAGCACTGGGTGGGGTCGAGCAGGGCGAGCCGGCCGACCCGGGCGGGGGCGTGCAGGGCGTACTCCAGGGCGATCCAGCCGCCGTACGAGTGGCCGCAGAGGTCGGCCCGCGGGACGTCGAGCCGGTCGAGGACGGCGTCCAGCCAGCCGAGCAGGCCGGGCACGCCGTCGAGCGCGGCGCCGTCGTGGACGCTGCGGCCGGGGTCGCCGATGAGGTCGACGGCGAGGACGCGGTGTCCGGCCTCGGCCCAGGCGCCGGCGTTGGCGAACCACATGGTGGAGGTGGCGCCGCCGCCGTGCAGCAGGACGAGCGGGCGGCCGTCGGCGGGCCCACAGGCGTTGATCCGGGTGGTGCCGTGCGCGGTGCGGACGGTGAGCGCCTCGACCGGGACCGGCCAGCGGGCCAGCAGGGCGTCGTAGGCGGCGAGGAAGGGGGCGGGGGAGACGGTGGTGCGGGCGGACATCGAGGCCCCCGCGGATGTGGTGTGATGGCGTGCCGAATCAGCTGGACCACTCGCTGAACGAGTATCGCGTGGAACAAGTATCTCGCTGAGCGAGAGAATAGTGGCACATGCCTACCGGAGGAAGGACGACAGGGTGTCCGAGGTTGCGGAGCCGATGCGGCTGGTCCACCTGCTGCGTGGTCTGACGGTCGAACTCGACCTTTTCGGAGCCGGGTTCGCGGCCCGCAACGGTCTGCATCCGACCGACCTGCGGGCGCTGATCCACCTCCTGGACGCGGCCAGGGCCGGGGAGGTGGTCACCCCGGGCCGGCTCGGTGAGGCGTTGGGCCTGAACTCGGCGGGCACCACCGGTCTGGTGGACCGGCTGGAGCGGCTCGGGCTGATCCGCCGCGAGCGCGACCCGCAGGACCGGCGGCGGGTGCGGCTGCTGGTGGAGGAGCGGGCGGTGGAGCTGGGACAGGGGTTCTTCGGCGGGCTGATCGGTGATCTGGTCGCGGCGATGCGGCAGTTCGGACCCGGCGAGCTGGAGACGGCCCGGCGCTTCCTGGAGGCCATGTCCGAGGTGGTGGCGACCGCCAGGAAGGAGTGACCGCCTCGGAACGCCGGGCGGACACAGGGCTGACAGGGGAGGCGGACACGGGGCGGACGCGGTGGCGGTGGGCTACGCGGGCCCGAGGGTCCAGCTGATCACCGAGAGCGTCGCCATCGACACCAGCGTCGACCAGAGCACCGCGTCCCTGGCCAGGGCGGCGCCCTGCCGGTACTCGCGGGCGTAGGTGTAGACGTTCTGTGCGGTGGGCAGCGCGGAGAACAGCACCACGGTGAGCAGTTGGTGGGTGGGCAGGTGCAGCAGCGGTCCGGCCACGGCGAGTGCGACGAGCGGCTGGATCAGGGTCTTGAGCACGACGGTCAGCCCGACCTCGGTACGGTGCGGACGGCCGTCCGCCGGCGGGCGGTTGTGCAGCGAGATGCCGAGGGTTATCAGGGCGGTGGGGACCGCCGCGCCGCCGAGCAGCTCGAAGGAACGGTTCAGCTCGGCGGGCAGGTGCACGCCGGTCGCCGAGGCGGCGGCGCCGAGCGCGGTGGCCAGCAGGATCGGGTTGCGCACGGGCAGGGTGAGCAGTGCCCGGCGGCCGGCCGCGCCACCGTCCAGGACGGCCAGGACGGCCGGGGTGACCAGCAGGATCTGGAACAGCACCACGGGTGCCACGAAGGAGGCGTCGCCGAGGACCTGCATGGTCACCGGGATGCCGAGGTTCGCCGAGTTGACGTACCCGGAGGCCATCGCGCCGATGGCCAGTTCGCCCGGCTTGCGGTGGAAGAACAGCCGCCCGGCGAGCAGCCCGAGGCCGATCGTGACGAGGGTGCCGGCCGCGAAGGCGAGCATCGAGGCGTTGGCGAACCGGTCCAGCGGGGTGCGGGCGATCATCAGGAACAGCGCGGCCGGCATCGCCACGTGGAAGACGAACCGGTTGAGCACCGTCTCGGCGTGGGGCCCGATCAGCCCGGTGCGGCCGACGACGTAGCCGACGCCGGTGAGTACCCAGATCGGCGCGAAGGCGGACAGCAGGGGGTGCAGGGCCGGCATGGTTCCTCGGATCGCTCGGGCGGATCAGCCTGGTGCGACGGGGGTCTCCCGTCGGGGGCGTCAACTCCCGGGCGCGGTAACCCCCGAAGCCGTGAACCCCCGGGGCAGTAAACCAGTGGCCGGAGACGGGATGATCAACGGGTCTGTCGCGAGCACGCCAGCCGGTACGGCCGCGGCGCTCCGCCGCCCGGGCATACGATGAGCCGATGGAGGACCAGTACCTGAGCCTGTCCGAGGTGGAGGCGATCGCCCGCCGGGCCCATCAGGGGCAGGTGGACAAGAACGGCCACCCGTACGGCGAGCACATCGCGGCGGTCGCCCACGGGACGGCGGCGCGCGGCGGCAGTGCGGCGCAGGTCGCGGCGGGGTGGCTGCACGACACCGTCGAGGACGACCGGCTGAGCCGGGAGTGGCTGGCCCGGGCCGCACTGCCGGAGGAGACCAAGGCGATCGTGGACGCGCTCACCCGGCGCCCGGACGAGCCAGTCGAGGAGTACACCGGGCGCATCCTGGGCACGCCGGGCGCGCTGCTGGTCAAGCGCGCGGACCTGGCGCACAACTCCGATCCGGTCCGCCTCGCCTCGCTGGACCCGGCGACCGCCGAGCGGCTGGTCGCCAAGTACGCGCGGATGCGCGAGCTGCTCGGGCTCACCGGCGAGCCGTAGCCGACAAGCTGTAACCGACGAGCTGTAACCGGCGAGCCGGGCCCGCGGAAGAACGACCACCGGAGAACCCCGAGAGGGCCCGGACCACGCGGGTCGCGCGGGTCCGGGCCCTCGGGCACCCCGGTGGTCCCTGTCCGACCCCCGGGGTGAGGGGGAGTGGTCAGGTGACGGGCTGAGGCTGGTGAGCCGACGGGGTCGGCTTAGTACCAGTGGTTGGACTGCCAGAAGGACCAGGCGGCGTTCGGGCTGCCGTAGCGGCTGTTCATGTAGTCCAGCGCCCACTTGATCTGGGTGGTCGGGTTGGTCTTCCAGTCCGCACCGGCCGAGGCCATCTTGGAGCCCGGCAGCGCCTGGGCCAGGCCGTACGCGCCCGAGCTCGGGTTGGTCGCGGTGACGTTCCAGCTCGACTCGTGGGCGATGATCTGGCTGAAGGCGGCCAGCTGGTTGGCCGGGACGATCTGGGCGGCGATGGCCTGCGGGGAGGCGGTGGCGGCGTTCGCGGTGGCGGGCAGGACACCCGCGCCCAGGGCGGTCAGACCGGCGGCACCGGCGAGAATCGCGGCGGAAGTACGCATGCGGAGCTTGAAAGCGGGCATGAAGAACAGGACCTCAATCAGGTTGGGCCGGGTCACTCCCCGCCCTGGACCACGGCCGGACAGGGGCCGGAAAGGTCGCGGGGCGTGACTCGGCGGTAAGCCGTTCACCGGCGGGACAGGTGCCGGTGCGGCTGACGACGAGAGCCATTGTTGGCAGACCGGATCGGCCGTCGCCAAGACCCCTTCGTTACGACCCGCGGTCGTACGGAAGGGCCTGCCGTGGATTCGAAGGGGCCGCCGTGCGGAGCCTGCCGACCGGCGTTGAGCTGCGCGAACGCGGGGGCCGCAGGGGCGGGTCCGGCGCCCCGCCGGTGTCTACTACCGTCCGTCGTGGTCGTTGATCACGTGTGAGCGCACTCACCGTCCTGGCCTCCGCCGACGTCACGCGCCGGTCCGGGCGCGGCACGTTGGGTACAGGCGATCAACCCCGTGCTGAGACCGGCGCCACACCGTCGCGGCGGCTGGGCGGCTGGGCGGCCGGTTGGTCGGGTGGCCGGTCGTGGTCGCGCGGGGGTCGGGCAGCGCCGGGGGTCAGCGGAGGTCGCCCAGCCGCCGGTGCCGGGCGGCCCTGGCCGCGAGCAGGTCCGCTCCGGCGGCCGACGCCAGGCCGCCGAGCGCCGTGCCGACGGCCTGCCCGAGCCGGGCGCAGAACGCCGCCGGCTCCTCGGCGGCGTCCGGCAGCTCCGGGACCACCTCGTCGACCAGGCCGACCTCGGCCAGGTGCCGCGCCCCGATCCCCTGGGAACGGGCCAGCTCGGCGGCGTGCGCACCGTCCCGGTGGACGATCGCCGAGGCGCCCTCCGGCGGCAGCGGCGCCAGCCAGGCGTGCTCGGCGGCGATCACCCGGTCGGCCGGGAGCAGGGCGAGCGCCCCGCCGCCCGAGCCCTGGCCGAGCAGCACCGCCAGGACGGGCGTGCGCAGCGCGAGCAGGGTGGTCAGGCAGTGCGCGATCTCCACCGCGATGCCCTCCAGCTCGGCCTGGGCGGACAGCTCGGCGCCGGCCGTGTCCACCACGGTGACCAGCGGCAGTCCGAGCTGCTCGGCCAGGCGCGCGGTGCGCCGTACGGCCCGCAGGTCGGCGGCGGTGAAGGGGCGCTCGTGCTCGGGGGTCCGCCGCTGCTGGCCGACCACCAGGACGGGGTGCCCGCCGAGCACGGCCAGTGCCCGGACCAGCGCCCCGCCGCGCCCGCCGGGGGCGTCCAGCAGCACCAGCTCCTCGGCGGTGTGCCGCAGCAGCTCGCGGGTGCCGGGGCGGTCGGGTCGCCGGGTGCGGAGGACGGAGTCCCAGGCGTCGGGGCGCCCTGGGGCGGCCTTGGTGTCCGTGCGGGGGGCCGTAGGAGGGGAGGGCGGGGTGGTGCCGAGGACGGCGAGCGTGCGGCGGAGCAGCTCGCGCAGCTCCTGCGGCGGCACCACGGCGTCCACCAGTCCCCGGGCGGCGAGCGTCTCGGCCCGCTGGACGTCCGGCGGCAGCTCCACACCGCGCAGTTCCTCGTACACGCGCGGGCCGAGGAAGCCGAGCCGGGCGCCGGGCTCGGCGAACACCAGCTGGCCGAGTGTGCCCCAGGAGGCGAAGACCCCGCCCATGGTGGGGTTGCGCAGGTAGCTGAGGTAGGGGAGGCCGGCCGCGCGGTGCGCCTGGACGGCGGCGGTGATCCGCAGCATGCAGAGGAAGGCCGCCGAGCCCTCCTGCATCCGCGTGCCGCCGGAGACCGGCAGGGCGAGCAGCGGCAGCCGCTCGGCGGTGGCGCGCTCGACGGCGCGGGTGATCCGCTCCGCGGTGGCGACGCCGATCGAGCCGCCGAGGAAGCCGAACTCGGAGGCGACCAGGGCGACCGGCCGGCCGTCGATCAGGCCGAGGCCGGTGAGGACGGCCTCGTCCAGGCCGGTCCGTTCGCGGGCCCGGTCGAGCGAGGCGCGGTAGCCGGGGTCGGCGGGCGGGCCGGCCGGCGGCTCGTCCCAGCCGTGGAAGCCGTCCGGATCGACCAGCAGCCCGATCAGCTGGTGGGCCGTCAGTGCCGTGCCCGCGCCCGTACCCATGCCCACCCCGTCGGAGATCGTTCCGGCCTGCCGTGATCCGTCACTCTATGCGGCGCGATCCGGGTGCGGCGAGCGCCGGGGCGGGCGCTGGGGCGGGCACGGGGGCGGGCGGCCGGGACGGGCCGACGGGACCGCTCCGGCAGGAGCGCGGCGGTGACCCGGCACGTTTCCCCGCCGAGGTCGCGGCCGTCCACGATCCGGCCATCTCGCCTGTGCGGCAGGACAGTTGGGAGCCATCGAAGGCCGGGGCGGCGGCGTCGAGTGGATCCGTCCGGCACTTGCTAGGGTCGGAGGCATGGCACCACCGAGCAGCGCCAACCCCCCGGGGCGGCTCCGGCGAGACGCGCAGCGCAACCGCGACCTGCTGCTCGCCGCCGCCCGCGACATGTTCTCCCGGCACGGCCTGGACGTGCCGCTGGACCAGATCGCCAAGGAGGCCGGCGTCGGCAACGCCACCCTCTACCGGCACTTCCCGACCCGCGAGGCGCTGATCGGCGAGGTGTTCGCGGACGCCGGGGCCGGTCTGGCCGCCGCGGGCGAGGAAGCACTCGCCGCCGAGGACGCCTGGAACGGCCTCGAACGGTACTTCGGGCGGATCTTCGAGCTGGTCGCCGCCGACCGGGGCATCAACGACCTGGTCACCCAGGCCATCCCGGTCATCCCCGGCATGACCGAGATCAGCCGGCAGCACGCCACCACGGTCGGCACCCTGATCGCCCGCGCCCAGGAGCAGGGCAGCATGCGCCGCGACGTGGTCACCATGGACCTGCTGTTCCTGCTCGGCCCGCTCTGCCGTGCGCTGCCCGCCGCCACCGAGCTGCGCCCCGACCTCTGGCGCCGCTACCTCGCCCTGCTGCTCGACGGCTTCCGCACCCGGGCCGCCCACCCGCTGCCGGTCCCGCCGGTCGGGGAGGAGCACCTGGACCGGATGTTCGCGGACCTCTGGGAAGCGGACGTACCGGAGCAGCCTGGGACGGTCGGGCCGCCGGAGGCCTGAGCATGCTCCGCCCGCGCCGCATCAGGGACGCGTACGGAACGCCCGGCCCCGCGTCAGAGCCGCGTCAAGGAGGCGAAGCCGCACCGGTACCCGCCGCTTTGCTGGGAGGCGGACCGGGCGAAGCGACGAGGGACGGGGCCATGACGGACAGTGGTGGTGCGGACGAGGGCCGGATCGTGGTCGGCGTCAGCGGCTCGCTCGGCAGCCTCGCGGCGCTGCACCACGGGGTGGCCGAGGCCCGCCGGACGGACGCCGAGGTGCTCGCGGTGCTCTGCTGGACGCCGCCGGGCGACGAACTCGGGTACCGCCGCACCCCCTGCCCGCCGGTGATCGACGCCGGTCGCGACGCCGCCGTGGCCCGGCTGCGGAAGGCCCTCGACGAGGCCTTCGCCGGTCGCTACGCGGGCGTCCGGCTGCGCTGCCAGGCGGTACGCGGCGACACCGGCCACACGCTGGTGCGGTGCGCCGACCGGCCCGGAGACCTGCTCGTCCTCGGCTCGGGCCGGGAACGCGGCCGCCTCGCCCGGCTGGTGCACCCCTCGGTCACCGCGTACTGCGTCCGCCACGCGTCCTGCCCGGTCCTGGCCGTTCCGCACCCGCCGTTGCAGCGCGACCTGGAGGCGCTGGAGCGCGGCCAGGGACCGGGGGTGCCGGTCGCGGGGAACTGAGGCCGGGGAGGCCGGGGAGGCCGGGGAGACAGGGGAGACAGGGGAGGCCCGGTGACCACGGGGAATGCGGGGTTTCCCTCCGATTCGGTGAACGATCACCTGGCTGATACTGTTCGTCTCGTCGCGAGGGAGTGATTCCTCGTCAGGCGTCAGCGGTGCTACCAGAGCACGTCCTACTTTCAGTAGGAAGAGTCCGTGCGATCCGGGCCTGGCGCTCCATGGTCGGACGGGGTCCGGCGCCATCGAAACGGCGCCGGGCCCCGTTCGCGTGTCCGGACGCGGGACAGCGCCGGCGCTCAGGACGGCTGGCGGTCGGAGCCCAGTTCGCGGGAGATCCGCAGGCCGACCTGAGCGACCACCGGGCCGAGGGCGCGGACCCTGGCGGCGGTCATCCGCGAGGTGAGACCGGAGACGGACAGGGCGGCCGTCACCTCGCCGGTGTGGTCGAAGATCGGGGCGGCGACGCAGCGCACCTCGGGTTCGTTCTCGCGGTCGTCGATCGAGTAGCCGCGGGCGCGGATGCGGGCCAGGTCGGCGCGCAGCCGGGGTTCGTCGGAGATGGTCCAGGCGGTCACCGGGCGCAGGCCGGCCGTGACCACCTCGCCGACGGCCTCCTCGGGCAGCCAGGCGAGGATCGCCTTTCCGGTGGCGGTGCAGTAGGCGGGAGCCCGGCTGCCGACCCGCGAGGCCATCCGGACGTTGGTCTCGTCCTCGACCTTGTCCAGGTAGACGATCCCGGGGGCCTGCCAGACGGTCAGGTGGACGGTCTCGCCCGCCTCGCGCTGGAGCCGGCGCAGGTGCTCGGCGGCGACGCTGCGCAGGTCGAGGGTGGTCAGGTAGGCCTGGCCGAGCCGCAGCGAGCCGTGGCCCAGCCGGAACCAGCCGGTCTCGCGGTCCCGGTCGAGCAGGTGCTCGTCCAGCAGGGGGCCGGCCAGCCGCAGCACGGTGCTCTTGTTGAGGCCGAGTCCGTCGGCGAGCTGGGCGAGCGGGACGCCGCGCCCGTCGCTGTGGTCGCGGACGTAGCCGAGGACGGCGAGCGCGCGGCGCAGCGAGGAGGACTGGTTGCGTTCGGTCGCGGGTTTCTTGGGCGCCGTCTCCGTCATGGGTCCGTTCCCTGATCTTGTTCTGCCGGTGTTCCCCCGCGGGTTGGCGGCGGTTGTCAGAACGTACCCGTTCGCGACCTGATCGCCGTATCTTCGATACAACGTTGTGCAGTGCAAAACTTTGGTCAACCCCCTCTTGTTGGGGCGGATCGCCCCCGCCTAACGTCCCTGCCATCGAGCAGGCGACGTCGCCCCACCCGAGCGCTGCGCCCTGCCGTACCCCCACCACTTCACCCACCATCGGCCCCGGTCAGGGCCTGCTTCGACGCGCCCGCCCCCCGCGGTGCGAGTCTCGGCGGCAGCTGTCGGGAGGGGAGGTCTCCACCATGCGAAACTTCGGACGGACCGCCGCAGCCGTCGTGCTCGCCGCCGGCTGCCTGGCCGCCACCGCCTGTGCCCCCGGCACCGCCTCACCGGCGAGCGGCAAGGCCACCGACGAGCGGACCGGCACCATGCAGGTCTGGCTCTACAACGAGGCGGGCAACGCGGCCAAGGAGGCCGTGATCACCAAGGCCGTGACCGAGTTCCAGGCCTCCCACCAGGGCGTCACGGTCAACATCAGCTACATCGACACCGACGCCTCGGCCCGCGCGGCCAAGATGAAGGGCGCCTTCAACGACCCGAACAGCGCCCCCGACCTGGTCGAGTTCGGCAACACCGACCTGCCCGGCTACGTCGCCGCCGGCGGCCTCGCCGACATCACCGCCGAGCTGGACGGGTGGAAGGACAAGGGCGACCTCGACCCGGCGATCGCCAAGACCGCCGTCGTGGACGGCAAGACCTACGGCGTGCCCTGGTGGGTCGGCGTGCGCGCGCTGTACTACCGCACCGACCTGTTCACCGAGGCCGGCCTCACCCCGCCGACCTCGTACGCCGAGCTGGTCACCGCCACCCAGAAGATCCACGCCGCGCACCCGGACACCTTCGGCATCGCCGTCGGCGGCAAGTACACCTTCGGCGCGCTGCCCCTCATCTGGGACGCGGGCGGCGACATCGCCACCGCGGACGGCGGCAAGTACAAGGCGGCGATCGACTCGCCCGCCTCGCAGGCCGGGATCAAGCGCTACACCGACCTGTTCGGCCCGGACGGGTGCCCCGCCCAGCAGTGCGCTGACCTGACCGGCGGCAAGATCATCGACCTGTTCGCGGCCGGCAAGACGTCGATGGCGGTGATGCTCAACTCCGCCCGCAGCAAGGTGGACGCGGGTCCGGTCAAGGGCCAGTACGGCGTGGTGCCGTTCCCCGGCGAGAAGCCGGGGTCGATCGCCCCGTCCTTCGCCGGCGGCAACAACCTGGGCGTCATGAAGGCGGCCAAGCACCGCACGCTGGCCGTCGAGTTCGCCGAGCTGCTGGCGAGCCCCGCGTACCAGGAGCAGATGTACGACGCGATGGGCAACCTGCCGACGCTCAAGTCCGTCAGCGGCAAGGTCGCGGCCAAGGACGCCTTCCTGAAGCCGTTCACCGACACCATCGCGGCCGGTACCAAGTTCGTCCCGCTCGACCAGGCGTGGGCGCAGATCGACGCGCAGTCGGTGCTCCCGACCATGTTCCAGCAGGTCGTCACCGGCAAGGCGGACGTCGCCAAGGCCTCGGCCGACGCCGCCGCGCAGATCAACTCGGCCTTCGCCGCGCACTGACGGCCGTCCGCCGGCGGCGGCGTGCCACGAGCCACCGCGCCACAGGGCCCTCGGCGCCGAGACCTTCCGCGCCGCGCCCTGCGCCCCGAGGCTCCGCGCAAGGGCCGCGCCGCCGCCGCCGGCACCGCACCCGCCGGCCACCGGCCGCGTACGGGCGGTCCCACTCCCGGCTCGTCTCAGAGAACAGGTCCCGCACGTGTCCGTATCCACCTCGACCGCCCCGGCGCCGCCTTCCCCGCACAGGCGCCGTGGGGGAAGGGCGCCGGCCGCACCCCCGGGCGGCCGGCGCCGCCGGCCCCCGCTGCTGCTGCTCCTGCCGGCCGCGGTCATCCTGATCCCGCTGGTCGCCTACCCGGTCTACCAGCTCGGCCTGCTGTCCGTCCTGGACTTCGGACAGGCCCAGGCCTCGGGCGGCGTCCCGACCTCCTTCGTCGGCTTCGGCAACTACACGAAGATCCTGGAGGACCGGCAGTTCTGGACGGTCCTGTTCCAGACCATCGGCTTCGCCGCGTTCTGCGTGGTGGCCACCCTGGCGGTCGGCGCCACCCTCGCGGTGCTGCTCACCAAGGTCGGCCGGTGGCCGCGGCTGGTGCTGACCACCGCCGCGATGGCGGCCTGGGCGGCGCCCGCGATGACCGGTTCCACGGTGTGGAGCTTCCTGTTCGACACCAACCTGGGTCTGGTCAACCACACCCTGGAGGGGCTCGGGCTCTCCGGCTTCCACGAGTTCAACTGGTTCTACGACAAGTGGACGGCGTTCCTGATCGTCGGCGCCGTGGTCGTGTGGCACTCCTTCCCGTTCGTGATGGTCACCCTCTACGCGGGCATCCGGGCCATCCCGGAGGAGATCATGGAGGCCGCCGCCCTGGACGGCGCCAACACCTGGACCACCTTCCGCCGGATCACCGCGCCGATGCTGCGCCCGATCCTGACCATCGTGGTGATCCAGTCGGTGATCTGGGACTTCAAGGTCTTCACCCAGATCTACGTGATGACCGAGGGCGGCGGCATCGCCGGCCAGAACCTCGTGCTCAACGTGTACGCGTACCAGAAGGCGTTCGCCTCCTCGCAGTACGGGCTGGGCGCGGCGATCGGTGTGATCATGCTGCTGATCCTGGTGATCCCGACGGTCCTGTACATCCGCACCCTGCGACGGACGGGGAACGAACTGTGAGCACGGCGAACCCCCCGGCCCCCGTGAGGGCGGCCCGGAACACCCGCGGCCGGTGGCGCCTGGCCGCCAACACCAGCGCGATCGTGCTGGCCGTGGTCACGGCCTTCCCGATCTTCTGGATGGTGCTCTCGGCCTTCAAGCCCAAGGGCGAGATCCAGTCGCTCGACCCGAAGCCGTGGACCGCCCACCCCACGCTGGAGAGCTTCCGCCAGGTGCTCAGCGTGGACGGCTTCGGCCGGTACTTCGTGAACAGCCTGGTGATCGCGCTGTCGGTGGTGGTTCTGTCGGCGATCGTGGTCTTCCTGGCGGCGGTGGCCGTGACCAGGTTCAGGTTCAGGTTCCGCACCACCATCATGGTGATGTTCCTGATCGCCCAGATGATCCCGGTCGAGGCGCTGACCATCCCGCTGTTCTTCATGTTCCGCGACGCCGGGCAGGTCGCCCCGGGGATCGGACTGAACACCCTGGCCTCGCTGATCCTGGTGCAGCTGGCGTTCTCGCTGCCGTTCGGGATCTGGATGATGCGCGGCTTCGTCGCGGCCGTCCCGGTCTCGATCGAGGAGGCGGCGCAGATCGACGGGGCCAGCCGGACCCGCATCCTGTGGCGGATCCTGCTGCCGCTGGTGGCGCCCGGCCTCGCGGCGACCAGCGTGTTCTCCTTCATCGCGGCGTGGAACGACTTCGTCTTCGCCAAGACCTTCATCATCAGCGCCACCGACAACCAGACGCTGCCCTCGGCGCTGCTGGTGTTCTTCAAGCCGGACGAGAACGACTGGGGCGGCATCATGGCGGCGTCCACGCTGATGACCGTGCCGGTGCTGATCTTCTTCATCGCGGTGCAGCGCAAGCTGGTCTCCGGGCTGGCCGGCGCGGTGAAGGACTGACCTCGGACGGTCAGGAGTACTCGGGAGTCCCGCGGCCGGCCGGGGACTCCCGCAGTCGTCCGGGGCCCGGCGGGCTACCGGCTCACCGGCCCACCGGCTCAGGGCCTTCGGCCGTCGCGGCTCAGGCCGCCGCCGCGGAACCGCGGGCCGGGACGGCGACCAGCACGAACTCCGCGCCGGCGTCGTCCCTGACCAGCGCGGTACGGCCGAACGGCGTCGGCACGGGCCCGCCGAGCACCCTGCCGCCGAGGGCGCGCAGCCGGGCCGCCGTCCGGTCGGTGTCCTCGGTCGCGAAGTGGGCCAGCCAGCGGGCGCCGTCGCCGGGGCCGCCCGGGCCGATGCTGCACGCGGGCAGGCCGGCGACCCTGGCGAGGGCGTGGCCGGCCCGGGGCCGGTCGTAGGTGTAGCCGAAGACCCTGCGGTAGAAGGCGCGGGCGGCCCCGGGGTCGGGGGAGAGGTGCTCGTTCCAGGCGAGCGCGCCCGGCTCGTCGACCAGTCCGGCGCCGTCGACGGTGCCCGCCTGCCAGAGCCCGAAGCGGGCGCCGAGCGGGTCGACCGCGAGCGCGGCGCGGCCCAGTTCCGGCACCTCGTACGGCTCGCGGAGGGACCGGCCGCCGGCGGCCCGGACGGTGGCGACGGTGCGCGGCGGGTCGGGGCAGGCGAGGAAGGTGGTCCAGACGGCGGACGGGCCGGACCGGGCGGACACGGCGGACGGGCCGGACGGTTCGACCGGCCGGGCCGGTTCGACGGCCGCGACCTGGACGCCGTACCGGGTGGCGACCGTCCCGGCGGGGCCGGTCGGGACGAACTCCCAGTCGAACAGCGCGCCGTAGAAGCGCTGCGCCCGGGCGGGGTCCGGCGTGGTGAGCACGACCCAGCACGGGACGCCGACGTGGTAGGTGCCCGGCTTCGGCATGCGTCCCTCCTGGCGGGCCGGGTGCCCGGCGGCCGCCGTCCGGTGCCCGGTTGCCACCGGCCCCGTCTGCCAGCCTCCGCGTCCGGCGGGTGCGCGGCAAGCGGGGGGTCAGGACACGCCGTGCGGCCGGAACTGGACGCTGATCCGCGGGCCCACCGGGCGGGCCGTCTTGGGGATCGCGTGCTCCCAGGTGCGCTGGCAGGAGCCGCCCATCACCACCAGGTCGCCGTGGCCGAGCGGATGGCGGACGACCGCCGTGCCGCCGGACCGGGGCCGCAGCGCCAGGGTGCGCGGCTCGCCGACGGAGAGGATCGCCACCATGGTGTCCTCGCGGGCGCCGCGCCCGATCCGGTCGCCGTGCCAGGCCACGCTGTCCCGGCCGTCCCGGTAGTAGCAGAGGCCGAGGGTGCGGAACGGCTCGCCCAGTTCCTGCGCGTAGTGCCGGCTCAGCGCCGCCCTGGCCCGGCCGAGCACCGGGTGCGGCGGCTCGGCCCGCGCCGGGTAGGAGGCCAGCAGGCGCGGGACGTCCACCGTGCGCTCGTACATCTCGCGGCGCTCGGCCCGCCAGGGCACGGTGCCGGCCAGCTGTTCGAACAGCTCGTCCGCCCCGTGCAGCCAGCCGGGGAGCAGGTCCAGCCAGGCGCCGTCGCCGAGCTGCTGCCGCCGCAGGCCGTCGAGCGGGCCGAGGCGGATGCCGCTGCGGTCGGCGTCGTCGAACAGCGAGGGCTGGAGGTGGACGGTGCCGTGCATGGGGTCAAGCGTACGCCCTTGTTCGAACATATGCTCGAATCGAAAGCATGGGCTGCGGGTATGGCGATGGACGGCTTCGGGGCTGCCGAGTTCCAGTCGGCCCCCAGAGTATGGATATCTCGCCGAGGCGCGGATGGAGCGTGCGCTGGACGAGGCCTTCGGCGGCCTGCCGATCGGCGTGCCGGTGCGGCCGCTGGTCCTGCGCGGGGAGGCGGCCAAGGTGCTGCCCGGGCTCGCCGACCGCCCCGGCGACCTGCTGGTGGTCGGCACCGGCGAGCAGGGCGGCCTCCGGTCCGCGCTGCGCCGGCTGCTGCGCCGCTCGGTCACCCGGCACTGCCTGCACCGGGCCCGCTGCGGGGTGCTCGCCGTCCCGCCGTCCACGCTGCACCAGGACCTGTGGGCGCTGCACCGCGGCATCGACCTGCGGGAACTCGCAGCTGCCTGACGACTCGTCAACTCAGGTGGGTGGTACGGCCGTCGACCACCGTTCGGGTGGGCAGCAGCTCGCGCAGCGCGTCCACCGGGCAGTCCAGCGGATCGCGCGGCCACACCGTGAGATCGGCGAACGATCCCGGCCGCAGGCTGCCGCGCACGGCGCTCTCGCCGGTCAGCCGGGCCGCGTTCACGGTGTGCAGCGCGATCGCCTCGGCCCGGCCGATCGCGTGCTCGGGCCCGACCACCCCGGCCGTGGTGCCCCGGGTGGTCATGCCCCACACCGACACCATCGCGCCGTACGGGCCGACCGGGAAGTCCGAGCCGCCGGTGATCAGCGCGCCCTCGTCCAGCCACTCGCGCAGCGGGAAGAGCGCGGCGGTGCGCTCCTCGCCCCAGGCCCGCTGCTGGGTCAGCGCGCCGTCGTGCAGCAGCGGGTGCTGCACCGTCACCGGGATGCCGAGGGCGACCGCCCTGGCCCGCTGCTCCGGGCGGGCCAGGCCGCCGTGCTCGACCACCAGCGTGCCGGGCGGCAGGCCGGGGCGGCGCTCCAGCACCTGCTCGAAGACGTCCAGCAGCACCCGCAGGCCCCGGTCGCCCCAGGCGTGCACACCGACCCGCCAGCCGCGTTCCACCACCCGGTCCACCGCCGCGAGCAGCTCGGCCGGCTCCCAGAGCAGCCGGCCGTGGTAGCACGGCTGCCCCTGGTACGGCTCCTCCACCGCGCCCGCCTCGAAGCCGCCGTCGATGCCGAACTTGACGCCCCAGAGCCGCAGTCGGTCGTCGTCCCGGCCGTCGGCGCGCCAGTCGTCCATCCGGTCGAGCAGGGCGTCCACCTGCTCGGGGGTGCGGGCGGCGAAACCGGAGACCAGGGCCCTGACCCGGACGGCGAGGGCGCCCCCGGCCCGGGCGGCGTCCAGCACGTCGAGGTCCTCGACCGGGACCAGGCAGTCGCGGACGGTGCCGATCCCGGTCGCGGCGTAGCCGGCGGAGGCGGCGCGCAGGCCCTCGATCCGCTCGGCGAGGGTCGGGCGCGGCAGCACCCGCTCGACCAGCTCCACCGCCCGGTTGACCAGCCGGCCGGTGAGCCGCCCGTGCCCGTCGCGTTCGATCACGCCGCCGGGCGGCGCCTCGGTGGCCGCGGTGATCCCGGCCAGCCGCAGCGCGGCCGAGTTGAGCACCATGTTGTACGCGCCGCGGCGCACCAGCACCGGGTGCTCGGCCGTCGCGTCGTCCAACTCCCCTGTCGTGGGCATCCGTTGCTCGGTCAGCAGCACCTCCTGCCAGTTGACCGTGGTGTGGATCCACTGCCCGGCGGGGGTGCGGGCGGCGCGCTCGCGGATCAGGCCGAGGAACCCGGGCAGGTCGCGGGCCCGGTGGACGGGCACGCCGTGGACGCTGTGCCCGGCCAGGACCAGGTGGGTGTGGGTGTCGTCGAAGGCGGGCAGCATCGTCGAGTCCGGGGCGTCCACCACCTCGGTGGCGGGGCCGATCAGGGCGTCCAGCCCGTCGGGTGCGGCGGCGAGGGCGGCGATCCGGCCGCCGGTGACGGCCACCGCCCGGCGGGGCGGCTCGCCGGGCACCAGGGTGTGCACGGCGGCGGCGCGGATCAGCAGGTCGGCGGGGGCGGGGTCGGTCATCGCGGCTCCAGGATGCGGGAGAGCCCGGTGACCTTCTCGACGTACCGCAGGCTGGGCTCGGCGAGCAGTGCGTGCAACTCGGTGAACACCGCGCGGGCCGGCACCGCGTTCCAGTCGGCGGGCAGCAGTGGTGCGGGCAGCCCCGGGTCCAGGTACGGCAGCCGGCGCCACCGGGTGAGCATCGGCACGTAGTCGCGGAAGGCCTCGGCCGGGTCGACCGGGGAGCCGCCGCGCAGCTCCTCGGCGGCCGGGCGCCAGGCGTCGGCGAAGGCCGCGTACTGCGCCTCGATCGCGGGGAGGTCCCACCAACCCGCCACCGCGGTGGGGAGATCGGCGAATCCGGCGTACTCGGCGGAGAGGAACAGGTGGACGTAGGCGCTCAGCCCGAGCCGGTCCAGCGTCCGGCGGGCGTCCGGCAGCATCCGGGCGGGTGCCAGCCAGACCCCGGGGGCGGCGTTGCCGAAGCCGAGCCAGCTCAGCCGGGAGCGCAGCTGGTGGCGGTGGGCGCGGGCGGACTCGGGCACCGAGAAGACCGCCACCACCCAGCCGTCGGCGAGCCGGGCGGGCTCCAGGCTGTGGAAGATCCGCCGGTCGCCCTCCTCGAAGACCGGATCCATCGCGGGAGCCAGCCGGTAGCCCGTGCCCGCGCGGCGCTCCTGGAGCAGGGTGCCGGCCTTCTTCAGCCGGGACGTCGCCGAGCGGACGGCCTGGCCGTCGACGTCCAGTTCGGCCAGCAGGGCGATCAGGTCGGCGATGGATATCCAGCCGCCGAGCCGACGGACGAACTCGCCGTAGACGGTGTGGATCAGGGAACTCGGCCGGGGTGTGCTCTCCGACACGCGTGAAGCCTCCTCCCCGAAGGTTGCTGGCGATCATAGCGGCGGCCCCGGTGCCGCGTGTAGGTGGTGCTGCGGGCGGGCTGACCCGGATGGCGGTCGGGCCCGGATGGCGGTCGGGCCCGGGCTGAGGTCGGGCCTACGCGTACGCGCCGGAGAGCAGGTGCCCGGCCCCGGGCGCGAAGGCGGGCAGGCCGAGGGCCCGCAGGAGCTGGTGGGTGGTGCAGACGGCGGTCGAGACCACCGGTTTGCCCAGCTGCTGCTCGGCCTCCTCGACGGCGGACAGCGAGGGCAGTTGCACACAGGCCGAGAGCACCACCGCGTCCGCGTCCGCGTGGGCGAGGGCGCGGGCGATCGCGGGCAGTCGGGCCGGGTCGTGGGCGGCCACGTCCAGGTTGTCGGCGATCTCCAGGGCGGCGTGGTCGAGCACCTCGATGCCCTCGGCGGCGAGGTAGTCGACCACCGTCCGGGCCAGCGGCCGCAGGTACGGGGTGACCATGGCGATCTTCCCGGCCCCGAGTTCGTGCAGCCCGGCGACCAGGGCGCCGGCGCTGGTGACCACGGGCGCGGGGGCGCCGTTGTCGACGGTGCGCAGGTGCAGCCGCCGCTCGGCCTCGCGGTGGTACCCGGGCCCCGTGGCCATCACGGCGACCAGGCAGGCGTAGCCGATCACGTCCATCCTGGCGTCCGAGAGCTCGACGGCGCAGCGGTCGGACTCGCCGTCCATGGCGCGCAGTTGCTCGGGGGTGACCCTGGTCATCCGCATCCGGCTGGAGTGGAAGGTGAACCGCTCGGGGGCGACCGCCTCGCGGGCGCGCAGCAGGGCGGGGACCTCGGTCTCCATGGTGACGTTGGAACTCGGGACGATCTGGCCGATCCGGTAGGTGGTCATCGGACGGACGGTCCTTTCACGGGGTCTGGACGAGCCCCGGACGTTGTCCCGGGCGGGGCCGGGCGGGGCCGGGCGGGGCCGGGCGGGTCCGGGCAGGCCCTGGACGGGTCAGCGGGCGTCGATCACGGGGTTGGCGAGCGTGCCGATCCGTTCGATGGTGGCCTCGACGAGGTCGCCGGGCCGGAGGAACTGCGGGGGCACCATCCCGGCGCCGACGCCCGAGGGGGAGCCGGTGGAGATCACGTCGCCCGGTTCCAGGGTGACCCCGGAGGAGATGTCGGCGATCAGCCGGGCGACGCCGAACAGCATGTGCCGGGTGTTGGAGTCCTGCCGCGTCTCGCCGTTGACCTTCAGCGAGAGGTCGAGCCGCTGCGGGTCGGGGATCTCGTCGGCGGTGACCACGACCGGCCCGAAGGGCGCGTAGCTGTCCTGGCCCTTGGAGAAGAACCACTGCCCGGAACGCCGCTGGTCGCGGGCGCTGATGTCGTTGACGATGCTGTAGCCGAACACGTGCCGCAGCGCGTCGGCCTCGGCCACCCGGAAGGCGGGTGCGCCGATCACCACGGCGAGTTCGCACTCCCAGTCGAGCTGCTCGGTGAGGTCGGCGTTGTGCAGGACGGGCGCGCCCGGTCCGGTGACGGCGGTCGATGGCTTGCCGAACAGCACGGGGCGGTCGGGAAGTTCGCGTTCGGTGTCCAGGGTGCGGTGTGACTCGGCCACGTGCTCCACGTAGTTGAGGCCGACGCCGACGATCTTGCCGGGGCGCAGCGGCGCGCAGAGCGACACCTCGGCGAGCGGCCTGGTGGCGGGGGTGCCGGCGAGCAGTTCGCGGGCGGTGGCCAGGGCCGGCTCCCCGGCGCGGATCAACCCGAGGAGGTCCGGCGGCAGTTGGGTGCCCGCGGCGGTGGCGAGGGCGGTCAGGTCGGCGACCCGGTCGCCGTCGATCCTGGCGCCGAGGCGCGGGGCCGCGGTGCCGGTGCCGTCGTCGGCGCGGTAGGTCAGCAGGTGCATGGCGGGGAGGCTCCTGGTCAGGCGGTGGTGGTGGGCTGGTGCCCGTCCGGGTGGGACTCCTCGCGGTACAGGCCGAGCGAGTGCATCACCGGGAAGTCGTCGAAGGAGAACAGGCAGGCGTCCTCGCCCTGGTCGAGGTTCGCGTGTTCGTGCCAGGCCCAGGACGGGACGACGAAGACGTCCCCCTGCTGCCACTCGAAGCGCTGCCCGGCGATCACCGAGGCGCCGCGCCCCTTGGCGGCGGTGTACACCACCGAGCCGGTGTGCCGGTGGGCGCGGGTGGCCTGGCCGGGGCGCAGGAGTTGCAGGTGGGCGGACATGGTCGGCATCACCGGGCCGCCGGTGACCGGGTTGGTGTACTCCATGATCACGCCGTCGTAGGGGGATCCCTCGGCGGCCCGGGCGAGCCGGCACAGCGCCTCGTAGCTGGGATCCCAGGGCCAGCCGAGCAGCGGCGAGTAGGGCCGGGTCCACGTCTCGACGCCGTAGGGCAGCAGGTTGCCGCCGTAGCTGAGCAGCGAGGAACCGGTGACCGGTCCGGGCCGCTGGTACAGCTCGGGGTGGACCTCGTAGAAGTTGGCGTCGAGGGTGTTGACCAGCGGGATGTCCAGGCCGTCCTGCCAGATCACCGGGGCGTCCTCGGCCTCGTTGCCGTGCTCGTGCCAGGTGTTGTTGGGGGTGATCGCGAAGTCGCGCGGGCCGACCTTGAGCTTCTGCCCGTCGATGACGGTCCAGGCGCCGGTGCCCTCGTGGACGAAGCGCAGGGCGGAGGCCTGGTGGCGGTGCGCGGTCATCGCCTCGCCGGGGCCCATGATCTGCAGGCCGGTGTACAGCAGGCCGACGGCGGCGCTCAGTTCGCGGCGGCCGGGGTTCACCAGCATCACCACCCGGCGTCCGGCGTCGTCGGCCTTCACCAGCGGCAGCGCCTTGCGCACCAGCGGGCGGAGGTCGGCGTAGCGCCAGAGCACCGGGACGGACTTCGGCTGGGGGTACCAGGGCTCGATCTCGTTGGCCACCGTCCACAGGGCGCCGGCCTCGTGTTCGGCCAACTCCTGGTAGTAGGCGATCAGTTCGGGGCTGTCGGTGACCCGGGCCCGGCCGATCCGGTCGTCGTCGTGGTTCGTGGCGCCGTCGTGGTCCTGGATGGCGCCGTGGTCCTGGGTGGCGTCGGAACCGGTCATGCCTCCTCCTCGGGGAACTCCAGCGGCCGCAGCGGGCGGTTGTCCACGTGCAGCCGGAAGACGTCGAAGCGGTTGTAGTGGCCGACGATGTCGTGCATCTGCTTGGGCTGGATGCAGCGGCCGAGGTCGATCTCGGCGTAGACGATGCCCTCCTCGTCCACCAGCGGTTCGGTGACGGTACGGCCGTCCGGTCCGAAGATCCCGGACAACGCACTGTGCGGGCGGGAGAGTTGCTTGCGGACCTGGGGGTCGTCGCCGGCGATAAGGTCCACCATCTCGGGCGAGATCGTGGAGCAGGAGACGACCGAGAACACCTTGCCCTCGAAGCAGTGCGCGGCGGTGCGCAGCGCGATGGAGTCCGCCATGTCGTAGTCCTCGGGGCCCACCGGCAGCGCGATGTAGCAGGCGGCGTGGACGAGTTCGCCCTGGGCCAGCAGCGTGAAGCGGGCCAGCGGGTTGGTGTTCTCGCCGCAGGCCAGCGCGCCGAGCGGGCCGACCGGGGTGGGGTGCACCGTGAGGGTGCTGCCGTCGCCCTGTGCCCAGGTCAGCTTCTCGGCCCAGGTCGGCATCAACTTGCGGTGCACACTGAGCAGTTCACCGTCGGCGTCGATGATCAGCAGGGTGTTGTACAGCCGTCCGACGCCGGTCCGGCCGCGTTCGTTGATCCCGATCACCAGCACCACGCCGGCCTGCCGGGCGGCGGCGCGCAGGGTGTCGACGTACGGGCCGGGGACGTCCACGGCGGCGCGGTACAGGCGCTCGAACCAGGGCGAGCCCTGCACCGGGTTCATGGTCCAGTTCCAGTACGGGTAGCCGGGCACGAAGACCTCGGGGAAGACCACCAGCCCGGCGCCGTGCCGGGCCGCCTCGTGGATCAGCGCGACGGCCTTGTCGACGGTGGCGGCCGGGTCCAGGTAGACCGGCGCGGCCTGGACGGCGGCGGCGGTGAAGCGGGGCAGGTGGGGCATGGCTCTCGTCACTCCTCGGTAAGCGGCGGTGACCAGCGGCGGTGGACGGGGGCGGGCGGCTCGCGCAGCAGGTGCAGGCGCGGCGCGACCCGGTCGGCGTTCGGGCCCGGCGGCCTGCGGCTGCCCGCCCGCCAGGGTTCGGGCCACCGGGCGCCGGGCCCGGTGTGGCCCTGCTCGGCGGCGGCGTGCAGGGTCCAGAGCGGGTCGTACAGCTGGGCCCGGCCGACCGCGACCAGGTCGGCCCGCCCGGCCGCCAGAACGGAGTTCGCGTCGTCGTGGCCGGAGATCGCGCCGACCGCGACGGTCGGCAGGCCGGTGGCGGTGCGGATCAGCTCGGCGAAGGGCGTCTGGTAGCCGCGCCCGTACGGCGGCCGCTGGTGTGCCACCACCTCGCCGGTGGAGACGTCCACCGCGTCCGCCCCGGCTCCGGCGAGCGCGCGGCAGATCGCCACGGCCTCGTCCTCGGTGGTGCCGCCGGGCGCCCAGTCGCTCGCCGAGACGCGCACCAGCAGCGGCCGCCCGGGCGGCCAGGCGGCGCGCACCGCCGTCAGCACCTCCAGTGGCAGCCGCAGCCGGTGGGCGAGCGGGCCGCCGTAGTGGTCGGTGCGGTGGTTGGTGAGCGGGGAGAGGAAGGTGGAGAGCAGGTGGCCGTGCCCGAACTGGAGCTCCAGCGCGTCGAAGCCGGCCCGGCCGGCCCGCTCGGCGGCGGCGGCGAAGTCCGCGGTGACGGCAGCCAGTTGGATCTCGCTCGCCTCGTGCGGCACCGGGCTGTCCGGATCCCACGGGATGGCCGAGGGGGCGATCAGCGGCCAGCCGTCGGCGAGCGGGCGTCCGATGCCGTCGGGCCCGGGGGCGGTGGTCGCGCCCCGGCGGCCGGCGTGGGTCAGCTGGATGCCGACCGGGGTGTCGCTCACCGCCCGCACTGCGGCACGGAGTTCGCGCCAGGCCGCCTCCTGGCGGTCGGACCACAGGCCGGGGCAGTGGTCGGTGGCCCGGCCCTCGGGGCCG
The DNA here is from genome assembly GCF_044757205.1 of Kitasatospora sp. NPDC091335. NCBI lineage: Bacteria > Bacillati > Actinomycetota > Actinomycetes > Kitasatosporales > Streptomycetaceae > Kitasatospora > Kitasatospora sp. NPDC091335. Next base: position 329,022 of record NZ_JBIVUM010000007.1, on the reverse strand, counting down.
ACCGCGGTCATCCCGGCGAGGACCAGTCCGGCGCCGCCGAGCGCGTGCCCGGTCAGCTGGGCCCGGTCGAAGCCGCTGGGCAGCGCGTCGGGGGAGGTGAAGGTGGCCAGCGGGGGCACCACGACGCGGTTGCGCAGCTCCAGCGCGGCCAGCTTGAGCGGCCGGAACATCGGCGGCACCCCGGGCGGGCCGCCGGCGGTGGCGTCCACGGCCGCCACGAAGGCCGGGTCGCGGGCCCCGAGGTTGCCGTAGGTGACCCTCCGGCTGCGGGTGAGCAGGTTGAGGGCGAACGTGTCGACGCCCTGCCCGGTGCGCCGGCCGATGGTCTCGAACCACTCCAGGCTGGCCTGCGCGGCGCGCTGGGTGGACTCCACCACCGGGCGCCGCTCGGCCTCGTAGGCGGCCAGCGCCCCCTCCAGGGTGGGCTGTTCGCCCAGGGCGGCGGCCAGGGCGAGGGCGTCCTCCAGGGCGAGCTTGGTGCCCGAGCCGATCGAGAAGTGCGCGGAGTGCGCGGCGTCGCCGAGCAGGACCACGTTGCGGTGGCGCCAGCTCGCGTTGCGGACCGTGGTGAAGCGGATCCACCGGGAGGCGTCGGGGATCAGCCGGTGGCCGTCCAGGTGTCCGGCGAGCAGCTCCGCGCAGCGCCGTACGCTCGCCAGGTCGCTCTCGCCGCGCGCCGACTCCGGTGCGGCGAGCGCCTCGAAGCCCGCACGCCGCCAGGCGTCCGCGGCCGCCTCGACGATGAAGGTCGAGCGGGTGGCGCTGTACGGGTAGGCGTGCACCTGGAGCACGCCGAAGTCGTACCGCTCGACGATGAAGGTGAAGGCCTCGAAGACCTTGTCGGTGGCGAGCCACATGTAGCGGCAGTGGCGCTCGTCCAGCTCGGGGCGGAAGCTCTCCGGGTGGGCGGCCCGGGTGCCGGAGTGGATGCCGTCGGCGGCCACCACCAGGTCGTACTCGGCGGCCAGCCGGTCGACGGGCGGGGCGGGGGTGCGGTAGCGCACGTCCACCGCCAGTTCGGCGCAGCGCCGTTGCAGGATGGCGCGCAGCCGGTTGCGGTCCAGGGCGGCGAAGCCGTGGCCGCCGCTGGTGCGGACCTCGCCCGCGTAGCGGACGTCGATGTCGCTCCAGCGGGCGAACTCGGCGCTGATCGCGGCGAAGACCCGCGGGTCGGCCCTGGCGATGCCGTCCAGGGTCTCGTCGGAGAAGACCACGCCGAAGCCGGACTCGTGCTCCCGGCCGTCCCGTTCGAAGACGGTGAGCTCCCGGTCGGGCGCCAGCTGCTTGGCCAGGGCGGCGAAGTAGAGCCCGCCGGGGCCGGCACCGATCACCGCGATCCGCGCGGGGCGCGGTGCGCTGCCGGTGCCGCCGGTGAGGCGCGGCGCCGCACTCATGCGAGCACCTCGGGGCGCTGCGGCCCGGACTCCGCCAGGGTGCGGCGGACCTGTGCGGGCCAGGGCTCGGCGCCCGCGGCGTGCGGTGCGGCGTGCACCACCGACATCCGCCCGCTCGCGGCCAGGCCGTGCGGGCCGTGCACCTCGAAGGCGTAGTGCAGCGAGGAGCCGCCGACCCGGACCACCCGCAGCTCGGTGCGGACCAGGTCGCCGAACCAGAGCCGCTCGCGGTAGTCGGCCTCGAAGTGCACCCGGGGGATCCGCCCGAACAGGTCGGCCAGCCCGAGCCGGCGCAGCAGGGCCGCCTCCGCGGCCTCGGCCCAGCGCTGCACGGCGGAGAAGTGGTAGTGCCCGGCGGCGTCGGTGTCGGACCACTCCACCCGGCGTTCGACGGTGACGCTGGCCGGGGTCAGCGCGGCCAGCCGGCGCAGTTCGGCGCGGTGCAGCTTGCCGGTCGCGGTGCGCGGCAGCTCGGGCACGAACTCCACCGCCCGCGGGTACTTGTAGGGAGCGATGGTGCGCTTGACGTGCTCCTGGACGGCACGCACCGTCTCGGGCCCGGCCGGCACGCCGGCGCGCAGCACCACGTACGCCTTGACCACCGCGCCGCGCCGCTCGTCCGGCGCGCCGACCACCGCGCAGTCGGCCACGTCGGGGTGGGCGGCGAGGGCCTGTTCCACCTCGGGCCCGGCGATGTTGTAGCCGGCCGAGACGATCATGTCGTCGTTGCGGGCCCGGTACCAGAAGTAGCCGTCGTGGTCCCTGACGTAGGTGTCGCCGGTCAGGTTCCAGCCGTCGCGGACGTAGTCGAGCTGGCGCTCGTCGTCCAGGTAGCGGCAGCCGGTCGGGCCCTTGACGGCGAGCAGACCGGGCTCGCCGTCCGGCACCGGGCGGCCCTGCCGGTCCAGGACGGCGGCCCGGAAGCCGGGCACCGGACGGCCGGTGGCGCCGGGGCGGATCTCCTCGTCGGCGGCCGAGACGAACACGTGCAGCAGCTCGGTGGCGCCGATGCCGTCGATCAGCCGCTGCCCGGTGGCCGCGTGGAAGGCCTGCCAGACGGCGGCGGGCAGCGGCTCGCCCGCCGAGACGCAGCGCCGCACCCCGGCCAGCCGGTCGGCCAGCCCGGCGGCCAGGATCGCCCGGTAGGCGGTCGGCGCGGTGAACAGCACGCTCACCCGGTGCCGGCGGACCTGCTCGGCGAGCTGGTCGGGGGTGGCCTGCTCCAGCAGCAGGCTGGCGGCGCCCGCCCGCAGCGGGAAGACCAGCAGGCCGCCGAGACCGAAGGTGAAGCCGAGCGGCGGGGTGCCGGCGAAGAGGTCCTCGGGGGTGGGGCGCAGCAGGTGGCGGGAGAAGGTGTCGGCGATGGCGAGCACATCGCGGTGGAAGTGCAGGGTGGCCTTGGGGCGGCCGGTGGTGCCGGAGGTGAAGGCGATCAGCGCGACGTCGTCGGCGGCGGTCGGGACGGCGGTGAAGCCGGCGGGTTTGGCGGCGCAGCGGGTGGTGAGGTCCTCGGGTCCGCCGCCGCCGTAGCGGAGGATGCGCAGGCCGGGGGTGGCCGCGGCGTGCAGCTCGTCCAGGAACCGGTGGTCGCACAGGGCGAGGACGGGCCCGGCGATGCCGTGCAGCTCGGTCAGCTCGGCGGCGCGCAGCAGCGGCATGGTGGTGACGACCACCCCGCCGGCCTTCAGCACGCCGAGCCAACAGGCGGCCAGCCAGGGGGTGTTGGGGCCGCGCAGCAGGACCCGGTTGCCGGTGGCGAGGCCGAGGTCCTCGGTCAGCAGGCGGGCTACCCGGTCGGCGCGGTCGCGCAGTTCGCCGTAGGACCACTGCTCGGTCGGGGTGAGCAGGCAGCGGCGGTCGGGGCCGAGGAGGCCGATGGTGTCGTCGAGCAGGGCGGCGGCGCAGTTGAGGCGGTCGGGGTAGGCCAACTCCGGTAGTTCGAAGAGGAGTTCCGGCCACTGGTCGAAGGGCGGAAGGTGGTCTCGGCAGAACGTGTCCACGTGCGCGGAGGGAGAGAGCTCCATGGGCGGGCACCTCATCGGGCGAGCGGGGAGTGAGGCCAGTATGGCGCCTCGGTGACGCCAGTCAAGAGAGCGATACATGCATTCGGGCGACGGCCTGGTGGGGGCGCTTCCGGGGTTGCGCGCTCCGGTTCCGTCCGGGACCCGGCTGCCGTCGCGGTCCGGGGTCGGGCCCACGATGGGGTGGGGTCGGGCACACCTCCGGGCTGACCAGGGCCTCGGCCCGCTCCGCGGGGTGCGGGACGCGGGGTGGGAGCCTCGAACGGAGAGCGAGGGGCGGGGACCCGGGGCAGCCGGGTCCATGGGCCGAACGCGTCGGGGTGGGGTTCGTCCGGGCGCGCGCGGTGGCGACCGTCCTCGGCTGCCTCGGCAAGCCCCGACGGTCAGCCCGTCACTCCGCGCTCAGCCGGCCGTCCCGCGCTCAGCCGGCTGTCCCGCGGGCGGAGGCGTCCGGGGTGCGGCCGTCCTGCGCCTGCCGGGCGCGGTCGGCGATCAGCCCGGCGAAGAGGGTGAGTCCGGGCGCGGTGAGGGCGGCGCCGGGCCCCTCGTCGCGCACGATGAGCAGCACGCTGCCGACCCTGACCAGCGCGACCGCCGTGCCGGTGCCGAGGGTGCGGGTGGCGCTCCGGTCGCCGGTCCGCGGGACGGCCACCGCCGTCGCCTCCTCGCCGCCGGTGCGTTCGAGCACGGTGTCGAAGGCGCGGGCGGCGGCCTCGGGGGAGGCGAAGGCGGTCACGCCGAACTCCACGGTCTGCACCGAGGCGGCGCCGAACGTCACGGTGGCGTAGGCGAGTTGCTGGTCGCAGGAGCCCGGCAGCAGGCACCGGGCCGGGTCGGCCGTTCCCGTCCCCGACTCCGCGGCCCGCTGCACCCGCCAGCCGCTCGGCATCGCCCCCTCGTCGGGCAGCACCCCCTGGACCAGCGCCGGGTCCCGCAGCGGCTGCGCGGCGCGCGCCAGGCCGGGCCCGCCCGGCTTCAGCAGCGGGCGCGAGCCCAGGTGGACGCCGAGCGCCACCAGCGCGGTGATCAGCACCAGGGCGAGCGCCACCAGGATCCCGGCGCTGCTCCGTCTGCCGGCGAGCAGCCCGGCGCGGGCGGCCTCCGGGTCCAGCCGCAGCTGGACGGTGCTCGGGCTCTCCGGCCGTGGGCCGGTCCGCAGCTGGACGGTGGCGGGGCCCTTCGGCGGTGGTGGGCCGGCCGGGCCGGTGCGGAGCTGGACGGTCCGCGGGTCGGCGGGCCGCCCCAGCTCCGTGGTGGCCAGGTACTGGGCGAACGCCGGGTCGGAGGCCAGCAGGTGGGCGACGGCGGCGGTCAACAGCGCCCGGGCCTGCGGGTCCTGTGGGCTCGCCTCGGCCGCGGTGAGGGCCCGCGCCCCCTCCGGCACCATCCGCAGCCGCGCCCGCACCACGTCCGCGACCGCCCGATGCGGCCCGTCGTCGAGCAGCGCCGTCACCACGGCCGCTTCGGGCCCCCGGCCGTCCCCCATGGCAACTCCCCTTGCCGCACGAGTGGTCGCCTCCACCATCCCGGACCGACGCCCACTTCGTACCCACGCCGAACGGAACGGAGACGCAACTGCAACCCCACCCGGACGAACCGGGCCCGGCCGGGCGCTACCGGACCAGCGCCCTCAGGACCTCGGGCGGCAGCGCCGGGTTCCGCGCGGCGGCCTCGGCGGTGCGCGGGTCGGGGGGGTCAGCGCAGGTCGAAGACCAGGCGGGCGGAGACCTCGCCGCTCAGCACCTCCTCGAAGCAGGCGTTCACGTCCTCCAGCCGGCGGGTCTCGCGGATCACCCGGGTGCGGCCGAGGGCGTGCAGCCGGAAGACCTCGGCGAGGTCCTCGCGGGTGCCGACGATCGACCCGATCACCTTGGTGCCGTTCAGCACCGTCTCGAAGACCGGGAGTTCGAGCTTGCCGCCGGCCGGGAGGGCGACCAGGACGAGGGTGCCGCCGCGGCGCAGGGCACCGTAGGCGGCCTGGAAGGAGGCGTTGCTGACGGCGAGGGCGATCGCGGCGTGGGCGCCGCCGAGGGCCTGGACCTCGGCGGCGACGTCCTGGGTGCGGGCGTCGAGGACGTGGTCGGCGCCGAGTTCGCGGGCCAGGGCGAGCTTGTCGTCGGTGACGTCGACGGCGATGGTCTCGGCGCCGAAGATCCGGGCGTACTGGAGGGCCAGGTGACCGAGCCCGCCGATGCCGGAGACCAGTACCCGGGTGCCGGGGCCGGCGCCGGAGACCTTGAGCGCCTTGTAGGTGGTGACGCCCGCGCAGGACAGCGGGGCGGCGTCCAGCGGGTCGGTGCCGTCCGGGACGGGGACGACGTAGTCGCCGTGCGCGAGCGCGTACTCGGCGTAGGCGCCGTCCACCGAGTAGCCGCTGTTGTGCTGCTGGAGGCAGAGCGTCTCCCAGCCGGTGACGCACTGGTCGCAGCGTCCGCAGGCGTCCGCGAGCCAGGGGATGGCGACCCGCTCGCCGACCCGGACGTGCCGGACCTGCGCGCCGGCCGCCTCCACGATGCCGACGCCCTCGTGCCCGGGGACGAACGGCGGGCTGGGCTTGACCGGCCAGTCGCCGTGGGCGGCGTGGATGTCGGTGTGGCAGAGACCGGAGGCCTCGATCCGGACCCGGACCTGGTGCGCGGCCGGTTCGGGGACCGGGTGGTCCTCGATGGTCAGCGGTGCGGTGAAATCGCGGACGACGGCGGCCTTCATGCGCTTCTCCCTCGGGCGTACGGGCGGGTGCTGCCGGCGGCTGCGCGTACGGCGCAGCCGCCACCAGCTTCACCCGATGGGGTGATCCCCGCCGTCCGAACCGGGTTGAAACTAGGCCGAAAGAGTGATCATTCGTCCACGTATCCCCGCAGGTCAGCGCACCGGCATCGACATGTAGACGGCGCGCCGCCCGTAGGAGGCCGGGACCGCCACCTCCCGGTGCGCCCGGTAGCCGAGCAGCCGCAGCAGGATGTCCGCGCCGCGCACCGCGACCATCGAGATCCGCTCGTAGCCCAGTTCCTCCGCGTGCGACCGGAAGTGCCGGATGAACCCCAGCGCGACCTCCCGGCCGCGCAGCTCCTCGGCGATCACCAGGTCGTGCACGTGGAGGTTGTCCGAGGCGAAGGCCCCGTCCTCCGGATGGGCGAGGTCCGGGCAGCGCAGCGGCGGGTACGGCAGGCTCAGCAGGTAGCCGCGGACGGCGCCGTGGTGCTCCAGGACGAAGCAGGTCTCCGGCGAGCCGAGGGCGCGGGACTGGAGCGCCTCCCGGCCCTCCGACAGGCCGTCGGCGGCGTAGGCGTCGTGCTCCAGCGCGACCACGGCGTCCCAGTCGCCGTCGGCCAGGAGCCGGATCCGGAGGTCCTCGCTCACCTGGCCGAGACCTCGGAAGCGGCGCCGAGCCCCTCCGCGCGGGCGGCGGCCACCAGTGCCGCCCAGGCCTCCACCAGCACCACCCAGCGCCTGGCGTCCTCCTGTGCCTCGTCCAGGAGCTGCTGCCGCTGCCCGGCCACCGCGTCCGCGAGGTCGGCGTACTTGCCGCCCAGCTTGCGGTAGGAGCGGTCCAGGACGTCCAGGCAGTGCTCGTTCCCGGCCCGGTCCCAGTCGACGCTGCCCCGCGCCAGGTCGAGGATCGGCTCGATCCTCAGCCCGTGCCGCTCGTCCAGCAGGCCGCGGCCGAGGTCGATCATCCCGCCGTAGACCGGGTACAGGTACAGCATCGAGAGCAGGAACTTGACGAACCGCGTCTGGTAGGCGATGAAGCCGGCGCCGGTGCGACGTTCGGGCGTGTAGTAGTTGACGATGTGCCGGTTGTGGACGACGCCGGGCATCCCGGAGTGGACCAGGGCGTGCAGCAGGACGTAGTCGCTGCCGATCGTCTCGATCGAGGGCAGCAGCGGCAGCACCTCGTAGGCGCGGTGGTCCAGGGCGGTGTTGCACATGAAGACGTCCCAGATGTCGGGCACGCCGAGGACGGACTCGTCGGTGCTGAACGGCTCGGAGTCGGCGCCCTTGAAGGAGACGTCCACCATCGCGTCCTTCTCCTCGTCCGACCACACCGGCGGGGCCCACAGGCGCACCACCTCGCGGTAGACGGCCGGGTCCAGGTCGTGCATCTCGCTGATGTCCACGCAGAGTTCGCCGACGAAGGAGCCGGCGACCAGCATCACCGGCTTGTCCGCGTCGGCCGGGTCGAGCACGGAGCGGGACACGCCGGCCGCCGCCTCGCCGGCCGGCCGGCCGATCGAGAGCAGCTCGTGGTGGATCGGGAAGACCTTCCGGCCGTCGAGGACCTGGAAGTCGGCGTCGTCGTTGCGCAGGTGCACCGAGGTGCAGTCCAGGGCGGCCGCGCCCAGGAAGAGCCGGTTGACGCAGGAACCGTACGCGACGGCCCGCGGGAGCATCAGGTCGAGCAGCAGTTCGGGGTCGGCGGCGCCGGAGCGCACGCTCGCCCGGCGCAGGAACTCCCGCTGCTGCGCCTCGCCGAGGTGGTGGACGAACACGCCGGGGGTGGGCTCCAGCGCGGCCACCGCGCCCGCGTTCTTCGCGAACTCGACGGCGTCGGTGGTGTCGAGGACGAGGAGGTGCACCTCGACCCCGAAGTTCTCGACGGCGTAGGCCGCCTCCTCGGCGAGGTCCACGATGGTGTCGGGGCAGGGGCGCATGGTGGGCAGGGCGAGGCAGACTCTTTGCATGGTGCGGGTTTCTCCGTCGGATCGTCAGATTCGGTTCCACGGTTGCGAGTTGAGCGCGCACGGAAGCCCCGGGCGTCGGCTCGGACCGGTCCGCCGACCACCGTGGACTAGACCACTTGTGATGTCAACGATTGACAGCCGGGCCTCGGCAGGGTGAAATGCGCCGCGCGATCGGCCGTCCCCGCACGGGCGCCCGAGTCGCACATGGAGGCGAATACCCTCCGCAGAGTCGAACGGCCGGGCGGGCCCGCGGGGTTCACCGCCGCGCATTTGTGCCCTCGGGGTCAATCCGCGAGCCGTACCTGCCGATACCCGAGGTGATGCCCTCACGCCGTTCGGAGGAGACCACGATGCCCGAACTGTGGCTGCCCGGTGCCGAGGTCCACGACCTCGGCGATCACGCGCCGACCGACCAGCAGTACCCGCCGAAGGCCATCGCCCACATCACCTGGGACCGCAACGCCACCGCCACCGCGCCGCAGGACTGGTGCTCCTACGAGGACCTGGTCGGCTACTTCACCGGCAGCGGCGCCGGGAACGCGCCGCACCTGGTCTGGGACCCGTTCAGCGGCCGCGCCACCCAGCTGTTCCCGGCCGACTCCCGCTCGAAGAGCCTGCTCAGCCCCGCCCAGAGCCCGACCCGCACCAACCGGGCCGGGCGGGTGGTGATCCAGATCGAGGCGGTGTTCTTCCCCTACTGCCGCTACCGGGGCGGCACCTACCCGCGGCTCGTCGACACCCCGTGCGCCGGCTGGGACCGGATCCACGCCTGGATCTCCTCCTGGGGCGTGCCCGACGTGTGGCCGATGGGCCGGCCGGCCGACTTCTCCGGCCACCGCGACGAGCGGGCCTGGGAGACCCGCGGCGGCTGGTACGCGCACGCCCACGTGCCCTTCAACGACCACACCGACCCCGGCACCTGGCCCGACTTCACGGGCGGCTCCCCGGACATCCCGCCCTCGCAGCAGCACCCGGTGCCCCCGGCCACGCCCGCCCGCTACCAGGTCAGCATCAACGGCCTGAGGTACGGCTACGGCGCCCAGGGCTACCAGGTGACGACGGTCGGACGGGCGCTGGTCTCGCACGGCTTCGGCAGCCACTACCGCTCCGGCCCCGGCCCGGACTGGACCGACGCGGACACCGCGAACTACGCGGACTACCAGGGGAGTCTGGGCTACTCCGGGCAGGCGGCGGACGGCGTCCCCGGCGAGGGCTCGCTGCGCCGGCTGCTCGGCTACCTGCCCGGGCAGCGGACCGTCTCGGTCTCCCACGTCATCGCGGCCGCCCAGTCCGATCCGGGGGCCGCGCAGGGGCACCTGACGTACGGGGCAGAAGTGGCGATCGTGGAGCAGGCGCTCGTCGACGAGGGGCTGCTCGATCAGCGGTGGGCGGACGGCTCGTTCGGCAGCCTGACGGTCTCCGCGTACGCCGCCTGGCAGCGGCGCTGCGGGTACCAGGCGGGGGCGGCGGACGGGATTCCGGGGCAGGCCTCGCTGCAGCGGCTGGGCGCGGAGCAGGGGTTCGCGGTGACCGACTGAGCCGTGGTGCCGCTCCCGCTGGTGCTCCCGTTGTCCGCGTTGTTCCCGCTGGTGCTCCCGCTGGGACCGCTGCTACCGAGGGAGTAGCGGTCCGGCGGTTGCCGAGGGTGCGTACTCGCCTGGGAGTAGGCGAGGTTACTTCCACCGTCAGATGCCCGATGAGGCCCGGACGGGAGAGCCTGGGGCCGTCCTGATGACCCCGACTCGAAGGAGGTGCCCGTGCGCTCGCCCACCGGCGCCGTCGTGGCGCCCGACCCGGCGTCCGGTGGCAGGCGGCCATCCGCCGACCGCCGCCTGCCACCGGGGGCACGCAAACCCCTGGTCGTCCTGCACGTCGTCGCCTCGGTGAGCTGGCTGGCACTGATGCTCTGCCTGCTCACCCTGGCGGTGACGGCGCTGACGACCGGGGACGCCGACCGGCTGCGCACCGCCTACCGGGCGATGGGCCTGCTCGGCGACGCGCTGGTCCTGCCGCTGAGCCTGCTCACCTTCCTGAGCGGGGTGGCGCTCGGGCTCGGCACGTCCTGGGGGCTGTTCCGGTACTACTGGGTGAGTGCCAAGTTCTGGCTGACGCTCGGGGCGATGGCGGCCTCCGTCTTCGCCCTCACCGCCCGGCTGCACGACGCGGTGCGGGTGGCGGAGGCCCATCCGACCGGGCCGATCACCGTCGCGGACCTCGGCTTCGTCCGCTACAACACCGTGATCGTCCCGGCGGTGGCGCTGACGCTCTACCTGTTCAACGTGATCCTGTCGGTGTACAAGCCCTGGGGGCGGCGCAAGGCCGCAGGCACCCTCCGGCGCCGAATACCCGGGGCGGGCTCCTGAGCCGTGGGCCATGAGCCGTCGGCTCCGGCTCCGGCTCCGGTCTTGGCTTCGGTTCCAGCCCTGGCTTCGGCTCCGGCCCGGCAGCCCGGGAATGCCGGTGCGGCGGGCGGGCGTTGTCCACCGCGTGACCAGTGCCGCGCCCAGGACCAGGCTCTCCGTGCTCGACCGCTCCCGGACCAGACAGGGAGAGGAGCCGGCCCAGGCGCTGCGGGACACGGTGGCCTTCGCCCGCGAGGCGGAGCGGCTCGGCTACCACCGGTTCTGGGTCTCCGAGCACCACGGCGTGCCGGGGGTGGCCGGATCGGCTCCCACGGTGCTCGCCGCGGCGGTGGCGTCGGCCACCACGCGGATCCGGGTCGGCACCGGCGGGGTGATGCTGCCCAACCACCAACCACTGGTGGTGGCTGAGCAGTTCGGGGTGCTCGCCGCGCTGTTCCCGGGGCGGATCGACATGGGGCTCGGGCGCTCGGTGGGCTTCACCGACGGTGTACGGCGGGCGCTGGGGCGGGAGAAGGACGTCGCGGACGAGTTCGGCGCCCAGCTGGCCGAACTGCTCGGCTACTTCGACGGCTCGCAGCAGGCGCACCGCGGGGTCCATGCCCGTCCGGCCGAGGGCCTGCACGTCCCGGCCTTCGTCCTGGCCACCGGCGCGGGCGCCGACCTGGCCGCCGATGCCGGGCTGCCACTGGTGATCGCCGCCGCGCGCGGGGAGGACCGGATGCTCGCGGCGATCGACCGTTACCGCACCCGGTTCCGCCCCTCCGCGCAGTCCGCCGAGCCGTACGTGGTGGTCTCGGGCACGGTGGCGGTCGCCGACACGGCCGAGCGGGCGCGTGAGCTGCTCGTCCCGGAGGCCTGGTCCGGCGCGTACTCGCGCACCCACGGGGAGTTCCCGCCGCTGACCCCCGCCGCCGAGGTCCGCGCCCGGGAGATGACGGCAAGGGAGCGGGCCGCGTACGAGCAGTCGCTCAAAGGCCACATCGCGGGCACCCCGGAGCAGGCCGCCGCCGAGCTGGTGGCGCTGGTGGAGCGCAGTGGGGCGGACGAGTTCCTGGTCAGCACCAGTACCTACGACCGGGCCGCGCTGTTCGACTCCTACCGGCTCCTCGCCGAAGCGGTCGGCCAGGGCTGAGGGGTCGGCTCCGGAGAGGAGCCCGGGCAGCCCGCGCAACCGGGCAGCCCGTGCAATGCAAGGCAACCGGGGCAACCGGGGCAGCCAGGGCTCAGCCTTCGCCGGCCCCGGTGGTCCCCAGCCGCGCGTAGACCTCCGGCCGCCGGGCCCGCAGCCGCAGGGCGATCCCGACGCCGGTCAGGAACACCACCGGAACGATCGCCACCAGCGGCCAGTTGACCTCGGGCCCGGCACTGGTGAACAGGTCGAGCCGCCACACCACCAGCACGGTGGCCCCGCAGAGCAGCACGGTGGCGGCCAGCGGCGCGACGACCGTACGGAACACCCCGGCGCTCGCGGCGGCCGCCCGGTTGCGGCGGAAGAAGGAGAACACCGCGAACGCGGCCAGCGCCTGGAGCACCAGGATGCCGACCACACCGGGGGAGTTCACCCAGAGGAAGAACTGGTCGTACGGGTCGGCCCCGATCAGCGCCGCCACCCCGACGGCCACCGCCGCCAGCACCGACTGCGCGATGCCGCCGATCCACGGCGAGCCGTGGCGCGGGTGGATCCGGCCGAGCGCGGCCGGCGCGGCCCGCTCGGTGGCCAGCGCGTAGCCGTACCGGGTGATGGTGTTGTGGAAGGCGAGCAGCGCCGCGAGCAGGCTGGTCACGATCAGCACCCGCTGGACGTCCGTCGCCCAGCCGCCGACGTAGTCGGTCATCGCGGTGAAGAACATCCCGGCCGGGTCGGCGGTGGCGGTCGCGACGGCTTCGGTGTCGCCGAAGGCCTGCACGATCACCCAGGTGACGAAGGTGTAGAAGAGGCCGAGGAAGGCGATCGCGGCGTAGGTGGCGCGCGGCACGGTCCGGTGCGGCTGCCTGGCCTCCTCGCGGTAGATCGCGGTGGCCTCGAAGCCGATGAAGGCGGCGAAGGAGAGTCCGAGCACCCCGCCCATCCCGCCGGAGAACACCTGCTTCGGCGCGAACGAGGACAGGCTGAGCCCGTGTGCCCCGCCCTTGACCAGCACCGCCACGGCGAGCACCAGCAGGATGCCGGTCTCGGCGATCAGCAGCAGTCCGAGCACCTTGGCCCCGAGGTCTATCGAGCGGAACCCGAGGAACCAGACCACCGCGACCCCGAACAGGGCCCAGACCGGCCAGGGCAGGTCCAGCCCGAGCAGGTCGGCGGCCGTGGTGTGGGCGAAGTACCCGAAGGCGCCGAACATGCCGATCTGGATGGCGTTGTACGACAGCACCGCGAGCAGGGCCGCGCCCAGCCCGGCCGCCCGGCCGAGGCCGCGGGTGACGTAGGCGTAGAAGGCGCCGGCGTTGCGGATGTGTGCGGTCATGGCGGTGAAGCCGACCGCGAAGAGCGCCAGCACCACGCCGGTGGCCAGGTAGGCGACCGGTGTGCCGATGCCGCCGAAGGAGATCGCGAACGGTGCCACGCCGGCCATCACGGTCAGCGGCGCGGCGGCGGCCACGACGAAGAAGACGATGTCACCGGTGCCGAGCACCCCGCGCTCCAGGCCGCCGGGGGCGTCCGGGGAGGCGGGCGAGGCGGGGGAGGACGGAACGGCGTCGGGGGGACGGAGCGCGGAGGAGGAAGCAGCGTCGGAGGGCAGGTTCATGGGGGAGCTCTCCTGAGGTCGTACGGACGAGGGTAGAGCGGTCGGCGGCGGATTCGAGTCGGCCGCCGACCGGGGGAACGGGGCAGGGCCGCCGTGGGGGACGGCCGGAACCCGTCGGGACATCGGTCGGGATGTCGGTGTCGGTCGGAGGGCCTGCCGGCGCGTACGCGCGCCGCCTCAGCGCGCCGATCCGTGGCTGCTGCCGGGCCCACCGTGGGTACGCCGCCCGCCGAGCCAGGTGCCGGCCACCTCGATCGAGGCCAGCTCACCGGCCGGCACCGCGTACGGATCGGTGGCCAGGTGCACCAGGTCGGCCCGCAGGCCCGGCCGCAGCACGCCCCACTCGGCCTCCTCGAAGGCCTGGTGGGCCACGCCCGCCGAGTACGCCGCCAGCGCCTCGGTGAGCCCGATCCGCTCCTCGGGCAGCCAGCCGCCGTCCGGCAGGCCGTCCGGGTTCTGCCGGGTGACGGCGGTGGCCAGCCCGGCCAGCGGCTCGTGGCGGGTGACCGGCCAGTCGCTGCCGAAGGAGACCCGGACGCCGTCGCGCAGCAGGGCGGCGATCTGGTACTGCCGGGCACCGCGCTCGGGGCCGATCCTGGGCAGCGTGAGTTCGGTCATCAGCGGGTCGGTCTGCGCCCACAGCGGCTCGAAGTTGGCGATCACGCCGAGTTCGGCGAAGCGCGGCAGGTCGTCCGGGTGGACCAGCTGGACGTGTGCGATCACCGGTCGGCGGGCCCGCACCCCGTTGCGGCGGGTGGCGGCCTCGACGGCGTCCAGGGCGATCCGCACGCCGCGGTCGCCGATCGCGTGGATGTGCGGCTGGAAGCCCAGCGCGTCGACCGCGGTGACCGCCTCCGCCAGCTCGGCGCCGGTCCAGTTGGCCTGGCCGTGGGAGTGCGGGCAGTCGCTGTAGGGCTCCAGCAGCGCGGCCGTACCGGACTCGATGACACCGTCGGCGAAGAACTTGACCGCCCGCGCGGTGAGCCGGCCGCGCCCGGCGGCCTCGACCCGGTCGCGGTCGGCGGCCAGGCGGGGGAGCTGTTCGCGCCAGCCCTCCGGTTCGAGCAGCAGGGCGAGTCCGGCCCGGACCGGCAGGTCCTCCTCGGCGACGGCCGCCAGCCAGGTGTCCACCTGGGCTGGCTCGACCCAGGCGTCCTGGAGCCAGGTGAGTCCGGCGGCGGCGAGCGCGGCGGTGCTCTCCCGCAGCGCGGCGACCTGCTCGGCCACCGGCGGCGCCGGGACGAGCGCGAGGACGGGGTTGAGCGCGCCGAACTCGCGCAGGGTGCCGAGCGGGCTGCCGTCCGGCCGGCGGACGATCTCGCCGCCCACCGGCTCGGGAGTGTCCGGCCCGTACCCGGCCCGGCGCAGCGCCTCGCTGTTGGCCCAGCCGGTGTGGTGATCCATGGTGCGCAGCAGCACCGGCCGGTCCGGGACGGCGGCGTCGAGCAGCCGGGCGTCGAACAGTCCGCCCTCGGCCAGCCAGGGGTCGACGGCGTCGCCGGTGATCCACTCGGCCTCGGGGTGGCGCTGTGCCCAGTCGCGGACGGCCTCCACGACCTGTTCCAGGCTGGTGCAGTCGCGGACCGGCACGCCGCGCAGGCCGATGCCGCCGATCAGCGGATGGACGTGGCCGTCGCCGAAGGAAGGCAGCAGGGCGCCGCCGTCGAGGTCGACGGTCGCGGTGCCTTCGTCGCGCAGGGCGAGGGCGGCGTCGCCGAGGGCGGCGATCCGTCCCGCGCTGACGGCGAGGGCGTGGGTGCGGGGGAGGGCGGGGTCTCCGGTGTGGATCCGGCCGCCGGTGAAGATCGTTTCGGCACGCATACGGGGGTGTGCGTCCTCTCCGGGGCAGGGCAGGACGACGGGTGGACGGCCTGCCTCAACCGAATGGGGTTCGGTTACCGTAGGCACGGCACCGGCGGGTGCGGAAGGGTTTTACTGAAAGCCGTTCAATAACGCTTGGATAACGACGATCTTGGTCTGTCGGGGGCCGACGGTGCTCGGCGACCCCGAAGGTGAGGAACCGGGCATGCCCAGGCCGCGCACACCCCTGCTGGACCGGCAGCGCATCGTGGACACCGCGCTGCGGCTGGTCGACGAGGCGGGGGACCTCACCATCCCCGCGCTGGCCGGCGCGCTCAAGGTCAGTCCCTCCGCGCTCTACCACCACGTCGCCGGCCGCGCCGAGATCGTCGCCCTGATGCGCGCCGAACTGGTGCGCACGATCGGCGAGCAGTCGATG
The DNA here is from genome assembly GCF_044757205.1 of Kitasatospora sp. NPDC091335. Classification (NCBI taxonomy): domain Bacteria; kingdom Bacillati; phylum Actinomycetota; class Actinomycetes; order Kitasatosporales; family Streptomycetaceae; genus Kitasatospora; species Kitasatospora sp. NPDC091335. The sequence goes on along the minus strand of NZ_JBIVUM010000007.1, from coordinate 313,579 downwards.
TGGGAGCAGCCCTGGGACGCCGCGCTGCGCACCTGGGCGCACGCCTATCGGGACGCCTTCGCCGAACACCCCGGCATCGTCCGGCTGCTCGCCACCGCCCCGCTGGCCGAATCGTTCATGCACGAGCTGTACGAGCGGGCCGTCGCCACCCTGGAGGACGCGGGCTTCGCCGCGCGGGACGTGATGGGCCTGATCACCGCCCTGGAGAGCTTCGTTCTGGGGTCGGCGCTGGACCTGGTCGCCCCGGACGTCATGGTCGACGCCGTCGACCGTGCCGCGACCCCGCGGCTGGCCGGTGCCCTGGATGCCGTCCCGGTCGGGCGCGAGCGCGCCGACCGGGCCTTCGGGCTCGGTCTGACCGCCCTGATCGAGGGCTACCGGGCGCTGCTGGGCTGATCTGTCCCGGCCTGTCCGCCACCCGTTCCCTCCTCGGCCCGTCCCGCCTCCGGTGCCCCGGCCGCGATTTCTGACCGGCCGTGATGACCTGCTAGTGTTCTGCTCGTCGAGGGGAAGTGATCTTCCGGGAAACAACTCTCGAACAGGCGTCAGCGGTGCTACCAGAGCACGCCCTACTTTCAGTAGGGAGAGTCCGTGCGACCCGGGCCTGGCGCTCCACTCGAAGGGGCTCGTTCCGTCCAGCGGAACGGGCCCCTTCGTCGTGCTCGCGCCTCACAGGCGCGTCCTCTTATCGTACTTTTGGGCGCGAAACTCTTCCTGGCGGCTCGATGTCGGCCAAGGTCGCGTGCCAGGTGGTCCGCGAACACCGTTCCGGACGTTCCGGTCTGCCAGCGCCATTGTTGTCGGGGCCGAATTGATGAACCGTCAGTTCTTGGCTGAAACTGGCCGCCGATGATGTGAATATGCCATGGGAATGTTCGTCGTACGAGATCCGGCAGTAGCCTTCCGTGTCGGACGTGCCACTGCTGGTGGTGAACCGGTCGGGCAGTGCTGTGCCCGGCCGCCCAGACCCCGCGAAGGAGCCGGTGTGCCCGGTATCGACGAATGCCTCTCCGGAGCGATGGCGATCGCCGGGGCCCGCGCCGCGAGCCTGGTCGACTGGAGCAGCGGGCTCGCGCTCGGCAGCCTCGGGCACAGTCCGACGGGCGAGCACGAGACCTCAGCCGCCGAGGCAACGGACTTGGTGCGAGCGGCCGTTGAGAGCCAGACCTTCACCGTGGCGGAGGACCGGCGGGCCCCGCTGGAGGACATCATCGTCACCGCCGGCCGCAGTTACCACCTGATCCGCTTCATCGACACCGTCTTCGACAGCAGGCTCGTCCTGCACCTCTGGCTGGACCGGGCGGAAGGCAACCTCGCCGCCGCCCGCTTCCGCCTCCAAGCCCTCACCGAGGAGCTGGTGTTGGGGTGAACGCGTGATCGCCGCGACCGGTGCCGCGCAGTCGTCCGAGGCGGGGGCCGCCACGCCGAGGACCCCGGGCGAGTCGCTCGCCCTGCTCGCCAGGGGCCGCGCCACCGGCGCCCTGTACGGGCCGCTCGGCAGCCTCCACCTGGTCGACGGCCGGGTGACCGCGGCCGAGTCCGCCCGGGCTCCGGGACTGGCCGAGCTGCTCACCGGCTGCGGCCGGACCACCCCCGAGGAGTGGGCGGAACTGCTCCGGGTCCACGGCCCGCACGAGAGGGTCGGCGAGGCGCTGGTCGAACGGCGACTGCTCACCCGCGGAGAACTCGAACTCGGACATCTGGGAACGCTGTTCGACGCGGCGTTTTTCGTCCTCGCCGATCCGTCCGGCGGCCGCTGGAGGTTCGACGCCGACGCCCGGCACTGGCTCGGACCGGTCGCGGCGGTCGATCCGGCCCGGCTGCACCGCGAGGTCGAACGCCGCCGGCGGCTGCTCGACGGGATCTGGCCGTGGGGCCAGCTGGACAACGCTCCGGTCCGTCCGGTCGAGCACGGCCGCCGGCCGCCCCACCGTCCGTCCGGCCGACGGCGCCGCGAGCTGCTGGACCACGCCGACGGCCGGCGAACCCCGGCGGACCTCGCCCGGCTGCTCGGCCGCTCGGGCTTCGGCGTGACGGCGGACGTCCGGCGGCTGGCCGCCGCCGGACTGCTGGACGCCCTGCGCCCGCCCGAGGCCCCGGCTGCCGATGCCCCGGTAGCCGGGGCTCCCGCCCCCGAGGGGTCGGTTCCGGCCACCCGGGCCCCCGTGGCGCCCCCACCGGCCGCCGGCGGACGGGCACCCGGGGGGCTGCACCGCAGGGTGCCCGGCGCCGCGCTCCGGGACGCCGGACTCGCCGGCGCCGGCCTCAGGGGCGGCGGACCGGCCGACGCCCCGGCCGCAGCGGCCCCCGCCGCGGCTCGCGCCGCAGCGCCCACGGCGGCCCCCGCCGCGGCCCCGGCCTCGAACCCCACCGGAACCGGCAGCGGGACCGCCGCCCCCACGCACTCCGCACACCCGCCCACCACGGCAGCGGCCCACCCGCTCGCCGTCCCCGACCCGGACATCGCCCTGCTGACCCGGGTCCGAGACCTTCTGGAGGCCCGACTTTGACCCACTCCCCGCCCGCGACCCAGCCGTCCCGGCCATGAGGCGGGCACTCAAGCAGCGTGTCGGAAGGAGACAACTGATCGCCTTGGAGACCGAGTTGCTCGCCGAACTGCGCGCCGTCAAACACCGTGTCCCGCACCTCGCGGGCGGCCTCGTCGCCAGCGTGGACGGCCTGCTGGTCGCGCACGACACCCATGGCACCGAACCGTCCGGCCTGGCCGCGATGACGGCGGCCTCGCTCTCGCTGGCGCAACGGCTCGCCGACACCACAGGCCAGGGCGAGTTCCGCGAGTCGCTGGTGCGCGGCGAGAACGGCTACGTCGCCACCTACGCGGCCGGCGGCAGCTGCGTGCTGACCCTGCTGGCGCGCCCGGACGTCAACGTGGGCCGGCTGCACCTGGAGGCCCGCCGCAGCGCACAGCGCATCGCGGGGCTGCTCAGCGACGCCCTCGTGCCCAAGGACCCGCGCGACGCGGTCTGACCAGGCCGTCCACCGGCCCGCGGCAGGGCCGCGTCACCGCGGCTCCGCAGCGCCGGGCACCGGGCACCCGAACCAGCCACCACCTCACCACCTCACCACATCACCACATCACCACCTCACCACCGAACGGGAGTTACCCAGATGACCGACGCAGCCGGCGCGCTCAAGCAGGCCATGACCAGCATCGAGGGCGCCATCGGCGCGGCCCTGGTGGACTACAACAGCGGCATGGCGCTGGCCACCCTCGACGGCCCCGGCGGCCTGGACCTCAACGTCGCCGCCGCCGGGAACACCGACGTGGTGCGCGCCAAGATGCGCACCATGGACATGCTCGGCCTCCAGGACGGGATCGAGGACATCCTGATCACCCTGACCAGCCAGTACCACCTGATCCGCCCGCTCACCGGCCGCACCGGCAAGGGCCTGTTCCTCTACCTCGCACTGGACAAGTCGCGCGCCAACCTCGCGATGGCCCGCCACCAGCTCGGCCGGATCGAGGCCGACCTGGAGGTCTGACGCGCCGCCGGGACGGGCAGGGCGCCGCACCCGGCGTCCGTCCCGCCGTCACTCCCGTGGCAGGTCCGGTCCCACGGCCCGCCCGCGCACCAGCTCGACCGGCCCGCCCGGCCCTTCCCGGGCGGCCAGCGCGGCGGCCGTACGGTCCCAGGACGGGCCGGTCAGCAGCGTCCGCGCCTCGTCCGGAGCGCAGAGCCGCCACTCCACCAGCTCCTCCTCCGGCAGCACGATCGAGCCGAGTATCGGCTCCGTCACCGTGCCCCCGTCGAACACGTACACCAGGACGGCGGTGTCCCGGCCGGTCGCCGGGTCGGCCTCGGGGTCGGCCGCCGCGCCCGGCTGCCAGTCCAACGCCAGCAGCGGCCCCGGTTCGGCCTCCCAGCCCAGCTCTTCGCGGATCTCCCGCCGGGCCGCCGCCCGGGGCATCTCCCGGTCCGCCTCGACCCCGCCGCCCGGCAGCGTCCAGTACGGCGTCCGTCCGCGCGGCCCGTCCCACGGCCGCAGCCGGACCAGCAGCACCCGGCCGGCGGCGTCGGTGAACAGCGCCCGCGCCTTGGCCCGGATCCGCGGCCGGGTGGCGAAGTAGGTCTCCCGGTCCATCGGCGGCTCGGGTGGCTCCTCGGTCGACGGGGACAGCCCCGGCGCCGCCGGCAGTCCGACGTACTCGGGCACCGGCCCGTCGGCGGGCAGCCACCCGAGCGTGTGCCCGACCGGCCGGCTGTCCTCCAGCTCCACCGGCCCGGCGTCGCGGGCCGCCCGCAGACAGGCCGTCACCCGGCGCGACAGCCGGGGCGGCAGCGCGTGCCCGGCCTCCTCCGCGGTCAGCCAGGTCCAGCCGCCGACCTCCGCCCGGTCCGGCCGGAACGCCGCGGTCTGCTCCGCCGTCAGCGGCTCGGCCCAGTACATGTACGCGACGATCGGCCGGTCGCCCTCGCGCAGCAGCGCCCAGTCCACACCGGCCAGCGGCCCCAGCCGGGGCGTGAACCCCAGCTCCTCGCGGATCTCCCGCAGCGCCGTCTCCCGGGGTGACCGGTCCTCCGGCTCCCAGTTACCGCCCGGGATCGCCACCGGATGCTTCCGGTCGTACGGCAGCCGCACCACCAGCACCCGCCCCGCCCCGTCCGGGAACAGCACCCCTGCCGCCGCCAGGACCCCCCGGCCGACCGCGCCCGCGTTCTCCACCCCGGCTCCCTCCGCCATGTTCTCCCCGGACACGACAATCCGGGCCACCCCGATGGTTCCCACCGGGGGGCGGCCTCCACCGCCACGATCGGGGGACCCGTGGGCCCGGCTACCCCAGTGGGGTCATCTCGGATGACTGGAACGGATCCGGAGGTCCGCCACCCGCCTCACCCCAGCGCCGCCAGTGCCTGCGCCGCCGCTCGCGCCATCTGCTCGTCGTGCCGCCCGCTCCCGCCGCGCAGGCGGGCGAGGGCCTCGGCGGCGGCGAGCGCGAGCAGGCCCGGCAACAGGTCGGTGCTGCGGGCGGCGAGCCAGCGGGTGCCCTGGGTGGCCATCCACCAGAGGTCGGCGGCCAGACGCGGCGGGGGTTCCGCCGGGACGGGGGCCGGCGGCGGGCCGAGCGGGTGGCCGGCCTCGGTGAGCAGGTCGTGGAACCGCCGGGCGATCAGGTGGTGGCCCTCGGCGCTGGGATGCAGGCGGTCCACGCTCAGCAGCCGGCGCTCCGTCAGCCAGGGCAGCTCGGCGAGGTGCAGGTGCACCGCCCGGTGGCGTGCGGTGAGGGTGTGCACCACGGTGTTGACCGCCCGCATCCGGCGCGCCAGCGGACGGGCGAGCGGCGCCGGGAGCCGGAGCAGGCTGCCCGGGTCGGGCAGGCAGGCGGTGAGCAACCTGGCTCCGTGGCCGGACAGTTCACCCATCGTGGCGTCCAGCTCCAGGGTGGTGCGCCGGATGTCGAAGCCCGTGCGCAGGGTGTCGTTGCCGCCGACCACCACCGCGGCCAGCTGGGGCCGCAGCGCCAGCGCCGCGCCGAGCTGACGATTCGTCAGTTCGGTGGTGAGTGCCCCGCTGTACGCCAGGTTGGTGAACTCGACGTCCCGCCCCTCGGGCGCCAGCGAGTGGGCGAGGACGGCGGCCCAGCCGCGCCGGACCTCGCCGACCTGGTCCCCGACCCCCTCCGTGAGCGAGTCCCCGAGCGCGACGAAGCGCAGCAGCTCGCCCGCCGTGGGGCGCTCCTCCGCCGCCCGGTCACGCCCGGCGTCCAGTGTGCTCATCCCGACCCCCCGCCGCGGCCTCGTCGTTGTGCCCGTCCACTGCCTCGTCCCCGCGTACGCCCGATGCCTCGTCCCCGCGTACGCGCACCACCGCGTCCCCGCGTACGCGCACCGCCTCGTCGCCGTGCACGGCGTGCACGCCGTGCGCCGCCAGGAACGCCGCCACCGCCGCCGGCCAGCCGTACCGTTCGGCCCGCGACCGGGCGGCGGCCCGCCGCAGCTCCTCCGGCCGTGCCAGCAACTGCCCCACCGCGGATGCGAATCCGTCGCCCGTGTCGCCGGCCGCCACGCCGGCGAGCCCGACCAGTGCGGGCAGCGCGGAGGAGCGGCTGACCACCACCGGAGTCCCGCAGGCCAGCGCCTCCATCGCGGCCAGCCCGAAGGTCTCCACGGGACCGGGCGCGAGCACCACGTCCGCGCACCCCAGCAGCCGGGCCAGTTCCGGGCGCCCGCCCAGGTGCCCGAGGAAGCGCACCGGCAGCCGCAGCCGTGCGGCCCGGTCCGCCAGCCGTTCCCGCAGCGGGCCGGTCCCGGCCACCACCAGCACGGCGGGCCGCCGCCCGGCCCGCAGCGCCGCCAGCGCCTCGATCGCCCGCTCGGGCCGCTTCTCCGCCGAGAGCCGTGAGCAGAGCACCAGCAGGGTCTCCTCCGGGGTGGCGTAGCGGGCCCGCTCGGCCGCCCGTTCGGCGGCGGGCAGCGGCCGCATGGTGTCCAGGTCGACCCCGAGCGGGGCCCGGACCAGGTTCGGGACGCCGATCCGGCGGAACTCCGCCGCGGCCCAGTCGGTGGTGCAGAGCACCGCGTCGTAGGCGCGGGCGGTGGCCGCGTTGAGCCGGTCGGCCGCCGCACCCGCCAGCGGACCGGGCACGCCCCAGGTGCGCAGCACCCCGGCGGCGCTCTCGTGCGAGACCATCACCGAGCGCACCCCGTGCCGCCGGGCCCAGGCGCCCGTCCAGCGCAGTGTGGTGCGGTCGGACACCTCCAGCCGGTCCGGGGAGAACCTGGTCAGCTCGCCGGCCACGGCCCGGCGGTCGGTGAGCAGCCGGTAGCCGCCGCCGGCCGGCAGCACCGGGCCGGGCAGGGTGACCACCACGCCCTGCTCGGTCTCCTCCTCGGAGCGCCGCTCACCGGGGACGATCAGCACCGGCCGGTGCCCGGCCGCCCGGTACCCGGCGCCCAGGTGGCGCAGCGCGGTGCGCAGGCCGCCGGAGACCGGGGTGACGAAGTTGGCGAGCCGGACGATCGTCAGCGCCCCGCCGTCGTGAGCGGGGGTGACACCGGGAACGGAGGTCATGCCGGCAGCTCTTCCGGCAGGGCGGGCGCCACCGGCTCGACCGTCGCCGGGGGAGCGGACGGCAACGGCAGCCCGCGGTGCTCCGCCAGCACCTCGGCGTAGTGCCGCAGCAGCAGGTCCCCGACCGCCTCCCAGGTGCGCGCGGTCACCTCGGCCCGTCCGGCCCGCCCGTACGCGGCCCGCCTGGCCGGGTCGGCGGCCAGTTCGGCCACCGCCCTGGCCACCGCCGCACCGTCCCGGGGCGGCACCAGCAGGCCGGTGCGGTGGTGCGCGACCAAGTCCAGCGGCCCGCCCGCCGCGGGGCCGATCACCGGCACGCCGCTGGCCATCGCCTCCTGGATGGTCTGGCAGAAGGTCTCCAGCGGGCCGGTGTGCACGAAGAGGTCCAGGGCCGCGAAACAGCGGGCCAGCTCGTCACCGGTGCGCCGGCCGAGGAACACCGCGCCCGGCATCGAGGCCTTCAGCCCGGGTGCCGAAGGGCCGTCCCCGACGACGACCACCCGCACCCCCGGCAGCGCCGAGGCCGCCGCCAGCAGATCGACCCGCTTCTCCGGGGCCAGCCGGCCGACGTACCCGACCAGCACCTCCCCGCCCGGCGCGAGCGCCCGATGCAGCGCCTCGTCCCGGTGCCGGGGGTGGAACCGCACCGAGTCCACCCCGCGCGGCCACAGCTGCACCCGCGGCACCCCGTGCGCGGCGAGGTCCTGGGCGGCCGGGGTGGAGGGCGCCAGGGTACGGGCGGCGGCGCGGTGCACGGCCCGGATCCGCCGCCAGGCGGCGGCCTCCCCGAGTCCCCGTCCGGCCCGGTAGGCGTGCGCGTACCCGGCCAGGTCGGTCTGGTAGACGGCCACGGCGGGCACCCCGAGCCGTGCGGCGACCTGCATCCCGCGCGCGCCGAGCACGAACGGGCTGGCCAGGTGCACGAGGTCCGGCCGGTGCCCGGCGATCGCGGCCGCCAGCTGCCGGCTGGGCAGCGCGATCCGCACCTGCGGGTACCCCGGCAGCGGCACCGACGGAATGCGCACCACGGGAATCTCTCCCGCCGCGGCGCCGCCGAAGGTCTCCGGCGGGCACTCGGTGCCCCGCGCCGGCGCGGGGGTGACGACAAGGGGCCGGTGGCCCCGGCGGACCAGGTGCTCGGCCGTCCGCAGCACGCTGTGGGCGACTCCGTTGACCTCGGGCGGGAAGGATTCGGTGACGATGACGACGCGCATGCCAGTGTTCTGTCCGGGTCCGGCATGCGTCCGGCCAAAGGGATCTGTCATAGAGGCGAACGCGGGTCGGCGATTTGAACCGCCGACCCGCGTCCGGGAACCCTCGGTGTCACAGCGACCCTGCGGTCTCCTTGAGCTCCGCGTACGGTGCGAGTTTGCGGATGGACTCGATGCTCTTCAGGCAGTCGTCCTTGCTCTCCTGCGGGTCGCCGGTCACCACGACCGTCCCGTTGCTCGCCTTGAGCCGGAACCGGTGCATGCCGCCCTCGTCCACGTACAGCTCGAATCTTCCAGCCATGCCAGAAACAGCCTTCCGCTCGGATGACCCCCTGGCCGCACCGTAGGGTCGGATCCCCTGTGCGGCCCGTCGGACGGGCCGTCCGGGTGCACCGGAACGCACGCGCCGGAACGCACGCGCCGGGCGCGGCCGGAGCCGGTCAGGGCCGCGGTTCGCACCGGCCCGCGACCAGCCCGGTGACGGTGGCGGTGAGGACGCGGGCGAGCCGGGGTTCGACCTCGACGACGGCGTGGGCGAGCCGCGGGTCGCCGCGGTAGAGCGCGGCGACCTCGGCGCCCGGGTTCGCGATCTGCCACAGGGCGCCGGCCAGCGAGACGGCGGTGGCGACCAGGTCGACGACGTCCTGCTCGTCGAGGGCGGGCAGCTGCTCGCGGACGGCCGCGGCGATCGGCTCGCGGGCGGCGAGTGTGGCGAGCTTGAACTCGCGTACGGCGTCGAGCGAGACGTTGCGTTCGAGGTTGAGCGGTGCGTGGGCGAGCAGGTCGCAGAACATCCCGCGGGCCGCGAGGGTGGCGGCGAACGCCCGGGCCACGGCGGCCGGGCCCGGCTCCGCGGTCTCCCGCAGCCGCGCGGTCAGCGCCTGGGACCACTCCGCCCAGCCCTCGGCGGTCAGGCGCAGGAAGATCTCCTCGCGGGTCTCGAAGTACCGCAGCAGCGCCGACTTGTGCATCCCCACCGCGGCGGCGATGTCGGTCAGGGTGACGTCCCTGATGCCGCGCTCGTGGCCGAGTGACCGGGCCGCCGTCAGGATCGCGGCCTCGCGGAGGCGCTTGGCCTCGGGCGAGCGTGCGCGCTGGAACTCAGGTGCATCCACCCGCCCATGGTAGGGCAACGGTGTTGCCCTATTAGTGCAACGGCGTTGTGATATTAGTGCAACGGTGTTTTACTAACGACATGGAGCAGAACATGGAGCGGAACACGGACATGGAGCACGGCATGGAGGCGGGCGGGGAGCAGGTCTGGTTCGTCACCGGCAGTTCGCGAGGCTTCGGGCGCACCCTCGTCCGAGCCGCGCTGGAGGCCGGCGACCGAGTGGCGGCGACCGCCCGTCGCCCCGAGCAACTGGCCGACCTGGTCGAGGAGTTCGGCGACCGGATCCGCCCGATCGCGCTGGACGTCACCGACCCGGCGGCCGCCCGCGCGGCCATCGCCGAGGCGCGGGCCGCCTTCGGCCGGATCGACGTGCTGGTGAACAACGCCGGCTACGCCAACGTCTCGCCGATCGAGACCACCGAGGACGCCGACTTCCGGGCTCAGTTCGAGACCAACTTCTGGGGCGTCTACCACGTCACCAAGGCCGCGATCCCGCTGCTGCGCGAGCAACGGGGTGGGCTGGTGGTGCAGTTCTCCTCGATGGGCGGCCGGGTCGGCGGTTCCCCCGGCATCGCGTCGTACCAGGCGGCGAAGTTCGCCATCGACGGGTTCAGCCGCGTGCTGCGCGCCGAGACCGCGCCGTTCGGAGTGCGGGTGCTGGTCGTCGAACCCAGCGGCTTCCGCACCGATTGGGCGGGCTCCTCGATGGTCGTCCACGACGTCCCGGAGGCCTACGACGAGACGGTCGGCGCCGTGAACCGGCGGCTGCGGCAGGGTGGGGACGGTGCGGCGGGCGACCCGGTCCGGGCCGCCGGCATCCTGGTCGGGATGGCCAGGCGGCGCGACATCCCGCACCACCTGCCGCTCGGGGTCAACGCCGCCGAGGGCTCGATCGCGATGGACCGGCGGCTCCTGGCGGAGGACACCAGGTGGCGCGAGGTGGCGCGCTCGGCCGACTTCGCCGAGGCCTACCCGGTCGCCTTCCCGCCGGACTCGACCGACTGACCGGTGCGGTGCGCACGGCCCGGTGCGGGCACTGCACGGCATGGCCCGGCGCGGCAAGGCCCGGTGCGGTACGGCAAGGCCCAGAGCGGTACGACCAGGCCCGGTACTGCGGCCCGGCGCGGGGTGAGCGCCGGGCCGCAGGGGCGGTGGGCTCAGCAGCCGTTGAGGATGCCGCCGAGCGCGCTCTTCTCGGCGCTGTCCACGCTCAGGCCGTAGTGCTGCTTCACCTGCACCCAGGCCCGGGCGTAGGTGCAGCGGTAGGAGGCCTGGGGGAGCCACTCGGCCGGGTCGCGGTCGCCCTTGGAGCGGTTGCTGCTCGCGGAGACCAGCAGCAGCTGGGGGCGGGTGACGTCGTTGGCGAAGGCCTGGCGCTGGGCGGTGGTCCAGGACCAGGCGCCCGAGGCCCAGGCCTCGGAGAGCGGCACCAGGTGGTCCACGTCGAAGGAGGAGGCGTTGGTGGTGGTGACGCCGTCGTACGCCGAGGACCAGCTGCCGCTGGTGGCCTTGCAGGAGGTGTCGGTGGCGACGTTGCTGCCGTCCCGCTTGACGATCCACTCGCGGGTGTCGCAGGTGCCGCTGATGGTGATCCAGGCCGGGAACAGGGTCCGGTCGTAGGTGTCCCCGTGGGTCTCCGCGGTGGCGGGCATCGCGGCGAGGTAGCTCCGCGCGGTGGCCGCGGAGATCGGGGTCGGCAGGGCGGCCTGGGCGGGGGCGCCGGCCGCGACGACGGTCGCGGTGGCGAGGGCGGCGGCGGCCGGTATGCAGGACAGGAATCGGCGCAGGGGCGTGGTGGGGGCCATGGCGGACGCTCCATCATCAGATCGGATGAACTGCTGAGTTGCGTGCGTCAGTGTGTCGAGCCCGTCACCTACGCGGGTAGACCCGGGAGGTGAAATCCTCGTGCACATCGGACGTGCACCGGACAAGTCCGGCGCACGTCACGGGGCTTCACGGTTTTTGCCTGGTTTCACGGGGGTTCGGCGGAGTCGGGCGGGGTTTCGCCGGTCCCGTGCCGGAGTGCCCGGCTGTCGCCGGGGGTTCAGTCGCGGCGGCGGCCCGCCATCCAGACGTAGACCAGGATGCCCGCGAACAGGAACAGGACGCCCTGGTAGACGGCGGCGTAGCCGGCCCCCGCGAGCAGCCAGAGCGAGAAGCCGAAGGCGCCCAGGCCGAGGACGGCGTCGCGCACCAGCCGCCCGCGGTCGACCTTCTCGCCGGCCCCGCGCACCAGCCAGTACAGCTGGGCGGCGGTGGAGAGCAGGTAGGGGACGGTGGCCGTGAACGTGGTGACCAGCACCAGCATGTCGAAGGCGCCCTTCGCGCCGCTGGCGAAGTTGAGCACGGTCAGCGCCGAGGCCAGCGAGACGCCGACCAGCACGCCGAAGACCGGCACCCCGCGCCGCTCCTTGCCGAAGGCCGCCGGGAACAGGCCGTCCTTGGCGGCCGCGTACGGGGCCTGGGCGGAGAGCAGGGTCCAGCCGTTGAGGGCGCCGGTCATCGAGACCAGCGCGGCGACGGCGATCACCGTGCCGCCCCAGGTGCCGCCGAACATGGCGTCCACGGCGTCCGAGAACGGTGCGGTGGAGTGCACCAGCCGGTCGTGCGCGACGGTGCCGAACACCGCGACCGTACCGAGCAGGTAGACCACCGCCGCACCGGTGGTGCCGAGCACGCTGGCCCGGCCGACGTTGCGCTCCGGGTCGCGGACCTGGCCGGCGCTCATCGCGGCCGACTCCACGCCCAGGTAGCTGAACAGGAGGATCGCGGCGGCGGCGGACATTCCGCCCGCCCAGCCCTGGCCGGTGCCGTCGAAGGGCCCGAGGTTCTTCGGGTCGAAGAAGAACAGACCGCCCACCGAGACCAGCAGCAGCGGCACGAACTTCAGCACGGTCGAGACGAGTTGGACCGCCCCGACGTACCGGCTGCCGGCCAGGTTGGCCAGCGCCGGCAGCCACTGGAAGGCCAGCGCGGCGGCGATCTCCAGCGGGACGGAGCCGTGCATCGGCAGCAGCACGTTCAGGTACCCGACGGCGGCCACGGCGAGCGCGGCGTTGCTGACCCAGGTGGTGATCCAGTACGACCAGGCGGACAGGAAGCCGGCGAAGTCCCCGAAGGCCTCGCGGGCGTAGACGTACGGTCCGCCGGTGCGCGGGCTGCGGCGGGCCAGCTGCCCGAAGACCAGGGCCAGCGCGATCGCGCCCACGGTGAGCACCACGAAGGCGAGCAGGCTGACCGTCCCGAACGGCGCCACCGCGGCCGGGATCATGAAGATGCCGCCGCCGATGATGTTGCCCATCACCAGGGCGGTGGCGGTCGCCGGCCCGAAACGGCGGCCGCTCCGCTCCGGCGTCGGACCGGCCGGTGCGGAGCTGGCCTGCGCGGAGCCGGTCTGTGCGAGGCCGGCCGGTGCGGGACCGGTCTGCGCGGGACCGGCAGGTGGGGAGCCGGCCGGCCCCGGGGTCTCCGGGCCGCTCGGGCGGGTCGCCTGCCGGGGTGCGGCGGGACTGGTCTGCATGAGGGTGGTGCGCCTTTCGTGGTGCTGCTCGCGCTCGGTGGAGTGCCATGGAGCGACCGTTCATGCTCGGACCGGGCCGTCCCGTGCACCAAATCGACGGGATTTGTTCAGTTCGCCCGCTCTGTCACCGCAAGACCTGCGGTCGCCGGGCGGCCGGACGGGCACTCGTCCGGCGCCCCCCGTCCGGCCGTTCGACCTGATTCACGGGTGTACGCCCGGATTCGTCCGGCCGGGGGAGTTGCCTCACCCGAATGCCTCAGCCCGGTTGCGGCGCGTGCCCGAAGCCGCGCGTTCGTGTGCAAACGTGGGCGCGGCGCCTCCCCGGTGGGGCGCCGCCCAGCCCCGTCGGGCGGCCGGACCGGCTGGTCGGGGGCGCGGGTTGAGGACCAGAGACGAACCAAAAGGACATCAGATGTCGCTTCGTGGGAAGATCCGCAAGCTCGCCGTGATCGTCGCCGTGGCCGGTGCCGTGGTGGCGGTCCCGACCTCGGCCATGGCGGGGGGCTCCACTCCGTCGCAGTCGGAGGGGCAGAGCCTGCAGTCCGGCTCCGCGGGCGTCGGCCTGTTCGGCCCGCACGCCGACTGGTTCAACTACGCCGAGCACGGCGAGAGCGACTGCGGCTGCTGACCCTCCGTACCCCGAGCCCGGAGGCCGTCCGTCGGCCCCCGGGCTCCCGGCTGTCCGGCGGTGGGTGCTCGCCCGCCGAGGTGCCGGCGGGCGCCGCCGCCCGCGGCCTCAGACCCGGACGGCGGCCCGCTCCCGCAGCTCCTTCAGCACCGTGATGTCCATCGCGTGCCCGGTGCCGTCCCCGCCGTGCTTGCGGTCCGGGGTCTCCACCAGCAGCGGCACCCCGGCCGTCTCCGGGTGCTCGAACAGCTCGCGGAACGGCTCGGCGCCGATCATCCCGGCACCGATGTTGGCGTGCCGGTCCTTGCGGGCGCCGACCACGTCCTCGGAGTCGTTGGCGTGGATCAGCCGCAGTCGGCCGGGACCGGCCGCGGCGGCCAGGGCGTCCAGCGCGGCCGTCACCCCACCGGGCTCCGCCAGGTCGTGCCCGGCGGCGAAGGCGTGGCAGGTGTCCAGGCAGACTCCCACCTTCGGGTGATGGCCCAGTGCCTCCACGTACTCGGCCAGCTCCTCCAGCCGCGAGCAGAGCGAGCTGCCCTGGCCCGCGGTCGGCTCCAGCAGCAGCCACGGCGCGTCGTCGTCCAGCGCGTCCAGCTCGTCCAGCAGCGGCCGGACGTCCGCCCGGACCTGCGCCATCGCCTCGGCCCGCCGCGAGCCGCCACCGGGGGCCGTGCCGACCGCCGAGCCGGTGTGCAGGACGACGCCGAGCGCGCCGATGGCGTGGCCGCGGTGCAGCGAGTGCCGCAGCGAGTCGGCCGAGCGCTCGCGGGTGGCCGGGTTGTCCGAGCCGAAGTTGATCAGGTACGGGGCGTGCACCCAGGCCGGGATGCCCTGGTCGGCGCAGGTGGTGCGGAACTCCTCGTCCTGGGCCGGGTTGCCCGGGGGAGTGGCCCAGCCGCGCGGGTTGGCCACGAACACCTGCACCGTCTCCGCGCCGACCCGGCGCGCGTACGCCAGACCCGTGCCGGCCAGCCCGCGGGCGGCCACCGGCACATGGGCGCCGATCGGGTTGCGGAGGTCGGCGACGGGCGGTACGGGCGCGGTGGTCATGGCTCCGAGCATGTCACGCGTCCGGCCCGAGTCCTCGCGCGGGCCGGAGAGGGGGCCGGAGAGGGGGGCCCGGAGGCGCGGCTCCCGGGGGCCCGGGGAAACGACCCACTGTGCTCGATCGAGTGAATCGGGCCCGGAAGCCGGTGAGCCCGCCACCCGAATCCGTCACGATCCGTGACCAGATGGACTCCGCTCCCCTCAAGGAGGCAGCCGTGACCACCGCCGAGCCGATCGAGACCGTCGACCTGCGTGCCGAACACCTGATCCGCGACCCCTTCGCCGCCTTCGCCGACCTGCGCGAGCGCGCCCCGCTCGCCCGCGCCACCATCCCCGGCGTGGACCCGTTCTGGATCGCCGTCCGCTACCAGGACGTCCGCACCGTGCTCTCCGACCCGCGCTTCGTCAACGACGTGAACGCCGTCGGCGGCCCCGCCACCGCCACCGGCCCCGCCGAGGACACCGTCACCGCCACCACCGTCAGCCCCGCCCAGGACACCGCCGGCACGACGGAGGAGACCGCCGCGCCCGTCCCCGCGCACCGCACCGAGCAGGTCTGGCGCGCCCGCGGCATGCCGCCCGAGTGCGCCCAGTACCTGCGGGCCGGCGTCTTCGGCGCGGACGGCGCCCGGCACCGCCGGATGCGCGGCCTGGTCCACCCCGCCTTCACGGCCGGCGCGGTGGAGCGCCTGCGGCCCCGGATCGAGCGGCTCGCCGAGGAGTACGCCAGGGCGCTGCCCGAGCACGCCGGCCCGGACGGTGTGGTCGACCTGGTCGCGCACTTCGCCTACCCGCTGCCCGTCACCGTGATCTGCGAACTGCTCGGCATCCCCGAGGCCGACCGCCCGCAGTGGCGCACCTGGAGCTCCTACCTCGGCCGCGGCGCCGGGCCCGGCCTGGACGGGGCGCTGCGCGCGATGGTGGCCGCCGCCCGCGAGCTGATCGGACTCCGCCGCGCCGAACCGGCCGAGGACCTGCTCTCCCGGCTGGCCGCCGCGGAGGGCGACTCCCTCGCCCCGGTGGAGACCGTCTCGCTGATCCTCAACCTGATCGTGGCCGGCCACGAGACCACCGCCACCCTGATCGGCAACGGCACGGCCGCGCTGCTGGCCCACCCCGACCAGCTGGCGACGGTCCGCACCGATCCGGGTCTGCTGCCCGCCGCCGTCGACGAGCTGATGCGCTGGTGCGGCCCGACCATCGGCGGGGTGCCGCGCTACGCCACCGAGGACCTCACCCTGGCCGGCACCCTGATCCGCAGGGGCGAGGCGGTGATGCCGATCCTGGCCGGGGCCAACCACGACCCGCGGGCCTACGCCGAGCCGGAGCGCCTGGACGTCTGCCGGGCGGGCACGCCGGACCGGCCGGGGCACCACGAGGCGCACCTCGGCTTCGGCCACGGCACCCACCGCTGCCTCGGCGCGGCGCTGGCGCACCAGCAGGCGGTGGTCGCCTTCGGCGTGCTGCTGCGGACGTACCCGCGGCTGGCCCTCGCGGTCGGCCCGGAGGCCGTGGAGCGCGGCCCGAACCCGGCGGCCTGGCACCTCGCCGCGCTGCCCGTCCGCCTCGGGCCGCAGTCCGCGGCACAGGCGCCGGCCGCGGCCTGAGCCGGACCGCCGAGCCGCACCCGGCGCGCCCGACCGCACCCGCGGTCGGGCGCGCCGTCACATCCGCCCCCGCCACCCACCGCGGCCCGCGCCACGCCCGGCCACCGGTCGGACGCCACGCCCGAGCGCCCCTCCCCGCGCCACGCCGGACCGTCCCACGCCCGGTCGACGCCCCGTCAGTCCCGCAGCCCAGCCCTGGTGGCGGGCCCACCCGGCCGACCGTACCGTCGACACGGCCGCACCCACCGGCCGTCACCGCCCGCGCACAGCGCGTCAGCCCACACCGCCGGACCGTGCGGGAGACCCCGACACCAGCACGAACACCGCGCGCGCCGAAAGAGACAGGTCACCACACATGCCCACGCGACGGGTCCACCACCTCGCCGCGGCCACCGCCGCCGCCACCGCCCTGACCACCGTCCTCACCGCGCTGGTCGCCGCCCCCGCGGCCCACGCCGACCTCGGCGGCCAGCTGCGCTTCGTCCAGCCCGGCCAGTCGATCCAGCAGGTCGTCGACGCCGCCGGGCCCGGCGACACCGTCCAGCTGTTCGTCGGCACCTACCGGGGCAGCGTCCGCATCACCACCCCGGGCCTCACCCTGCGCGGCGCCGGCGCCGACAGCGTGATCGCCCCGGGGGACGGCACCGAGAACGCCTGTGCCACCGCAGGGCACGGCATCTGCGTGGCCGGCACCGAGGAGCAGCCGCTGCCGGGCGTCACGATCGAGAGCCTCGCCGTCACCGGTTTCCGGAAGAACGGCATCGACGCCAGTGGCTCCACCGGCCTGACCGTCAGCCGCACCTACGTCCACGACAACGCCCAGCAGGGCATCAGCCAGGAGATGTCCACCCGGGCCGTCATCCGCGGCAACCGCTCGGCCGACAACGGCCAGTCCGGCGTCTTCCTCGCCAACTACGCCTACCGCGAGGGCGGCGCGCCCGACGCCGGCGGCACCCTGGTCGAGGGCAACGAGCTGACCGGCAACCGGGTCGGCGTCACCGTCCGCCGGCTGCGCGGGCTGGCCGTCCAGGACAACGGGATCAGCGGCAACTGCGCCGGGGTCTTCGTGGTCGGCGACGAGGGTACGCCGCGCGCCGGGGACCTCGACGTACGGCGCAACACCGTCCTCGGCAACAACAGGTTCTGCCCGGCCAACCCGCGTCTGGGCGCCATCCAGGGCGCCGGCATCGTGCTCACCGGCACCGAGGACGCCCGGGTGACCGGCAACGAGGTGCGCGACAACACGGGCAGCTCCGACTTCTCCGGCGGCATCGTCCTCTTCAGGAGCGTCGTCGGCGTCTCGAACGCCCGCGCCGTGGTCACCGACAACCACCTGAGCGGCAACGGCCCGGCGGACCTCGCCGACCGCGACGCCGGCGCCGACAACACCTTCGCCCGCAACACCTGCGAGCGCTCCGAACCGGCCGGCCGCTGCTGAACCCCGGCCCTCCCGCGCCGCTCGCCGCCCCGCGCCGCTCGCCGCCCCGCGCTGCCCGCGCCCCGCGCCGCCCGCGGTCCCCGCGTCGTCGGCCGCCCCCGCGCCGCCCGCCGCCCAGGAACCCCCAGGACCCGAGGAGCCCAGCCATGACCACCGCACCCGCCCACACCACTCCCCAGGCCGCGATGCGCCTGCGCGAGCTCGTCTTCGGCGCCGCCTGCGCCGCCGCCGTCCGCGCGGCCGCCCGGCTCGGTGCCGCCGACGCGCTCGGCGACACCCCGGCCACCGTCACCGAACTCGCCGCCACGCTCGACACCGAGCCCCGCCAACTGCGCCGCCTGCTGCGCGCGCTCGCCTGCTACGGGATCTTCGCGGAGACCGGCGAGGACCGCTTCGAGCACACCGAGATGTCCCGCCTGCTGCGCGAGGACGCCCCCAACTCGCTGCGCTACATCTCCCTTTGGTGCACCGAGCCGTGGACCTGGGAGGCCTGGCCGCGGCTGGACGAGGCGGTCCGCTCCGGCCGCAACGTCTTCCCCGAGCTGTTCGGCAAGGAGTTCTTCGACTACCTGCACAGCGACGCGGGCGACTCGGCGAAGGTCTTCGACAAGGCGATGACCACCTCCAGCCGGCAGTCCGCCGTGGACTTCGCCGAGTACCTGGACCTCACCGGCATCGACTCGGTGGCGGACATCGGCGGCGGCCAGGGCCACGTCCTGGCCAGCCTGCTGGAGAAGCACCCGGCGCTGCACGGCACCCTGCTCGACCTGCCCAAGGTGGTGGCCGGCGCCGATCCCAGGCTCCGGGACGGCGGCGCCTTCTCCGCCCGGGCCCGTCTGGTGCCGGGCGACTGCCGGGTGGAGATCCCGGTCCGCGCCGACCTCTACATCATCAAGAACATCCTGGAGTGGGACGACGACAGCACCCGCCGCACCCTCGCCAACGTGGTGAAGGCGGCCGGCTCCGGCGCCCGCGTCGTGGTGGTGGAGAACCTGGTCGACAACAGCCCGTCGATGCGCTTCACCACCGCCATGGACCTGATGCTGATGCTCAACGTGGGCGGTGCCAAGCACTCCGAGGAGAGCATGGCCGGGCTGATGGCGGAGGCCGGGCTGACGGTCACCGCGGTCCGCCCGGTCAACCCGTACCTGCACGCCTTCGAGGCCATCGTGAGCGGCTGAGCCGCCGCCGTACGCACGGACGGCCGCCGGCCCCGACGTACGGGGGCCGGCGGCCGCGCGCGTCCACACCGGGGGCGAGGCCGGATCAGCCCGGGTGCGAGGACTCCAGGTGGGCGAAGACCACGACGTTGTCCAGGTAGTCGCGCCGCTTCTTGTCGTACGTGCCGCCGCAGGTGATCAGCCGCAGCTGGGCGTCCGGCGTCCTGCCGTACACCTTCCCGTCGGGGAAGGCGTCCTTGGCGAAGGTCTCCACCGAGTCGACCGTGAACACCGCGACCGTGCCGTCCGCGCGGCTCACCTCGACCTTGTTGCCCGGCAGCAGCAGGCTCAGCAGCAGGAACACCGCCGGGCCCTTGCTGGTGTCCACGTGCCCGGCGACGACCGCGCTGCCGCGCTCCCCGGGGGTGACGCCGTCCCGGTACCAGCCGACCAGGTTCTTGTCGTCCGGCGGCGGCGCGTCGAGCTGTCCGGCCGGGTTGAGGGCCAGTTCGGTGAACGGCGCGTCCACGGCGATCTGCGGGATCCGCAGCCGGGTCGGCTTGGCCCGGCCGAGCGCCGGCGACTGCGGTGCGGCGGCCGGTGCCGGGCCCGCGTCGGCGGCGCCCGAAGGCCCGGGGACGGCGGGTG
Organism: Kitasatospora sp. NPDC091335; assembly: GCF_044757205.1. Classification (NCBI taxonomy): domain Bacteria; kingdom Bacillati; phylum Actinomycetota; class Actinomycetes; order Kitasatosporales; family Streptomycetaceae; genus Kitasatospora; species Kitasatospora sp. NPDC091335. The sequence goes on along the minus strand of NZ_JBIVUM010000007.1, from coordinate 294,174 downwards.
CGGCGGCGGCCGGGGGAGCGGCCCGGTCCTGCGACCCGTCCGCGTCCGACCCGGTGTCCACCGAGTTGTAGATCAGCAGCAGCCCGACCGCTGCCGCGCCCATCCCCGCGCGCAGCAGCCGGGGCATTCCAGGGGCGGGACCGTCCGTCATTCCTGTCCTCCGCTCGACCGGTTCCACGACGGCCCGCCGCCCCCGGTGCGCCCGCCCCGTGCGGGGAGGCGCCCGGAGGCGGCGGAAGCAGGGTGACCGGCGTCAGGCGACCGCGCCGGAGGAACGGCGTCCGCGGCGCAGGGCGTACGCGCCCGCGCCGAGGCCGCCGAGCAGCAGCACCGCGCCGGAGGCGAGCCCGCTGCCGGACAGCGCCAGGCCGCCGCCACCGGTGTGCACGCCGCCGTGCGGGGTCTTGTGGTCCTCTTCCTTGGCTTCGGTGCCCTTGTGCTCGTCGCTGCCCTTGGCTTCGGTGCCCTTGGCCTCGGTGCCCTTGTGCTCGTCGGAGGCGGCACCGCTCCTCTTGTCGTCGGTGCCCTTGGAGTTGTCGGAGGTCTTCTCGGTCTTGTCCTGCTTCTCCTGCCAGGTCAGGTTCTTGCCCTGGTCGGCGGCCCCGTCGGCGAAGGCGATGGGGGTGCCGACGGTGAGCACGGCGGCGACGGCCGCCCCGGCGAGCAGCGTGCGTGCAGAACGCATGAGGATGATCCTTCCGGCGCGCAGGACCGCGACTGCCGACACGGTGCCGGGCAAGGGGACTCGCGGGGGGTGCGCCTGATCCACCGTCATCCACCGTGCGGCCGACTGCCACCGGAGTGTGGCAGCGCCGGTACGGAGCGTGGGCCCTTCGGGTGGAGTCCCGGGCGTGTTCACCCGGATCGCCCGGCCGACCGGGTGAATCCCGCCGTCGGCGGGCCGGTCAGGACGCACCCGGGCCCGCCCCCGGCACACGGCCGGGGGCGGGCCCGTCGGGGAGCGCCGGATCAGCGGTCCCAGCGGTAGAACTCCCGCGCCATCGCGTCCTTCGGCTCCCGCCAGGTGGCCGGGTCGTACGCCTGTACGTACGCGGTGAGGCGGTCGCTGACGGTCCGGAACTCGGGGTGCCCGAGGACCTTGGCGACGGCCGGTCCCGGCGGTCGGTCGGCCTCGATCAGGTGCAGGTAGACGTCGCCGAACTGGAAGAGGCTGCGACCGGTGACCCCGATCAGGTGCGGCAGCTCGCCCTGGTCGGACTCGGCGAACACCTCGGCGATGCCCGGCGCGGCCCCGGGCTTCATCCGGGCGACGATCAGCGCCCGGTGCGCGCCGGTCACAGCTCCGCCGCCCGCTTCTCTACCTTCTCCCGGATCAGCTGCATCTGGACCTTCGAGTTCCGGTCGATGTGGGCGGTCATCCCCTTGTCGTCGACCGGGGCGGTCGGCTTCATCGCGAAGTCCTGGATCCAGCGCATCCTGGTGCCGGCCGGCACCTCCGCGTACTCCCAGCGGATCTCCATGAACTCGAACGGTCCGGGCTCGACCCGGCGGGCGCGCACCGAGAGCGTGTCCCGGTCGGGCTCCCGCTCGGAGACCCAGCTCCACACCTGGCCGTTGTCGTCAGGGTGCATGGTGAGCCGGAACCGCACCAGGCTGCCCTGGCGGTCCAGCACCTCCACCGAGGCGTACTCGCTGAACAGCTGCGGCCAGTTCTCCAGGTCGTTGGTCGTCTCCCAGACCAGGTCGAGCGGGGCGGCGATGACGATCTCGTTGTCGGTGTGTCCGGGCATCTCAGGCACCGGCCTTCGTGGCGAGGGAGGAGTTGACCAGCTCCAGGAACTCGGCCGGGGTCTTGGCCGACTCGGCGCCCGAGGTGACCTTGAGGCCGTGCCGGTTCTCCAGTTCGCCGACCACGCCGAGCAGGCCGAGCGAGTCGATGCCGAACGTGTCGAACTCCGCGCCCGGCTCCGCCAGGTCGTCCGGGTCGACGGTGACCCCGGCCCGGGCCTGGAGCAGGTCGGCGAGGTCCGGATAGCTGAGGGTGTTGCTCACGGGGTGTCCCTTCGGAGGTGTGACGGGGTGGTTCACGGCCGGTGGTTCGCGGCCGGTGGGTCAGGGCCGCGCGCGCCGGAGCACCAGCGCGGAGTTGGAGCCCATCAGCCCGCGGCTGAGCACCAGCGCGGTGTTCAGCTCGGCCGGACGGGCGCGGCCGGTCACCAGGGCGAGGTCGTGGCAGACCTCGGTGACGTTGGGGGTGGGCGGCAGCACGCCGTCCTCCATGGCCAGCACGGCGGCGGTCACGTCGAGCACCGGGGCGCCGCAGTAGGCCCGCCCCGTACCGGTCTTGGGCGCGGTGACCGGGACCCGTTCGGCGGCCGGGCCGAGCGCGTCGGCCAGCGCCAGGGCCTCGGCCCGGTCGGCGGCCGGCACGCCCAGGGCGTCCGCGAAGACCACGTCGACCTCCTCGGCCGCGATGCGGGCCTCGTCCAGCGCGATCCGGATCGCGGCGGCCAGCCCCTCCCTGGACTCCTCCCAGCGGGAGGCCCCGGTGAAGGTGGCGCCGTGCCCGACCAGCCGCGCCCGGACGCGGGCGCCGCGCCGGCGGGCCGCCTCCTCGTCCTCCAGCAGCAGCATCGCGCCGCCCTCGGCGGGGGAGAAGCCGCAGGCCTGCCGGGTGAACGGCAGGTACGCCCGCTCGGCGCTGTCGGCCAGGCTGAGTTCCGGGTAGCCGAGCTGGCAGACCATCGAGTACGGCGCCAGCGGGGCCTCGGCGGCGCCGGCCACCACCGCGTCGGTGCCGCGCTCGATCGCCCGGGCGGCGTGCGCGAGGGCGTCCAGCCCGCCGGCCTCGTCGCCGGCGACCACCCCGCACGGGCCCTTGTAGCCGCCGCGGATCGAGATCTGTCCCGTGCTGGCCGCGTAGAACCAGGCGATGGACTGGTATGGGCCGACGAACTTCGGTCCCTGGCCCCAGAGTTGCTGGAGCTCGCGCTGGCCGAACTCGCCGCCGCCGGAGCCGGCCGCGGTCACCACGCCGACCGCGAAGGGCTGTTCGGGGTCGGGCCGGAAGCCGGCGTCCGTCACCGCCAGGTCGGCGGCGGCCATCGCGTAGTGCGTGAAACGGTCGGTCTGCACCAGGAAGCGGTTGTCGATCACCGACCGCGGATCGAACCCGTCGACCTGGCCCGCGATCCGCAGCGGCAGCTCGGTGCAGCCCTCGCGGGATATCCGGTCGAGGACGCTCACGCCCTGCCTGGTGGCCTTCCAGAAGGCGTCGGCCCCGACCCCGTTCGGCGCCACCACGCCGAGGCCGGTGACCACCGCCCGGCGGCCCTGCTGACGTGACGTCATGGAACTCACCCCGTTCTGTTGAGCACGACGGCGGACTGGAATCCGCCGAATCCGCTGCCGACCGAGAGGATGTGGCTCAGCGGCAGCTCGCGCGCGGTGCGCGGCACGTAGTCGAGGTCGCACTCCGGGTCCGGAGTCTCGTAGTTGGCGGTCGGCGGCACGACGCCGTGGGTGAGCGCCAGGGTGCAGGCGACGACCTCGATGGCGCCGATCGCGCCCAGCGAGTGCCCGACCATCGACTTGATCGAGCTCATCGGCGTCCTGAAGGCGTGCCCGCCCAGCGAGCGCTTGACCGCGGCGGTCTCGTGCCGGTCGTTCTGCTTGGTCCCCGAGCCGTGCGCGTTGACGTAGTCCACCGCGGTGCGGTCCACCCGGGCGTGGGCGAGCGCCTCGTCGATCGCCCGGGACATCTCCAGCCCCTCCTTGGTGAGGCCGGTCATGTGGTAGGCGTTGCCGAAGGTGGCGAAGCCGCCGATCTCGCCGTAGATCCTGGCGCCGCGGCGGCGGGCGTGCTCCAGTTCCTCCAGCACCAGGACGGCGCCGCCCTCGCCGAGTACGAAGCCGTCCCGGTCGGCGTCGAAGGGGCGGGAGGCGTGCCGCGGGTCGTCGTTGCGCTCGCTGGTCGCCTTGATGGCGTCGAAGCAGGCGACGGTGATCGGCGAGATCGGGGAGTCGGAGGCGCCGGCGACGCAGATGTCGGCGCGTCCCTCCTCGACGGCCTGGAAGCCGTAGCCGATCGCGTCCAGCCCCGAGGTGCAGCCGGTGGAGACGGTCTGCACCGGGCCGTGCGCGCCGGTCCGCTCGGCCACCGCGGAGGCCAGCGTGCTGGGCGCGAAGGCCCGGTGCAGCTGCGGCTCGGCCTGCCGGTGGTCCACGTCCCAGCGCGCGCCGGCCGCGCTCACCAGGGCGTAGTCGTGCTCCAGCCGGGTGGTGCCGCCGACGGCGGTGCCGAGCGAGACGGCGATCCGCCACGGGTCCTCGGCGGCCAGGTCCAGGCCGGCGTCGGTGATCGCCTCGTCGGCCGCGGCCATCGCGAACTGCACGTAGCGGTCGGCCCGTCGGACGTCCTCGGGGCCCAGCCCGTGGGCCGCCGGGTCGAAGTCGACCTCGGCGGCGATCCGGGAGCGGAACCCGGTGGGGTCGAAGAGTGTGATGCCCCGGGTCGCGGTGCGGCCGGCCGTGAGCAGCTCCCAGAACGCCGGGACGCCGACCCCGCCGGGCGCGACCACACCGATCCCGGTGACGGCGACGCGCCGGGTCACGAGCCCACCTTGGCGTGTTCCGGAGGCCCGGACGCCGCGGTCCCCTCGGTGCTCACGTGGCCGAGGTCGGGGCGCGGGGCGAGCGGGCCGAGGTGGAAGACCATCCGGGCCTCGGTGTCGCCGACGTTGCGGAAGCGGTGGCGCATGTCGATCGGGATCATCAGGCCCTGGTCGGGCTTGAGCGGGTGGGGCTTCCCGTCCAGGTCCACCTCCAGCTCGCCGCAGACGACGAACACGAACTCCTCGGAGTACGGGTGGTAGTGCTCGCCGATCCGTTCGCCGGGCCTGACGATCGCCAGGCCCATGAAGCCGCTGGTCGCACCGCAGCTGGTCGGGGTGAGCATGGTGCGCAGCTCGGCGCCGTGGCGGCGGTTCTCCGGTGCCTCGTGGACGCTGACGATCCGTGGGTACTGCGTGGTCATGGTGGTCTACCTCCGGGGGAGCCGCCGCGGCGGTGACGCGGCAGCGAAGTGACGCAGCGTCAGTTGTTGATCGGGTCGGCGGAACTGCGGTCGGTGACGGGGTTCATGGCGCGGGCGGCGAGGAAGGCGCCGAGCCCCGCGGCCGTGCGCAGGTCACCGTGCGGGCCGAGGTCGAGCAGCCCGGCGAGCACGGCGGCCTGCCGGTCGTCGGCCACGCCGAGGGCGGCCGCCGGGTCCGCCTCGGCCGGCACCCGCAGGTCGACCAGGCGCACCACCACGTCCTCGCGGTGGAAGACGGTGGCCGCCGCGACCGGCCCGGTCGGGTCGGCGGTGGCCAGGTTGTCGTGCTCGGCGAGCAGTTCGGCCACGGCCTGTCCCCGGCCCGGCCGGACGGGGTAGAGCACGGCGTGCCGGTGCAGCCGGGCGGAGGCGGGGGAGCTGGCGATCGCCTGGTGCCGGGCGGGCAGCGCGGCCTTGGCGAAGAACGCCCGGGCGGCCTGCGGGTCGCCCAGCAGGCGGGCCTCCTCCAGGTGCGGGTTGAGCGCCTCCTCGACGGCCCGCACCTCGGGCTGCATCGCCACGTGGCGCAGCGCGTCGCCGAGGTTGCCGACCACCTCGACGGCCCGGACCACCCGGTTGCCGAGCATGAACAGCGAGGTGCGGCGCAGCCGGGTGTGCTCGTCCACCTCGGCCCGGGGGGAGGCGTAGCCGGAGAGGATGCGGGCCACCTCTGGCTCGCTGCCCGGCTTGACGGTGAAGGTCAGCGCGTGGCGGACCACGCCGTCCGGGCCCGGTGCGGCCTTGGGCGGGCCGATGTGCCCGGCGGGCGCGGTGCGCGGCAGGCCGGGCGGCACCTCCATCGGGGCCCGGGTGCCGGTCGAGCCCGCCGCCGAGGTCTCGCGCAGCACGGTGTAGCGCAGCGAGCGGAAGTTGTCGCTGACGCAGCCGTGCATCGGCTTGACCATCTCCCGGTGGGCCGGGCTGTCCACCCACTCCAGGAAGGTCTCCTGGTCCCGCCACTCGCTGGTGATCAGCCACTGGCGCGGGTCGTTGATCGACTGGCAGAGCTGGTCGCTGACGTGGCCGGGGACCGAGGCCACCTGGTGGCGCAGCTGCTCGTACACGTCGAGGAAGCGCTGCTGGGCGCCGTCCTGGATCTCCAGCATCAGCACCACCCGCAGCCGGCTGTCGGCCTCGTCCTGCTGCTTCGGCTGGGGTTCGGACAGAGTTGTCATGATCCACTTTCTGCTCTGGGCCGCACGCTGCGGGCCGTTCGGCCGTGCCCGGCGGGTGCTCCCCGGCCTGGGAGGCGGTGCGACGGCGGGTCGGCCGGGCGGTCGGCGCCAGGCCTGAGGTCGATCGTGGGCGGCGCGGCGGGCGCGGCGCGAGATTTGCGGGCCATCCGGGGGAAGGGGCGCCACGGTCCCCCTCGGGCGGGGGATGGAAGAGCGGGGCCCCCGGCTGGGCGGGCCCGTCGAGGGCGGCGCCGGGCCCAGTCGCCGGGCCGCGGAATCCCCTGACAGGGCGGAGCAATTGATGAATCCGAAGGTTGAGGACCGGGTGCCGGTCCTGATCGTGGGCGGCTCGCTGGTCGGGCTGTCGGCCTCGCTCTTCCTCGGTCGGCTCGGGGTCGGACACCTGCTGGTCGAGAAGCACGCCGACACGTCGCACCACCCGCGCGGGCGCGGCAACAACGTCCGCACCATGGAGCTGTACCGGGTGGCGGGGATCGAGCCGGCGATCCGCGAGGCGGCCTCGATCCTCGCCCCGAACCACGGCATCCTCCAGGCCCCCTCGCTGACCGGCGCCGAGCAGGAGTGGCTGTTCCGGGACATCGACCCGGGCGGCCGGCTGGCCCGCTTCAGCCCCAGCGCCTGGTGCCTGTGCAGCCAGAACGACCTGGAGCCGGTGCTGCGGCGCGCCGCCCGCGAACTCGACGCCGAGCTGCGGTTCGGCACCGAGCTGGTCTCCTTCGAGCAGGACGCGGACGGCGTCACCTCGGTGCTGCGCAGCCGGGAGACCGGCGAGCAGCGGGTGGTGCGCTCGGAGTTCCTGATCGCCGCGGACGGCCCGCGCAGCCCGGTCCGCGAGCACCTGGGCATCGGCCGGAGCGGCAGGGGCGAGCTGTTCCACAACGTCAGCATCACGTTCAGGGCGAAGCGGCTGGCCGAGGTGGTCGGCGACCGGCACTTCATCGCCTGCTACCTCACCAATCCGGAGGCGGACGGCGCGCTGCTGCCGGTGGACAACCAGGAGGAGTGGGTCTTCCACGCGCCCTGGCACCCCGAGCAGGGCGAGCCGCTGGAGGCCTTCACCGACGAGCGCTGCGAGCGGCACATCCGCACCGCCGTCGGCCTGCCGGAGCTGGACGTCGAGGTCACCGGCCGGGCCCCCTGGCACGCCGCCGAGCGGGTGGCCGAGCGGTACGGCGCCGGGCGGGTGTTCCTCGCCGGGGACTCCGCCCACGAGATGTCCCCGACCGGGGCGTTCGGTTCCAACACCGGCATCCAGGACGCCCACAACCTGGCCTGGAAGATCTCCGCGGTGCTGTGCGGCTGGGCCGGGCCCGGGCTGCTGGAGACGTACGGGCAGGAGCGCCGCCCGGTCGCCGAGGTGACCAGTGAGCGCGCCTCGGCCCGCTCCGCCGAGCACAGCCACCCGGGCTACACGGTGGTGCCCGGCGTCGGGCGGCAGACCGGGGTGCTGGCGGTGGCGCTCGGCTACCGCTACCCGGTGGGCGCGGTGATCGGGGCGGACCGGACCGCGCCGGTCGTCCCCGAGCGGTTCGAGTCGGCGGGCGAGCCGGGCAGCCGCGCCCCGCACCAGTGGCTGCTGCGTGCCGGCGTGCGGCTCTCCGCGCTGGACCTGTACGAGCAGGCGATGGTGCTGCTCACCGGTCCCGAGGGCGGTGCCTGGCAGGCGGGGGCCCGGCGCGCGGCCGACCGGCTGGCCGTCCCGCTGGACGGCTACCGGATCGGCGACGGGGCCGAGGACGACCTGGCTCCCGAGCCCGGCGCGGACTTCGCCGCGCTGCACGGCGTCGGCCCCGAGGGCGCCGTGCTGGTCCGCCCGGACGGCTTCGTCGCGTGGCGCTCGCCGGGCCCGCCGCAGGACGCGGAGGCCGAACTCACGACGGCGCTGCGGACGCTGCTGAGCCTGTAGCCCCGGGGAACGCGGAGGGGCCCGCCGGTCGCACGCCCGGCGGGCCCCTCCTGTCGGTCGTCGGTGCTCAGTGGCCGCCCTCGTCGACCACCTCGACGTCGGCGATCTCCTGCTCGATCGCCTCGGTCGGCAGCGCCACCCGGATCGCCCAGTAGTAGATGACCAGCGAGAACACCGCGACCAGAGCCATGTCGACCCACATCGGGATGTTGCCGGTGCCGTCGCCGAAGCTGCCCTGCCAGGAGATCAGGCCCAGTCCGACCAGGTAGGGCGGCAGCCACTGGGCGGACTTCCAGCTCAGCCGGGGCGCGTTCGGCAGCCCCTTCCTGATCGCGTACGCGGCGTAGCTGCCGAGCAGGAGGTAGCCGAGCACGATCGCGATGCCCAGCCGGGAGAGGGTGTGCCAGCCGGACCAGTAGATGATCAGGCTGGAGACCACGAACGCGGCCGGGGAGATCAGCTCGCCCAGCGGCAGCCGGTAGGGACGCTCGTGCCCGGGCAGCCGGCGGCGCATCGCGCCGAAGGCCAGCGGGGCACCGGCGTACATCAGCACGCTGGCGGAGGTGATGAAGCCGACCAGTTCCTGCCAGCTCGGGAAGGGCAGGAAGCAGATCACACCGGTGACGAAGGCGATGACCAGGCCGAACCACGGCACGCCGTTCTTGTCCAGCTCCTCGAACCGCTGCGGGGCGTAGCCGTTGCGGCTCAGGCCGTAGGAGATGCGCGAGGTCGAGGTGGTGTAGATCAGTCCGCTGCCGCCGGGAGAGATCACGGCGTCCATGTAGAGCACCCAGGCCAGCCAGCCGAGGCCGACCACGGTGGCGAGGCCGGCGAAGGGGCCGTCGATGCCGGGGAAGTCGAGCTTGTCCCAGCCGTTGGCGAAGGAGCTGACGGGCAGCGCGCCGATGAAGACGACCTGGAGCAGGGTGTAGATCAGGCTGCCGATGGCGACCGAACCGAGCACGGCCCGGGGGATGTCGCGCTTAGGGTTGCGGCTCTCACCGGCGAGCTGGATGGCCTGCTCGAAGCCGAGCAGGGCGAAGATGATGCCGCTGGTGCTGATCGCCGCGAGCACACCCTGGGCGCCGAACGGCGCGAAGCCGTGCGAGGTGAAGTTGGAGCCGTGGAAGTTGGTCAGGGCCAGCACGAAGATCGTGAGCAGTGGGACGAAGATCTTCAGCCAGGTGGCGATGTTGTTGGTGCGGGCCAGGACGCGCACCCCCAGGAAGTTCACCGCGACGAACACCGCCATGAGCACGGTGGAGACGGCGAAGCCGCTGGCGGTGAGGGTGTTGTTGTCGTTGAGCAGGCCGCCTGCCCAGGACCAGTGCCGGGCGTAGCCGATCATCGCCTCGACCTCGATCGGCGCGACGGTCGCCGCCTGGAGCCAGGAGAACCAGCCGAAGGACATGCCGGCCAGGCCGCCGAAGGCGTAGTGCGGGTACCGCGCGGTACCGCCCGAGACCGGGAACATGCTGCCGAGCTCGGCGTGCACGAGCGCGAGCAGCACGATCGCGACCGTGCCGATGCCCCAGGACACGACGGCGGCCGGGCCGGCCGCCATCACGCCCTCCTTCGCACCGAACAGCCAGCCGGAGCCGATGATCGAGCCGACCGAGGCCCACATGAGGCCGATGAGGCCGACGTGGCGGCGCAGTGAGCGGTGCGGGGTTCCGGATGAGGAGTCGGTGCCCTGGTCGGGCGGCGAGATCTGGTTGAGGGAAGCCATGAACGATCTCTCTGTGGGTGGGGGCTCCGGGGTGGGTGGAGCGATGAGAGTTGCCACACAGTAGGACTTTTCAGGTGCCCTTGCACAGATTTCATTACTGAATGTTTACATTCTTTTCCGGAGATCCTTGCAGGTAGGGGCCGTGATTGCCTCCGATCTCTTACGTATCCGATCGATCTGCCGCGAATTTCGACTGTGCCGCGCGGGGCGGCATGATAGACGGTCTATTCGATGATGGGAATAGTGGTCTCCGTATAGCGGCGCCGGACTAATCCACCAGATCGGACGGGTCGGTGTTCGCGCCGCAGAGCAGGACGGCGACGCGCTCGCCCGCGGCCTGGTCGAGTGCGGCGAGGGCGGTGGCGGCCGCGTACTCGACGGCGATCCGGCGGTCCTCCCACAGCTGCCGGCGGGCGCGCACGATGGCCTCGTCGTCGACCAGCACCGAGCGGACGCCCTCGTGCGCGGCCTCGGCCACGGCGAGGGCGGTGGCCCGGCGGGCACCGAGCGAGTCCTGGGCGACGGAGTCGACCGGGACGTCCACCGGGCGGCCCGCGGCCAGGGCGGCGTTCAGCGCGCGGCTGCCCGTCGGCTCCACGGCGAGCACCCGGACGCCGTGCTCGCGGGCCGCCACCGCGACCCCGGCGAACAGCCCGCCGCCGCCCACCGACAGCACCACGGTGTCCAGCCCCGGCACCCTGTCGCGGATCTCGGTCAGCACCGTCCCGGCGCCGGCCGCGATCAGCGGGTGGTCGTACGCGTGCGAGGACAGTGCTCCGCTGCCGGCCGCGAACTCCTCGCAGGCCAGCAGCGCCTCCGCGTACTGCCGGCCCGCCAGCCGCACCTCGGCCCCGTACGAGCGCAGCCGCGCCAGCTTCACCGGGGAGGCCGTCTCGGGCAGGAACACGGTGGCCCGGACGCCGAGTTCGCGGGCCGCCCAGGCGCAGGCCAGCCCGGCGTTGCCGCCCGAGGCGATGGTCACGCCGGCGTCCGGGAGGGTGCCCGCCTCGGCGTGCGCGAGCAGGAAGTTCTGCGCGCCGCGCGCCTTGAAGCTGCCGGTGTGCTGGAGGAACTCCAGGGCCAGCCAGGTCCGCCCCCCGTCGTCCCCCGGCGCCACCGTCACCGGGCGCACCCGTCCGGAGATCCGCTTCCCCGCGGCCTCGACCTCGTCGTACGTCAGCTGGTCCATCGTGTTCCGCTCCTTCGTCGAGTGGTGTGCTCCACCGGGGTCCGGCCGCCGGGGGTTCCGGCCGGTGGGAGCCCCGGTCAGGGCCGACGGTACGTCCCGTTCGTGGACGAGGGAAGATCGCGGACCCCGCGAGCGGGACGGGCGTACGCTGGCTCCGTGCGTTTCGTGATCCTCCCCCCGCCGGCCCGCTAGCGGGCGGCCCACTCCACCCACTCCGGCCCGACGGGAGCTGCCCGCGGCCGGGGCGATGACTGCCGCCCGCGCACCCAGCGGACCCGAACCGGCAACCCATCGTGGAGTACCGACGCATGACCTCGTACGCTGCCGTGCCCTTCCGGCACGGCCTCCTGTCCATTTCCGCCGCCGCCGTCGCCTGGGGCGTGGGCGGCGCCGTGTCCGCGCTGCTGATGCGCACCGGCGGGCTCGGCCCGGCGGGCGTCTCCTGCTGGCGCTTCGGCGTCGCCGCGCTCTGCCTGGCCCTGCTGCCGAACCGTGAACCCCGCGGTGGGCGGGCTGCCGCCCGGTGGCGGGCCGCCGTGCTGACCGGGCTCGGCCTGGCGGTCAGCCAGTGCGCCTACTTCGGCTCGGTGCGGTACGCGGGCCTCGGCCTCGGCACCCTGGTCACCATCGGCGCCGGGCCGGTGTTCACCAGCCTCGGCGCCCACCTGCTGCTCGGCGAGCGCCTCACCCGTCGCGCGGCCGCCGCCGTGGCACTGGCCCTGGGCGGCCTCGCCCTGCTGGTGGCCGCCCCGGCGGCGGGCCCGCGACCGGCCCTCGGCGTCGCGCTGGCCGTGCTCGCGGGCGCAGGCCAGAGCGGCCTCACCCTCTGGGCCAGGGGCGGCGGTTCGGCCAGGGCCGGTACCGGCGCCTTCACCACCGGGCTGCTCCTCCTGCTCCCGCTCGCGGCCGTCCAGGGCGTCCAGGGCCTGCTGCCGACGGCGGGGGATCCGGCGGTGACCGGGGTGGCGCTGCTCTTCCTGGGCACCGTGCCCACCCTGTTCGCCTACCGCTGGTACTTCACCGGCCTGACCGTCGTGCCGAGCACGACGGCCGCGGTGCTGGTCCTGCTGGAGCCCGCGACCGCGGCCGTGATCGGCGTGCTGTTCCTCGGCGAGCCGCTGACGGCGGGCCTGCTGGCGGGCTCGGCGCTGCTGCTCGCGGCCATCGCGGCGCTGGCGCGGGAGTAGCCGCTCCGGCGGCCACCCGGGCGGGCGTCGTACGGTCGCCCGGGGCCCGGCGGCGTGCTCTCGTGGTCCGCATGAACAGCTCACTCCCGGCCCGGGTGGCCGCCGCGACCGCCTCCGTCCTCCTGCTCACCACCGTCGCCGGGGCGGCGGTCGCCGCCGCCGGCCCGGCGACGGTGGTGAGCGGGCGCCGGGACGTCACCGCCGACCAGTGCCGGGGCGCGGGCGGGCACGTCGAGGGCAGCGGCTACTGCGTCGACGCGCTCGGGGACGACAGCTGGGGGCAGCCCGTCGACGGCCAGGCGGTCAACCCGGATCCGCGCCCCGGGGAGGAGTGAGCGGCCGGAAAGCCCGGTGCTCCGCCCCTCTCCCGGTTCGCCGAGGGGAGCGGGGTCCGCGGACCGTACCGGCGCCGGTCAGGGCACCGGCCGCAGGGTGACCGGGGCCGGGGTGAGGGCGCGCAGCACGAGGTCGATGCGCACCCTGGCGGCGCCCGCGCGGTGCAGGGCGGCGGAGACCGCCCGTAACTCCTCGGGTCCCGTGCAGGCCAGGCGCAGTTCGAGGTCGGCCTCGCCGGCCAGGGCCAGGCCGCTCTGGACGGCCGGGAACTCCGCCGCGAGGCGGTCGAAGTCGAGCGGGACCGGGCCGTGGCTGATCCGGGCGATCGCGTGCAGCGACCGGGCCGGCCGGGGCGCCGGGCCGGGACCGCCCGGGACGAGCCGGAGCGGGGCGCTCACCGGCGCTGGAGCTGGGTGGCCGGGGTCAGGGGCGGGACGGGCGGCGTCGCCTGGGCGGTGACGGACGGGGTGGTGGCGGGCGGGAGGGCGACGGACGGGGCGACCAGCCTCGGGTCCAGCACCAGGGTGTCGATCCCCAGCGGGGCGATGAGGCCGCGCAGGGCGGGCTCGCCGAGTTCGGTGTACGCCTGGTCGGGCCCGAGGAGGGCGGCGAGGCCCTCCGGGCTGGAGAATCCGACCGCGCAGCGGCGGCCGTCGCGCAGACGGAACAGGCGGAGTGCCGTGGTGCTTCCGGTGCCGGAGGTGGAGACCGGTACGTGCCAGACGTCGCGGGCCATGCGGATGCTCCCGGGTGGGGTGGTGGTGCCTGCCGGAACTACTGCCTCGACGCTAGGGCGGCCCGGCCCCGGCGTCGCCTGTCCTGACGCGGCATTGACCGAATGGGGCGGTGCGTTGACGCACTCCTGACGTCCGGCTCACCCGAGTGGACCAAACCACCGGCCGGGCGCTCCGCTTGCCCCGCCCCCCGACCCGGACGACCGTGGAGTCCGCCCCCTCGTCCGGCTCGGACGACGGTGGGAATCGCCCCCGTCCGGCCCGCCGGAGCGCCTCCGGAAGGGACCGGAGTGCGTTCGGAACCGGGGGGAGGTGGAGCTGGGGCCCCGGGACGAGATATCTTGACGTCAAGACGTTGGAGACGCGAAGCGGAGTACCGATGACTGACTCGACCATCATCTATACGCACACCGACGAGGCTCCGGCCCTGGCGACCTACTCGTTCCTGCCGGTGGTCCAGGCGTACGCCTCGACCGCGGGCGTGCGGGTGGAGACCCGTGACATCTCCCTGGCCGGGCGGATCATCGCGAGCTTCCCGGAGCGTCTCACCGAGGCGCAGCGGATCGGCGACGCCCTGGCCGAGCTGGGTGAGCTGGCCAAGACCCCGGGTGCCAACATCATCAAGCTGCCGAACGTCTCGGCCTCGGTGCCGCAGCTCAAGGCCGCGATCGCCGAGCTCCAGGCCCAGGGCTACGCCCTGCCGGACTACCCGGACGACCCGCGGACCGACGAGGACGAGGACGTCCGCGTCCGTTACGACAAGATCAAGGGCAGCGCCGTCAACCCGGTCCTGCGCGAGGGCAACTCGGACCGCCGGGCCCCGCAGTCGGTCAAGAACTACGCCAAGAACCACCCGCACCGCATGGGTGCCTGGACGGCGGACTCGAAGACCAACGTCGCCACCATGGGTGAGAACGACTTCAGGTCCACCGAGAAGTCCGCCGTGATCGCCGCCGCCGGTGCCCTGCGCATCGAGCTGCTCGGCGAGGACGGCACCACCACCGTGCTGCGCGAGAAGGTGCCGGTGCTGGCCGGCGAGGTCGTCGACGCCTCGGTGCTGCGCGTCGCCGCCCTGAACGAGTTCCTGGCCGCGCAGATCGCCCGCGCCAAGGCCGAGGGCGTGCTGTTCTCGGTGCACCTCAAGGCCACCATGATGAAGGTCTCCGACCCGATCGTCTTCGGCCACGTGGTCCGCGCCTTCTTCCCGAAGACCTTCGCGAAGTACGGCGAGGCGCTGGTCGCCGCCGGCCTGAACCCGAACAACGGCCTCGGCGGCATCCTGGCCGGCCTCGACGGCGTGCCGCACCTGGGCGCCGAGATCAAGGCCTCCTTCGAGGCCGAGCTGGCCGAGGGCCCGGCCCTGGCCATGGTCGACTCCGACAAGGGGATCACCAACCTGCACGTGCCGAGCGACGTCATCGTCGACGCCTCGATGCCGGCCATGATCCGCACCTCCGGCCACATGTGGGGCCCGGACGGCAAGGAGGCCGACACCCTGGCCGTGCTGCCGGACAGCAGCTACTCCGGCGTGTACCAGGCCGTCATCGACGACTGCCGCGCCCACGGCGCCCTGGACCCGGCGACCATCGGCTCCGTGCCGAACGTCGGCCTGATGGCCCAGAAGGCCGAGGAGTACGGCTCGCACGACAAGACCTTCGAGATCGCCGCCGCGGGCACCGTCCGCCTGGTCGACGCCGAGGGCACCGTGGTGCTGGAGCAGGCCGTCCAGCCGGGCGACATCTTCCGCGCCTGCCAGACCAAGGACCTGCCGATCCAGGACTGGGTCAAGCTGGCCGTCACCCGCGCCCGCGCCACCGGCGACCCGGCGGTGTTCTGGCTGGACGAGGACCGCGCCCACGACGCGGTGCTGATCGGGAAGGTCAAGCAGTACCTGCCGGAGCACGACACCACCGGCCTTCAGATCGAGATCAAGTCCCCGGTCGAGGCCACCAAGTTCTCGCTGGAGCGCATCCGCCGCGGCGAGAACACCATCTCGGTGACCGGCAACGTGCTGCGTGACTACCTGACCGACTTGTTCCCGATCCTGGAGCTGGGCACCAGCGCCAAGATGCTGTCGGTCGTCCCGCTGATGGCGGGCGGCGGTCTGTTCGAGACCGGCGCCGGCGGCTCCGCCCCGAAGCACGTCCAGCAGCTGGTCAAGGAGAACTACCTGCGCTGGGACAGCCTGGGCGAGTTCTTCGCGCTGGCCGCCAGCTTCGAGCACCTGGCGACCAGCGCCGGCAACGCCCGCGCCCAGGTGCTGGCCGACACCCTGGACCGTGCCACCGGCACCTTCCTCAACGAGGACAAGTCGCCGAGCCGCCGCCTCGGTGGCATCGACAACCGCGGCAGCCACTTCTACCTGGCGATGTACTGGGCCCAGGAGCTGGCCGGGCAGACCGTCGACGCGGAGCTGGCCCAGGCCTTCGCCGGCCTGGCCGCGACGCTGACCGAGCAGGAGTCGGCCATCGTGGACGAGCTGATCGCCGTCCAGGGCTCGCCGGTCGACCTCGGTGGCTACTACCAGCCGGACCCGGCCAAGGCCGCCGCGGTGATGCGTCCGTCCAAGACGTTCAACGAGGCGCTCGCCAACCTCGGCTGAAAGCCGGCCGAGTCGATCTGACACCAGGCCCCGGGTCCGCGAGTGCGGACCCGGGGCCTGGTGCTGCCCGCGCGCGGGCGGCGGGCTCAGGCCCGGCTCAGGGGCGACCCGGACGCGGCGCGGGGACGGTCGAACAGGGCGAGGGCGGTGCCGACGGCCTCGCGCAGCAGGAGGTACGGGCCGTGCGCCAGCGGGCCGTCCGCGCCGAGCACGGCGGCGGGGGCGCCGGCCCGGCGGGCGGCGAGGGCGGAGCGGACGGTGTGGAAGCCGTTGGTGACCACCGTGCAGCGGTAGCCGGGGCGCTCGGCGGCCATCAGGGCGGCGCTGAAGCGCAGGTTCTCGGCGGTGTTCACGGCCCGCTCCTCGCGCCGGATCCGTTCGGCCGGGATGCCCCGGGCGATCAGGTAGCGGGACATCGTGGCGGCCTCGGTGCACTCCTCGTGCGGCCCCTTCCCACCGGTCACCAGGACCAGGGGGGCGAATCCGGCGGCCTCCTCGACGGCGAATCGTTCCAGGGCGGCGTCCAGCCGGGCCGCCAGCGGCGGCGCCGGCTCACAGCCGTGCAACGCGGCGCCCAGGACCACCAGGAAGTCGGAGCCGGCCGGTGCGGACCGGCGGCGCTGGTGCAGCGCCAGACCGAGGAAGCCGAGCAGCCAGAGCAGGACGGACCCGCAGAGCAGGACGGCGACGAACAGCAGGACGTGCATGTCTGTTCGAACGCGTACGGCGGAGGCACCGTTCCGGCGGCCCCTGCGGAACGAGCGTTCCGGTGCGGGCCGGAAACGGCGGAACCCCCGTTCCGCAGGTGGAACGGGGGTTCCCGGGAACGGGGGTTCCGAGGCGGGCGCCGGACTCAGCCGACGTCGGCCGCCGGCGCGACGCCGGTGACCGGGGCGGCGGGGGCGGCCGTGACCGTCCCCGTGCCGCCACGCCGGTCGCGCTTGTGCAGCGAGGCCAGGTAGGCGTTGTACGCCTCCAGCTCGGCGTCGCCGGTGCGCTCCTCGGAGCGGTCGCTGCGGCGGGCCCGGCGCTGCTCGGAGCCCATCCACTGGTAGACCAGCGCGATCAGCACGATCGCGGTCGGGATCTCGCCGAACGCCCAGGTGATGCCGCCGGCCAGCTTCTGGTCCTCCAGCAGGTTCGTCCCGGGTGGCGCGCCCTCCAAGGTGAAGGTGGTGACCAGCGGGTGGCCGGCCATCATCACCGCCACGCCGAAGAAGGCGTGGAACGGCATCCCCATGAACAGCTCGATGATCCGCATCACGTGGCCTGGGCGGTGCGGACCGGGGTCCACGCCCATGATCGGCCAGAAGAAGACCAGACCGGTGAGCAGGAAGTGCACCATCATGAAGATGTGCCCGAGGCGGTACTGCATCAGGAAGTCGAACAGCGGGGTGAAGTAGACCCCGTACAGGCTCGCGATGAACATCGGGATGGTGAACGCCGGGTGCGAGATGATCCGGACGTACCGGCTGTGCAGCAGCGTCACCAGCAGCTCGCGCGGCCCGCGCGGACGGCCCTTGCCGGCCGGGCGCAGCGCCCGCAGCGCCAGCGTGATCGGGGCGCCGAGCAGCAGCAGGATCGGCGTCAGCATGGAGAGCACCATGTGCTGGATCATGTGCGCGCTGAACAGCGCCATGCCGTAGTCGTTCAGCCCGGTGCAGGTGACCAGCAGCATGCTGGCGACACCCGCCGCCCAGCCGACCATCCGGCCGACCGGCCAGCGGTCGCCGCGCCGGTACAGCCGCACCACGCCGGCCGCGTACAGCCCCAGGACGAGCAGACCGCCGAGCAGGAAGAACCAGTCCGGGGACCAGGTCCACAGGTTGGACAAGGTGAACGGGCCTAGCTGGGTCATCCCGCCGTGGTGGTGCATGCCTGACATTCCGTCGCCCATCGGCGGGTCCTGCTTTCCGTCCTCGTGGTCCCTGGTGCGGGTCCGGTTCGCCCGTTTTGCTTGACATACAGCCTAGGTGGGCCTTACCTCGGGCCGTGCCCCCACCCCCTCCATACGGGTGCCTCCCCAGCGGCGGCCCGCCTGGCTAGACTGACCGGCCGGGTGCCCCTCGGTCGTCCGGTCGGCAGGGAGAGTCGGAGATGGCAACGGAACACGGGCCCGCGGCACGGCTCGCGACAGGGCCCGCGGTCGCGCTCACCGGGGCGACCGGATTCATCGGCACCGGTGTGCTGGCGGCCCTCGCGGCGCGCGGCGTCCGGGTGCGGGCGCTGGCCCGCAGGCCGCCGGAGGACGCCTGGGCGGGCGCCGCCTGGGTGGCCGGCGACCTCGCCGACCCGGCGGCGCTCGCGGAGCTCTGCGCGGGCGCGGACGTGCTGGTGCACCTCGCCTCCCGGGTCGGCGGCGGCACCGGGGAGTGCGAGGCGGTGAACGACCGGGGCACCGCCGCGCTGATGGCGGCCGCGACCCGCGCCGGGGTACGGCGGATCGTCCACCTCTCCACCGCGGCGGTCTACGGCGAGGGCCCGCACTCCGGCATCGAGGTGGACGAGGTGCCGCCCGCCCCGGTGTCCGAGGCCAGCCGCACCCGGCTGCTCGGCGAGCGCCACGCGCTGGCGGCCGGCGGGCACGTGCTGCGCCCCGGACTGGTCCTCGGGACGGGTGACCGCTGGGTGGTGCCGGCGCTGGCCGAACTCGTCCGCCGGGTGCCGGTCCGCTGGGAGGGCGGCAACGCCCGGCTCTCGGTCGTGGACCGCACCGACCTGGCCCGGCTGATCACCGTGCTCGCCCTGGACGGGCACGCCGTCCCGCCGGGCGTGCACCACGCCTCGCACCCCGAGCCGGTCCGTGGCGGCGACCTGATCGCGGCCCTGGCCGCCCTCGGCCTGCTGCCCGCCCCGGACGGCCCGGCCGTTCCGTGGGAGGAGTGCCGCCGGCTGCTGGCCGCGGCACCCGGCCGGGTCTCCGAGCGCCAGTTCGGCCTGATCGCCCGCGACCACTGGTACCGCAGCGAGCGGATCTGGCGCCTCACCGCCTGCTCGCCCGGACCCGGCCCGCTGGCCCGCCTCCCGGAAGCCGCCGCCTGGTACCGCGAGGTGCTCGGCTAGGGCGCGGCTAGGGCCGTGGTGCCGCCGGGGAGGGCGCCGTCGGCGCCGGCGGTGTCCGGGACCTGTTTCGCGCGGTACTTCGAGAGTGGGCGCCCCGGCCGGCCGGGTACGGATGGTGCGGGCGTTGTTCGTCCGGGGGAGGGCCACCCGGCCGCAGCCGACCCCGCACCGAGGACGGGGAGACTTGCGTCTGCTCGCACATGCGATGCTGTTCGACGCATTCGCCTGGCAGGTGCGGCGGATTTGGAAGTGACGCCTCGTACGAGGTCGGGCCGAAGAATCGCACACGAGGGGATGGGGAGCATGATGGCGGAACAGGTGGAACAGGTGGACCGGGCGGGGCTGGAAGCGCGGCGCGCCGAGGGTCTGGTCCTGGCGCAGGAGAAGGCCCTGGCGCTGTTCGCCGAGGTGGAGGCGCGGGGCCTGGTGGCGCCGGGTGCGGGCGAGCGCGAGGTGAGCGACCGCATCAGGGACCTGGCGAACGAGATGTTCGGTACGACCAAGCACTGGCACAAGCGGATCATCCGCTCGGGCCCGAACACCCTCGCGCCGTACCAGGAGAATCCGCCGGATCGCGTCATCGGGCCGGACGACGTGGCCTTCGCGGACTTCGGCCCGATCTTCGAGGAGTACGAGGCGGACTTCGGCCGGACGTACGTGTTCGGCGACGATCCCCGCAAGCACCGGCTGCTGAGCGACCTGCCCCGGATCTTCGACGCGGGCCGGGCGTTCTTCGCCGGGCACCCGGAGGTCACCGGTCGTGAACTGCACGCCGAGGTCGAGCGGCTCGTCGCGGAAGCGGGCTGGGAGTTGGGCATCTGGCACGCGGGACACCTCGTCGGGGAGTTCCCGCACGAAGTCAACGACGGCGTGAAGACGGATTCGTACATCACTCCGGAGAACACCACCCCGTTGCGAGGGACCGACCGTCGAGGACAGGTGTGCCACTGGATCCTGGAACTGCACTTCGTCGACCGGGAGCGTGGGTTCGGCGGTTTCTACGAGCAGTTGCTCGACCTCGCCTGACGACGCGTGGCGGCCGGCCGGCACCGACGCCGGCCGGCCGGCCCCGCTCGCGCGCCGGTGGTGTCGGGTGCCGGCCCCTGCCGGTGTCGTTGAACTGGCGGTGCGTCACGCATGGCGCCGGGCAGGGCACGTAGCGATGGACCCCCACCGTGAACGTCGGTCGCGCGCCGACTCCTCGCGGGGTCAGCTCTTCGGGACGAGGGTGTTCTCGTTGGTGCGGCCGGCGGCGAAGTCGTCGATGTTGCGGGCGGTGGCCTCGATGATCTGGCCGACGGCGGTGTGGGTGAAGTAGGCCTGGTGGCTGGTGACGAGGACCTGGGGGAAGGTGACGAGGCGGGCGAGGGTGTCGTCGGTGATGCCCTGGATGGAGCGGTCGGTGAAGAAGACGCCGGTCTCCTCCTCGTAGACGTCGAGGCCGACGCCGGAGAGGCGCCCGGCGCGCAGGGTCTCGACGAGGGCGGCGCTGTCGACGAGGCCGCCGCGGCTGGAGTTGATGAGGATCGCGTCGTCCTTCATGCGGGCGAGGGCGACGCCGTTGATGAGGTGGTGGGTGGCGGGCAGCAGGGGTACGTGCAGGCTCACCAGGTCGGCGCGGGACAGGAGTTCGGGGAGTTCGGTGTAGTGCATGCCGAGGTCGAGGCAGGCCGGGTTGGGGGCGATGTCCCAGCCGAGGAGCTCGGTGCCGAAGCCGGCGGCGATCCGGGCGAAGCACTCGCCGATCTTGCCGGTGCCGATGACGCCGACGGTCATGCCGTGGATGTCCCGGCCGAGCAGGCCGTCGAGGCGGAAGTCGAACTCGCGCGAGCGGCTCGCGGCGCGGGTGAGGCGCCGGTTCACGGCCAAGGCCAGTGCCCACGCGTGTTCGGCGACCGAGTACGGGCTGTAGTGCGAGACCCGGGCGATGGTGAGGCCGAGCTTGGCGGCGGCGTCGAGGTCGATGTTGTTGAAGCCGGTGGAGCGCTGGGCGATGAGTTCGGTGCCGCCGGCGGCGAGGACCGCGAGGGTCTCGGCGTCGAGGACGGCGTTGACGCTGCTGCTGACGGCGGGGTAGCCGGCGGCGAGCGGGGCGGTGTCGCGGTCCAGGAACACGGCCAGGGTGCGGAGGGAGTGCCGGCCCGTGAAGGCCCGCTCCAGCAGCGGCTGTTCGTCGGCCTGCACCCCGTACGCGAGGATCTCCATGCCCGGTCCTTCCAGTCGGCTCCTGCGGCCACGCTAGCGGGCGGGGCAGCGGGGTGCCCACCGGAACCGGCGAAAGCGCAGGCCCCCGGCCGCGCGGGGCGGTCCGGGGGCCTGGGGGGGAAGGCGGCGGTCAGATGACCGTCTCGGCCTCCAGGTAGCGCTCCTGCGGGACGGTCTTCAGCTCGGCGACCGCCTCGGCCAGCGGCACCAGGTTGATGTTGGTGCCCTGGAGCGCGGTGATGTGGCCGAAGGCGCCCTTGTGGACGGCCTCGACGGCGTGCCAGCCGAAGCGGGTGGCGAGCACCCGGTCGTAGGCGGTCGGGGTGCCGCCGCGCTGGGTGTGGCCGAGGATCACCGGGCGGGCCTCCTTGCCGAGGCGGTGCTCCAGCTCGCGGGAGAGCTGGGTGGCGATGCCGGTGAACCGCTCGTGGCCGTAGATGTCCTTGGTGCCCTCCTCCCAGTGCATGGTGCCGGGCTCGGGCTTGGCGCCCTCGGCGCAGACCACGATCGCGAACTTCTTCTGGCGGTCGAAGCGCTCGCGGACGACCTGGGTGAGCTTGTCGATGTGGAACGGGCGCTCCGGGACGACGATGGCGTGCGCGCCCGCCGCCATGCCCGCGTTCAGCGCGATCCAGCCGGTGTGCCGGCCCATCACCTCGACGACCATGACCCGCTGGTGCGACTCGGCGGTGGTCTTCAGCCGGTCCAGCGCCTCGGTGGCCACCGAGACGGCGGTGTCGAAGCCGAAGGTCACGTCGGTGGCGGCGATGTCGTTGTCGATGGTCTTCGGCACGCCGACGATCGGCAGGCCCGCGTCGCTCATCAGCTTGGCGGCCTTGAGGGTGCCCTCGCCGCCGATCGGGATGACCGCGTCCAGGCCGAGGTCGGAGCAGTACTTCTTGGCCCGCTCGACGCCGTCCCGCAGGTGGCTGGGCTGGACCCGGGAGGAACCGAGGATGGTGCCGCCCTGGGCCAGGATGCCGCTCACCGAGTCCAGGGTCAGGGGGCGGTGTTGGCCCTCGAGGAACCCGCGCCACCCGTCCTCGAACCCGATGATCTCGTCGCCGTGGTCGACCACCCCCCGGTGGACCACGGAGCGGATCACCGCGTTCAGTCCGGGGCAGTCACCGCCGCTGGTCAGCACTCCGATACGCATTAGCTTTGCAACTCCCGAGCAGAACCGAGGAACGGCCGGACTACAGGCTGGGACGACGAGCCGTCACCGTAACGGGGCGCCCCCACGCCGGGATGGCGGGGAGGTGGCCGTGGGGTGAAGGACCGGCCGATCCGGACAGAGCATCCGAAAACGGCCGTGAAGTCGAGCATACGGCCCCTGGTCCGGCCGGGCAGGAGCCGACGCGGGAGCGGCGCCTTCGGCGCCCCCGCGTGGAAGTGCAGCCTGCTGCCGAGGAGGGTGTGCAGTAGGCAGCCCCATTGTGGTACGTCCGGGCCGTCCGCGGACCGGATGACCGCATGGCGGGCACCCGGCCGGGACGACCGGACGGACTACTGGGGGCGCGTCGCGGCCGCGATGCGCTCGGCGCGCAGCGCGTCGTACCAGGTGGTGTCGGCCGGCGGCAGGGCGTTCACGTCCAGCGCCAGCTTGATCAGCATGTCGGCCACGGCGGGGTTGCGCGCCAGCACCGGACCGTGCAGGTAGGTGCCGAAGACGGTGTCCCGCCAGGCGCCCTCGGTGCCGTCACCGGTGCCGTTGCCCCGGCCGACGGTGACGTTGGCGAAGGGCTGGACGCCCTGGCCGAGGTGGGTGACGCCCTGGTGGTTCTCGAAGCCCGTCAGCTGCGGCAGGCCGAGCCGGGGGTCGACGTCGGCGAGCACGTCGCCGACGCAGCGGGCGCCCTCGCCACGGGTGGTCCAGACGTCGAGCAGGCCCAGGCCGGGCTCGCGCTCGCCGAGGTCGTTGATGAACTCGTGGCCCATGATCTGGAAGCCCGCGCAGACACCGAAGATGATCGCGCCGTTCTGGGAGGCCCGCACCAGGCCGCTGTCGGCGCGCAGCCGTTCGGCGGCCAGGCGCTGCGGGCGGTCCTCGCCGCCGCCGATCAGGTAGATGTCACCGCTGGTGGGGATCGCCTGGTCGGAGCGGACGTCGATCCGGGTCACGTTGAGGTGGCGCTGGCGGGCCCGGCGCTCCACGACCAGGGCGTTGCCCCGGTCGCCGTAGGTGCTGAGCAGGTCCGGGTACACCCAGACCACGCGCAGGCTGCTCTCACTCATCCTCGAAGGCCTTCCGTCACGTAAAGACTGGTGTGCGGGCGCGGCATCAGCCGGCCACGACCTTCCGCAGCTGCTGGAAGGCGGTGTAGTTGGCGATGGCCTCGATCCGGCCGGGCGGGGCCATCCGGACGGCCTGCTCCAGGGTGTCCACCACGTGGAACTGGAGCCCGGCGACCTCCAGCCGGACGGCCAGGTCCAGCTTGCGCTGGCCCATCACGAAGACCGGGTGCCCGGCGAGGCGCTCGTAGTCGACGTCCCACAGCCAGGAGGTGTCGGTGCCGTCGGCGTCGAGGGCGTTGACGGAGAGGATCACCGGGGCGGGCGGGCCGTCGATCAGCGAGAAGGTCTCCAGCCAGCCGGCCGGGTTCTTGGCCAGCAGCAGGCGGATGTCCCGGCCCTGGTACTGGACCACGTCGTAGCGGCCGGCGACGGCGGTCACCGCGCGCATCCGGTCCAGCGCGACCTGCGGCGAGACGCCGAACACGGCGGCGACGGCTGCCGAGCTGGTGGCGTTGGCCAGGTTGGCACGGCCGGGCAGCTGGAGCTGGATCGGCCAGGCGCCGCGCTGCGGGTCGATGACGTGGGTGCCCTGGAGCGCCCAGTGCGGGTTGGGCCGGCGGAAGCCGCAGTCCTGGCAGAACCAGTCGTCGCCGGGGCGCTGCATCACGCCACCGCAGGCGGGGCAGGACCAGGCGTCCTCCTTCCAGGCCTGTCCGGCGGCCACCCAGACCACCTTCTTGCAGGAGGAGGCGGCCCAGGTCACCAGCGGGTCGTCGGCGTTCGCGATGACCACGGCCTCGGTGTTCTGGAGGCCCTCGCGCCACTTCTCGGCCATCATCCGGGTCTCGGCGGCGCGGTCGAGCTGGTCGCGGGAGAGGTTGAGCAGGGCGATGGCCTTGGGGCGGGTGTCGCGGGCGACCGTCGCCAGGTACTTC
The DNA here is from genome assembly GCF_044757205.1 of Kitasatospora sp. NPDC091335. Taxonomy (NCBI): domain Bacteria; kingdom Bacillati; phylum Actinomycetota; class Actinomycetes; order Kitasatosporales; family Streptomycetaceae; genus Kitasatospora; species Kitasatospora sp. NPDC091335. The sequence goes on along the minus strand of NZ_JBIVUM010000007.1, from coordinate 269,801 downwards.
TCGTCGACCTCGATCACGCCGAAGCGGGCGTCAGAGCCGCCGGCCAGGGCGGAGGTGATGCCCGCCGGCATGTTGGCGCCCAGGGCGTTGGAGACCACCGGCCCGGCGGCGCGCAGCGCCTCGGCGATCAGGCGGGTGGTGGTGGTCTTGCCGTTGGTCGCGCTGACCAGGACGACGTCGAGGTGGTCGGCGAGGGTGGCGAGCAGGTCGGGGTCGAGCTTGAGGGCGACCTTGCCGCCGATCACCGAGCCGCTCCCGCGCCCGGCCTTGCGCGACACGGCGGCGGCGACCCGGCCGGCGGTGACCGCGATCTTGGCGCGGGCCGGCAGCGAGGCGTCGCGTGCGCCTGTGGGCTCCGATTCGGTGCCTGCCATGCTCAGTGGTTCCTCCTTGCTGCGGCACCGCCCAGGCCGGACAACGGGCCGTCGGGCGGCGGGGACGGGGATCAGCCTACCGACTCCGTAGCCCGACCGGACGATCCGGACCCCGCGCCGCCTGCTGCGACGTGCTCACCGGGGCGGCTGAGAGCCTGTCAGGGAGGGCGGTGTACGGAGCGACCCCAGGGGTCCGGCCCCTTCTCGCCTGACGACGTTCCGCAGGCACCGCCGGTTCCCCGGCAGCCCCGGTAAGGATGTGGTGAAGAAATGATCAGCGGCCCGGACGGTGGGCGCAGCCGGCCGGATCGCCGGTCGCGAGCGTGGCGGTGATCACCAGGGTGCCGTCCTCGGTGTGGAAGTCCAGCGGTGCGTCCAGCCGCCGCATCGCGGCGATCAGCCCGGTGTTGGTGCTGTGGGTCACCGCGTACACCGTCCGGACGCCGGCCGCCCCGGCCGTCGCGGACAGCCGCCGCAGCAGCGCCAGGCCCAGCCCGCGCCGCTGCCAGGCGTCCTCCACCAGGAGCGCCAGCTCGGCCTCCCCGTCGTCCCACATCAGGTGCCCGAGCGCGACGATCCGCCCGTCCGGGGCGGCCACCGCGAGGCTGTGGCCGTGCCGGGGGTCCAGCAGGTGGTCCAGGTAGCGGCCGGCGTCGCGGACCGGGCCGTGGTAGCGCAGCCGCAGCACGTCGGGGGAGCAGCGGCGGTGCATCGCCAGCGCCGCCGCCCGGTCGTCCGGCCCGGCCGGGCGCAGCAGCAGCTCGGTCCCGTCCGGCAGGGACAGCCGGGACGCGGCGTCCGGCGCCTGGCCGGCCGGACGGGCCGGGGACGGGTGCGGCCGGGCCGTCCGGTACGGACCGCCGGTGAGCGCGGGCAGTCGGCCGACCTGGCCCTCGGGCGCCGCGCACCTGCGGTCGGACCTGCGGAAGGGCCGGTGCCAGAGCCGTTCGGGGCGAGTGCGTGATGCCTTCATGCCGCCGACGCTACCGACGGTGCGCTTCCGTTCGGTTACGTGATCGTGAACGTGCGAATGCCCGCGGCGCGGCCGGGCGGCGAGGCGCGGGGCCGGGCCGCCGGGATGCCGGACCGGGACGGCGGGGGACCGGGCCCGGGACCGCGGGCCGGTCGGCCGGGACGGCCTCGGCGCAGGTCCCGACCGGTGCCTCATGCGGGTGGGACGGCGGGCGGCCGACGGTGGAGTCCGTTCCCGGTGCTCCTGGTGACGCAGGAGGCCAAGCCCGTACGTCCACGCAGCGAAGGCCGTTCCCATGCGCGACACCCCGCCCGTCCACACCGCCACCGCCACCGCCACCGCCGGCACTCCTGCCGTCCCGCACGCCCGCCGCGCCCCGGCCGGCACCGCGCTCACCGGTCTGCTCGACCGGCAGGCGCGCACCCGGCCCGGTGCCCCGGCCGTCCTCGGCGAGGCCGGCGGCCTCACCTTCCGGGAGCTGTCGGGAATCGCCCGCCGGCTGGCCGCGCGGCTGCGCGACCTGGGCGCCGGACCGGACGGCTGCGTCGGTCTCTACGCGGAGCCGTCCGTCGAGCTGGTCGTCGGGGCCTGGGGCGTCCTGTACGCCGGGGCCGGCTACCTGCCGCTGTCGCCCGAGTACCCCGAGGAGCGGCTCCGCTACATGATCGAGGACAGCGGTACCGGGATCGTGCTCGCCCAGGCGCACCTGCGCGAGCGGCTGGCCGGGCTGGTCCCGGCCGGGACCGTGATCGTCACCTTCGAGGACGTCCCGCCGGTCCGGTCCCTGCCTCGGGCCGTGTCCCGGGTCGTGCCTCGGGACGCCGCCGAGGAGCAGCCCGAGGAGGACGCGGCCGGGTCGGAGTCGCTGGCTTATGTGATCTACACCTCGGGCAGCACCGGCAGGCCCAAGGGCGTGCTGATCGAGCACCGCTCGGTGGTCTCCCAGCTGTGCTGGCTGCTCTCCGCCGGGCACCTCGACCCGGCGGTCACCGTGCTCCAGAAGACCCCGATGAGCTTCGACGCCGCGCAGTGGGAGATCCTCGCCCCGGCCGTCGGCGCCAGGGTGGTGGCCGGCACGCCGGGCCTCCACCGCGACCCGGAGGCGCTGGTCGCCGCCGTGCAGCGGCACCGGGTGACCGCGCTCCAGTGCGTGCCCACCCTGCTCCGGGCGCTGCTGGACACCGAGGGCTTCACCCGCTGCACCAGCCTGGCCCGGGTGTTCTCCGGCGGCGAGGCGCTGTCCCGGCGGCTCGCCCGTGACCTGGTCCTGGCCCTGCCGCGGGCGGAGCTGGTCAACCTGTACGGCCCGACCGAGTGCACCATCAACGCCACCTCGTACGTGGTGGACCCGGCCGATCCGGTCGACGGAGCCGGCTCGGTGCCGATCGGCCGGCCGGTGGCCGACACCCAGTGCCACGTCCTGGACGACGCACTGGTGCCGGTGGCCGCGGACGGCGTCGGCGAGCTGTACATCGGCGGTGTCCAGCTGGCCCGCGGCTACCTGAACCGGCCGGAGCTGACCGCCGAGCGGTTCGTCCGCTCCCCGTTCGTCCCCGGCGAGCGGCTCTACCGCACCGGCGACCTCGTGCAGCGGAACCCGGACGGCACGCTCCAGTTCGCCGGCCGGGTGGACAACCAGGTGAAGCTGAGCGGGTACCGGGTCGAGCTGGACGAGATCGCCCGCGCGATCGAGGAGCACACCTGGGTGCGCCGCTCGGCCGCGGTCGTCACCGGGGACGACCGCACCGGGCACCCGAACCTGGTCGCCTGCGTCGAGCTCAACCCGCGCGAGGCGGCGCTGATGGACCAGGGCGACCACGGCGGCCACCACCAGTCCAAGGCCAGCAAGCTCCAGGTCAGGGCCCAGCTGTCCGATCCCGGCCTGCGCGACCCGGCCCGGCTGGACGGCCGCGAGCGGGTCGGGCTGCCCGGCCGGAAGGAGACCGAGGCCCAGCGCCGGGAGGCCTTCGCCCGCAAGACCTACCGCTTCTACGACGGCGGCACGGTCACCGTGGAGGACCTCACCGCACTGCTCGCCCCACGCCGGGCCGGCACCTTCGGGCGCGGCCTGGAGCTGCTGAGCTTCCCCGAACTCGGCCGTGTACTACGGTGGTTCGGCCAGTTCCACAGCGAGGAGCGGCTGCTGCCGAAGTACGCCTACGCCTCGCCCGGCGCGCTCTACGCGACCCAGCTGTACCTGGAGACCGGCGGCCTGGACGGGCTCGCGGCGGGGCTGTACTACTACCACCCGGTCGAGCACGCCCTGGTCCGGATCGGGCCCGCCGAGGTCCGCGCCGAGGCCTACCTGACGCTGCACTTCTCCGGGAAGCACGGCGCCATCGAGCCCGTCTACAAGAACAACATCCGTGAGGTGCTGGAGTTCGAGACCGGCCACATGCTGGGCGTCCTGGAGGAGGTGCTGCCCGAGTACGGGCTGGACGTCCGCCCGCTCGGCCCCGGCCCGGCGGCGAAGGAACGGCTGGACGTCGCCGAGGAGGACCACTACCTGGGCGGCTTCACGGTCGTCCGGGCCGGCGGCCCGGCGCGGGCCGAGCGCGTCGAGCTGTACGTCCAGGCCCACGAGGGCCGGGTGGACGGCCTGCCGGGCGGCCTCTACCGGTACGCCGACGGCGAGTTGACGCGCGTCGCGGACGAGGTGGTGGAGTCCAGGCACGTGATCGCGATCAACCAGGCCGTCTACGCCAGGGCCGCGTTCGGCATCACGGCCGTCAGCCGCGCCGAGGAGGAGTGGCTGGAGTACATCGAGCTGGGCACGGTGCTGCACCGCCTCCAGCGCAACGGCCTGGCCCTGGGCTTCATGTCCTCCGGCTACAGCTCCAGGTCCGGCCGTCCGCTGCCGGCCGCGCGCCGCGTCGACGAGATCCTGGCCGGCCGCGGCATCGCCCCGGGCCCCTCGTACTTCTTCCTCGGCGGGAAGGTGAGCGAGGAGCAGATCCGCAGCGAGGGGATGCGCGAGGACACCGTCCACATGAAGGGCCCGGCCGAGATCATCAAGGACGAACTGGCCACCCTGCTGCCCGACTACATGCTGCCCAACCGGGTGCTGGTGCTGGACGCCCTGCCGCTCACCGCGAACGGCAAGGTGGACCTCGGGGCGCTGGCCGCCTCCGAGGCCGTCCGGACGGCCGGTGTGCGCGGCGAGTACGTCGCGCCCGGCACGGAGCGCGAGCGGTGGCTGGCCGGGGTCTGGGGGCGGGCGCTGACGTACGAGGACGTCTCGGTGACGGACGAGTTCTTCGCGGTCGGCGGGAACTCGCTGATCGCCGTCGCCCTGGTCAACCGGATCAACCGCGAGTTCGGCATCGCGCTGCCGCTCCAGGTGCTGTTCGAGTGCCCCCGGCTGGGGGACCTGGCCGCGCGCATCGAGCGGGCCCGCGGCGACGGTGCCGGACGTGATGCCGGACGTGATGCCGGGCGTGGCGGCCGGGCCCCGGTCTCGCGGCTGGTGCCGCTGCATCCGGGGGAGGCCGGCCGGGCCGTGTTCTGCTGGCCCGGGCTGGGCGGCTACCCGATGAACCTGCGGCTGCTCGGCCGGGAGGCGAGCGGGGGCCGGGCCTTCTACGGCGTCCAGGCGCACGGCATCAACGCGGGCGAGACGCCGTACCCGACCATCCGGGAGATGGCCGCCGCCGACGTCGCCGGGCTGCGCCGGGTGCAGCCGGAGGGGCCGTACACGCTGTGGGGCTTCTCCTTCGGCGCCCGGGTCGCCTTCGAGGCGGCCTGGCAGCTGGAGCGGGCCGGGCAGCGGGTGGAGCGGCTGCTGCTGATCTGCCCCGGCAACCCGAAGGTGCGCGGGGGCGACGGCGGGCGGCGGGGCCGCGAGGCCTCGTACGCCGATCCGGCGTACCTGACCATCCTGTTCGGGGTGTTCACCGGCCGGATCCGCGGGCCCGAGCTGGAGCGCTGCCTGGCCGAGACGGTGGACGAGTCCACCTTCGTCGCCGCCGTGCACCGGATGCTGCCGGAGCTGGACGAGGAGTTGATCCGCCGGATCACCGGGATCGTCGGCGAGACCTACGAGTTCGAGTACAGCTTCCGCGAACTCGCCGAGCGGCGGCTGGACGCCCGGGTGACGGTCTTCAAGGCCGCGGGCGACGACTACTCCTTCATCGAGGGAAGCAGCGGCTACTCCGCAGCCCCGCCCACCGTGGTCGACCTGTCCGGTGACCACTACGGGGTGCTGCGGGAGCACGGGGTCGCCGAACTCGCCGCCGCGATCCGGGAGGTGGAGCGGTCGGATCCGGCTCCCAGGCCGGGAGCGGGTGATCTCCCGGGCCGCTGATCGGATGATGTGGAAACGCTCACGGATGGCCCAGAATCCGTGAGCGGAGCGGCCCCTTCGGATAGGGATGGCTCGGCTTCACCGCCGATCCCGTCTCCCTCCGAAGGGGCTTTCCGATGTCCGTGAAGAACTCCGCACTGGCCACGGCCTGTTGCGCCCTGCTGCTCGCCCTGCCCTTCTCCCTCGCCCAGCCGGCCGCCGCCGCCGACGGCCCCACGACACCCGAGGAGGCCGCCACCTGCCGGCAGGTGATCGGCACCCTGTTCGGCGGCTTCGGCTCGATGCTGGCGAACTCGGCCTGCGTCGTCCGGCCCGCCGACCGGCCCGCCGGCCGGGGCTGATCGCGTCGGGTCCGGGGGCGGGGGCGGCACTCGGCCCCGCCCCCGCCGCCGGGAAAACAGGTGTGCGGTGTGTGGGTGCGGTCGTATCATCCGGTGACTTTTCCGTTCCCTTGTGTGAAGGAACCGAATGACCGACACCGTTGCCGAGCAGCCCGCCCCCGGGGAGCGCACCCCCGAGGGGCGTGCGGCCGAGGAGTCCGGCGGCCTCCGGGCGATCTGGGCGAACACCCTGGAACCGGTGGCTCCCTTGCCCTGGTATCGCAGGGCGTCCCCCAAGGCCCTGATCGCGGGGGCGGTGGTGGTCGGCCTGTTCACCGCGCTGATCGTGGCCGTGGTGACCGGCGCCGGCGACCTGCCCAGGCACCGGATCGTGCTGCCGGAGGAGATCGGCCACCAGTTCCGGCTGCCGGAGGACGAGTCCTTCAGGGCCGAGCGCCTCGACATGGAGAAGAACCTGACCCCGTTCCGCCCGTACCGGGAGCTGGCAATGGCCGCCTACGGGAGCGCCGGGTCGACCGAGCCCTCGCTGACGGTGATCGGGCTGACCGGGACCTTCGCGGACGCGCGGTACCAGCTGGACAGGTTCTTCGCCGTGGATCCGGTGACCGGCGACAAGGCCGTGGACCGCCTGGACTACCCGGCGGGTCCCCTCCAGGGCGCGCTCGACTGCGCGGTGGTGGGGTCCGGAGAGGACGCGGGGGCCGTCTGCGCGTGGGCGGACGGAACCACTCTCGGCATCGTCATCGACTGGACCGGCGAGCTCGCGCCGCAGGACCTGGCGCGGCGCACGCTGGAGATCCGCGCGGCGGTCGAGGTCGAGGCGAAGGACTGACCGCCGTCCTGACCGGCACCGGTCGACCCGGCCGGCGCGGGCCGGGGCCCGCTACCGCAGCAGCTCGGCGGCCGTCGCCTTGACCTCGGCGAGCAGGAGCCGGAGGTCGGCCTCCGTCGTGGTGGCGTTGAGGAGGCAGGCGCGGAGCATCTCGTCGGTGCCGAGCCGGGCGCCGGTCACGAACACCCGGCCGCGTTGCTGGACGGCGGCGGGGAGGTCGCGGTTGAGGGCGTCGCGGGCCCGCTCGTCCAGCCCCGGCGCGCGGTGGCGGAACGCCACGATCGAGGTCTGCACCTCGGCGAGCAGCTCCAACTCCTCGTCCGCCTCGATGAGTTCGCCGAGGCGGCGGGCCAGCGCGGTGCACCGGGCGATGTCCTGGGCGAGGCCGGCCCGGCCCTTGTGGGCGATGGTGGCCCAGACCTTGAGGGCGCGGAAGGGCCGGGTCTGCTCGGTGCCGTACTCGGAGAACCAGCCGAGCGCGCCGGCCGCCTCGTCGCGCAGGTAGGACGGGACGAGGCTGAAGGTGCCGCGCAGCTCCTCGGTGTCGCGGACCAGCGCGCAGCCGCAGTCGACCGGGACGCCGAGCCACTTGTGCGGGTCGAGGGCGAGCGAGTCGGCGCGCTCCAGGCCGGCGTAGCGGTGGGCGATGGCCGGGTCGAGCCGGCCGAAGGCGCCGTACGCGCCGTCCACGTGCAGCCAGAGCCGCTGCTCCTCGCACAGGTCGGCGATCGGGCCGAACTCGTCCACCGCGCCGGTGCCGACGGTGCCGGCCGAGGCGACGACCAGGAAGGGCAGCAGGCCGTCCGCACGGTCGCGCTCGACGGCCGAGCGCAGGTCGGCGATGTCCAGCCGGCCGTCGGGGCCGGTGTCCACGGTGCGCAGCTGCCTGCTGCCGAGGCCGAGGAGTTCGGCGGCCTTGCGGACGCAGGTGTGGGTCTCGCCGGTGACGTAGCCGACCAGCGGCGGCAGGCTCCCCAGGCCGTCCTCGCGGACGTTCCGGCCTGCCTGCCGGGCGGCCCGGTCGCGGGCGGCGGCGAGGCAGACGATGGTCGCCATCGAGGTGCCGGAGGTGAGCAGGCCGCCGCCGGCCGGGTGCGGGAAGCCGACCAGCTCGGCTATCCAGCGGACCACGGCGCGCTCCAGGTGGACGTCGGCGTGGTCGCCGCCGGCCGAGCTGGGGTTCATCGCGGAGGCGGCGAGGGTGGCGAGCACCCCGGCGGGTGCGGGGGCGGAGTTGACCCAGCCGAAGAAGCGCGGGTTGCCGTTGCCCATCGGGTACGGGAGGACGTCGCGCCCGATGGCGCCGATCAGCTCGTCGAGCGGGCGGCCCTCGGCGGGCAGCGGGGCGTCGAGCAGGGCCCGGCGGGCGGTCACGTCCATGGGCCGCCAGACCGGGCGGTCGGGCAGTTCGGCGAGGTAGTCGGCGACGAGGTCGGCGGTGGCGTGGGCGGCGCTGCGGAATTCGTCGCCGGGGAAGTCCTCGGTGGTCATGGGCGTGCTCCAGGGAGGCCGGGGGAGGGACTGGGGAGGCGCGGCTTCCTCGGCGCACCGTGGTCCGGTGATCTTACGGAGAGTCGATCGTACGAAAAAGGGCCCGCGCCGTGGCGCGGGCCCTCATGGTGAGACGGGAGTGCAGGTCAGCGGGGCCGGGGAAGGCCGGTCCGGGGGTCCTCCGGGGAGGCCGGGGGCGTCAGTCCAGCGTGCTGGACAGGCCGCTCGCCGAGCGGCAGTACCCCTGCATCTCCTTGTCGGTGATCTTGGCGCAGAGCCGTCCGGCCGCGCCGCCGTCGGTGTAGTTGACCGTGTAGTAGCTGACCAGGCCCTCGGCGCAGGCCTTGCGCTGCCAGCCGTCCGCCGCGGTGGCGCACTGCTGGGACGCCCAGTCCTCGCGGTCCAGGTTGTACTTCATGGTGCGCGAGCCGACCCCGCGGCTGCAGTCCACCGCCCCGCCGCCGGCCTTGCCGTTGAGGCACCACTTGAGGGCCTCGGCGTAGACCTCGGGGTGGTTCGGGTAGTCGTGCGAGGACAGGTAGAACGTCGGGGCGTAGAAGAAGCAGGCGGACTGGAACAGCGACGGCTGGTCCTTGCACGGGTAGAGCGGGTCCTGGGCGAGCTTGTCGGCGGGCAGGTTGGCCTTGGCCTGCTCGTCCTCCTCGTCCGGACCGAAGAGCTGCATGAACAGGCCCTCGGAGCAGCGGATCCGGTTCTGGTCGGAGGGGAACTTGTTGCACAGGTCCCGCGCCTTGGCCACGTCCTGCTTGACCACGAACATGGTGCCGTGGCCGACGCCGTGGATGCAGGGCCCGCTGTTCTTGGGTGCGCAGAGCTTGAGCAGGTCCGTCTCCGGCTGGGAGGAGGCGTTGAGCATCTCCTCGACCGCGCCGTGCAGGTAGCCGGCCGCGCAGGTCTCGTGCGGGAAGGAGATGACCTTCTGGAAGTCGGCGTTGAAGCGCTTGACCGCCGCGTGGCCGAGCTCGTGCGCGATCGGGTGGCAGAAGCGCACGGTGTACGGCTTCTCCTTGCTGATCTTGTCGAGGTCGGCCAGGGCGACACCGGGGTCGGTGGCGTCCATCTCGGCCATCAGCTTGTTGCGCAGCGTCGAGCGGGTCCACACCGCCGGGTCGCCGGTCGGGGTGGCGCTCGCGGGGCCGGCCGCGGCCGGCTGGGCGCCGGTTCCGGCGGCGGGGGCCCCGGAGGCCTTGGCGGCCTGGGTCGCGGTGGCCGCCGCGGGCGACCAGTCGGTGACGGCCACCGACCCCAGGCCCAGGACGCCCAGGAGCAGGGCGGTGAGAATCGCGAAGACTCGCGGCTGCATGACGGGATCCCCCGGCGGATCGAGGCGAACGTTTCGTTCCCATCCTGACGGCACATGAGCGGGTTATCCGCGAAATCGCCCGCCATTCGGGAGGTGTCGGCGACGCTACCGCACCGCGGGACCCCGGAGTCCGGCGGGATGGTTCCCCACAATCACCCGGACGGAGTATCCGGGCGCGGCCGGGGACCGCTGCGCCGTCCGGGTGGCGGTCCCCGGTGCCCGGGTGCTCAGAGTTCCAGCGTCACCTGGTACTCCGTCAGCCAGGCGTCGAAGTCCAGCGCGAGGTCCACGGCCAGCCGGACGGACTGCGGGTCGGTCTCCGGCGCGAGCGCGTCGGCGAGGCGCCGCCGGTCGAGCAGGTCCAGGGCCGGGGAGGTGCGCTCGGCGGCGAGCCGGGCGAGTTCGGCGCGCAGCTTCGCCGGGTAGTGCGGGTCGGTGGTGACCGGGTACGGGCTCTTCGCCCGCTCGGCGACGGCGGCCGGCAGCACGTCCCGGACGGCCGCGCGCAGCAGGCTCTTCTCCCGCCCGTCGAAGGACTTCATCGCCCACGGGGCGTTGAACACGTACTGGACCAGCCGGTGGTCGCAGAACGGCACCCGTACCTCCAGGCCGTTGGTCATGCTCATCCGGTCCTTGCGGTCGAGCAGGATGCAGACGAAGCGGGTCAGGTTGAGGTACGAGATCTCGCGCATCCGCCGCTCCGTCGGATCGGCCGCCGGCAGGTGCGGGACCTCCGCGATCGCCTCGCGGTAGCGGGCCCTGCGGTAGCCGTCCAGATCGAGCTTGCGGAGCAGTTCGGCGTCGAGGAGGTGCTCGCGCGGGGTGGCGCCGCCGCCGGCGATGTCGGTGAGCCCGAGCGCCCAGGGGAAGTCCTCGACGGCGATCGTCTTCGGGTCGTGGAACCAGCGGTAGCCGCCGAAGAGCTCGTCCGCGGACTCGCCGGACAGGGCGACGGTGGAGTGCCGGCGCACGCCCCGGAAGAGCAGCATCAGCGAGGTGTCCATGTCGCCGACGCCGTTCGGCAGGTCGCGGGCGCGCAGCACGACGGAGCGCCGGGACGGGTCGGAGAGGTCGGCGGCGTCCAGCTCGATGACGCTGTGGTCGGCGCCGACGTGGTCGGCGAGCAGCCGGGCGAACGGGCCGTCCTGGGTCTGCCGGACGTCGTCGGCGAGGAAGGTCTCGCTCTGGCCCGCGAAGCCGACGGCGAAGGAGCGCACCGGCCCTGCCCCGGCGGCGCCCAGCGTCCGGGCGGCGAGGGCGGTGACGGCGCTGGAGTCCAGGCCGCCGGAGAGCAGCGAGCAGAGCGGCACGTCCGATTCGAGCTGACGGTGCACGATGTCGTCCAGCAGGGCCCGGACGGTGGCGACGGTGGCCTCCAGGCTGTCCGCGTGCTCGCGTGCCTCCAGCGCCCAGTAGCGGCGGACCGAGAGGCCCTCGCGGCGCACCCGGACGACGTGCCCGGGCCGGACCTCGTGGATGTCCCGGTACGGGGTGAGGCCGGGCGTGCGGGTGTAGCCGAGCAGTTCGCGCAGCCCGTCCAGGTCCACCACGGGGCGTACCGCGGGGTGGGCGAGCAGGGCCTTGACCTCGGAGCCGAAGACCACGCCGTCCCGGGTGCGGTGGTAGTACAGGGGTTTGACGCCCATCCGGTCGCGGACCAGCAGCAGCTCCTCGCGCCGGATGTCCCACACCGCGAAGGCGAACATCCCGTTGAGCCGCTCGGCCAGGTGTTCGCCCCACTCCAGGTAGGCGCGCAGCACGACCTCGGTGTCGCTGCGGGTGCGGAAGCGGTGCCCGGCCGCCTCCAGTTCCGCGCGCAGCTCGCGGTGGTTGTAGACCTCGCCGCTGTAGGTGAGGACGGCCAGTGGCCGGCCGTCGTGCTCGGCCGTCATCGGCTGGACGCCGCCCGCGATGTCGATCACCGCGAGCCGGCGGTGGCCGAGCGCGGCGTGCGGCTCCAGGTGGACGCCGCCGGCGTCCGGGCCGCGGCGGAGCTGGGTGGCCGTCATCGCGTCGAGGACACCCCGCTCGGCGGTGAGGTCGCGCTCGTAGGCGACCCATCCGGTGATCCCGCACATCCGCAAGCCTCCGGTCTTCCGCTTCGTGTTCAAGGGGTCACGCTACGTGCGGAGTCGGCGCCGCTTCAAGGGGCTTTCGAGAACCGGGGCGAACGGGTGGCCGGTCGGGGTCTGAATGTGAAGAAGCGATGGAGCTAGGCTGAAAGTCGTAATGTCTGCCCGATTTCGGGCAGGAACTTTGGATCCGACGGTCCGTCCGACCTAGGCTCCTCACTCGTGCCGAGCTCACCCCACCCTCACGAAGACCTCCTCGCCCACCTCACCAGGACCAGCCCGCTCGGGCCCAGGGAGGCGGCGCGGGTCGTGGCGGAGGTGCTGGCGTACTTCTCCGAGAACACCGAGGAGTACGTGCGCCGCCGCCACACCGAGCTCCAGGCACGCGGTCTGACCAACGAGCGGATCTTCGCCAGGCTCGCCGAGGAACTGCCGCGGCGCCGGGTCGCGGCGCCGGAGCTCTCGGCCCGCCAGCTGCGGCGGATCGTCTACGGCTGAGCCGCCGCTCCCGACCTTCTGAAGACCTCCGGAGAGGAGACCACGCATGTGCGGAATCGTGGCCTACATCGGCCCCAAGGACGCGACCCCCTTCCTGCTGGAGGGGCTGGCACGGCTGGAGTACCGCGGCTACGACTCGGCCGGCGTCGCCGTCACCGGGCGCGGCGGCGGGATCAGGCTCCGCAAGGTGAAGGGCCGGGTGGCCGACCTGGCCGCCGCCGTGCCGGCCCGGTTCAAGGGCACCACCGGCATCGGCCACACCCGCTGGGCCACCCACGGCGTCCCCAGCGACGCCAACGCCCACCCCCACCTGGATGGCGCCGAGCGCATCGCCGTCGTCCACAACGGCATCGTCGAGAACGCCGACGAGCTGCGCGCCAAGCTCACCGCCGACGGCGCGGTGTTCCGCTCCGAGACCGACACCGAGGTGCTCGCCCACCTGATCGCCGCGAACGTCGCCGAGGGCGTCGAGCTGGAGGACGCCGTCCGCGCCGCGCTCGGCCGGGTGGTCGGCACCTACGGCATCGCGGTGCTCGACGCCGAGCAGCCGGACCGGATCGTGGTCGCCCGCAACGGCAGCCCGATCGTGCTGGGCATCGGCGAGAAGGAGATGTTCGTCGCCTCGGACGTCTCCGCGCTGGTCCGCTACACCCGCCAGGTCGTCCACCTGGAGGACGGCGAGCTGGCCACCGTCCGGGCCGACGGCTTCCGCACCTTCACCGAGGACGCCCGCACCACGCACCGCCAGCCGTCCACCGTGGACTGGGAGGTCGACTCCTACGACACCGGCGGCTACGAGCACTTCCTGCTCAAGGAGATCCACGAGCAGCCCGGCTCGGTCGAGCGCACCCTGAGCGGCCGGCTCGACGAGCGCTTCGCCACCGCGCACCTCGGCGGCCTCAACCTGGACGCCAGGGAGCTGCGGGAGATCCGCCGGGTGAAGATCCTCGGCTGCGGATCGGCCTACTACGCGGGCGAGATGGGCGCGCAGCTGATCGAGGAGCTGGCCCGGATCCCCGCGCACAGCGAGCCGGCCTCGGAGTTCCGCTACCGGAACCCGGTGATCGAGGCGGACACCCTGTACGTCGCGGTCAGCCAGTCCGGCGAGACCTACGACACGCTGGCCGCCGTCCAGGAGGTCAAGCGCAAGGGCGGCCGGGTGCTCGGCGTCGTCAACACCGTGGGCAGTGCTATCGCCCGAGAGTGTGACGGCGGTATCTACCTGCACGCCGGTCCCGAGGTCTCGGTCGCCTCCACCAAGGCGTTCACCTCCACCGTGGTCGCCTTCGCGCTGCTCGCCCTGCACTTCGGGCGCATCCACGACCTGTCGCCCGCCGACGGGCGCCGGATCGTCTCGGCGCTCAAGGCGCTGCCGGACCAGATCCGCGAGGTGCTGGAGCAGGGCGAGGCCATCGCCGGACTCGCCGCCGAGTACGCCGACTCGACGGGCATGATGTTCATCGGCCGGGTGCGCGGCTACCCGGTGGCCCGCGAAGGCGCGCAGAAGCTCAAGGAGATCTCCTACGTGCACGCCGAGGCCTACCCGGCGAGCGAGCTCAAGCACGGCCCGCTGGCGCTGATCAGCCCCGAACTGCCCACCGTGGCACTGGTACCGGACGACGAGCTGCTGGACAAGAACCTGACCACGCTGGGCGAGATCAAGGCCCGCTCGGGGCGGGTCATCGCGATCGCCCACCGGCGGCCGGAGGAGAAGCTCGCGGACCACTGCATCCTGGTGCCCAGGAGCGAGCCCGAGCTGGACCCGCTGCTGCTCAACATCCCGCTCCAGCTGCTCGCGTACCACGCGGCGGTCGCCCTCGGCCGGGACGTGGACAAGCCGCGCAACCTGGCGAAGAGCGTGACGGTGGAGTAGCCGTCACCCCGGACGGCCGTCCGGCCGGGCAGCCGGGCGGCCGTCGCCGCTGGAACCACCGGGCCCGGGTCGCCGTGCGGACGGCCGGGGCCCGGTCGCCCGCTTCGTCAGAAGACCGAGCACCCCGAGAGGGTGGTCAGGGTGTCCAGGGCGGTGACCGCGGCGACGGAGTTGCCGGCCTGGTCGAGGCGCGGGCCCCAGGCGCAGACCGCGGCGCGGCCGGGGAGTATGGCGAGGACGCCGCCGCCGACGCCGCTCTTGCCGGGCAGGCCCACCCGGAAGGCGAACTCGCCGGCGGCGTCGTAGGTGCCGCAGGTGAGCAGGACGGCGTTGAGCCGCTTCGCCTCGCTGCGGGACACCAGCCGGGTGCCGTCGGTGCGCACGCCGTAGCGGGCGAGGAAGGAGCCGGCCAGCACCAGGTCGCGGCAGCTCGCGGCGACGGCGCAGTGGGCGTAGTAGTGCTCCAGGACGGTCTCGACCGGGTTCTCCAGGTTGCCGTGGCTGGCGATGAAGTGGGCCAGCGCGGCGTTGCGGTGGCCGTGTTCGGCCTCCGAGGCGGTGACCACCGGGTCGGTGTCGAGCAGCGGGTTCCCGGACTCGCGGCGCAGGAACTCCCGTACCGCGCCGGAGGCGTCGCCGGTCATGGTCTGGAGGCGGTCGGTGACCACCAGGGCCCCGGCGTTGATGAACGGGTTGCGCGGGATGCCGTGCTCGGTCTCCAGCTGCACCAGGGAGTTGAACGGGTTGCCGGACGGCTCGCGGCCGACGCCCCGCCAGAGCGTGTCGCCGCCGTAGGCCACCGCGAGGGCGAGCGAGAACAGCTTCGACACGCTCTGGACGGAGAACGGCCGCTCCCAGTCCCCGACGCCGTACAGCTCTCCGTCGACGGTGGCGACGGCCATGCCGAAGGCCTCCGGGTCGGCGGTGGCGAGGGCCGGGATGTAGTCGGCGACCCGGCCCCGGCCCGTGGTCGCCCGGGCGGCCGCCTCCGCGGCCTCCAGCAGCACCGGCCAGTCCAGGCTCTCCCCGGTGGTCACACCGTTCAACGCTTCTCCTCCATGCTCTTCCCCGCTTCACCGGCACCGACGGCGGACACGACCGGGACCGGGCGCGCGGTGCGGGTGCGTCCGGTCCGACCAGGATTATCCGTGTTTCGGGCGGACGGTTCGGGAGGGGGTGGGGGTCGGTGTCGTTCAGGGCCGGGCCGTGCCGTGCGGTTCGGCGATTCGGCGGGTCGGCTACGGCGCGTTGGTGGGGGCCTGGACGGGCGGGCCGGTGAGCAGGACGCCGGCATCCCCGTACGGGCGGCCGTTGGGGACGCAGCCGTGCAGGCCCTTGATCTGCTGCATCATCACCGGCGCCGGGGCACCCGGGCCGGGGCAGTCGACGTGGCCGTTGCCGAGGATGTGGCCGACCTCGTGGTTGACGGCGAGCGCGTGGTACTGCTCGGGCTGCCCCCGGTAGAACTCGGACAGCTCGGTCCAGCGCTTGAGGTTGATGACCACCTGGTGGGTGACGCCGCAGTTCACCCAGCCGCCGGTGTCCAGCCCGTACTGGCCGCAGATCCGGTCGGTGGACTTCGGGGTGGCCAGGTAGACGGTGAAGTCCACCGGGTCGGCGGGCATCCGCTGGAACGAGGCCGCGCCGCCGGCCGCCCAGCCGTGTGTGACGTCGCCGAGGACCGCGTCCACCTCGGCGGCGAACTGTTCCGGGCTCTCCGCGATCCCGTCCTCCACCCGCACCTTGTAGCGGTACAGGTGCTCGCCGGTGCCGAAGCGGGCGGACCCGCCGGGCGCGGTGGTGAACGCCAGCCGGCCCGGGTCCTCGTCGCTCCACGGCTGCCACCAGAGCAGGCCGGAGGCCAGGGCCGCGACCAGCGCGAGGACGAGGGCGCCGTGCCAGGGCTTCCAGCGGCGGAGCCGTATGAGGGGGCGGGGCGGGGCCGGGGTGGACATGGCGGAAGCGCTCCAGGACGGATCGGCGGGCCGGGCGGCCGGTCGGCGGCCTGGCGGTCCGCGGTGGTACCCGGGTGGTGCCCGGTGCTGCGAAGGGACGTACCTGGAGGAACGCGACGGGGTGGGGCGGCGGTTCGGGAAGCCGGGCAAGTGTGGCGTGCGCCACGGTGCGGGCCCTGTCGGACGGGAGGCCCGGGTGGTTCCCGGAACCGCTCGATGGTGTCACCCGTACGGCGTGTCCCTGTGCGGCGCCGTCGGATTCGGGTGTCGTGGTGCCGGTCGGTCCGTCCGGGTCGATCCCTCCCGTCCGCAATGCCATCGGAGGCACCGCCATGTCCACCACCGCTGTTTTCACCGTCGACGGGATGAGCTGCGGCCACTGCGAGCGGACGGTCAGTGCCGGGCTCGCCATGCTGCCCGGCGTCACCGACGTCAGCGCCGACGCGCCGAGCGGGCGGGTCACCGTGGCCTCCGCGCAGCCGCTGGACGAGGCGGTGGTGCGCGGCGCGGTCGACGGGGCCGGATTCACCTTCGTCGGGCGGGCCTGAGGGCGGCTCCGGGGCCCGTCGGCCGATGCCGGCGGGCCCCGACGGCGGCCGGCCCGGGCTCAGCCCATGCTCTTCGCGCCGTCCAGGGACTCCCGGATGATGTCGGCGTGGCCGGCGTGCTGGGCGGTCTCGTTGGCGACGTGCAGCAGCACCCGGCGGGCCGACCACGCGATGTCCGCGTCGAACCACGGAGCCTTCGGCAGCGGCTGGGTGGCGTCCAGGTCGGGCAGGTCGGCGACCAGCTGGTCGGTGCGACGGGCCACCTTGGCGTAGGCGGCGAGCACGCCGGCCAGCGTCTCGCCAGGCAGCATCCGGAACTCGTCCGCGCGGCGGGCGAGGTCCTCCTCGGTCCAGTTGGTGAAGTCGGGCATCGCGGACGGGCCCCGGACGATGAACTCCGCCCAGGTCCGCTCGACGCTGGTCACGTGCTTGATCAGGCCGCCCAGGCACAGCTCGCTCGCACAGGTCCGCAGGCCGGCCTGCTCGTCGGTGAGGTCGCGGGTGGTGAAGCGGAGGAAGTGCCGCTGCTTCTCCAGGGCCTCCAGGAGGTCGGCGCGCTCGCCGGTGAGCTTGCCGGCGGCGGGGGTGGTCGCGCCGGTGGTGGTGGTCGCGTCGGTGGTGGTGGCGTCGGTGGTGGTCATGGTGTCGGCCCTTCGTTCGGTTCCTGCTCCCTCGGACAAGAACAACGTTACGGACCATTGCGGTCACTTCCTGTCCTGAATCCCGGGGAGAATCGATGGCATGGCGAACACCAGCACCCGGACGCTGCGACTGCTCTCCCTGCTCCAGACCCACCGGTACTGGCCGGGCGGGGACCTGGCCGACCGCCTCGGCGTCTCCGTCCGCACCCTGCGCCGCGACGTCGACCGGCTGCGCGAACTCGGCTACCCCGTGGAGGCGCAGCGCGGCGTCGACGGCGGCTACCAGCTGGCGGCGGGTGCGGCGCTGCCGCCGCTGGTGATCGACGACGAGGAGGCGGTGGCCCTCGCGGTGGGCCTGCAGGCGGCGGCGGAGAGCCCGGTCGAGGGGGTCGCCGAGGCCTCCGTGCGGGTGCTGGCGAAGGTGGTCCAGGTGATGCCGGCCCGCCTGCGCCGCCGGGTGGAGGCGCTGCGCGCGGTGACCGTCCCGGTGGACTGGGGCAGCCGGCCGGGCGCCGGCGTCGATCCGGACGTCCTGACGGTGGTGGCGCTCGTCTGCCGGGACGGCGAACGGGTGCGGTTCTCCTACACGGCCGCGGACGGGCGCGGCACGGAACGGCACGTCGAACCGCACCGGCTGGTCTGCCTGAACCGGCGCTGGTACCTGGTCGCGTACGACCTCGACCGGGCCGACTGGCGCAGCTTCCGCCTCGACCGCCTCACCGCGCCGTCCGGCAGCGGGGCCCGCTTCGCCCCGCGCGCCCTCCCGGCGGCCGACGCGGCCGAGTTCGTCCGGGCCGGCCTCCAGGGCATGCCCCGGCCGCACCTGGTGGAAGCCCTGGTGGAGGCACCCGCCGACCGGGTCCGGGCCCGCGTCGGCCGCTGGGCCACTGTCGAACCCGTCGCCGCCGGCCGCTGCCGGCTCCGGATGACCGCGGACTCGCTCGACTGGCCCGCCATGGCCCTGGGCTCCCTCGGCGCCGAGTTCCAGGTCGTCGGCCCGGATGCCCTCAGGACCCTCCTCGCGGACTGGAGCACCCGCTTCGCCCGCGCGGCGGAGCGGGAAGCGGCGGAGTAGGAAGTCGGGCCGGCCGACTTCTGGTGCGAGTTGCTGGTGGTCGGAGTGGGAAGTCGGGCCGGTCGACTTCTGGTGCGGGCGTGGCAGTTGAGATGTGGGGTGGGGCGGCGGAGTGGGACGTCAGGCCGGTCGGCTTCTGGTGCGGGGGCGTCAGGGGGCGATGGCTTCGAGGGTGGTGCGGAGGCGGGCGAGGACGGCGGGGAGGGCGGGGAGCGGGGGCGTGGCGAGGGCCAGGCGGAGGGCGTTGGGGTGGTGGGGAGTGGTGGCGAAGGCGTCAGCGGTGGAGATCAGGATGCCCTCGGCGGCGAGGGCGGCGGCCGCGTGGTCGGGGCGCTGGTGGGGTTCGAGGGTGAGCCAGAGGATGTACGAGGCGGGGTGGGCCGTGGTGGTCAGGCCGGCCAGGGCGGTGCGGGCGATGGTCTGACGGGCGGCGGCGTCCGTGCGGCGGTCCCGTTCCAGACGCGCGACCGTGCCGTCGGCGAGCCAGCCGGTGGCGAGGGCGGTGATCAGGCCGGGGGCGCCCCAGGCCGTCGCGCGCAGGCTGGTGGTGGCGGCCCGGAGCAGGTGGTCGGGCAGGACGGCGTAGCCGAACCGCAGGCCCGGCGCCACGCTCTTGGAGAGGCCGGCCACGTAGCAGGTGCGTTCCGGGGCGAGGGCGTGCAGCGGCGGGGGCGGCGCGGCCTCCAGGAAGGCGTAGGTGCCGTCCTCGATCAGCGTGCAGCCGTGCTCGGCGGCGAACCCGGACGAGGCGTTCGCGCTGTGCCCGGTCGAGCACCCAGCCGAGCGGGTTGTGGACGGTCGGCTGGGTGTACACCGCCCGGACCGGACGGGTGCGGCAGAGCCGGTCGAGGGCGTCGAGGTCCGGTCCGGTGGCGGTGACCGGCACGGGCGCCAGGTCCAGCCCGTGGGCGGCCGCGAGCAGTCTGACGCCCGGGTAGCCGAGTGCGTCCACGGCGAGGACGTCCCCGGGGCGGGTGAGCGTGCGCAGGACGCAGTCCAGGGCCTGCTGCGTCCCGCTGGTCAGCAGGACGTTCTCGGGCGCGGTGTCGATGCCGCGGTCGAGCAGGTGGGTGGCCACGGCGGCCCGGTCGTGCCGGTGGCCGCCGGGCGGGTGCTGGCGCAGCAGGGCCTCGGCGTCGCCGGAGGAGGCGAGTGCGCGCAGGGCCGGCCGCAGCAGGTCGCCCTGGCCGGGGGCGAGCGGCTGGTTGAAGGAGAGGTCGGCCACCCGGGGCACCGGGAGCGCGCGCGAGGGCTCGATGCCGTCGTAGCCGGCGCGCAGCCGGACGAAGGTGCCGCGGCCCTGTTCGCCCACCACCAGCCCGGCGGCGGCCAGTTCGGCGTAGACCCGGGTGGCGGTGGCCAGGGCGATCCGGCGCTCCCTGGCGAGGGCGCGGTGGGTCGGCAGC
Organism: Kitasatospora sp. NPDC091335; assembly: GCF_044757205.1. NCBI lineage: Bacteria > Bacillati > Actinomycetota > Actinomycetes > Kitasatosporales > Streptomycetaceae > Kitasatospora > Kitasatospora sp. NPDC091335. The sequence goes on along the minus strand of NZ_JBIVUM010000007.1, from coordinate 250,095 downwards.
CGGGTGCCGGCGGGGAGCGCGCCGGAGCGGATGGCGGCCGCGTACTCGTCGACGCCCTCGACTACCCGACCATCGACGCGCTGCTCGCCGAACTCGACCGGATCGACACCGACGACACCGTCCGTGCCGTGATCCTCACCGGGGCCGGCGGGCGGGCGTTCAGCGCGGGCGCCGACATCCCGTCGCTGGCGGCCAGCGTCGCGGGCGGGCCCGAACGGGCGCTGCGCGAGTTCGTCCGGCGCGGGCACGCCCTCACCCGGCGGATCGAGGAGCTCCCCAAGCCGGTCATCGTGGCCGTCAACGGCCTGGCGTACGGCGGTGGTTGCGAGATCACCGAGGCCGCCCCGCTGGCCGTCGCGGCCGAGCACGCGACCTTCGCCAAGCCCGAGATCTCGCTCGGCTTCCCGCCGCCCTTCGGCGGCTCGCAGCGGTTGCCGCGGCACGTCGGCCGCAAGCGCGGCCTGGAGCTGATCCTGACCGGCGACCCGATCCCGGCCGCCCGTGCCGCCGCGATCGGCCTGGTCAACTCCGTCGTCCCGGCGGACGAACTGCTCGATGCGGCACGGGACCTGGCCGAACGGATCGTCCGGCACGCGCCGACCGCCGTGGCCGCCTGCCTGCGGGCGGTGACCCGGGGCGTCAACCTGCCGATCGACGAGGGACTCGCGGTGGAGGCGGCGGCCTTCGCGGACCGTACCGACGGACGGCGTGCGGGACGGGATCCGGCCCTTCCTGGAGCGTTCGTCCTCCTCCGGTTCGCCGTCCTCTGCTCGGCCCTCCTTCGGTTCGTCGTCCTTCGGTTCGTCCTGCTGAGGCCGTACGGGGGCGGCCGCGCGGAAGCTGTTGCCGCGCGGCGGCCGGGGCGGTGACCATGGCGGGATGTCGGATCTGCTCGCGCGTGTGACCGCCTTCCGGGCCGCCTTTGCCCGCCGTCAGGCGGCGGAGGTTCTCGAACGTCCGGAGTTCCCCGGAGTGTTCGCCGTTCGGAACGCGGAGTTCGTCCGCTCCGAGGAGCACAACCGGCTGATCGTCGAGGGCCCGGGCACCGACCCGACGGCGCTGCTCGGACTGGCCGCCCGGTGGCTGGGGCCGCGCCGCCGGTACTCCATCACCGTGCTGGACCCGGAGGCGGGCGAGCGGGCCGGCCCCGTGCTGGCGGCGGCGGGGTGCGAGCGGGAGGACGTGGTCGTCCTGGCGCGGCCGACGGAGGGCTGCGTGCGGCCGCAACCGGCCGCGCTCCCGGTGGAGTTGGACGAGATCCGGGAGGCGGTGCTGCGCCAGCAGCGGGAGTGGAGCGAGGACGAGGAGGTCGCCCGGCAGCTCACCGACCGCCGCGCCGCCCGGTTGCGCGGCGCCGAGCGGGTGCACTTCCTGGCCGCCAGGACGCCGGTCGGCGAGGTCGCGGCCTGGAGCGACCTCTACCTCGAACCAGCCCTCGGGCTGGCACAGTTGGAGGACGGAGTGACCGGACCGCGGCACCGTGGCGCGGGGTACGGCGACACCCTGCTCGCCACCGGCCCGGCGCTCGCGGCCGAGGCCGGCGTCCCTCGGCTGTTCCTGCTCGCGGACGCGGCGGACTGGCCGCGCGAGTGGTACGGCCACCGGGGCTTCACCGAGATCGGACGCAGCCACTCCTTCTACAGCCGGTGACGGCCGGCGGCGGTCGGGGCGGACGGCGGGTGGGCTCAGGACGCCTCCGGGCCGGCGGCCGGCGGAGTGTCGCGCCCGCAGTGGGCGGCGACGGTGTCGGCGAAGGCGCGGGCGAGCGGGCCGAGGTTCTCCCAGTCCCGGACGGCCCAGCCGGCGGTGAGGGCGGGCAGGTCGGGCAGCGGGAGCAGCCGCAGGCCCGGGTGGCCGGGGCCCTGCCACTGGGGGAGGGCGGGGACGACGGCGTGGCCGAGACCGAGTTCGGCGAGCAGGATCGCGGTGTCCCAGTCCGCGACGCTGGTGTCGAAGACCGGGCGGATGCCCGACTTCCCCAGCCAGGCTTCGAGTTGGGAGCGGGCGACGGAGTTCTGCGGCAGCCCGATCAGCCGGGCTTCCTGGAGGTCGGCGGGTTCGATCCGGGCCCGGGCGGCGAGCGGGTCGCCCGCCGCGACCGCGAGCACCCAGGGCAGGTCGGTCACCGGCCGCTGGTCGATGCCCCGGGCCGGGACGCCGAGGGTGATCCAGGCGAGGTCGGCCCGGCCGGCGTTGAGCGACTCCAGGCAGCTGCGGCTGGAGACCTCGGTCTGGAACTCCAGGCTGACCTGGGGGTGGCGTCGCCGGAAGTCCACCACGGCCGCGGACATGAAGTGCCGGATGCTGGTGGCTCCGGTGGTGATCCGTACGGATCCGCCCTCGCCGCGCGCGAGTTCGGCGATCCGGTGCAGCGCGTGGTCGATGCCGCCGAGGCCGGCGGCGACCGCCGTGCGCAGCAGGCTCCCCGCCGTGGTGGGCACGACCCCGCGCGGATGGCGCTCGATCAGGGCGAGGCCGACCTCCCGTTCGAGCCGCTTCACGTGCTGGCTGACGGCGGACTGGGTGCAGTGCAGGTCGCGGGCGACGGCGCTGAGCGAGCCGGCCCGGCAGACCGCGGCGAAGACGCGGAGGTCGTCAATGGTCACGATCACCCAAGGTATCGCTTGGAGGTACCCCAGCAAATCGGCGGATTGACTTGGATATCCGGGGGATCGATCATCGATCCAGGGCCCAGGGCGGCAACCCGCCCGCTGTCCCCGCGGCGTTCCGGACGCAGTGGCGGGGAGAGCGGGCGGGTGTCGACCCGCATCGATGTGCGCGAGCGACGAGCAAGAGCGGTGACGTACGACAGGGGGAGCGGGCATGCGGTACGCCGATGGTCCGGGGACGCGGTGCGAGGTGTTCGTCGCGGCGCCGGTGGCGCGGGTGTGGCAACTCGTGACGGACATCGGCCTGCCCGCCCGGCTCAGCCCGGAACTCCGGCGGGTCGCCTGGCTGGACGGCGCGGACGGCCCCGCGGTGGGCGCCCGCTTCGAGGGGCACAACAGCCGTGCGGACATGCCCGACTGGCGGACGGTCTCCGAGATCACGGAGATCACCGAGATCACCGAGGCGGCCGGCCGGTACGTCCTCGCCTGGGGCGTGATGGACGCGGACGGCCGCTACGGCGAGCCGGTGCGCGACCTGGCCGGCTCGCTGGCCCGGTGGCGCTTCGAGCTGACCCCCGAGGAAGACGGCACCCGGCTGCGCCAGTCGGTGGTGATCGGCCCCGGCCGCAGTGGCGCCAGCCTGGTCATCGACGCGAAACCGGAGCTGGAGGAGAAGATCGTCGACTTCCGGCTGAACGAGCTGCGCACCGGCATGACGGCCACCCTCGAAGGCATCAGGTCGCTGGCCGAGCGGGCCGGCTGGGCTGTGCCCGGGCACTGATCCAGGGCTCCTGGGGGCGAACGGGCCGGACGGGCCCGACGCACCGGACGGGCCCGGGCGAACACCGGCACGTCCACCGGGCGTGCCGACCGTACGGAAGGAGTGGTGGGGTGGCGCGTGTGTGCCGGGCCGGCTCCGAGGTCGTCTGGGCGGGCCGGCTCGGCCGGCTGCTCGCCGTGGTCCGGGAGGCGGACGGCGAACGGACCCTGTACCTCGACGACTGGTCCACGGTGGTCGACGAGCGGACCGGGATTCACCACGAGGAGCTGGGCCCGCTGCGCCGTCGCCTCACCGTTCGCCGGCCGGACCGGCAGCCGGTGGTGTTCCGCTACCGGCTGCCGTGGTCGGTTCTGGTGCCGCGGTTCCTGGACGTCGCCCATGACCGGTGGGCGGCCGAGGCGGACGATCCGGGACTGCTGCTGGTCGAACTGCTGGGTGGCACGGACGACTGGAAGTAGCAGCCGGCGCACGCAGGAGCGGGAGGAGCCGTCAGCCGGCCGCCCGGGCGCCTGGGCGGCGCAGCGCCGACCAGGCCGGCAGCACGCCGGCGAGCAGGGCGAGGAGCAGGCAGACGCCGGTGGTCAGCGCCATGGTCGACCAGGGCAGGGCGAGGTCGACCCGGGTGCCGAGCCGGGCGGACAGGCCCGATCGGATGCCTGCCAGGGTGACGACCGCGATCAGCAGGCCGAGCGCGGCACCGATGCCGACCACCAGCGTCGACTCGGCGGCGACCATCCGCAGCACCTGACGGCGGGTCGCGCCGGACAGCCGCAGCACCGCGAAGTCCGGGGCCCGCTGGGCGGTGGCCATCAGCAGGGTGTTGGCGACGGCCAGGCAGGTGTAGCCGAGGGACATGCCGATCAGGATGACCAGGAAGATCCGGACCAGGGCGTCGTCCTCGGAGTCGGTGCGGGAGGCGTACTCGGCGCTACTCAACGCCTGGGCGCCGAGCGGGGCGAGGGCGGCGGGCGAGGTGGTGCCGGCCGTGTAGACGGCCGAGGTGAGCGCCGAGGGGTCGTGGGCCCGGACGGTGCCGGCGGTCAGCAGCACGCTGGCCGTGGCGGAGCCCTCGGTGATCTCGGCGATGACCGTGACGTCCACGGTACTGCCGTCCTCGAAGGTGACCGGGACACGGCGGCCGGTGGTCCAGCCCAGCCAGGCGGCCGTGCCGGCCTTGACGACCATGGCGGGCTCGCCCGTCTGCGGGTTCGGCGAAGGCCCGTTCGGTGAGAGCCCGTCCGCCGTGAGCCCGTCCAGCGAGCCGGAGGTGACGGTCATCCGGGTACGGGCCTTGCGGAACGCGGCCTCGCTCATCCCCACCGCGCCGACGTGGTCGGTGCCGCCGACGTAGAGCCGGGTGGGCAGCAGGGAGGCACCGCCCGGCACGGCGGCCACGGCGGCGTCGGAGAGCCCGGGCACGCCCTGCGGGGTGACCACCGAGGCGGCCTCCTGCCGGACGGTCTCCTCCAGCGCGTAGCCGGTGGCCCGCAGCTGGAAGAGTCCGGCGATCAGCACCGCGAAGCCCACGGTGACGAGCACCGGAGCGGCGGTGGAGGCGGTCCGCCGGACGGCGGTCAGCGCGCTCTCCCCGGCCACCGCGGCGGTGGCGCCGCGCAGTCCGGACAGCGGCCGGAAGACCGTGCGGACGATCGGCGGGATGACGGCGGGGGCGAACAGGGTGAGGCCGACGATCAGGGCCATGGCCGCGTACAGGGCGTTGTTGATCATGCTGTCGGACTCGCTGTCGGCCGCGACCACCACCAGCCCGAGCCCGAGCACGGTGCACACCCCGCCGGCGATCCACCGGCCGCGGGTCATCGGGCGGTGCTCGACGGCGGCCTCGCGCAGCGCCTCCAGCGGGGCGGTCCGGGCCGCCCGGCGGGAGGCCGACCAGACCCCGAGCAGGGCGACCACCAGGCCCAGCGCGAACGAGCCGACCAGCGGCAGCGCCTGGAACCGTACGGCGAAGCCCTCCGGCTCCAGGCCGCCCTCGACCATCAGCGCGCCCAGCGCGGGCGACAACAGCGCGCCGAGCAGCACGCCCGTGCCGCCGGCCACCACGCCGACCGCGAGCGACTCGGCGTACACCGTGCGCGCGATCTGGCGCGGGGTGGCACCGATGGTCCGCAGCAGCCCGAACTCGCGCCGCCGCTGGACGATCGCGAAGGCGAAGGTGGAGGCGACCACGAAGACGGAGACGAAGGCGGTCAGCCCGGCCATCGCGACCAGGATCTGCAAGCCGATCCAGCGGGTCTTCTCGGCGCGCCCGGTCTCCAGCGCGGTGAGCGCGGCGCCGTGCAGCACCTCGCCGTCGCCGCCCACGACGGAGGCCGCGGCGGCGGCGACGGCTTGGACGTCGGCGCCCGGCGCGGTGACCAGGCCGATCACCCTGACCCCGGGGGCGAGCGCCTCGGCGGCGGGGTCGGACAGGTAGTAGGAGGGCGAGCCGACGGTGCCGGACACGGTGTAGCGGGCCGGTCCGGCGGCGGTGAGCAGGGTGACCGGGTCACCGGGGGCCAGGCCCAGCGAGGCGTCCAGGACGACCTGGTGTCCGTCGGCCGGGGCGCTGCCCGCGGTGAGCGGCTCGGGGCCGAACGCGGCGCCGGACCAGTTGTGGCCGCGCGGTTCCGGGCCCGGGTCGGCGACCGGCCTGCCCTCGATCACGGCCTGGGCGTAGAAGGCGCGGTCCGGTACGGCCCGCGCGACGCCGGGAACGGCGGCCAGGGCCCGCAGCAGTTCGTCCGTGCGCTGCCGGGACCAGGGCCGGCCCGGGGTGAAGGTGCCGTCGGACCGGTCGACGGCGGGGCTCTGCACCACGACCTGGGTGGCGGCGTAGCGCCGGGGCACCTCGGGCCCGGCGGAGGCGAGCACCAGGGCGGTCATGGCCAGGATCGTCACGCCGAGGCCGAGCGCGACGAAGGTGCCGAGGAAGGACGCCCATCGGGTGCGGACGGTGGCGAGGCTCAGCATGCCGGCGCCTCCAGCGCGGCCATCCGGCCGGCGATGACGGCGGCCTCGCTGCGGCCGTGCAACTGCTCCACGATCCGTCCGTCGGCGAGCAGCAGCACGCGGTCGGCGTAGCAGGCGGCGGCGGGGTCGTGGGTCACCATGATCACGGTCTGCCGGTGGCGGTCGACGACGCCGCGCAGCAGCGCGAGTACCTCGCGCGAGGTGCGGGTGTCCAGGGCGCCGGTCGGCTCGTCGGCGAACAGCACGGCGGGCCGGGTGATCAGGGCCCGGGCGATCGCGACGCGCTGCTGCTCGCCGCCGGACAGCTCGCTCGGCCGGTGCCCGCCGCGCCGGCCGAGTCCGACCTCGGTGAGCGCGGCGGTGAGGCCGGCCCGGTCCGGGCGGCGCCCGGCCAGCCGCAGCGGGAGCGCCACGTTCTGTTCGGCGGTCAGCGCGGAGACCAGGTTGAAGGACTGGAAGACGAAGCCGAGCCGCTCGCGGCGCAGCAGGGTCAGCCGGGTCTCGTCCAGGGCGCCGAGTTCGGTGCCGTCGATCACCACCGTGCCGTCCGTGACCCGGTCCAGTCCGGCCGCGCAGTGCAGCAGCGTCGACTTTCCGGAGCCGGAGGGGCCCATCACCGCGGTGAAGCTGCCTCGCGGGAAGGCGACGGTCACGTCGTCAAGTGCGGTCACGGCCCGGGCCCCGGTGCCGTACCGCTTGGTCACGGCCCTGAGGAGGACCGTGTCGGTCGAGTTCGTCATGGTTCCAGGCAACCCGTCAGGGGCAGGCGTGCGCAGGGGTGTTGGGTCGAGAGCGGAGGTAGTGCCAGCACCCCTGCGGCGGGCGGTCGGCGGAGGCTAGGGTCGGCAGGATGATCGCTGCTCGCAACACCCTGGAGGCGCTGGCCCAGCGGCCCTTGGCGTTCCTCGGCTCCCCGTGGCCATGGCGCTCGCTGGGCTTCCTGCTCTCCGGGGCGGCGGTGGGGGCGGCGGCCGTCGGGCTGGCGGCGCTGCCGGTGCTGCTGTGGGGGCGGCTGGGGCCGGGGGCGGTGGGGGTCGTGCTGCCGCCGGTGGCCCTGGCGGGGTGGGCGGCGGCCCGGTACGAGCGGTGGCGGCTGCGGCTGGTTCTGCCGGGGCGGGCAGCGGAGGGACGAGTGGTGGCCGGGAGGGCAGCGGCGGGACGGGCGGTGCCGGGGAGGCGCGGACGCGTCCGTGAACTGCTGGCCGGGCCTGAGGCGTGGCGCGACCTCGGCTACGGGCTGGTGTCGCTGCTGCTGCTCTGGTGGATCGACCTCGGGCTGACGGCGGTGGGCCTCGGCACCCCGCTGTTCCTGCTGGCCGCGCCGTTCCAGCCCACCGCGAACCCCGCCGCCTCCTGGCTCGGGCCGCTCGCCGGACTGGTGCTGCTCCCCGTGGCGGCCTACCCGCTGGCGGCCTGGGCGGGGGTACGGGCGGTGACGGCCCGGGCCGTGCTGGAACCCGCCGACGACGAGCTGACCCGGGCGGTGGCCTCGCGGGCCCGGCTGGTGGACGCGTACGAGGTGGAGCGGCGCCGGATCGAGCGGGACCTGCACGACGGCGCGCAGCAGCGGCTGGTCTCGCTCTCCGTCAGGCTCGGGCTGGCCGGCCTGGACCTGCCCGAGGGCGCGCCCGGCGCCCGGCAGGTGCGGGAGGCCCAGGAGGAGGTGCAGGTGGCGTTGCGGGAGCTGCGTGAGCTGATCCACGGGATCCACCCGCAGATCCTCACCGACCGGGGTCTGGAGCCGGCGGTGCGGGACGTCGCGGGCCGCTCGGCGGTGCCGGTGGACGTCGACATCGCGCTTCCGGGCAGGCCGCCGGGCCCGGTCGAGACCGCCGCCTACTTCGTGGTCTGCGAGGCGCTGGCCAACGTGGTGCGGCACAGTGGCGCCCGGCGTGCTTCGGTGCACGGCCGCGCGGCGCCGGACGGGCTGGTGCTGGAGATCAGGGACGACGGGGCCGGCGGCGCCGACCCGGCCGCCGGGACCGGCCTGCTCGGCATCTCCGACCGGCTCGCCGTCATCGACGGCACCCTGTCCCTGCGTTCCCCGGCCGGTGGGCCGACCGTCCTGCGAGTGGAGATCCCGTGCCGGTACTCCGGCTAGTCGTCGCGGAGGACTCGGTGCTCCTGCGGGAGGGCCTGGTCTCCCTGCTGGAGCGGTTCGGGCACACCGTGGCGGCTGCCGTCGGCGACGCGCCGGCACTGATCGAGGCGGTCAGGGAACACCGGCCGGACGCTGTGGTCGTCGATGTCCGGATGCCCCCGGACAACACCGACGACGGCCTGCGCGCCGCCCGGCGGCTGCGCGAGGACGATCCGGGGCTGCCGGTGCTGGTGCTCAGCCAGTACGTCTCGCAGGGGTACGCCGCGGAGCTGATCGCCGCGGGTGCCGGAGGTGTGGGCGGCTGGGGTGCGGGTGGCCGGAGCACGGACGGCCCGGGTGCGGGCACCGGCTACCTGCTCAAGGACCGGATCGGTGAGGTGCGCGAGTTCGTCTCCGCCCTGACCAGGGTGGCGGAGGGCGGGACGGTGGTCGACCCGGAGGTGGTCCGCCAGCTGCTCGCCCGCCGGCCCGACCCGCTGCGACGTCTGAGCCCCAAGGAGCACGAAGTGCTGGCGCTGATCGCGGAGGGCCGATCCAACGCTGCCATCGCCCGTCGGCTGGTGGTCACCGAGGCCACGGTGTCCAAGCGGATCGCGAGCATCTTCACCAAGCTCGACCTGCCCCAGGCGCCGGACGACCACCGCAGGGTGCTGGCGGTGCTGACGTACCTGGGGTCCTGAGGGTGGCCCGCCGCGCGGGCAGTGCCTCGGCGACGGTGTGGGAGCCACGGCGCCCGGCGTGGGCCCGGGCGGTGAAGCCGACGGCGTCGGCGGGGCGGTCGTCCTTGCCCGGTGGAACGGAGGACGGCCGGGTCATCCGATCGGATGACCCGGCCGTCGGGGTTCGGCAGGAGAGTGGTCGGTGGGGGAGTGCGCGGCGGGGGAGCGGCGAGCCGGTCACCGGGTGCGGGTGTCCGCCACCGTGCGGCAGGTCACCAGGTCGTCACCAGGTCACCGGGTAGCGGACCGGATGCCCGCCGATCCGGCAGGGCAGCAGGCCGATGAGGACCAGCAGTCCGGCGGCCAGGACGAGCAGCGGGAGGAAGGGCACCGGGTGCGGCGCTTGCAGGACCACGATCACGGCGGTGGCCACGGCCGGGGAGTGCGAGAGGTGGGTGAGCATCATGGCGCCCAGTGAGAGCCCGGCGGCGACGGCCGCGCCCCAGGCGGTGCTGCCGGTGACGGCCAGGGTGGCGAAGCCGATCAGGGCCGACAGCAGCTGCCCGCCGATCAGGTTGCGCGGCTGCGAGATCGGCAGTCCGGGAGCGCCGTGCACCAGTGCGGCGCTGGCGGCCAACGGCGGGATCAGCAGCGGTTGGTGGAGCAGTACGCCCACGCCGACCAGGAGGAGCAGGGCGCCGATGGCGAAGACGGTGGCCCGCAGGGCGTGCAGCGGGTGCGGTCCGGGCGTGGCGGCGGGCGGTGGTGTGGGCATGCGTGAGCGACTCCGGGAGGGGGACGGGAACCTAGAGATGATAAACAGATTGTTGAATGGACGGCGGGACGTGTTGTCTGTCGGACACATTCCGTCCACGGCGGCGGATCACCCGGGGAACCAGAGCGAGAGCGAGCAGCCCATGACCACGCCTTCCGGCGCCGCGCCCTACGCCGCGCCCGTCACGGTCTTCCGGGGCGTCCGCCCGTACGGCGCCGACCGGGCCGTGGACCTGGTCGCCGTGGACGGCCTGCTGGCCGAGCGGGTGCCGGACGGGGCGGTGCCCGAGGTGGTCGAGGGCGGCGGGCGGATCGCGCTGCCCACCCTGGTGGACGCGCACATCCACCCCGACAAGACCGCCTGGGGCGAGCCCTGGTACAGCCGCCGCCCGGCCGGCTCGCTGCCGGAGTACGTGCGGGGCGACGTCGACCTCCACCGGCAGCAGCGCACCCCGCTCGCCGACCGCGCCCACCGGCTGCTGAGCCACGCCGTGACGCGTGGCACCCGCGCGGTGCGGGCCCATGTGGACGTGGCACCCGCGTACGGGCTGGCCGGTGTGGCCGGGCTCGCCGAGGTGCGCGAGCGGCTGGCCGGGGTGCTGGACATCCAGCTGGTGGCCTTCCCCCAGCACGGGGTCCGGCGGATGCCCGGTGCGGGGGCGCTGCTCGCGGAGGCGGCGGCCGGCGGGCTGATCGACGCCGTCGGCGGGATCGACCCGGCGGGCTTCGACGGCGTCCCGGCCGAGGGCCCGGACGGCGAGGGGCCGGCCCAGCTGGAGCTGCTGTTCGGTCTGGCCGAGCAGCACGGACTGCGCCTCGACATCCACCTGCACGACCGGGGCGAGCGCGGCCTCGGCCCGCTGCGCGACATCGCCGCGCGGACCAGGGCGGCCGGACTGGCCGGGCGGGTGGTCGTCAGCCACGCCTTCTGCGTCCCGGAGCTGACCGGCGCCCCGCTCGCCGAACTCGCCGCCGAACTGGCCGAGTCCGGCGTCGGGCTGACCACCGTGGCGCCCTCGGCCCACCAGGTGCTGCCGTTCCGCGAACTGTGGGCGCACGGGGTGCGGGTCGGGCTCGGCTCGGACGGCGTGCGCGACTCGTGGAGCCCGTACGGCAACGCGGACATGCTGCACCGTGCCCACCTGCTCGGCTGGACCACCGACGCCCGCACCGACGAGCAGCTGGCCGACTGCTTCGCCCTGGCGGCGGACGGCGGCGCCGAACTGCTGGACCTGCCGGCCGCCACCCTGCGGCCGGGCTCGCCCGCAGACTTCATGCTGGTGACGGGCGAGTGCCTGCCGCAGGTGGTGATCGACCTGCCGAGGCCCGAACTGGTGGTCCGGGCGGGCCGGGTGGTGGCGCGGGACGGGCGCCTCACCGGCTGACGGGCGGTTCACCGGTCGACGGGCGGTCCGGCGCGAGCCGGTCAGCCCGCGTCGGTCAGGTCGTGCCGGTCAGCGTCGGTGGGAGGGAGCCGGAGGATAGGCCCAGCTTCCAGAAGGCCGCCGAACCGGCCGATGGGGGGCAAGCCCCGGGCGGCCGGGCGGCGGGACCGCCGTTCGGATGTCGGAGCCGCGCGGTTCAGGACGAGTGGACGAACTGCCGGTAGCAGGCGACGTTGTACTGGGACGGTGCGCCGGCGGCGCCGTACGCCTGGCCGCCCTTGCCGCCGTTCGGCTGGCTGCCGAAGCCGGGTTCGTCGAAGGGGGAGCCGGGGGAGGAAGCGGTGTGGCCCGGGGTGTGTCGGTCCGGGGCGGGGCCGAGCGGGGGGAGTCGGCCGGGGTGGACGGGTCGGGGGGACCCATGCGGACCGGGTGGCCAAGAGAGACGGCAAGGAGAGTGAATCTCCCTGCCACTCTCAAGCTATAGCGTGCCCCGGGGCTTGCGGCAAGGCCCCCGTCGTGCCGCACAATCACCGCCGTAAGGCCATGACCTGCGGAAACGGGAGTCGTGACATGCGTGTGTTGATGACGGCGTGGGGATCGCGGGGGGACGTCGAACCGCTGGCCGGGCTGGCGGCGGCGCTGCGGGGGCTCGGCGCCGAGGTGCGGGTGTGCGCGCCACCGGACGAGGAGTTCGTGGCGCTGCTGGAGCGGGCCGGCGTGCAGCTGGTGCCGCTCGGGCCGTCGGTGCGCTCGGTGGTGTCCGGCCCGAAGCCGCCGACGGCGGAGGACGCGTTCCGGCTCGCCCGTGAGCTGGTCGACGCGCGGTTCGAGGCGCTGACCGCCGCGGCCGAGGGCTGCGACGTGCTGCTGGCGACCGGGCTGATGCCGGCCGGGGCGCGGGACGTCGCCGAGAAGCTGGGCCTCCACTACGTGCTGGCCTGCTTCCACATCTTCGGGCTGCCCTCGCGGCACTTCCGGCCGGGGCGGCGGCCGGGCACACCGTCCCCGGAGGACGAGACCGACCACCGGAAGCTGTGGGAGCAGGACGCCCAGCGGGTGAACGCGCTGTACGGGGACGCGCTCAACAGCGGGCGGGCGGCGATCGGCCTGCCGCCCGTGGAGAACGTCCGCGACCACGTGTTCACCGACCGGCCGTGGCTGGCGGCGGACCCGCTGCTGTGCCCGTCGGAGGGCATGACGGAACTCGACGTGGTGCCGACCGGGGCCTGGATCCTGCCCGACGACCGCCCGCTCCCGCCCGACCTGGAGGCGTTCCTGGACGCCGGGGAGCCGCCGGTGTACGTCGGCTTCGGCAGCATGGCCGCGTACGCGCCGGATGGCATCGCCGGGGTGGCCGTCGAGGCCGGCCGCGCGAATGGCCGCCGTGTGCTCCTCGCCCGTGGCTGGGCCGGACTCGCCCCGGTCGACGACCGCGAGGACTGCCACGTCGTCGGCGAGGTGAACCAGCAGGCCCTGTTCCGCCGGGTGGCCGCCGTCGTCCACCACGGCGGCGCGGGCACCACCACGACCGCGACCGTGGCGGGCGCGCCCCAGGTGGTCGTCCCCCGGATCGCGGACCAGCCGTACTGGGCCGGCCGGGTGGCCGAGTTGGGCATCGGTGTGGCCCACCTCGACCCGACGCCGACCGTCGAATCGCTCTCCGCCGCGCTCGGCGCGGCCCTGGCGCCCGGGACCCGCGTGCGGGCGGAGGCCGTGGCGGGCGAAGTGCGCACCGACGGGGCGACGGTGGCCGCAAAGCTGCTGTTCGAAGCGGTGGGCCAGGCGGTGCCGGGCGTGGCCGGGTGAGCCGTGCGGTACCGGTGCCGGGTGAACGGCCGTGTGGGCCTGGCGATTTCGACTCCTGATCGGCCTCCTGTCGATCGGCGAGGGGGAGGTGGCGGGCCCCGCGCGGGGCTGGTTCCGGCATCGATCCGGTGACCGGCCTCCGGCTGTCGGCCGGGTCGGTTAGGGTGCCCACCGGCGCGCCCGGTCACCGCAGGCCCGGCGCGAGGGGAGGGCGGCATGACCGAACGGACAGGCGAGGGAGCGGGGCAGGACGGCGACGGCATCCAGTGGCTCGCGGAGATCGGCGGGCCGGGCGCCGGCCGACCGCCGACGGGCGACCCCGGCACGGACGGTGCGGTCGGAGGGGTGCTGTTCGCCCGGGGGATCACGCCCGAGGAACTCGCCCGCCGGATGGGCGCCGACCCGGCCACCGCGACCGAGCCGATCAGCGACACCGAGATCCGGGATCTGGACATCGAGGTCTACCGCCCCAGCGGCGACGGCGACGGTGTGATCCGGGTCGGCATGTGCGCCGGCTGGTCGTTCGCGATCGAGTACGGCGACTCCACCGGTGGTGAACTGCTCACCGAGATAGCGCGCGACGGCGTGGAGGTGGTGCACTTCCGCCCGATGCCCGAGCAGCAGCCGGACCTGCTCGACTACGCCAGGGACGGCGCCGTGCTGTGCGGCTTCGGCCTCGGCGAGGAGCGCTGGCGCTGGGGCCAGGAACCGGACCTGCTGGTGCCGGACCTGGTCGCCGCCGAGGTCCTGGAGGCCGACGGCGTGACGGCCCGCGAACCCGGGCGGGGACTCGACGGGGCCGCTCGCCGCCGCACCCTGGGCGCCGTCGAGCGGCGCTTCGGGCTGAGCCTGCCGCGGGCCGCCCTCGGCGGGCTGCGCCTGCCGGCGTACGCGGTGCGGGGAACCCCGGACATGGCACTGCGCTGAGGCACGGCGCCGCCCCGTGGGGGACGGGCCCGCGATGCCCGGGGTGTTGGCGCCCGGGGTGTTGACGCGGACGCAGGCACCGACGCGGACACAGCGACAGGCGCAGACACAGAGGCAGGCGCCGCAGGCAGCGCACAGGACGAGCGACAGGAACAGGACGGTCACGGCAGGGCTCCTCTCCGGGCCCCGCCCACCGGGGCCCCGATGTCCGTCATCCTGGCGCGTCGTCGAGCCGCAGCACATGTGCCGATCGGGAGGTTCCCGAGGAGTGCCTCGGCGGTTCTCCCTGCCGATCGGCAGGGAGAACCGCCGACCGGAGCGATCGGTGCCACCTGGGAGCACCGGGAGTACCGGGAGCACGGGGAGCGCCGAGAACTCCCGTCACTCGACAGGCCGATGGCAGCCGGTTCGGCGCACGCCCCCCGTCCGGAGGTTCCGGGAGGGCGTCGGCCGACCCCGGCCCCTAGGGTCTGGGGTACGTCGACCGAACCGGGCGCCGGGGTGCCCGGCCGACCCGAGAGGTGACCCACCCGATGCACACCGTGGTCCGCGGCGCCGGAGCGTTCGGCCTGACCGTCCTGCTGCTCACCACAGCCACCGGCTGCCAGGGCGACGGCTCCTCCGTCGCCGAGCCCGCGCCGGCCTCCCCGACCACCGGATCCGGCACCGGCACCGACACCGGAACCGCGAGCCCCACCGGCCTCGCCGCCCAGCAGCTGGACTGGCACTCCTGCACCGCCCCCAGCACCGCGCAGGGAGGCGGCACCGCGCCCGCCGCCGACTGGCAGTGCGCCACCCTCAACGCCCCGCTGGACCACGGCAGGCCGGACGGCACGACGATCGGCCTCGCACTGATCCGCAGCCGGGCCAAGGACGAGCAGCACCGGATCGGCTCGCTGCTGTTCAACTTCGGCGGGCCCGGAGCCTCCGGCGTGGCCACCCTGCCCGCCCTCGCCCCGACCTACGCCTCCCTCAACTCCCGCTACGACCTGGTGAGTTTCGATCCGCGCGGGGTCGGTGCCAGCTCCGGGGTGACCTGCCTGGACGACCAGGCGACGGACACCGCCGCAGCCGTCGACAGCACCCCCGAGACCCCCGCCGCGGTGAAGGCCCTGGACGACAGCAACGCCCGGTTCGTCGCCGCCTGCGAGCACAACTCCGCCGCGGTGCTGCCGTACGTGGACACCGAGAGCGCCGCGCGGGACATGGACCTGATGCGGCAGGTGCTGGGCGACGGGAAGCTGTCCTACTTCGGCATCAGCTACGGCACCCAGCTCGGCGGCGTCTACGCGCACCTGTTCCCCCAGCAGGTCGGCCGGCTGGTGCTGGACTCGGTGGTCGACCCGACCAAGGACCCGCAGCAGTCCGCGCTCGGCCAGGCCCAGGGCTTCCAACTCGCCCTCGGCGACTTCATGAAGGCCTGCGCCACCCAGGCCGGGGCCGCCTGCGCGACCGGCGCGGGCGGCGACGAGGGCACCGCGAAGATCGCCGCGCTGGTGCAGCGGCTGGAGCAGTCGCCGCTGCCCGCCAAGGGCGGGCGGCAGCTCACCGGGAGTCTGGCGGTCACCGGCATCGCGGGCGCCCTGTACAGCCAGGAGACCTGGCCCCTGCTGGCCACCGGGCTCACCGAGGCGATGGACCAGGGCACCGGCGACACGCTGCTCCTGCTCGCCGACGGGCTGAACGGGCGTGACGCGCAGGGGCACTACTCCAACCTGAACGCCGCGAACCGGGCGATCAGTTGCGTGGACGCCAGTCAGCGCTACTCCGACCAGGACGTGGAGCAGCAGCTGCCGCGGTTCCGCGCGGCCTCCCCGGTGTTCGGGACGTTCACCGCCTGGGGCCTGACCGGTTGCACCGGCTGGCCCGTGCCCGGCAAGGCGGCGCACCCGGAGGTCGCGGCGGCGGGCGCGGCCCCGATCCTGGTGGTCGGCACCACCGGCGACCCGGCCACGCCGGTGGAGGGCGCCCGCGCGATGGCGCAGCAGCTCGGCGCGGGCGTCGGCGTCACCGTCACCCTGGAGGGCGAGGGACACGGCGGCTACAACACCGGCAACGCCTGCCTGATGCGGACCGTGGACGCCTACCTGCTGGACGGCACGGCGCCGGCGGACGGGACGACGTGCAGCTGAGCGGCGCCGGCCGGAGGGAAGTGGCCCACCAGGGCGGCCACCGATTGGCCCTGGAGAGTGGGCCACTCGGCCGCTAGCCTCTCCGGTGTGACGAACTCCGCGACGAACACCGTGACGAACAGCGCCCCCGACATCCGGAACGACGGGCTCAGGAACGATGAATCCCGGAACCACGACCGCCGGCCCGACGGCGACACCGTGAAGGTCGACTTCTACTTCGACCCCGTCTGCCCGTTCGCCTGGATCACCTCCCGGTGGATCCTGGAGGTCGAGCGGCAGCGCGACCTCGACCTGACCTTCCGGGTGATGAGCCTCTCCGTCCTCAACGAGGGCCGCACCGACCTGCCCGAGCGCTACCAGCGCCTGATGACCACCGGCTGGGGGCCGGTGCGGGTCTGCATCGCCGCCGCCGAGCAGCACGGCCCGCAGGTGCTGCGCGCCCTCTACACCGAACTCGGCACCCGCCTGCACGACCAGGACCGGCCCGCCGACGACGCGGTCATCCGGGAGGCCCTGGCGGCGGCGGGCCTGCCGGAGGAGCTGGCCGGGGCGGCGAACGACGCCGCGTACGACGAGGCCCTGCGCAAGAGCCACCACGAGGGCATGGACCCGGTCGGCGAGGAGGTCGGCACGCCGACCATCCACGTGGACGGCGTCGCCTTCTTCGGCCCGGTGCTGAGCGCGATCCCGCGCGGGGAGGACGCCGTACGGGTCTTCGACGGGGTGCGGCTGCTGGCCGGGTACCCGAACTTCTTCGAGCTCAAGCGGACCCGGACGGGCGGGCTCGACTTCTCCTGACGCCTGACCCCTGACGCCCGACCCCTGACGCCACACCCCTGGCCTCTGACGCCACACCCCTGGCGCCCGGATCGGCCGGCAGCCGTCGCGCGGCCTCCGCCCCCCGCACGGCCGGCCCGGGCGCCGGGCCGGTCAGCCCCGGCGGCGCTGCTTGATCCTGATCGGCCCCGAGCGGGGGTGGGCGATCACGGTCAGGGTCGGGGAGCCGGGCTCCGCCACCTCGTCGGCCTTGTTGCTGATGTTCCCCGTGTTGGTGCTCGACGGGTCGATCCGCACGCCCCAGCCGCGCGGGACGACCAGCTTGATCTGGCCCACGCCCGTCGACGCCTCGACCGTGATCTCCATGTGGGTGCACACGGCATCGGTGAAGTCGACCGTGAGCAGCGAGATCTTGGACTCGGCGACGATCCGGCGGGGCACCGTCCACCGGCCGCGCTGCACGATGTTGCCGAGCCGGGTCCGGAGCACGAGGACGTCCTGCGCCGCGGACTTGTCCCCGCCCCGCTCCCGGCCGCCCAGGTCCGCCACCAGGGCGTCGAGTTCGCGGTGGGTCCGCGCCGCGTAGGCCCGGTCGAGCCGCTCCTCCAACTCCCCGAGGTCGATGCGGCCGTCCCCGGCGGCGATCCGCAACTGCTCGGCCACCGCCTCCCGGTCGCTGTCCCCGGCCCGCGATTCCACCGCGGCCTCGGGCGTCTTTCGTACGGCTGGCAGTTCCTCGTTGACCATGTGGCTACTCTAGGTCACGCATGCTCCGGTCCGGCAGATCGAAGGCCAACTCCCGCCGCTCCGGTGCTCCTTGAAGGCGGCCTGGAGGGCCCGGCCGGCCGCACCCCCACCCGGGTGGGGCGGGCCGTTTCGCCCGGGTGGACCGACATCCCGCCGCTCGGCCTCCCATCCTGGCCCGGAGCGTCCGACCATGGAGGGACGGAGGCTGCCAGGCCCCCGGGAGGCGGTGAGCGTGGATGATCGTACGAATCCGGTTGCGCGCTGCCCGTCAACCAGCGACCCCGCCCGGCCCGGGCCCCGGTGCCGGCCCGGGCCCCGGTGCCGGCCCGGGCCCCGGTGCCGGCCCGGGCCCCGGCCAGGGGCGCGGTCCCGGCTGGGCCCCCGGGGGCCGCCCCGGCCCGGGCGGCCCGCCCAAGCCCCCGCAGCCTCCGCCGCCCTCGTGGCGCCGCTGGCTGCTCCCCGTCGCCGTGCTGGTGACGCTGCTCCTGCTGCTGCTCTTCTCCAGATCCGGCACGCCCGGCACCCGCTACGGCTACACGGACTTCGTGCACCGGGTCGACGCCGGCCAGGTGCAGACCGTGGACGTCAGCGACACCGGCGCGGTGAGCGGCACGCTCAAGGACGGCACCCACTTCACCAGCCAGATCCCCACCGCCCTGGACACCTCCCAGCTCAGCAGCGCGCTCTCCGCGCACGACGTCACCGTCACCGGCAGCCGCTCCAGCGGCAGCGGCTCGCTCTGGTCCACCCTGCTGCTGTTCCTGCCGCTGCTGATCTTCGGCGCGCTCTTCCTCTGGTCGGGCCGGATGGCCGCCCGGTCGCTGGGCGGCGGGCTGAGCACCATCGGACGGTCCCGGGCCAAGATCATCGAGGCCGAGCGGCCGGACACCGGGTTCGCCGACGTGGCCGGGTACGAGGGGGTGAAGCAGGAGGTCAGCGAGGTGGTCGACTTCCTGCGCAGCCCGGAGCGGTACGCCGCCGCCGGGGCCAAGGGGCCGCGCGGGGTGATCATGGTCGGGCCGCCGGGCACCGGGAAGACCCTGCTCGCCCGGGCCGTCGCCGGGGAGGCCTCGGTGCCCTTCCTCTCGGTGACCGGCTCCGGCTTCGTGGAGATGTTCGTCGGCGTCGGCGCCTCCCGGGTCCGCGACCTCTTCGAGGAGGCCCGCAAGCGCGCGCCGTCGATCGTCTTCATCGACGAGATCGACGCGGTCGGCGGACGCCGCGCGGGCGGCACCCGGATCGGCGGCAACGACGAGCGCGAGCAGACCCTGAACCAGCTGCTCGCCGAGATGGACGGCTTCGACCAGAGCACCGGCATCGTCGTCATCGCCGCCACCAACCGGCCGGACGCCCTCGATCCGGCCCTGCTGCGCCCCGGCCGCTTCGACCGGCAGGTCACCGTCCCGCTGCCCAACCAGGCCGAGCGGGCCGCCATCCTCGCCGTGCACGCCAGGGGCAAGACCCTCGCCCCGGACACCGACCTCGGGCGGCTCGCCCGCGGCACCCCGGGCTTCTCCGGCGCCGACCTCGCCAACCTGGTCAACGAGGCCGCCATCAACGCCGTGCGCGCCGATCGGGCCACCATCACCGCCGCAGACCTCGACGACGCCCGTGACCGGGTGCTGCTCGGCCGCCGTGAGTCCTCCAACGCCCTGCTGCCCGACGAACGGCACGCCGTCGCCGTGCACGAGTCGGGCCACGCGCTGGTGGCCGCGCTGTGCGAGCACGCCGACCCGGTCGCCAAGGTGACGATCCTCCCGGCCGGCGTCTCCCTCGGCGCCACCGAGCAGCTGCCCGAGGCCGAACGGCACCTGTACAGCGAGGGGTACCTGACCGACCTGATCACCGTCCAGCTCGGTGGCCGGGCGGCGGAGCTGGTGGTCTTCGGCGAGGGCTCCACGGGTGCCGCCAACGACCTGGCCAACGCCACCTCGGTCGCCACCCGGATGGTCCGCGAGTTCGGGCTCTCCCCGGAGCTCGGCCCGGTCGGCTACTCCAGCGGCAGCCCGCACTACCTCGGCGACAGCCCCGAGGACCTGCTGCGCCGCCCGTACTCCGAGCAGACCCAGCGCGCCGTGGACGAGGCGGTGGCCCGCCTGCTGCGCGGGGCCGAGCGCCGGGCCCTGGACCTGCTCGCCGAGCACCGGCACCACCTGGACGAGCTGGCGGCGCTGCTGGTCGCCCAGGAGACGGTGGACGGCGCGGTGGTGCTCGCCATCCTGGCGCACCCGCGGCCGGGACCGGAACGCCCGGTCTCGCTGGAGAAGCCGGCGGGGACGGACGGGGCGGAGGGCCAGGCCGGGGCGGAGCGGACGGACAGGGCGGCCGGACCGCCGAGCACGGCGGAACCGCGCAGGCCGGAGGGCCTGGCGGACCAGGGGGAGGCCCCCCGCCCGTGACGGCGGCGTCGGCGGTGGTCGTATCCTCGTGACCGCGCCACGTACCCACCGTCCCGAGGAGTCGGAATGACCGAGCCCCTGCCTGCCGACGTCCAGCGGGAGATCGCCCGTGCCCTCGGAGTGGCACCCGTGCCGGACCCCGCGAAGGAGGCCGAGCGCAGGGTGGAGTTCCTGGCCGGCCAGGTGCGGGCCACCGGCGCGCGCAGCCTGGTGCTGGGCATCAGCGGCGGCGTCGACTCCACCACCGCGGGGCGGCTCTGCCAGCTCGCCGTCGAGCGGCTGCGGGCCGAGGGGCGCCAGGTGACCTTCACCGCGATGCGGCTGCCCTACGGCGTCCAGGCGGACGAGGCGGACGCCCAGCTCGCGCTCGGCTTCATCCGCGCGGACGAGGTGCTGACCGTCGACGTCAAGCCCGCCACCGACGGCGCGGTCGCCGCCCTGAAGGCCGCCGGCCTGACCTACACCGACCGCGCCCACGAGGACTTCGTCGGCGGCAACGTCAAGGCCCGCCAGCGGATGGTGGTCCAGTACGCGGCGGCCGGCGCCAAGGGCGGACTGGTCGTCGGCACCGACCACGCCGCCGAGGCCGCGGTCGGCTTCTTCACCAAGTTCGGCGACGGCGCGGCCGACGTGATGCCGCTGTCCGGTCTGACCAAGCGCCAGGTGCGGGCGATCGCCGAGGCGCTCGGCGCTCCGGCCGAGCTGGTCAAGAAGGTCCCGACCGCCGACCTGGAGGACCTCGACCCCGGCCGTCCCGACGAGGACGCCCTCGGCGTCAGCTACGACGCCCTGGACGACTTCCTGGAGGGCCTGCCGGTCAGCGAGGAGGTCCACCGGACCGTCCTCGGCCACTACCGCCGCACCGAGCACAAGCGCAACCTGCCGGTCGTCCCGCACCAGGCATGACCGGCCCGGTCGAGCGCGCCGCCGGCGCCGTCCTCGGCGCCGCCGTGGGCGACGCCCTCGGCGCCCCGTACGAGTTCGGCCCGGCCGGCGCCTTCTCCGCCCGCTTCCCGGACGCCCCCGGTGACCTGGTCGCCGGGGGCGGCTGGGCCCGGGGTGAAGCCACCGACGACACCCAGATGGCCGTCCTGGTCGCCGAGTCCCTGATCGAGCGAGGCGGCCTGGACCTCCCGGACCTGTTCGACCGGTTCCGCCGCTGGGCCGACGCCAGGCCCAGCGACATCGGCATCCAGACCGAAGCCGTCCTCGGCAGCGGCCTGCCCTGGGACCGCGCCGCCGCCGCCCACTTCGAGACCACCCTGCACGCGGCCGGCAACGGAGCTCTGATGCGGGCCTCGACCTCCGCCGTGGCCTTCGCCAGCGCCGGGCGGCAGGCCGGAGTCGGGACGGGCTACCGGAGGGTGTGGACGCCCGACAGCATGACCAGGAGGTGGACGACCAGGACCGCCGGCACCAGCAGCCGGCCGACGAGCGAGGTGACCATCGCGAAGCGCCACCGGCGCTGCGGGGTCGGGCCGTGGGCGAACGGCGCGCGGTCGGTGGATCGTCCGAGGGGGAGCGAAGTGACGGTGGACCGGCTCGCGGTGGTGTCCGGAGCCGGCGCCGGGCAGGATCCGGGGACGGGCGCTACCGCTCCGCGATCCAGTCCGTCACCAGCTCGTCCAGCACGCCCAGCGGCAGGCTGCCGTGCCCGATCAGCTGGTGGTGGAACTCCCGCACGTCGAACCGGGCGCCGAGCGCCGCCTCGGCCCGCTCGCGGTGCCGGACGATCTCCCGGCGGCCGATCAGGTAGGCGGTGGCCTGGCCGGGCCAGGCGATGTAGCGGTCGATCTCGTTGCGGACGTTGGCGTCGGGGGTGGCGGTGTTGGACCGCATGAAGGCCGTCGCCCGCCCCCGGGACCAGCCGTAGTGGTGCATCCCGGTGTCCACCACCAGCCGGACCGCCCGCATCGCGTCCAACGAGAGCATGCCGAGCCGGGACAGCTCCGAGCCGTACAGCCCCATCTCGTCCGCGAGCCGCTCGGTGTACAGGCCCCAGCCCTCGACGTGGGCGGTCAGCTGGCCGCTCGGGTTCCGCCGGAACCGGGGCAGGTGGTGCAGGGTCTGCGCGACGGCGAGCTGGAGGTGGTGGCCTGGCACGCTCTCGTGGAAGGCGAGCGCCTCGTACTCGTAGCTGAACCGGGTCTCCGGGCGCAGCGTGTTGACCCAGTGGGTGCCGGGCAGCCCGCCAGGGCCCGGCGGCTGGTAGTAGGCCAGCGGCGCGGTCTCCGCCTCGATCGGGTCGATCTCCCTGGTCACGCAGTCGGCGATCGGGTACGGGCGGAACCAGTCCGCCGAGGCGCGGCGGGCCCGGTCCAGCGCGCCGTCCACCGTCGCGACGATCTCGGCCGCGCTGCCGAAGCGCAGTGCGGGGTCCTCGCGCAGCGCGGTCAGCACGGCCGCGGGGTCGGTGATGCCCAGGACCTTGCCGCCCAGCTCGGCGAACTCCTCGCGCAGCGCCGCGACGGCCTCCAGCCCGACCCGGTGGACCTCCTCCGGGGCGAGCCCCGGCCGGGTGAAGCGGGCGACGGCGTCCGCGTAGCCCTCGGTGCCGCCCGGCACGTGGCAGACCCCGGCCTTGTCGTCCGGCCGGGCGCCCGGCGCCAGCCGGTGGGCCAGCCCGTCCCGGTAGCGGGCCACCGCGGGGCGGACGGCGTCGCGCACGATGGTCAGGGCGCGCTCGAACTCCGGGCGGCCGGCCAGCGGGCGGAGCAGCTTGTCCTCGGCCGGGGCGGTGGCCAGGTGGGAGTCCAGCTGGGCGACGGCGGCGTCCACCCCGCTGCGTAGCGGGTGGCGGCCTTCGGCGGCGGCTTCCAGGGCCGTGCCCAGGGCGGCGTCGAAGTACCCGGGCAAGGAGGCCAGACGTGCCAGGTAGGAGTCCGCGCCCTCCTGGTCGACCGGGGTCATGGCGAGCCCGGAGAAGGCCTCGTTCTGCGCGGCGACGATGGTCGCCGAGACGCTGAACTCGGCCAGCCCGTGGGTGAGCCGGCCGATGCCGTTGTCGAGCAGCCGGGCGAGCACCCGGTGGGTGGTCCGGTCCTCGCCGGCCAGCCCGTCGACCGGGATCGCGGCCAGCCGGGCGGCGAAGCCGCGCAGCGCGTCGCGGTGCCGGTGCCCGGCCGCGCGGGACGGGTCGGGCACCAGGTGGGCGTAGCCCTCGACTCCGCTGAGGGTCGCCTCGAACGGGTTGTGGGTGTTCTCGGCGGCGAAGAACTCGTCCGCGAGCGCGGCGAGTCCGGCGTGCTGTGGCTGCTCGATCACTGGTCGCTTCCCCCGATGCGGTGAACTGCGGTGTACTTCGGCGAACTTCGGTGCGGTACCGCGGCGCGGTGCTGTGACGCGGTGCTCCGGCGCGGTGCGGTCACGACGGCACGGCCCCGGGGCGCCCCGGTCCCGCCGATTATTCGGAGCGACCGGCGGCCCGGTCAACACGAGGTGGCGGCGGGGGAGTTCCGCTCCCTGCCGCCACCTCCACCGCCACCCCCGCCGTCACCGGCCGGCCCCGAGGTCAGCGGTAGGCCTCCGGCGCGGCCGGCTTGCCCGGCTCCTGCACCTCGACCAGGTAGCGCCAGCAGTCCGGACGGCTGCCGTCCCGGTCGGTGAAGCCGTACTCCAGGGCCAGCTGCCCGCTGGAGGCCGAGCGGCCGTTCCACCGGGCGACCCCGGCGTCGGCGGCCAGCGCGACCACCGCCCGGCCGACGTAGTACGGGGACTCGGAGATGCCGAAGTGCGGCTCCTGGACCAGGGCTTCGCGCCAGTTCTGCTCGGTGACGCCGAAGTGCTCCAGCATGATCTCGGAGCGCATCCAGCCGGGGGTGAGGGCGAGGGCGGTGGCGCCGCGCGAGCCCAGCTCGTGGCCGAGCGAGAAGGCCATCCGCAGCACCGAGGCCTTGGCGAGGTCGTAGAAGAAGGAGTTGCGGTAGGTGTCGCGGTTGTACTCCGCGGTGCCGTCCGTCATCTCCACCACCAGGCCGCCGGGGTGCTTCAGCAGCAGCGGCAGGGCGTGGTGGCTGGTGACGGCGTGCGTCTCCACCGCCAGGCGCAGCAGCCGCAGGCCGTCGTCCAGGTCGTGCTCCCAGACGGGGACGTCCCAGCCGAACAGCTTCTCGCCGCCCCAGATGTCGTTGACCAGGACGTCCAGCCGGCCCTGCTCGGCGTCGATCCGCTCCACCAGGGCGGCCACCTCGGACGGCACCAGGTGGTCGGTGGGCACCGCGATGCCCAGGCCGCCGGCGGCGGTGACCAGGTCGGCGGTGTCCTCGATCGTCTCCGGGCGGTCGTACTCCGAGCGCCGCTGCCGGGTGCTGCGCCCGGTCACGTACACCGTCGCGCCGGCCGCGCCGAGCTCCACGGCGATGCCCCGCCCGGCGCCCCGCGTCGCGCCCGCGACCAGGGCGATCCTGCCGTCCAGTGCTCCTGCCATCCTTCGGCCTCCTCGCTGTCGGACCCGCGCACGAGCCGCTGCGCGCATCCGCACACGACTGTGCCGACGCCCGTGGGGACGGACGTCGGCACCATCGTTGCGCAGGGGTCCGACAACCGGTGCCGGAGCGCCGCCGTGCCGGGCGGTGGGGCTGGTCAGCGGGCCGGGTCAGCGGGCCTTGGCGGCCTTCGCCTCCTCGGCGGCCTTGGCGGCGGCCTCCTTCTCGTGCTTCTCCTTGATCCGGGCGGTCTCCTTGCGGAGGTCCACCTGGTTGGCGCGCTCGTGCTGGAGCCAGAGCGGGTTCTCGGCCTTGACCGCCTCGATCTGCTCGGTGGTGAGCGCCTCGGTCACGCCGCCGCGGGCCAGGCCGGAGATCGAGATGCCGAGCCTGGCGGCGATCACCGGGCGCGGGTGCGGGCCGTTCTTGCGCAGGTCCTGGAGCCACTGCGGCGGCTCGGCCTGCAGCGCGTACAGCTCCTCGCGGGAGACCACGCCCTCCTGGAAGTCGGCCGGCGCGGCTGCGAGGTAGATCTCCAGCTTCTTGGCCGCCGTGGCCGGCTTCATGGTCTGGCTGGTCTTCTGCTTGAGCGATGTCATGGAGACAAGGGTAAGGGAGTGCGCGGGCGCTCCCGGTCACGGTCGGTAGCCTTGACCTGTGACAGACATGCAGGTGAACCCGTCCTTCCGGCTCGTGTACGTCCCGGGCGTGATCCCCGGCAAATGGGTCCGGGTCTGGAGCGAGCGACTCCCGGACGTTCCGCTGGAGCTCCTCGCGGTCGAGTCCGGCGACGGCGAACGGACCCTGCGCGAGGGCGGCGCGGACGCCGGGCTGGTCCGGCTGCCGGTCGACAAGGACGTGCTGAGCGCGATCCCGCTCTACACCGAGACCACCGTCGTGGTCTTCCCCAAGGACCACTGGCTCGCCGCCGCCGAGGAGGTCGCGCCGGCCGACCTCGCCGAGGAGGTGGTCTTCCACCCGCTCGACGACACCCTCGGCCTCACCGCCGACACCCTGCCGGGGCGCCCCGCCCTCGCGCGCCCGGACAGCACGGCGGACGCGATCGAGCTGGTCGCGGCGAACGTCGGCGTGCTCCTGGTACCGCAGTCCCTGGCCCGGCTGCACCACCGCAAGGACCTCACCTACCGGCCGGTGGCGGAGGCGCCGCAGTCCCAGGTGGCGCTGTCCTGGCCGCAGGAGCGGACGACGGACCTGGTGGAGGAGTTCATCGGCATCGTGCGGGGCCGTACGGTCAACAGCTCGCGCGGGCGCGGGGCCGGGCAGGCGACGCCCGAGGCGCAGCCGAAGAAGGCGGCGGCCGGGCGGGGCAAGCCGCAGCAGAAGGCCGGCGGGCAGCGGAGCGGTGCGCAGAAGGCCGGCGGGCAGAAGCCGGGCGGGGCGAAGGCAGGGGGAGCCAAGGCCGGCGGGCGGGGCGCGTCGGCCCGGCGCGGCAGGCCGAAGCGGTGACCGTGGCGTAGCGTCTGCCCCGTTCCCAGCAGTCGAGGCGGGAGGAGCGGGGCAGTGTGGCACGACCTGATGGCCGTCCAGATTCCGATCGTGGAGAAGGTCCTCCGGACGGTCGCCGTCTACGCGCTGATCGTGGTCCTGTTCCGGATCGCCGGGAAGCGCGGGCTGGCGGGGCTGAACACCTTCGACATGGTGGTCGTCTTCCTGCTCTCCAACGTGGTGCAGAACGCCGTCATCGGCAACGACGACAGCCTGCTCGGCGGCGTGATCGGAGCGGTCACCCTGATCGCGGTGAACGCCGCCGTGACCCGCTGGCTCGCCCGCGACCCGAGGGCCGCCCGCCTCCTGGAGGGCACCGCCACCACCGTGGTGGAGGACGGCAGGCTGGTGCCGGGCGCGCTGCGCGGCCTGGCGCTGCGCCCGTCCGAGCTGGAGCACGCGATCCGGATCCAGAACGGCGACAGCGTCCGCGGGGTGGCCCGGGCCCGGCTGGAGCCGGACGGGCAGCTGCTGGTGAAGCTCAAGGCGCACGAGCAGAGCGCCACCCGCGGGGACGTCGAGGACCTGCGGCACCGGCTGGCGGAGATCGAGCGGCTGCTCACCGTCATCGCCGCCGACCGCCGCCCGCCCCGCTGAGGCGCGCTCGGTCGTCCGGCAGACGGGCACCGGGGCTCACGCCGGCAGGGGCAGGGGCAGGGGCAGGGTCACCGGTCCGCCGGGACCGGGGCGGACGCCTCGGCCCGGCGGCGACGGGCGGTGGAGACCGCCACGGCGGCGGCCAGGGCGAAGCCGAGGGCGGCGGCCGCCAGGTGCCCGACGGTGGTGAAGTCCGGGAGGGGGCCCGGCCATTCGCCGTCGCCGGAGAGCGGCCAGCCGACCACGAGCGCGGCCCAGGGCAGCCGGGCCCGGCGGGGTACGGCGAGGGTGGCGAGGGCGAGGACGGTCTGGGCGCCGTAGCTGATGCCGTAGTCCGAGGCCGCGCGCACGCTCTCCGGGTACCAGCCGTACCGCAGGGCGAGCAGGATCACCAGGGCGGTGAGCAGGGTGGCGAGGACGTGCCCGCCGAGGAAGACGGCGGCGGCGCGCAGGCTGCCGAAGCGGCGCTCGGTCCAGGCGAGGCAGCAGCAGACGCCGAGGCCCAGGGTGATCAGGGTGCCGCCGAAGCCGGGGGTGA
This sequence comes from Kitasatospora sp. NPDC091335, assembly GCF_044757205.1. Lineage (NCBI taxonomy): Bacteria > Bacillati > Actinomycetota > Actinomycetes > Kitasatosporales > Streptomycetaceae > Kitasatospora > Kitasatospora sp. NPDC091335. The sequence continues at coordinate 222,963 of NZ_JBIVUM010000007.1, read as the reverse complement.
GGATCTCGGTGAGGGTGCCGTCGTAGAGCAGCGCGCTGCCGACCAGGGCGGTGACCGGATGGTCGGCGAGGTTGTCGAGGTTGGTGCTGAGGTGCTCCCTGAGGGCGTCCGCCCGGTCTGCGGCGAGCAGGTTCCCGACCCAGACGTGCCCGGTCAGGAGCAGGACGACGTAGCCCAGGGTCAGTGGCGAGCGGCGCGGATACGTCCGGACGGCGCGGAGCAGCCCGGTCAGGAGCCCCCGTGGGGTTCGAGCGTTCATGTCTGGTGGTGTCCCGGTCGAGCGGCCTGGTCCCGGCCGGCGTCCGTACGGCCGGCCACGCCGGGACAGTACCGAAGCCGGCCGGAGTCCGGTCAGCGGGCCCGGCGGGTCAGCGTCGCGGTGAACGGCCGGGGCGCGAGGGAGGCGCTGCGGGCGGGGCGGACGGGCCGGCCGGGGGCGGGGGTGACGGTCCAGCGGGCGGCGATGGTGGCGATGGCGAGGACGGCCTCGGTGGTGCCGAAGGCGTCGCCGATGCAGCGGCGGGCGCCGAGGCCGAACGGCGTGTAGGTGCCGGGGGCGGGGCTGGCGGTGGTGAGCCAGCGGTCGGGGTCGAAGCGGTCGGGGCGGGGGAACAGGTCGGCCCTGCGGTGCAGCAGGTACGGGCTGAACAGCAGGGTCGAGCCGGCCGGCAGGTGGTGGCCGCCGAGTTCGGTGTCGGCGGTGGCGGTGCGGCTGAGGATCCACGGCGGCGGGTAGAGCCGCAGGGTCTCGCTGACGATCCGGGCGGTGAGCGGCAGGGCGGGCAGGTCCTCGTGGCGGGCGGGGCGTCCGTCCAGGACGGTGTCGAGTTCGGCGTGCAGGCGCTCGCGGACGGCCGGGTTGGCGGCGAGCAGGGTCCAGGCCCAGGAGAGGGTGGCGGCGGTGGCCTCGGTGCCGGCCAGCAGGAAGGTGACCACCTGTTCGTGGATCTCGGCCGCGGACAGGCCCCGCCCGTCCTCGTCCGTCGCGGCGAGCAGCACGGAGAGCAGGTCGTGGTGGTCGGTGCCGGTGGCGCGGTGGTCGGCGACCAGCCGCCGGGTGATCTCCCGGAGGTCCCGCCGGGCGCGCCGGAAGCGGCGGTTGCCGGGGGTGGGGAGGCGGTCGGCGCCGGGCAGCGGCAGCAGCACCCGGCGGCCGACGGCGCGGGTGACGGCGTCCGTGCTCGCGTGCACGGGCAGCCGGCCGGCCCGCTCGTGCGCGGCGAACAGGCAGCGGGCGGCGACGGCGGTGGTGAGCCGGTGCATCGTGGCGGGCACGTCGATCACGTCGCCGTCCCGCCAGGGGGCGGTGGTGCCGGCGATCTCCTCGGCCATCCCGGCGGCGTAGCCGGGCAGCCGGTCGCGGTGGAACGCGGGCTGCAGCAGGCGGCGCTGGCGCCGGTGGTCGGCGGCGGGGCAGGTGGCGAGGCCGTTGCCGAAGACCTCGCGGGCCTTGTCGAGGAGGGGCCCGCCCTTGTCGAAGACGCGGTCCTCGGTGAGCAGCCGGCGGACCAGCTCGGGGTGGCAGACCACGTACGCGTGGAGCGGGCCGAGCCGCAGCCGGACGAGGTCGCCGTGGGCGGGCAGGCCGGCGACGAAGTCGTGCGGGCGGCGCAGGAGGGCGAGGGCGTGGCCGAGCAGCGGCAGGCCGCCGGGGGCGGTGGCCGCGGTGAACCGGGTGGTCGGGAAGAACGGGGCGGGCACGGGCGTCACCTTGGTTCGGGTGGGAGGACCGGGACGGTTCGCGAACGTGATCTTTCCCGGCGGCGTACCGCGAAACGATCACCGACCGGCGGGTGGGGTGAACGCGGGGGCGCGGGCCGAACGGTCGGGCGCCCTCGGATATTTGACGGTTCGTTCACCGGTCGATCCCTCCCGGACCGCCGGACGCGCCTGGATTCGGAATCCTTGCGAGATTACCGGTCAGTAGAACCGGGCAGGAACGATCCGGCCGGTGCGATCGCCGGGCCGCGGAACGTCCGGCAGGGGAGTGGCCGGCAGGGGAACGGGGAGTCCGGATGACCGACGAGCGGGTCCACGCGTTCGGCGACGACGCCCTGGGCGCCTACGACGCGGTGGCGCTGGCCGCGCTGGTGCGGGCCGGCGCGGTCAACCCCCGGGAACTGGTCGGCGCCGCCGTCGACCGGGCCGCGCGGGTGGACGGCACGCTGCTGCCCGTCGCCCACGCCTCGTACGACAAGCCGCAGATCAGCCGGGAGGGCATCGGTGGTCCGCTGTGGGGCGTGCCGACGTACCTCAAGGACAACGTGGACCTGCGCGGCCTGCCGACCGCGATGGGCAGCGAGGCCTACCGCGCCCGCCCGGCCCGCCGCAACGCGCCCTTCACCGACCAGTTCCTCGCCACCGGCCTCGCCGTGCTCGGCAAGACCAGACTGCCCGAGTTCGGCCTCAACGCCTCCACCGAGTTCGCCGCCGCCCAGCCGGTGCGCAACCCGTGGAAGCCCTCGCACTCGGCCGGCGCCTCCTCGGGTGGCGCGGCGGCGCTGGTGGCCTCCGGCGTGGTGCCGATCGCGCACGCCAACGACGGCGGCGGCTCGATCCGCATCCCGGCGGCCTGCTGCGGCCTGGTCGGGCTCAAGCCCACCCGGGGCCGGCTGGTCACCAACGCCCAGAGCGGCAAACTGCCGGTCGACCTGGTCACCGACGGCGTGCTGACCCGATCGGTGCGCGACACCGCCGCCTTCTTCGCCGCCGCCGAGCGGCACCACCGCAACCCCGCACTGCCCCCGCTCGGCCTGGTCGAGGGCCCGGGTGCACAGCGGCTGCGGATCGGCCTGGTGGTGGACTCGCCGATCGCCAGGACCGACGGGCCGACCCGGCGGGCCGTCGAGGAGACCGCCGCCCGGCTGGAGGCGATGGGCCACCGGGTCGAGCCCACCGCGCTGCCCTTCGGCGAGGAGTTCTCCCGCGACTTCGTCACCTACTGGGGCTACATCGCCTGGGCCATCGCGGCCACCGGCCGGCTGCTGCTCGACCCGAGCTTCCGGGCCGGGAAGCTGGACGGCCTGACCACCGGGCTGCGCCGCCGGTTCCGGACGGAGTTCCCACAGACCCCCGGCGTGCTGCGGCGGCTGCGCCGGGCGGAGGGCGTGTACGCGCGGATCTTCCGCGGCCACGACGTGATCCTCTCCCCGGTGCTCGCCCACACCGCCCCGCCGATCGGGCACCTGAGCCCCAACGTGGACTTCGACGAGCTGATGGACCGGCTGATGCGCTACGTCGCCTTCACCCCGGTCAACAACGTGACCGGCGGCCCCGGCCTCGCGCTGCCGGCGGGCTCGGCGCCCGGCGGACTGCCGGTCGGGGTGCACCTGTCGGCGGCGCACGGGCAGGAGCGGCTGCTGCTGGAGCTGGCGTTCGCGCTGGAGGCCGAGCGGCCCTGGCGGCGGATCCAGGACTGAGCCCGGCGGCGTTCCCCGCCGACCCGGGGCCGCCCGTCGGCCGGCGTGCGGACGCCGGGCCGGCCGGTGGCGGCATTCGCCGCCATAACGGGCTCTCGCACAGTGACCGTTCAGTATCCGGCGATTATGTCAATTGCGGAAACATACCCCCGCTTATGTCAGTCTCCGAAACATAAAGCGAACCCCGAGAGGCGCCTTGAACTGCGCTGATTTCCCAATCGGTAACCCGCTGGAAAGGGTTGACACCATTAGTTGGTCTAGTCCAACGTAGGGGAGCGCGGTTCGGCAGAGGCTGATGAGGGGTGAGAGGCCTTGCCGAGCGGGTGAGTTGGCCCCCTGACGTGGTGCTGCTCCGCGCCCGTTGGCAGGGCGAGAAGGAGCGCATACGGACGGCCCCCCGGTCCGCGCGCCGTATTCCCGTCGCGGCCGGAGCCCGGCCGCCCACCCGCCGTGCCCGCGCCTGGCGCATGAGGAAGCGCTGCACCGACCACGAACCACGGAGTGACCGCCCATGCCGAGCCCAGCCGAACACGCCGACGGACCAGCCGGGGAATACCTGTACCGGGCCGCCTCGGAGCGCCCCTACTTCAGTGCCGACACCGAGAGTTACCTCGCCCCCACCGCCCTGCGCGAGATCCGCAAGAAGCACCCGCTGCGCGTGCTCTCCGAGGAGGACCTCGCGTTCTGGCAGACCTACGGCTACGTGGTGGTGAAGGAGGCGATCCCGGCCGGTGCCGCGCGCCGACTCCTCGACTTCGCCTGGGAGTTCCAGGGCCTGTCGCCGGACCGCCCCGAGGACTGGTACCGGGAGCGCGAGTACCGCGACGAACTCGACCGGCACCTGCACATCTACGGCTTCGTCGAGGCCTACCACCACCAGCTGATCTGGGACAGCCGCCAGGCGCGGCGCGTCTACGACGCCTTCGTGGACGTGTGGGACTGCGAGGAGCTCTGGGTCACCCTCGACCGGCTCAACCTCAACCCGCCGAACGTGCGCAACCGCGACCGCGCGCTGATCGAGCCCACCGACCGCGGCTTCGACATCGAGCTGCACTGGGACGTCGACACCACCCGGGGCATCCTGCCGCAGCGCGTCCAGGGCATCGTCGCGCTCGACGACACCGCCCCCGACCACGGCGGCTTCCAGTGCGACCCGGAGCTGTTCCGCCGCTTCAACGAGTGGCAGGCCGCCCAGCCGGCCGGCCGCGACCCGATCCGCCCGGACGTCGACCGGGACGAGTTCCCCGTCGTGCGGCCCGAGTTGAAGGCCGGCGACCTGCTGATCTGGAACGGCCTGCTCGCCCACGGCGTCGAGCGCAACACCTCCGAGAACGGCGTGCGCGCGGTGCAGTACCTGTCGATGATGCCCGCACTGGAGGAGTCCGAGAAGCTGCGCCGCTCCCGGGTGGAGTCCTGGCGCACGCTCGCCACGCCGGACTGGAACCGCACCCTGGTCGGCGACGCCGACCGGCCGGAGGCGCAGCGCTACCCGACCGCCGAACTCACCGAGCTGGGGGAGAAGCTGCTCGGCCTGCGGTCCTGGAGCGGCAAGCCCTTCGAGGAACACGCGACGGACCGGCGGAGTGTCACGGGGGAGCGGGAATGCGCGACGTCTGTCTGACCCTGCCCACCAACCGCGAGTGCGCGGACGCCATCACCGCGATCGGCGCCGAAGCCGCCTTCGCCGTACGGCGGTTCGGCGTCCGGGTGCACCTGCTGGTGCTGGACTCCGCCGGCCCCGCGGCCAGAGCCGGACACGCCGCGGCCCTCGCCGCCCTGCCCGCCGCCGAGGGCGTGCTGACCCACCACCTGGACGAGGACGCCCAGCGCACCTTCCTGCGCGAGGTGATCGAGCGCTCCGGCGCGGCCGGCCAGGACCGGCTGCTGGAGCTGATGCTGCCCGAAGCCGTCTCCTACGGTGCCTGCACCAACCGGGCGTTCCTGCTGGCCGCCGCACTCGGCTGCGCGTCGGTGCACCGACGCGACTCCGACAGCCGCTACCAACTGCTCGACGGCGAACCGGTGTTCCCGATCGAGCACGAGCTGGCCACGCTCGGGCTGAAGGCCGCCGACGCGGCCGCCGCCGTCACCGAGAACAACCTCGACCCGGTGCACGCGGACAAGGAGGTCGCCCTGGTCGGCGCCTCCTTCGTCGGCGAACTCTCCGTCGACGTCGGTGAGATCCGCGAGCTCGACCCCGAGGCCTACCACGACGTGGTCGCGCTCTGGGCGCCCACCGGCGCGAGCGAGCGGGAGAAGCGCGACCTCGTCGCCGACTCCTTCACCGGCGGCGGCACCGAGCCGTTCACCGCCGACCGCGCCGTGCTCGACCTGCCCGACATCTGGCGCATCGACATGTGCAACATCGGCCTGGACCGCGAGGTGTACGAGAGGGTGCCGCTGCCGCCCGCCACCGACACCATCGGCAGCGACTACTTCCTGCACCACCTGGTGCGCGACGCGACCCTGCCGGGCGTCACCCACAACCGCCACATCGTCAACTACCACACCCCGGAACGGCGTACCGGCCCCGGCTTCACCGCCTACCAGCTGCGCTACGCCAAGTTCCTCCTCTCCATGCTCTACCTCTACCCGGTCTACTCCGAGATGGAGGCCGCAGGCGAGGCCCTGCTGGACGAACAGCACCGCGTCCGCCCCGGGCTGATCGCCGACTCCGCCCGTCGCAGCGCCGCGACGGACCGCGCGGAGAACCACCGCAGGCTCGCCGAACTCGACCGCTGCTACCGGCGGCTCGGCGGGAAGTACGCCGAGTTCGCCGACCACCTGGCGCCCCGAAGGGCGGGCCTGCTCGACGAAGCGCAGGCGGACATCGAGGACTTCGCAGTGCTGATCGACGCGTGGGGCCCGCTGGTGCGGGCGAGCAGGGCCACCCCCGCCGACCGGCTGCCGCGCTAGCCGGACCGGGAGCTCACCGTGACACACCAGACCGCCATCAAGACCACGCACCGTGCCCCGTCCGTCTCCGTGGTGCGCATCGAAGCGCCCCGCCGTGACGAGCACGACCGGACCGCGCTGCGCGCCGCGCTCGCCGCGGCCACCGACGACCGGATCATCTACGACCTCGACGGCATCGGCCGGCAGTACGCTGCGCTCCGCGCCGAACTGCCAGGCGTGGCCGTCCGGTTCGCGATGAAGGCCTGCCCGGTGGACGAGGTGCTCGACCACCTCGCCGGGCTCGGCTCCGGCTTCGACGCGGCCGGCCCGCAGGAGATCGTCCAGGCCCTGCGCACCGGGGTCGCGCCCGAACTGATCCACTACGGCAACACCATCAAGTCCGACCGCAACATCGCCGAGGCCCACCGGCTGGGCGTGCGGGACTTCGCCACCGACAGCCCGGAGGACGTCGCGGCGATCGCAGAACACGCCCCGGGATCACGGGTGTTCTGCCGGATCGCGACCACCGGCGAAGGCGCGCTGTGGGGCCTGAGCCACAAGTTCGGCTGCTCGCCCGAGGACGCGCTGCGGGTGCTGGGCGAGGCCCGTGCGGCCGGGCTCGTCCCGTCCGGGCTGTCCGTGCACGTCGGATCCCAGCAGATGACCGCCGAGGCCTGGGGCGCCGCGATGGACTCGCTGGCCGCCGTGCTGGAGGCGCTCAACTGGCGCGGCATCACCCCGACCACGATCAACCTCGGCGGCGGCCTGCCCGCCCTCGGCGTCCTCGACCGGCACGGGAGCCCGCTCGAACCGCCGCTGGAGAAGATGTTCACGGCGATCCGCGAGGGCATGGAGCGGCTGCGCGCCGTCAGCGCCGCGCCGCTGGAGTTCCTGGTGGAGCCGGGGCGCCACCTGGTGGCAGACCACGGCGCGATCCGCGCCCACGTCGCCCGGCTCACCTCCCGCCACGGGCTCGACGACGCCAGGCAGGACTGGCTCTACCTCAGCTGCGGCAAGTTCAACGGCCTGTACGAGATGGACCAGCTCCAGTACCGGCTGGAGTTCCCCACCCACCCCGGCGGCCGGTTCGTCAACGCCGTGGTGGCGGGACCGACCTGCGACAGCGACGACGCGTACGCGCAGGAGGGCGGCCTGGTGCGGGTCCCGCACGCGATCGGTTCCGGCGACCCGGTCTGGATCCACTCCTGCGGCGCGTACGCCACGGCCTACGCCACCCGCGGGTTCAACGGCTTCGCGCCGCTTCCGTACAGCTGCATCGGCGGCGACGGCGCGGGCCGACAGGGAGGCACCGCATGACCGGCACGCTCGTCGACGCTCCGACCGGACCGCGCATCCGGCTGCTCCGGGAGGAGGACTGGGACGGCGTGGTCGCGCTGGAGGAGCGCGCCTACGCCGCCAGCGGCCTCTCCGAGGGGTACGAGGCGCTGCGGTCCCGGCACCGCGCCTCGCCCGACACCTGCTTCGTGCTGGAACACGCGGGCGGCCTGGGCGGCTACCTGCTCGCCCTGCCGTACCCGCTGTTCCGCTGCCCCGACCTCAGCCGCAGCGAGGACGGGGACGGGGGAGCGGGCGAGCGGCCGGCCAACATGCACGCGCACGACCTGGTGATCTCCGAGGACCTGCGCGGCCGGGGCCTGTCCCTGCGGATGCTCCGGCACCTGGAGGACACCGCCAGGGCGGCCGGCTACCGGACCGTCTCGCTGGTCGCCGTCCGCGGCTCGCACGTGCTGTGGACCCCGCTGGGCTACCGCGCCCGGCCCGAGATCGACCTCCCCGAGAGCTACGGCCCCCGGGCGGTCTACATGGCGATGCCGCTGGACCCCGTCCCGGCCGCGCCGCCGCACTCCACCGGCCCGCTCCCCGGGCCGCACTCCAGAGCCGAAGTGGGCTGATACCGATGTCCCCCGTTCGCGACGACTTCCGCCGGTCCCAAGTGGCCATCGGCGCACTGTTCTTCGTCCTCGGATTCCAGTACGCGACCTGGGTCTCCCGGGTGCCTGCGCTCAAGGCCAGGCTCGACCTGGGCGAGGCCCAGATCGGTCTGCTGCTGATGACCTGCGGAATCGGCGCGGCGGTGTCCTTCCCCCTGGTCGCGGTGCTGATGCGGCGGATCGGCTCCCGGCTGCTCTCGGTGCTGTCCGCCCTCGCCCTCGGCGTGATCCTGCTCGCGCTGTCGGTGGTGCCGAACTACCCGGTGACGCTGCTGGTGCTGTTCTTCGACGGCGTCGCGGTCGGCTGCCTGAACGTCGCGATGAACGCCCAGGGCGCCGCGCTGGAGGCCCGCTTCGAGCGGACCACGATGTCCCGGCTGCACGCCACCTTCAGCGCCGGCTCGCTGCTCGCCGCCCTGCTGGCCTCGGGCGTCAACGCCTTCACCGGCACCCTCGCCGTGCACTTCGGGCTGGCCGCGGCGCTGCTCGCCGTCCTGGTGGTGGCCGCCAGGTCCGGACTGCTGGCGGACGGCCCGGACGCGGCCGCCGCACCGGAGGAGAAGAAGCAGCGCCGCGGATTCGTACTGCCGACCGTCGCGACCCTCTGGATGGGCCTGGCGATGGTGTTCGGCACCGTCACCGAGGGCGCCATGAACGACTGGTCGGCGCTCTACCTCAAGGACTACGTGCACGCCGGCGCCGGGCTCGCCCCGCTGGGCATCGCGGTGGTCTCGGTGATGATGGTCTGCGCCCGGATCTTCGCCGACGGCTGGCGCACCCGCTTCGGCGACGCCCGGATCGTGCGCACCGGCAGCCTGCTGGCCGGCCTCGGACTCGCCCTGGCACTGGCGGTCGGCGGCGTGGCGCCGACCCTGATCGGCTTCGCCTGCGTCGGCCTCGGCGTCGCCGCGGTGACCCCGTGCGTCTACGTCGCCGCCGCCCGGCAGGGCGCCGACGCCCTCTCGCTGGTCGCCGCCATGGGCACCACGGGACTGCTGGCCGGCCCCGCCGTGATCGGCTTCATCGCCGGCGCCACCAGCCTGCTCTGGGGCATGGCCGCCGTCGCCGCCTCGGCCGCGATCGTCTCCCTGTGCGCCACCCGGATCAGCTGGCCCGGGCAGGAGGCCCCCGCCGCCCCCGCCGCGGACCCCCTGCTCGCCGCCGACCCGACCTGACCGCACCCCACGCCCTCGCCCGGTACCTCGCGCACCCCCGTAGCGGAGGTCCCGGGCGAATGCGTTCCCCGCGGCCTCAGCCCCCGGCCGGGACCTCCGTGCCGCCCGTCGTGAGGTGGCGGACGAGCCTGGCACGCAGCGCGGTGAGGCGGGCGATCTCGGCGTCCAGCGCGGCCAGCCGGGCATGGACCACGGGGGCGAAGGTGTCGGGGCCGGGGGACTCCGAGCAGCGGAACGGCGGCTCCTGGCCGAGCAGGTCGAGGCGGTGGGCGCGGCTGGCCAGGTCGTCCACCGTCAGCCCCACGGCCAGCAGCCGGCGGATCACCCGGACCCGGGCGACCTCGGCCGGGCCGTACTCGCGCTGGCCCGAGGCGGAGCGGGCCGGCGGGTGCAGCAGGCCGCGTTGCTCGTAGAAGCGCAGCGCCCTGGGAGTGGTGCCCGCCGCCGCTGCCGCGTCCCCGATCCGCATGCCCGCTCCCTGGTCGTCAGAGTCGTCAGAGCCTTCAGAGTTCCACGATGGTCGTTCCGAAGGTGTCCCCGGTGAACAGCTTCGTCAACGCTCCGGGGGCCCGGTCGATGCCCGGAACCGACGTCCAGGGGAAGGTGATCTCCCCGGCGCGCAGCCAGCCGGCGAAGCGCTCGCGCCACTCGGCCTCCAGGTCCGGGTGGTCGGGCCCGATGAAACCGCGCAGGGTCAGGCCGTGGGTGACGATCCGGAAGCTGTCGACCACGGTCGGGGCGTCGCCGCCCAGGCGCTCCGGAGCGAGCTGGCCGTCCAGCGCGCCGACCAGGGCGAACCGGGCGCCGTGCCGGGCCGCGTCCACGGCGGCGGTCAGCTGCTCGCCGCCGACCAGGTCCAGCACGACGTCGAGCCCGTCGGGGGCGGCCTCGGCCAGCTGCTCGGCGAACGGCCGCTCACCGGGCACCAGCACCGCGTCGTAGCCGAGTTCGTCGGTCAGCCGCTTCGCCTTGGCGGGCGAGCGGGTGGTGCCGATCACCCGGGAGGCGCCGAGCAGCCGGGCGATCTGCCCGGCCATCGTGCCGACCGAGCCCGCCGCGCCCGTCACCAGCGCCACGTCGCCCGGGCGCACCTCGACGGTGCGGGTCAGGGCGCCGTAGGCGGACGAGGAGGTGGAGACCAGCGCCAGCGGATCCGGGAAGTCCGCCGGGACGGTGGTGAACCGCGCGGCCTCGGCGACCGCGTGGTCCCGCCAGCCGGCGAGGTGGGTGACCAGGTCACCGGGGCGCAGCGGCCCGTCCTCGGGGGCGGCCAGCACCTCGCCGAGGGCCGGCCCGAACAGCGCGTCCCCAGGCCGGATGTGCGGCACCTGGAGACCGGTACCCCCGCCGCCGACCAGGGTGCGCAGCGCCGGAAAGGCCAGGAAGGCCCGGTTGCGGACGAGCACCTCCCCGGGGCCGGGCGCCGGCAGCGGCTCCTCGGCCACGGTGAAGTCCCCGGGGGTGGGCAGCCCGGACGGTGCGGTGGTCAGCCGGACGACGCGGGCGGTGGTGGGCAGGGCCATGGCGGCGCTCCTCGGAGAGGACGGGTGGACGGCGGCCGGTGCCGCCGCGCGGTGCACGGACGCTAACCCCTGACGCCTGCGTCAGAGGCAAGCCGCCCGGGTGCTGCGGTGTCTGACGGGGCGTGGGGGAAACGGGTCTCCTAAAGTCGCGGGTGATACGGATGGATAAGTTCCGTATATCCGAATGCCCGTACGGCCGTGAGCCGTAGCGAGAGGAACGAGCCGCATGACCGAGCAGGCCCCCGAGCCCTTCGAGCCCGTCGACGAGGACTGGCAGACCGCGCTGGCGATCGCCGCCCACCCCGACGACATGGAGTACGGCGGGGCCGCGGCCGTCGCGCGATGGACCTCGCAGGGCAAGAAGGTCGTCTACGTCATGGTCACCAGCGGCGAGGCGGGCATCGACTCGCTGGACCCCGCGGAGTGCGGGCCGCTGCGCGAGGCCGAGCAGCTCGCCTCGGCACGCGTGGTCGGCGTCGACACCGTCGAGTTCCTCGGCTACCCGGACGGCGTGGTGGAGTACGGGCTGCCGCTGCGCCGGGACATCGCGCGGGCGGTGCGCAGGCACCGGCCGGACATCGTGTTCACCGGCAACTTCCGGGACACCTACGGCGGGGTGTTCCTCAACCAGGCCGACCACATCGCGGTCGGCCGGGCCACCCTGGACGGGGTCAGGGACGCCGGGAACCGCTGGGTGTTCCGCGAGCTGCTGGCCGAGGGCCACGAGCCCTGGGAGGGCGTGCGGCAGATCTGGGCGGCGGCCTCGCCGGAGGCCAGGCACGCGGTGGACACCACCGGGCACTTCGACCGGGGCGTCGCCTCGCTGGAGGAGCACAGGGCGTACCTGGCCGGGCTCGGCGGGGCGATGGCCGAGCCGCGGGAATTCCTGGAGGGCTTCGGCCGGGGCGCGGGCAGCCGGCTGGGGACGCGCTTCGCGGTGCCGTTCGAGGTGTTCCCGCTGCACTAGCCGGGCCGGCCGCCGCGCCCGCCGGGGCCCTCCCCGGTGGCACCCTCGTCCCCGCCGGTGCGCCGGCGCCGGTAGCACGGCACCCGGCGCAGCAGGAAGGCCGCGACCAGCACGCCGAGCCCGACCGCGAACCAGACCTGGTAGCGCAGCGCCGTGTGGTAGACCGTGCCGATGTGGGCCCCCGCGAGGTAGCCGAAGGTGCCCCAGACGGCCGTCCACAGCACCGCGCCGAGCAGGTTGTACGGGAGGAACCGGCGCCAGGGCATCTCGCTGGTCCCGGCGATGACGCCGTTGTACTGGCGCAGCCCGTCCACGAAGCGGGCGACCGTGACCACCTTGCCGCCGTGCCGGGCGAAGAAGTCGTCCGCGCGCTCCATCCGGGCCGGGGTGAGCAGCACGTAGCGGCCCCAGCGGTGGACGAAGGCGCGTCCGCCGGTGCGGCCGACCAGGTAGCCGAGGCCGTTGCCGAGCGCCGCGGCGCCGGCCGCGATCAGCAGCACCGCGGCGAAGTCCAGGTGCCCGGTGCCGGCGTACACCGAGGCCAGCACCAGGACGGTCTGCCCGGGCACCGGGACGCCGCAGTTGTCCAGCAGGACGAGCAGCGCCACCGCGAGGTACCCGTAGTGGTCCAGCAGTGGCGCGAGCCCGGCGAGTGCCCCGGGCAGCGGGGTCGTGGGGGCGGACACCGCTCCTCACCGCCTCGCACGGGGCGAGGCGGCCGAGGAGTCGGTCAGCGTCCCGCCTGGCGCTCTTCGATGTTGCAGTCCGGGCCGGGGTAGACCAGACCCTCGTGGCCGTCCTCGAAGCGGACCACGTACGGCGGCTGGCCGTCGGCGCCGCGCACCTCGACGATCTCGCCCTTCTGGTCCACCATGCCCACCGCCCTGCTGTGGATGTGGAGCTGGTCACCTACCGCTGCGTGCATGGTCTGCTCCTCCGGTCGAGCGTGCCCGGCCGCCTCCGCGGCCGTTCCGCTATCCACTGTGCTGCGGGCGCGGCGGGCTCGCAACGCCTCGGGCGGGCGGGTCCTCCGGGGGCCCGCGCGGCCGGGGGTCAGCGGGCGGACGGCTGTTGCGCGAGGTAGCCGCGGACCAACCGCTTGCACTCGGCGATCAGCGCCGGATCGCCGTCCGGGGCCTCCCGGAAGGCCAGTTTGAGCACCGCGTCGGCCGCCTCCAGGGCCACCCGCAGGGTCACCGTGGTGGCCGCCGGGTCGCCCGCCAGGAACAGTTCGCCGCCGAGCGCCTGGAGCCGCAGCGCGACGGCGGTGTTGTTGTCCACGCCAGGATCCAGCAGGTGGCGGTCGTCCCGGACGTCGGTGGGGACGGCCGGTCCGGCCAGGCCGAAGTCCAGCAGGCCGAAGCCCGGCACCGTGCGCTTCATCGCCACGAACTCCTCCACCGCGAGGTCGGTGAAGACGTCGGGGCCGACCGGCGCGGCGGCGGCCAGCCGGGCGTCCAGGCGCCGGAGGTAGTGGTCGAGGTTGCGGGTGGCGAGCGCGGCCAGCAGGTCCTCCTTGCCGGCGAAGAACTGGTACAGGGTGCCGATCGGCACCTGGGCGCGCTGGGCGACCTCCTTGGTGGTGAGCGCCGTCGCCCCGACCTCGTCCAGCAGGCCGGCGCAGGCGTCCAGGACGCGGCCGTACCGCTCCTGGCTGCGCTGCTGGACCGGGCGCCGCCTGACCGGTCCCGGGGCGGGGTGGCTCCTGTCGCTCATGACCTCACTGTGCCGCATCCGCTGTTCCAGCGGCGAATCACCGGGGCGGAACCGGCCCGGAGTTGCCTCCGGGGCGGGAATCGACGCGTGGCCGGAGCTGAACGGTCCGGTGGCGGGAAGGTGTCCATGGGGCGGCAGCGGTCTTGTCGTGGACGCGAGGGCCGGTTCATACTCCTGGCGGACTACCTTGGGTGATCGGCGTATGCCTCTTCGTGGCGATCGCGCCGCGGTCGTGGCCGCGAACGGAACGAGAGGACCGGTTCGGTGACGCTGTACTCCGGAGGGGGCGAGGACCTCGGCGGCGGGCCGTCCGCGGCGCGGAACCTCGCCGGGCGCGCCGGCCCCTGGCGCGCCGACACCGGGCGCGCCGATACGGGGCAGGCCGGCACCGAGCGCGTCGGCCTTGGGAACGTCGGCCTTGAGCGCGTTGGCCTTGAGCACGCCGGAACCGTCTGAGGAGCACTGCCGTGGAGATCGTCACCGCCGTCGCCTACTCCGAGGTCCACGACGCCTACCTGCGGGACCACCCGGTGGAGCGCGCCCACGAGGCGAACAGCAACGGCTACGCCGAGGAGAACCTCGACCGCGTCGACCGCGACCTCGGAAGCTGGTGGCGGATCCGGCTCTCCCGGGCGGACGTCCTGGGCGTCGTGCTGCCCTGGCACCTCAGCGAGGGCGGGGAGCTCGAACTGGTCCCGCGCTCAGGGCTGACGGTGGGCGAGGCGGCCGAGCGGATCCGTGCGGCCGGGACCGGCTGGGCCGCCGCCAACCCGGTCTGCGCGGCGAAGGTCCGGCTGCTGCGCGGGGAGCCGTTCACGCCGCTGCTCCTCAGCACCAGCCCGGTCGACCACCCCCACTACGCGGGCCTGGCCGGCCGGGGCGGCCTGATCCACCTCGACGGCCTGCACCGCATGCTGGCCTGGGAGCTGGCCGGTCGGCTGCCCGTACGGGCGCTGCTGGACGGCTACCTGGTGGGCGACCCCGGGGTGGTGGCGTCCCGGCCGGCCGGAGCGGGCCGGAGGGGGGACGGGCCGGGGTGACCTCCGGCACGGAGCGGCCGGTGGAGAACGCGGCCGGACGGATCGACGAGGGCCCGGGGCCGCCGGCGGCGGCCGGCAGCGAGTGGAGAGGACATCGAAGCGGTGGCCGAAATCGGCTGGAGCAGCCTGGAGTTGGAGGCCCGCAGGGAGCTGTGGTCGCTCTCGCTGGAGGAGCGCGAACGGCGGCTGCTCCGGGCCGACCTGCGGGCCGGGGCCTGGGGTGCCGCCGGGGAGGTGCGGGCCCGGCTGCGCGCGTTCGTCCGGGACGCCGCCGAATCGGTCGGAGTCACCCACGTGGGTGGCCTGGTGGACCCGGCCCGCCCGGAGGAGGAGATCACCGGGGCACTGTCCTTCCTGCTGCGGGACTTCGGCCGGATCGTCCCGCAGAACGGGCGCGGCGACCTCACCGCCGTGCTGCGCGACCAGGACGGCGACGGCACCACCGAACTCGGCTTCCACAGCGACACCTGCGACCTGGTGGTCCTGCTCTGCCTGCGCCCCGCCTTCGACGGCGGCGGGCTGACCAGACTGGCGAGCGCCCGGCACGTCCACGACCTGATCGAGCGGGAACGGCCGGACGCGCTGGCCACGCTGCGCGAGGACTGGACCTTCGACCGCACCGGCCGGCCGGGCCCGCAGCTGGTGGTCACCCCGATCCTGTACGACCGCGAGGACGGCACGATCGGCTGCTACTACCAGACGCGTACGGTCCGCTCGTCCCCCGACCGCGGCGGCCCCGAGCTGACGGACCGGCAGTGGGAGGCGCTGGGGGTGCTGGACGAGGTGCTCTACCGGCCGGAGATCGCCTTCGGGCTGCCGATGGGCCCGGGGGACCTGCTGGTCATCCGCAACAGCAGGGTGCTGCACGGGCGCTCGCCGTTCGTCGACGAACCGGGGCGGTACGCCCGGCGGATGCTGCGGGTCTGGGTGAACGAAGGGGCGGAGTGGGCGCGCTGAGCGCGGTGGGGGCGGGCGGCGGCGGTGCGGACCCGGTCCGCCCGCGGGGGCGGTGGCGGCCCGCGGACATCGGGGCCGGACCGTTGTCATCCGTTTCGGGCGGGTGCGACGTCCTGGGGGTATGACCCACTGCCCAGCCCGGCCCGACACCGGTGCCCGAGACCACGGCGACGCCCGACCCGACAGCGATGCCGGAGGCCACGGCGATGCCCGAGGCGACCGCCGGGGGACCGGGCCGGGCCGGGGCGCCGCACCTCCGCACCCGGTCGATCCGGTGGTCCTGGCCCTGGTCGCGGTGTCCGCGGTGGCGGTCGCGCTGCTGGTCCGGGTCCTGCTGCTGAAGTACGAGTCGTCGGACTGGCACTACTTCCTCGACCCCTGGTACCGGTACATCAAGGCGCAGGGCGGATTCCACGCCCTCGGCGACATCGGGTTCGCGGACTACAACGTCCCCTACCTGTACCTGATGGCCGCGCTCGGCTACCTGCCGGTCCCGGCGCTGGCGGCCGTCAAGTGCCTGTCCGTCCTTTTCGACCTGGCGCTGGCGTACTACACCCACCGCATCGTCTCGCCGCGGTGGCCGCACCGGCCCTGGCGGCCGCTCGCGGCGGCGGTGACCGTGCTGTTCCTGCCCACGGTCGTGACCAACAGCGGGTGGTGGGCCCAGGCCGACGCGATCTTCACCGTCTTCCTGCTCGGAGGCGTCCACCACCTCCTGCGCGACCGGCCCTGGTGGTCCTGCGCGTTCTTCGGGACAGCCCTGGCCTTCAAGCTCCAGGCGGTCTTCCTGTTCCCGCTGCTGCTCGTCGTCGTCCTGTGCGGGCGGGTGCCGTGGCGGAGCCTGCTGGCCGTCCCGGCCGCGTACCTGGCGCTCGACGTCCCCGCCCTGCTGCTCGGCGCCGACCCCTGGCCGCTGCTGACGGTGTACGCCCGGCAGACCGGGACCTACCAGGACCTCACGCTCAACGCGCCGTCGGTCTACCAGTTCGTCTCGGTGCCGGCCGGGGAGGAGGGGCCGGTGCGCAGGGCGGGCGTCCTGGCCGCGGGCGTGCTGGTGCTGGTGCTGACCGGCCTGGTGGTCCGGGCCGTACGGCGCACCGAGGGCGCGGCGGAAGCGGAAGCGGAAGGGGGCGGCGGCGGGCGGGCCGGGCTCACCGGGACCGGGATCCTGCTGGCGGCCACCGTCTTCGCGATCGCGGTGCCGTTCCTGCTGCCGTCCATGCACGAGCGCTACTTCTACGCCGCGGACGTCCTCAGCGTGCTCGTCGCGTTCCGGCTCCCGCGGCAGCTCTGGTACCTGCCGGTCCTGGTCCAGCTCTCGTCCTTCGGCAGCTACCTCAAGTTCATCGCGCCCGGCGTGGCGCCGTACCTGTCGATGCCGGCGCACGGGGTGCTGATGCTGCTGGCGCTGATCACCGTGCTCCGGGCCGCCGCCCGGGAGTTCGGTGCGGCGCGGGGCCCGGGCGGCGGAACCGGCGCGCCGGCGGACGCCCGCTGACGGGCGCTCGCCGGCGGCACCGGGGACGGTCAGTTGACGAAGACCGCCGGGCTGCCCGGCCGGCTGGTGTCCGCGACCGGGCCGTACGTCGCGGAGAAGTAGCCGTCGGCCGGGCAGAGCGTCGAGCCGCCGCTCTTGGCGAAGTGCTCGTTGCGGAAGGCCAGGCTGTGCGCGGCGTTGTCGGCGCTGCCGGTGAACGCGCCGCTCAGCTCGTAGGTGCAGGTGAGGGTGCCGAACCAGGAGTCCAGCACGGCGGTGGCCTGGATCGCCCCGGCGGAGCCGCCGCTGAGGGTGACCGGCAGGCCGGGCGCGTCGGAGACGGTGACGCCGTACGGCAGGTGGCCGACCGTCAGGCTGCGCACCGAGGTGACGCCGGTGACGTTGGCGGTGCACGAGCCGAAGGTCAGCCCGGTCAGCGACTCGGTCGCGGTGCCCGGCGCGGCCGGGTTGTCCAGCACCGTGGCCGAGAGCTTCGACGTGGCGCAGGTGACGCCGGTGGTGCTGGTCGCGGTCGAGTAGAAGGTGGCGGAGGTGCCCGCGGTGAGCGGCGCGGCGAGTGCGTCGCCCGCCGCGACGGCGGCGCCGCCCGCGCTCCCGGTGGTGAGCACCGGGCCGGCGGCGAGGGACTCCGGCGACGCGGAGGCGGGGACGGCGGCCAGCGCGAGCGCGGCGGTGGCGCAGGCGGCGGCGGGGATGACGGCGAACTGACGGCTGAAGCGCATGGGGGAAAGGCCTCTTCCTCGGTGAGGGGGCGAGAGGGCGTCCTCTCGCGGCTCCGGGGCGGTGGGGGCCGGGGAGCACACGGCGTTTCTGGGCTCCATACGTTCCAGGGCGTGACGGTGTGCCGTCAAGACAGTGGACGGAGATTGCTGACTTTTCGTCAGCAAGAGGCCGGGGCCGGGAGCCGGGCGGCTCAGTCGTGGAGAGTGACGCCGGGCAGCGGCTGCCCGGAGGCGTCGAACAACGCGGCTCCGCAGTCGCAGTGCTCGTCGGCCAGGGTCTCGGCCGGCGGCAGTTGCCAGACCAGCATCTGCGCGCAGCCCGGGCAGTTCAGGCTGACCAGGGTCTCCTCGGGTTCCGGGCCCCAGGCCCGTACCGGGAGGCCCTGGTACGTCAGCCCGCTCAGCTCGCGTTCACCGGTCGGCGCGACCAGCACCTCGTAGGAGTCGGTGCCGCTGTCCCACACCGCGAGCGTGCAGCCGAGATCCGCCAGCACACCGGCGAGGTGATCGAGCAGACGGACCGGGAGATCGCCGCGGACCAGCGCCGGGTCGGTCTCGGCAGCGTGGCGGACGGCATCGGTGTCGACGCCCGCCGGCTCCACTCCGAAGGCCCGTACCCGACCGGCCACGAACGCCGCCAGCAGGCCCGGGCGGTCCTCACCGGTCCAGTCCATCGTGAACACCACCCGGTCGACCGGGACCCCCTGGGCCCGCTCGCCGGGCGTCAGGACCAGCTCTTCCAGCTCCGTCATGACGATCACGCTACCAATCCCCGTGCCGCCCCCGCGCGCGGACGCCGCCCGTCTGTCACCGCGAGGCAACACCTGCTCCTGTAGCGGCAGTTCGTCTCCGTTCACCTTCGCGTCGGGTGGGTTTCCCGGGGGCAAGGTCCACTGGAACGGCGGCTTCGCCGGTGCGGTCCCGCCGCCCGCCACCCGCAGGGGAGGTGGCGGTCGGCGGCCGTCCGGCGCAGACTCGGCAGGCATGACACGACACCCGATCGTCGCGCGAGGCCCGGCCACGACCGGCCGCCCCCGCCTCCTCGCCGTGAGTGGCCCGCCCGGCGCCGGCAAGACCACGCTGGCGCACGCCCTGGCCGAGGCGCTCGGCCGGCCGGCGGTCTGCCGGGACGAGATCAAGGAGCGGATGGTCGCCGGAGCACTCGCCGACGCCGTCGGCCTCCGGACCGGCGACCCGGACCGGCGGACGCCGGCGGAGTTCTTCGACACCATCGGCGCGCATCTGCGCGCGGGGACCGACCTGGTGGCGGAGGCCGCCTACCAGGACCGGCTGTGGCGGCCGGGCCTGGAGCCGCTCGCGGACCTGGCGGAGCTGCGCATCGTGCGCTGCGCCGTCGACCCCGGCACCGCCCGCGACCGGATCGCCCGCAGGGCCGCGCGGACGCCCGCCCGAGCCGTCCACGCGGACGGCGAGCTGCTGCGGCGGATCGCCCGGGGGGAGCGGCCGATCGAGTCCTGGGTGCCGATCGCGCTGGACGTCCCCTGCCTGGTCGTGGAGACCACGCGGGGCTGGAACCCGCCCCTGGAGCGGATCGCGGCGTTCGCCGGCGGTGCCGACGTCCCCGGTGCCGACGTTCACGGTGCCGGGGAGGAGCCGTCCCGCCGGGGCGGGAACCCCGGGCCCGCGGTCTAACCTCGACGGTATGGACCCGTTCGAACACCCCGGTGGACCGGCCGTCCCGGCGGGGCAGGAGCTGGAAGCCCTGGTGCGGCTGCTGGACCGGCGCGGCGCGGTGGTGCTCAGCGGGGCGGGCCTGTCCACCGAGTCCGGCATCCCCGACTACCGCGGCGCCACCGGCCGCCGCCGCAGCGGCACCCCGATGACCTACCAGGAGTTCACCGGCAGCGCGGACGCCCGGCGCCGCTACTGGGCCCGCAGCCACACCGGCTGGCCCGCGATCGCCGGGGCCAGGCCCAACGCCGGGCACCACGCGGTCGAGCGGCTGCGCCGGACCGGGCACGTGGCCGCGGTCATCACCCAGAACGTGGACGGCCTCCACCACGCGGCCGGCACCCGGGAGGCCGTCGAACTGCACGGCGGACTGCACCGGGTGGTCTGCCTCGGCTGCCGGCGCACCAGCCCCAGGGCGGAACTCGACCGGCGGCTGGAGGAACTCAACCGGGGCTTCCGCCGTCCCGGGGCCGAGCTGCGGCCCGACGGCGACGCCCAGCTACCGCGGCCGCTGGTGGACGGCTTCCGGGTCGCCGGCTGTCCGGACTGCGGCGGCGTGCTCAAGCCCGACGTCGTCTTCTTCGGCGAGAACGTCCCGGCGCCCAGGGTCCGGCACTGCTTCGAACTGGTCGACGCGGCGAGCTCGTTGGTGGTCCTCGGCTCCTCCCTCGCGGTGCTGTCCGGACTGCGCTTCGCCCGCCGGGCGGCCAAGGCCCGGCTGCCGGTCGCGATCGTCAACCAGGGGCCGACCCGCGGCGACGAACTCGCCGGGCTCCGGCTCGACCTGCCGCTGGGGCCGGCCCTGGCCGAGGTCGCCCGGCTGCTCGACGCGGCCTGACCGCCCGGCCGCGGGGCCCGTTCAGCCGGCCGGCTGCCAGGGGCGCCCCGGTACCCACAGCGGCACCCGGCCGTCCCGGGGCATGGCGGGCGAGGCGTCCCGCTCCAGCCATCCGGCGATCCGCTCCGGATCGCCCTCGCACAGTTCCACCAGCGCGGCCGCGGCGATCCGGGTGCAACACAGCACCAGCGCCATGGTGTCCTGGCGGCGGTGCCGTTCCCGCACGTACGCCTCGCCGCGTTCCTCGCAGCGCCGGGCGTGGCCGGGACCGTCGTCGGCGGCCAGCGCCTGGACTCCGTGCCACACCATGGTCAGCGCGCAGGGCTCGGCCGGGTGCGCGACGTCCTCCCGCCGGGCCTGCTCGCGGGCCTCGGCCGAGCGCTGCCCCAGCCACTCCAGCGCCGCGGGACCGTCCTCCCCGCAGGACCGCAGCACCAGCTCCGCGGCCCGGTCCACGACGGCCCGCAGTACCGCGGGCGCGGGCACCCGCAGCCCGGCGGCCGACGTGTCGCCGAACGCCAGCCAGCCGTCGGCGAACCTGGCCGCCCGCAGTCCTCCCACCCAGGCCGGCGCCCCGCCTTCGGGCCCCAGCCACTCCTGCGCCCCCAGTCGCACCAGCCCTACGGCGACCAGGCGCGCCGCGTCCCCGTCCAGCTCCCGCAGCCGTCCACTCCGCACCACGAAACACCCCCGTCAGCGGTTCACCACCCCGTTGAGCCCATCCCACCACACCGGGACGGGAACGAACTAGACAGGGGCACGTCACAATCTGGAAGGGGATGTTCCGGGCACCTCGCCGGTCGGGGTGCCGGTCGGGGTGCCGGTCGGGCTCCGCGCGGACGGTCGGGCCGGACGGGAGACGGCCGCGGCGCGGGCGGCGGCAAGGCGCTCGTGGGCGTCGGGCCACGGGACGGGGAGGTCCTCGGCCGGGGTCTGCCGGAAGGTGACGGTGGACCCCTCCGAGAGGGCGCGCCGGGCCTTCGTCGCGGAGCGGTGGGGCTCGGAGGCCGCGAAGGCGTTCCCCGGCGAGACCCTGGTGACCCCTGGAGGCCCTCCGCCCGCCGCGGCCTCCGGGGCCGCCCCGGCCCGCGCGGCCGCGCCCGCCCGGCAGCCCTCGCCGGGTGATGGATCAAGCCAATCGCGCCCGTCACCGATCCCGCCGGGCCGATCACCGGGTAGAGGACTCCACGAACGGTTCGTGTGAGGTCCAGGACGAGGGTGAGCCGCTTGTGCCGGCTGACGTCCGATGCTCGGCAGGCGGGCGGAGGAGCAGCACGGTGACCGGCGGGAGGCCGGTGCCGGAGAGCGGCGGGAAGGGGATGCGGGCGTACTCGGCGAACGCGGCCGACCGGTCCGGGTGTCGGGTGCCGACGCCGTGGACGCGAGGGTCGCGGGCGGTGGATTCGGCCATTTGTTCGTGGTGGGTGCCGGGCTCCGGGGTGCGTTCGCCCGGGCCGGTGACCCCTCCCCACCCGAGCGAGTGGTCCAGACCACGGGGGCGTGGGCACCGGGGTGGCGGTAGCTCGCCGCCGGGGCCGCGTCAGGGCCGGTCAAGTCGGTGTCGGCGGCTGGGAGTCGAGGCTCCAGCAGTCGGCGTCCGGTCAGGCCCGGGGCGCGGCGGCCGGTGTTCGGTCCGGCGCCCGGAGCGTCGGGGCGGTGGGTGCCGCCGGCCACGGCCGGCACCCGGGAGGTCGCACGTAGCCGGGGTTCATCGCTTGGAAGTGCGGTCCGGGCGCCGATTCCGGTGAGTTCCGCATGGAAGCCCACTCGTCGCGGCGGGGCGGCCGCGCCGTGCCGGCGGACGGGTGGGGCGATGACGACAGAAGGGGTCGAATCGGATATGGACGTGACGACGCGGACGACGGCCGTCGTGGTGGGCCGCACGGTCGAGCGGGAGGCGCAACACCGGCCGGGCACAGGGGTGTTCTGGCGCTTCTGGACCGGATCGATGGTCAGCCGGCTGGGGGACCAGGTGACCAACGTCGCCCTGCCCCTGATCGCCGTGGTCACCCTGCACGCGGCCGCCTGGCAGGTCGGCCTGATCACCGCCGCCGGCTACCTGGCCTGGCTGCTGGTCGGGCTGCCGGCCGGAGTCCTGGTCCACCGGCTGCCGCTGCGCGGCACCCAGGTGGTGATGGACCTGGTGCGCGCGCTGGCCGTCGCCTCGGTGCCGGTGGCGGCCGTCCTGGGGGTGCTCGGCCTGCCGCAGCTGGTGGCGGTCGCGCTGCTGACGGGGCTGGCGGGCGTGGTCTTCGACGTCGGCAACGCGACACTCCTGCCCTCGATCGTCGCCAGGGACCAGCTGACCGCCCGCAACAGCCTGCTCTCCGGCACCAGTGCCGCGACCGAGCTGGCCGGCCCCTCGCTCGGCGGGGTGCTGGTCCAACTCGTGGGCGGCGCGGTCGCGATGGTGCTGGACGCGATCAGCTACCTGGTCTCGGCCGCGCTGCTGCGCAGCCTGCCGCGGCCGGCGCGACAGGCCGCCCGCGAGGGCGGTGCCGGGGTGCGGGAGCAGATCCGCGAGGGCTGGCACTTCGTCGTCCGGCACCCGGTGATCGGGCCGTGCGCCGCCGACGCCACCGCGGTCAACTTCGTGGCCGGCGCGCTGATGACGCTCACCCCGGTGTTCCTGGTCCGCGACCTCGGCACACCGGCCGCCGCCGTCGGCGCACTGATGGCCACGGGTGGCCTGGGCAGCCTCGTCGGCGCGGCCCTCACGCCCCGGGTGATCTCCAGGGTCGGCAGCGGCGGCGCCCTGCGCTGGTCGGCGCTGTTCGCCGCGCTCTTCACCTTCCTGCTCCCGGCGGCCGGCTCCGGCTGGGCGGTACTGGTCTTCGCCGTCGGCAACGCGGGCTTCTCGGCGGGCGTGGTGGTCGCCACCATCGTCACCCGCACCCACCGGCAGACCCACACCCCGCCCGAGCTGCTCCCCAGGGTGATGGCCACCGTGCGGTTCGTCTCCTGGGGGGCGATACCGGTCGGCGCACTGCTGGCCGGTGCCGCCTCCTCGGCCTGGGGGGCGCGGACGGCCCTGCTCCTGGTGGCGGTGTGCAGCCTGGCCGGCCCGGCGATCCTGGCGTCCGGTTCGGTCCGCCGCCTGCGCGACCTGGCCTGAACGGCGGCCGGGTCCGAGGCGGCGGTGCGAGGCGGCGGTGCGGGGGAGAATGGCGGGAACGGGCGCGGGAAGGGAGGGAGAGCGCTAGCCTCGCCCGAATGACAGCCACCCTGAACGACTCCGCGCGCGCACTGCTCGACGCGCCCGTTCCCGCCGTGCTCGCCACCCTCAACCCGGACGGGAGTCCCCAGACCTCGGTGGTCTGGGTCGGCCGGGACGGTGACGACCTGCTGCTCTCCACCGCCGCCGGGCGGCGCAAGGAGCTCAACCTGCGCCGCGACCCGCGCGCCAGCCTCACCGTGTACGACCCGGCCGACCCGCTGCGCTACGTCGAGGTCCGGGGCCTGGCCACGGTGGCCGAGGACACCGGGCGGGCGCTCGCGGTGGCCCTGGCGGAGCAGTACGAGGGGCCCGGCGCCGGGCAGGAGTACCTCGACCTCCCGCCGGAGGTGCTGCGGGTGGTCGTCCGGATCAGCCCGACCAGGGTCGTCGGGACCGCGACCGCCTGAGGCCGGCCCGGCCGGGACCGGCCCGCCGCCGGACACGGCACCGGACACGGCGACGGGCACCCCCGCGGAACCTCCGCGGGGGTGCCCGTCGCTCGCGGGCCGGCGGCCGGCCGGTGCCGGTCAGCCCACGGCGACGCCGTCGGCCGTCCGTCCGGCCGCCTCGCCGACGGCGGCCGGCACCTCGACCTGGGCGGCGGCGCGGCACGCCAACTCCACCGGGTGGAAGCCGACTCCGGGACCGGCCGGGGCGGAGCCGGCCGGGCCGCG
This sequence comes from Kitasatospora sp. NPDC091335, assembly GCF_044757205.1. Classification (NCBI taxonomy): domain Bacteria; kingdom Bacillati; phylum Actinomycetota; class Actinomycetes; order Kitasatosporales; family Streptomycetaceae; genus Kitasatospora; species Kitasatospora sp. NPDC091335. The sequence goes on along the minus strand of NZ_JBIVUM010000007.1, from coordinate 198,678 downwards.
GAAGACGGCGGTGTCCGCCGGGAGCAGTTCCGGGCGGAACACCATCGCCAGACCCGCCCGGCCGCTCAGGTTCAGCTTCCGGTAGATGCGTGTCAGGTGCTGTTCCACCGTGCTGACGGTGATCCAGAGTTTGTCGCTGATCTCCCGGTTGCTGTCGCCCTGCGCGGCCAGTTTGGCGACCCGGAGCTCGGCCCGGCTCAGGCCGGTGACCACCGGGGGCGCGACCTTGCCGGGGCCGGGCGCCGGGGACGGTCCCAGCGGGAGCGCGGACTCGGCTCCCCTGCCGAGGAGGCCGTCACCGGTGCGGGTCTGCGCGCCGGGGCGTGCTGCCCCGCTCTCGCACGGTTCCTCGTCGAGCACGAACCCGGCGCCGCCGTCGGCCACGCCGGTCGCGGTCGCGGTCGCGGTCGCGGTCGCCGTTGCCGTCGCCGCCACGGGCCGGGCCCGGGCCCGGTGCGGTCCGGCCATCGGACGGGCGGATTCCAGCCGATCGCCGGACGCGCGTAGACGGTGGGCAGACGTATGCGGCAGGACGGTTTCCGCACCGCCCTCCTCGTGGTCGGCCAGGATCCGGAGCAGGACGCCCCGGGTGCGGTCGTCCAGCGACGGTTCCTCCAGCCGGCTCGCCGCCAGGTGCCGGGCGCCCTCCGGGTCGCCGGCCCGGAAGGTGGCCTCGACCAGGCTGGCGGTGAGCGGGATCAGGGCGGGGACGTCCAGTCGCCAGACCCTGAGTCTTCGTGTGCAGGTCCTGAGGTGGTCGAGCGCCTCCGCGGTCCGGCCGGTGGCCAGGGCGAGCCGGGCCCGGGCGTGCAGGTAGCGGATGCCGAGCACGGTCTCGAACATGGCGCTCGGGACCTCCCGGCCGGCCTCCTTGGCGGCGTCGTCCGTCCGTCCCCGCGCGAGGTGGGCCTGGATGAGCACCGACAGCGGGTAGCCGATCGACACCCCCCAGTTCTCCTCGCCCGCCAACGAGAGGGCGTCCGAGGCCAGTTCGGCGGCGGCCTCGGCATCGCCGTCGCGCAGGCACACGTCGGCCCTGGCCGCCTTGAGCTGGGCCAGCCAGGTGGTGGCGCCCCGGCGGGTGGCGTGGCCGATCAGCTCGTCGCACCAGAGCAGCGCGCGGCCGGGCTGGCCGCCGTCGGCGAGGGCGAGGATCGCCGTGGTGACCGTCTCCAGCGGCATCGCGTCCACCCGGCAGGAGGACAGGACGCGCTCGGCCATCGAGGCGCTCTCCGCGTCGCCGCCCCGGGCCCAGACCCGGGAGAAGGCCTCGATCGCCTCCGTCGCCGCCGGCCGCCGGGCACCGCCGGACGCGGAGCCGCGGCAGAGCTCGTCGAGGTTCCAGGACCGGGTGAAGGACGGGCCGAAGAACCAGTGGAAGGCGTGCAGGACGTCGACGCCGTCCTCGTGTCCGAGGGTGACGCCCGAGCGCCGCGCCTCCGTGAGGACGGTGGAGACGGTGGTGAGGTCGCCCCGCCAGAGCAGGGCCCGGATCAGGGCGACGACGTCCTGGCCGGTGAGCTTGCCCTCGACCAGGGCCTCGCGCAGCGCGGTGGTGTGCGGAGCGACCGCGCTGGGGTTGGCGGGCCAGGTGGAACGGACGTAGCGGCGCAGGGTGGACAGGTGCTGGTCGTCGTTGGCGGCGGCCAGCGCCAGGTTGAGGTACAGGTGCGCGGTCGAGGTCTTGCCCTCGGCCAGCTCCTGTTCGGCCGCGTCGGTGAGGATCGGTACGGTCCAGTCGCCGTCGGCCTCGCCGGCGGCGACGATCTGGGCGGCGATGTCCGTGGTGGCCATGCCCAGGTCGCGCCGGAGCCTCGTCGCCCGGGTGTAGAGGGCGGTCTGTTCCTCACGCGAGAGCGAGGCCAGGACGGCGGCCGCGACGTTCGGGTGGCGGAACTCGTGGCCGGTGGCGAGACCGGCGTTGGTGAGGATCTCCAGTGCCTGCCCGACCCTGCGCTGGTCGAGGTCGAGCAGCCGCCCGAGCAGCGCGGGGGTGGTGTGCTCGCGCAGGACGGCCATGCCGCTGGCGACCGAGAGGATCTGCGGTTCCCAGCGGTACAGGCAGGCCAGGACGGCCATCTCGAAGGACTTGCCGACCGCGGGCGTGTCGTCGGGGCGGGCCCCGCCGTGGCCGGCTTCGAGGTGGTTGTCCTCGATCAGGGCGTGGACCAGGATCGGGTTCCCCCCGCTCAACCGGTGGACAGCCGGGGCGAGTCGGGGCGCGATGGCGTGGTCCGCGGTGCGTTCCAGGATGGTGCGGATGGTGGCTTCGGACATCAGCTTCAGCTGGATCCGGCTGTGCGGCGCCCGGGTGACCTCGGCGCGGAACAGCGGCAGCGTGGGCTGCGGCCGGTCCCACTCGTTGAGCACCATGAGCACGCGCTGCGGGCGCATCCGGCGCTGGAGGTAGAGCAGCGCCTGGAGCGAGGCGGTGTCGGCGAAGTGCACGTCGTCGATGCCGACGACGACGGAGCGCCCCTCGCAGGCCAGCAGCAGGGCGTTGCAGAGCCGACGGATCGTCTCGTTGTCGACGGCCTGCGGTCGTTCGGACCGGTGACCGGTGCCCTGACGGCTGCCGCACGCCTCCGAGAGCAGGCCGGGGATCTCCTCGGCGAGCTGCTTCGGTAGTTCGGCACAGCGGAGCAGTTGCTCGACGACTCCCATCGGGAGGTCGCGCTCGGCCCGCGAACCGGTGGCCTGGAGGACCAGTGCGCCCTCTTTCGCCGCCAGTGCCTCGAATTCGTGCAGTAGTTGGGTTTTACCACTTCCCAGTGTTCCGCTGACGAGGACCACCCGGCCGTTTCCGCCGGCCAGCCCCTCGAATTGATTCAGTAAATACTCCAACGCTTCATGCTGCTCGGCGCGAATCAGCAAGAATGCCTCCGAGTTGTTGTGTAAAGCCCTGCATCCACCGCACCGGAAAGGCTGAGATCCCCCGTGCCGCCTGAACCTCCATGACGTTGGGTGAGCAACTGGATACATGGCGTGTTCAGTGCGAAGGGGGAACGCCGACGGGTCTGACTACCCGGGTTTGCACCTACTTTCACCCTAGGCGAACTTCATCGGGTCCCGCTAGAACTTCCGTACAGCTTCAGGTCGTTGACTTAAGCGGTGGCCGATAGCCTGATCCGCCGGAGGTGTCTGATGCCGCGACCAGGACAGTTCAAGCCGGAGGCGGGCGGGTGGCTGCCGGACCGCATCGCGGTCGGGCTGCTGACCGGGGCCTACCCGCCGGAGCTGGTGGACCGGGTGGTGGCCCGGTGCGGCCGGGAGGGCCGACGGAAGCGGCTGCTGACGCCGGAGGTGACGGTCTACTTCGTGCTGGCGATGTGTCTGTTCCCCGGCGACGGCTACGAGGAGGTGGCCAGGAAGCTCGCCCGGGGCCTGGCCTGGGGCAGGCGCTGTTCCGCGCCCGGGCAGGTGCCCAGTGCGGCGGCGATCTCCAGGGCGCGGCTGCGGCTGGGGTCCGAGCCGCTGGAGGAGCTGTTCGCCGAGGCGGCCCGGTCCTCCGCGGTCGGGGCGGACGGGTGCACCCGGTACCGGGGGCGGCGCCTGGTGGCGGTCGAGGGCACCGTCCTCGACGCGCCGGACACGGCGGAGAACGTCGCGCACTTCGGGTCTCCGGTGCTCGGCGGGCGCGGGTATCCGCAGGTCCGGGTGGTGGTGCTGGCCGGGTGCGGCGGCAACGTCGTCACCGCGGCAGCCCTGGGTCCGCCCAGCCGCTCCGAACCCGGCCTGGCCCGCGGCCTGTTCGACCGCCTCGGCCGCGGGGACCTGCTGCTGGCCGACCACCGGGGGTTCGACGGCCCGCCGCTGTGGCGGGCGGCCTCGGCGGGCGGAGCCGACCTGCTCTGGCGGGTCCGCCCGAGCACGTTGCTGACGTTTCGTCAACAACTGTGCGATGGTTCGTACTTGGCGGAGTTCTCGATGGCCTCGGACGGCCGGTCGGAGCCGGTTCGGGTGGTCGAGGAGCGGGCGCCGGGGGAGTCGGGCCGGCTGCTCACCACGCTGCTCGACCCCGGACAGGCCCCCGCCGCCGAGCTGACCGCCCTGCACCGCGAGTGGGGGATGACGGCGACCGCCCTCCAGCAGCTGACGGCCGACCAGCTGGGGCCGATCCGGGTGCTGCGGTCCCGCTGCCCGGAGGGGGTCGAACAGGAGGTCTGGGGCCACCTGTTGGTGCACCATGCGATCCGCCGTCTGATGGCCTTCGGGTCGGTGCGTTAAGTCAACGGTGAGGTGGCGCCGAACCGGCTGTTCCGGTTGGCCATGGCGGCCGAATCGCGACGGCGCGTTCCGGATATCCGCGAAGGTCCAACGGGGCGGAAGCAGCCCGTGTCATCCGGGTGATGCGCAGCGGAATCGGAGGTGGGCGTTCCGCACACGTTCTGCCTGCGGAGCCAGCGGGTTCGCGCCGCGGGCCGGTGGAACCAGTCGCTCCGGTCCGCGGATCCGGTCCGTGATCCGGCCCGCGGCCGCACCCGGCGAAACCCCTAAAGTTCGCCGCGGGCCGCCCCCTAACCTCGCCGCGCCCGGGAACGGCCCCCTTGCCCGGCCGGCATGGTCAATGTAGGGCCTGTCGAGGACGGGCCCTGGCGTGGACCGAATCGCCCGCGGGCTCGCGGGGGAGCGGCGACCCGTAATCCGGGTGGGGAATCGACGGGGCGTCGACGGGGCGTCGGTGGGGCACCGGTGGGCATCCCCTACCGGGGGTGCGGGGGAGGTACCGCGCGCACGCGTCCGCGCGGCGCGGCTAGGGGTTGTCCGGCCGGGGCCGGGCCCGTCACGGTAGGAGCCGTTCAGGTCCCGACAGGGCAGCGGGCGACCGGAGGGCGGCCACGAACGCTCGTGGGTCCTTCGTCCGCAGACCAAGGTGAGACGGGTCTCCACGCGGTCCCGCGCGTTCGCGGCGGCGGCTCACCGGTGTCGCGGTCCGACCACGCCGACCGCCGGAGGGATTCCAGTCGCCATGGCAGCAAACGACGATCTGTGGGTGCGCCGCTACCACCCCGCGCCAGACGCCGGGCACCGGCTGCTGTGCCTGCCGTACGCCGGCGGGTCCGCGAGCTACTTCTTCCCCGTGTCGCGCGCACTGTCGCCCCAGGTCGACGTCCTCGCGGTGCAGTACCCCGGCCGCCAGGACCGGCGGCACGAGCCCTGCGTCGAATCCGTGCAGGAGCTCGCCGACCTGCTGGTCGACGTGGTCAAGCCCTGGACCGACCGCCCGCTCTCGCTGTTCGGCCACAGCATGGGCGCCTCCGTCGCGTTCGAGCTGGCGCTGCGCCTGGAGGACCTCGGCATCGTCCCGCACGCCCTGTTCGCCTCCGGGCGGCGCGCGCCCTGCGCCCCGCGCGACGAGTGGATCCACCGGCGCGACGACCAGAGCCTGCTCGCGGAGATCAAGCGTCTCGACGGCACCGACTCCAACCTCCTCGACGACGAGGAGATGGTCCGGATGGTCCTCCCGGTGATCCGCAGCGACTACAAGGCCGCCGAGACCTACCGCCCCGCCCCCGACGCCCCGAAGCTCACCGTGCCGGTCCTCGCCCTGGTCGGCGACGACGACCCGAAGGTCACGGTGGACGAGGCCCGCAGGTGGCGCGAGCACACCTCGGGCCCCTTCGAGATCGAGGTGTTCCGCGGGGGCCACTTCTACCTCAACGCGCACGCGAACACCGTGGTCGACCGGATCCGCACCCGGCTCGGCTGACCGTCCCGCCACCGTCCACGCGAACCGACCGTGTCGAAGGGCAGCCGGTTTCCCACCGGTCCTCATCGCTGCTCTGCGCGCCGGTCCTCGGAAATTCCCGAAACTGCCCGGAGGAGTCGTTCGTGTCCAAGTCGCTCTACGAACTCGGAGAGGTTCCGCCGCTCGGCGTCGTGCCGGAACAGATGTACGCGACCGTCATCCGCCAGGACCGCTTCGGCGAACCCGTCAAGGCGATGCAGACCGAGGTCGTCGACGTGCCGAAGCCCGGTCGCGGCGAGGTGCTGGTGTACGTCATGGCCGCGGGAATCAACTACAACAACGTCTGGGCGTCGCTGGGCGAACCCATCGACGTCATCGCGATGCGGCAGCGGATGCTCGGCGCGAAGGAGGACTTCCACATCGGCGGCAGCGACGGCTCGGGAGTCGTCTGGGCCGTCGGCGAGGACGTGCGGCAGTTCAAGGTCGGCGACGAGGTCATCCTCTCCGGGGGGACCTGGGACGAGACGGGCGAGGACATCCGGATGGGCGTCGAGCCGCTCGCCTCGAAGTCCCTGCGGGCGTGGGGCTACGAGACCAACTACGGCTCCTTCGCCCAGTACACCGTCGTCCGCGAGCACCAGTGCCACCCCAAGCCCGCCAACCTGTCCTGGGAGGCGGGCGGCGGCTACCTGATCACCGGCGCCACCGCCTACCGGCAGCTGACCCACTGGACGCCGCACCACGTGCGCCCCGGCGACCCGGTGCTGATCTGGGGCGGCTCCGGCGGCGTCGGCTCGGCGGCGATCCAGATCGTCAAGCTGCTCGGCGGCATCCCGATCGCGGTGGTCTCCAACCCGGACCGGGTCCGGTTCTGCCTGGACCTCGGCGCCGCGGGCGTGATCGACCGCCGCGAGTTCACCCACTGGGGCCGGCTGCCCGACCTCGACGACGAGGCGGCGACCAGGGCCTGGACGGCCGAGGCACGCCGCTTCGGGGCCAAGGTCTGGGAGATCCTCGGGGAGCGCCGCAACCCGCGCGTCGTCGTCGAGCACCCCGGCGAGGACACCCTGCCGACCTCGCTGTTCGTCTGCGACAACGGCGGCATGGTCGTCCTGTGCGGCGGGACCAGCGGCTACAACGGCGACCTGGACCTGCGCTACCTGTGGATGCGCAGCAAGCGGCTCCAGGGCTCGCACGGCTCGGACACCCAGGAGAACCGCGCGGTCATCGGGCTGATGTCCGACGGCCGGCTCGACCCGTGCATCACCTGGTGCGGCACCTTCGACCGGATCGGCGAGGGCCACCAGATGCTGTACGCGAACCAGCAGGGCGTGGGCAACCTGGCCGCGCTGGTGAACGCCGAGGCACCGGGCCAGACCACGCTGGGGCTGGGCTGATCCGCGGGGACGGGACCGCGCCGTCGGACGACGGCGCGGAATTCCGCATGGAATTTCCCGGACGGAATTCCGGAGCCGGGTCGAGGGCGCCCGCGATTCCCGGTCCGACGGCGTCGGCCGGGGGCGTCCCGGGCCGATTTCCACCCCTTTCCCCTGGGGTCGATTAGGGGTGCCGCACGCGGTTTCGTCTCCCTAGGATTCGGAACGCTGCGGTCTTGCGGGTATCTCACGGTTAATCGGTTCCGGCTGCGATCCACCGCCGGCCGGGAGTAGGGGTTGATCAGCGTGGGGGAAGAGCAGAAGTATCTCGAATACCTGAAGCGGGTGACGGCCGACCTCCGGCGCACCCGCCGTCAGCTCCAGGTGGCGGAGATGCGCGAGCGGGAGCCCGTCGCGATCGTCGCGATGGCCTGCCGCTACCCGGGCGGCGTGAGCTCGCCGGCCGAGCTGTGGCAGCTGGTGACCAGCGGCGGCGACGGCATCACCGGGTTCCCCGAGGACCGCGGCTGGCCGACCGGCTCCGGCTACGCGAACGAGGGCGGATTCGTCGACGGGGCCGCCGACTTCGACGCCGCGCTGTTCGGCATCTCCCCGCGCGAGGCCGTGGCCATGGACCCGCAGCAGCGGCTGCTGCTGGAGTCCGCCTGGGAGGTCGTCGAGCGGGCCGGGCTCGACCCGCGCTCGCTCACCGGCAACCGGGTCGGCGTGTTCGTCGGCGCCTCCGCCTCCGGCTACGCCGAAGGCGCCCACGCCCTGCCCGAGGGCGCCGACACCCACCTGGCCATCGGCAACGCCGCCAGCGTGGTGTCCGGCCGGATCGCGTACGCGCTGGGCCTGGAGGGCCCCGCCGTCACCATCGACACCGCTTGCTCCTCCTCCCTGGTCGCCCTGCACCTGGCCGTCCACGCGCTGCGCGCGGGCGACTGCGAACTGGCGCTGGCCGGCGGTGTCACCGTGATGTCCTCGCCGAGCGTCTTCGCGGAGTTCAGCCGCCTCGACGGCCTGGCCGGCGACGGGCGCTGCAAGGCGTTCGCCGCGGCGGCCGACGGCACCGGCTGGGGCGAGGGCGTCGGCCTGCTGATGGTGGAACGGCTCTCCGACGCCCAGCGGCTCGGGCACCCGGTGCTCGCCGTGGTGCGCGGCAGCGCGGTCAACCAGGACGGCGCCTCCAACGGCCTCACCGCGCCGAACGGCCCCGCCCAGCAGCGGGTGATCCGCCAGGCGCTGGCCGGCGCCGGGCTGTCCCCGGCCGACGTGGACGCGGTCGAGGCGCACGGCACCGGCACCCGGCTCGGCGACCCGATCGAGGCCCAGGCCCTGCTCGCCACGTACGGGCGGGAGCGCGCCGAGGGCGGCCCGCTGTGGCTCGGCTCGGTCAAGTCCAACATCGGCCACACCCAGGCCGCGGCCGGCGTGGCCGGGGTGATCAAGATGGTGCAGGCGATGCGGCACGGCGTGCTGCCGGCCACCCTGCACGTGGACGAGCCCACCCCGCACGTGGACTGGAGCGAGGGCGGCGTCGAGCTGCTCACCGAGGCCAGGCCGTGGCCGGAGACCGACCGTCCCCGCCGGGCCGGCGTCTCCTCGTTCGGCATCAGCGGTACCAACGCGCACGTGATCCTGGAGGCGGCGCCCGCCCACGCGCCCGCCGAGCCGGGCGCCGGCACCGATGCGGACCCGGACGCCGACGCCGGCACCGGCGCCGAGCCCGCCGTCCACGCCCTTGTGGCGCCCGTCGACCCCGACCGGCCGCTGCTGTGGCCGCTCTCCGGCAAGAGCGCGGCCGGGCTGCGCGCCCAGGCCGGCCGGCTGCGTGCCCACCTCGCCGAAGCGGACGCTCCGGATCCCGCCGGCCTCGCCTGGTCGCTCGCCACCGCCCGCGCGGGCCTGGACCACCGCGCCGTGGTGCTCGGCGAGCTGCTCCCCGGCCTGGACGCGCTCGCCGCCGGCGAGGCCGCCGCGACGGGCGCGAGCGCGACGGTCAGCGCGACGGTGACCGGCGTGGCGGCCGAGGGCCGGACGGCCTTCCTGTTCACCGGCCAGGGCTCGCAGCGCGCGGCGATGGGCCGTGGGCTGTACGAGGCGTTCCCGGTCTTCGCCGGGGCCTTCGACGCCGCCTGCGCCGAACTGGACCGCCACCTCGGCTCGCCGGTCGCGGACGCGGTCTTCGAGGGCCGCGACCTCGACCGGACGATGTGGACCCAGGCCGGCCTGTTCGCGGTCGAGGTCGCCACCTTCCGGCTGCTCGAATCCTGGGGCGTCGCACCGGACTTCCTGCTCGGGCACTCCGTCGGCGAGCTCGCGGCCGCGCACTGCGCGGGCGTCCTCCCGCTCGCGGACGCGTGCGCCGTGGTGGCCGCGCGCGGCCGGCTGATGCAGGCGCTGCCGGCCGGCGGCGCGATGCTCGCGGTGCAGGCGACCGAGGCCGAGGCGGCCGAGGCGATCGCCGGGCGCGCCGACATCGCGGCGGTCAACGGCCCGTCCTCGGTGGTGGTCTCCGGCACCGAGGAGGTGATCGGCGAGCTGGCGGCCCGCTGGTCCGCCGAGGGCCGCAAGACCAGCCGGCTGACGGTCTCGCACGCCTTCCACTCGGCCCTGATGGAGCCGATGCTGGCCGAGTTCCGCGCCGTCCTGGAGACGGTCGCCTTCGCCCGTCCGCGGATCGCGATCGTCTCCAACCTGACCGGCGCCGTCGCCGATCCCGACCTGCTCACCACCCCGGACTACTGGGTGCGGCACGTGCGCGAGGCCGTCCGGTTCGCCGACGGCGCCGCCTGCCTGGCGGCCCGGGGCGTGACCCGCTTCGTCGAACTCGGCCCGGACGGCGTGCTCTGCGGGATGGCCCAACAGGCCGGAGCCGACGGCGTGTTCGCCCCGGTGCTGCGTCGCGGCCGGGACGACGCCGAGTCGGCGCTGACCGCACTGGCCCGGATCTGGACGGCCGGCGTCGAGGTCGACTGGCGCGCCGTGCTGCCCGAGCGCCCGCGGGTGGAGCTGCCCACGTACGCGTTCCAGCGGGAGCGCTACTGGCCGGACGTCATGGCGGCCCCGGTGGGCCCGCCGCCCGCCGCCGCCCCGGACGAGGACCGGCGGTTCTGGGACGCGGTGGAGCGCGCGGACCTCGCCGAGCTGGCCGCGACCCTGAAGCTGGAGGAGGCCCCCGGCCTGCTCGACACGGTGGTCCCCGCGCTGTCCGCCTGGCGGCGCGGCCGGCGGCAGGAGTCGGTCGTCGACTCCTGGCGCTACCGGGTGACCTGGAAGCCGCTGAGCGGCCTCGGTGACACCGCCCCGCTCACCGGCACCTGGGTGCTGGCCGCCGCCCCGGACGACGAGCGGGCGGAGGCCGTCGAGCGGGCCCTGCGGGCCGCCGGGGCCGCCGTGCTGCGCTGCGAGCCCGGGCAGTGGCCGACGTCCGGCCAGGCCGACCCGGCCGGCGTGGTCGCGCTGCCGGCCGGCGCCGACCCGGTCGCCGAGGCCCTGGCGACCGTCCAGGGCCTCGGCGCGGCGGGCATCGACGCGCCGCTGTGGCTGCTCACCTCCGGCGCCGTCTCGGTCGGCCGCTTCGACCCGCCGTGCGACCCGACGGCCGCCGGGGTGTGGGGGCTGGGACGCGTCGCCGCACTGGAACTCCCGGACCGCTGGGGCGGGTTGATCGATCTGCCGGCCACCCTGGACACCCGGGCCGGCGCCCGGCTGGCCGCGGTGCTGGCCGGCGGCACGGGCGAGGACCAGGTCGCGGTCCGCGGCTCCGCCGGGTACGGCCGCCGGCTGGCCCGGCCCGAGCCCGGCCGGACCGCCGAGCGCCCGTGGACCCCCTCGGGCACGGTGCTGATCACCGGCGGCACCGGCGCGCTGGGCGCGGCCACCGCCCGCTGGCTGGCCGGCCGCGGCGTGCCGCACCTGCTGCTGCTCGGCCGGCGCGGCGCCGCCGCACCCGGCACCGAGGAACTGGTCGCCGAACTGACCGCCACCGGCACCCGGGTGACCGTCGAGGCCTGCGACGTCGCGGACCGGGACGCGCTGGCCGCCGTGCTCACCGGGATCCCGGCCGACCTCCCGCTGACCGGCGTGGTGCACGCCGCCGGGGTCGCGGCCCACGACCCGATCGAGGACCTCGGACCCGCCGGGCTGGCCGCCGTCCTCGGCGGCAAGGCGGCCGGCGCCGCCCACCTCGACGAACTGACCGACGGCCTGGACCTGTTCGTCACCTTCTCGTCGATCGCGGCGACCTGGGGCAGCGGCGGCCAGGCCGCCTACGCGGCCGGCAACGCCCACCTGGACGCGCTGGTCGACAACCGCCGCAGCCGCGGCCTGGCCGGCACCTCGATCGCCTGGGGCCCCTGGGCCGAGGCCGGCATGGCCGTCCGGGGCGAGGCCGCGGACTACCTGCGCCGGCGCGGGCTGAACGCGCTCGACCCGGCGCTCGCCGTCCTCGCCCTGGAGCGCTCCGTGGACCACGGCGAGGGCTGCGTGACCGTCGCCGACGTCGACTGGACGCTCTTCGCCCCGGCCTTCACCCTGGGCCGCCCCAGCCCGCTGCTGGCCGACCTGCCCGAGGCGGCGGAGTCCGTCACCGGCGACGCCGCCGACTTCGAGCTGGGCGCCGTCCTGCGGCAGCGGCTCGCCGCCGGGCCCGCGAACCACCGCCACCAGGTGCTGGTGGACCTGGTCAGGGAGCGCGCGGCCTCCGTGCTGGGCCACCGTACGGCCGAGGCGGTCGACCCCGACCAGGTCTTCCGCGACCTCGGCTTCGACTCGCTGACCGCCGTCGAGCTGCGCAACCTGCTGAACGCGGAGACCGGCCTCCAGCTGTCGGCCACCCTGGTCTTCGACCACCCGACGCCGACGGCCCTGGCCACCCACCTGCTCGGCGAACTGTTCGACCGGCCGGAGGAGTCGCCGGCGCACACCCGCGCCACCGCCATCGCCGCGGCCGACGACGACCCGGTCGTGATCGTCGGCATGAGCTGCCGCTACCCCGGCGGGGTGGAGTCCCCGGACGACCTGTGGCGGCTGGTGCTCGACGGTACGGACGGCGTCACCGGCTTCCCGGCCGACCGCGGCTGGGACCTCGCCGACGACGAGGGCTCGTACTCCCGCCAGGGCGGCTTCGTCGCCGGGGCGACCGGCTTCGACGCGGCCCTGTTCGGCATCTCGCCGCGCGAGGCGCTGGCCATGGACCCCCAGCAGCGGCTGCTGCTGGAGGCCGCCTGGGAGGCCTTCGAATCGGCCGGGGTGAACCCGCGCTCGGTCCAGGGCGCGCAGATCGGCGTGTTCGCCGGAGCCTCCAACTCCGGCTACGGCAGCGGCGGCCTCGGGCTCGCGGGGGCGGAGGGGCACCTGCTCTCCGGCACCGCCAACAGCGTGATCTCCGGCCGGATCGCGTACACCTTCGGCCTCGAAGGCCCGGCCGTCACGGTCGACACCGCGTGCTCCTCCTCGCTGGTCGCCCTGCACCTGGCGGTGCAGGCGGTGCAGCGCGGCGAGTGCGAGCAGGCGCTGGCCGGCGGCGTCACCGTGATGGTCTCCCCGGCCGCCTTCGGCGAGTTCGACCGCCAGGGCGGGCTGTCCTCGAACGGGCGCTGCCGCTCCTACGCGGGCGCCGCGGACGGCACCGGCTGGGGCGAGGGCGTCGGCCTGCTGCTGGTCGAGCGGCTCTCCACCGCCCGGCGTGACGGCCACCGGGTGCACGCGGTGATCCGCGGCAGCGCCGTCAACCAGGACGGCGCCTCCAACGGGCTCACCGCCCCCAACGGCCCCGCCCAGCAGCGGGTGATCCGCCAGGCGCTGGCCAACGCCGGACTGGCCACCCCGGACGTCGACCTGGTCGAGGGCCACGGCACCGGCACCGTGCTCGGCGACCCGATCGAGGCGCAGGCGCTGCTGGCCACCTACGGTCAGGACCGCGCCGACGGCGGCCCGCTGTGGCTCGGCTCGATCAAGTCCAACATCGGCCACACCCAGGCCGCGGCGGGCGCGGCCGGCGTGATCAAGATGGTGCAGGCGCTGCGCCACGGGATCATGCCCGCCACCCTGCACGTGGACGAGCCCAGCCCCCAGGTGGACTGGTCGCGCGGCGCGGTGGAACTGCTCACCGAGGCCCGTCCGTGGCCCGAGGCCGGCCGGCCGCGCCGCGCGGCCGTCTCCTCCTTCGGCATCAGCGGCACCAACGCCCACGTCATCATCGAGCAGCCGCCGGCCGCCGGGCCGGAGCCGGCCCCGACGCCCGCGCTCGCGCTGTGGCCGCTCTCCGCGCACACCAGGGACGGCCTGCGGGCCCAGGCGGAGCGGCTGCGCACCTTCCTCGCCGACGCGGACGCCGACCCGCGCGACATCGGCCACGCGCTCGCCACCACCCGGGCCGCGCTGGAGCACCGCACGGTGCTGCTCGGCGAGGACCGGGCCGAACTCCTCGGTCGGCTGGCCGACTTCGACGCCGACGCGGCCGCCACTGCGGTCCCCGGCGGCACCGCCTTCCTGTTCACCGGCCAGGGCGCGCAGCGGGCCGGCATGGCCGAGGAGCTGTACGAGCGCTTCCCGGTCTTCGCGGACGCCTTCGACGCGGTCTGCGCCGAGCTGGACCCTGCCCTGGACCGGCCGATCCGCGAGGTGGCGGCCGACGGCGTCGACCTGAACCGGACCGGCTACGCCCAGACGAGCCTGTTCGCGGTCGAGGTCGCGACCTTCCGGCTGCTCGAATCCTGGGGCGTGGTGCCGAACCTGCTGCTCGGCCACTCGATCGGCGAGATCGCGGCGGCGCACTGCGCGGGCGTGTTCTCCCTGCCGGACGCCTGCCGGCTGGTGGCGGCCCGCGCCCGGCTGATGCAGGCGCTCCCGGCCGGCGGGGCGATGCTCGCGGTGCAGGCCCCCGAGGAGGAGGTCAGGGCGGAGCTGGACGGCCTGGCCGACATCGCCGCGGTCAACGGGCCCGCCGACGTGGTGGTCTCCGGCGACGCGGCCGTGATCGACGAACTCGCCGCCCGCTGGCGAGCCGAGGGGCGCAGGACCGCCCGGCTGGCGGTCTCGCACGCGTTCCACTCGGCGCTGATGGAGCCGATGCTCGCGGACTTCCGCGCGGTGCTGGAGACCGTCGCCTTCGAGGCGCCGCGGATCGCGATGGTCTCGAACCTGACCGGCACCCTCGCCGGTGCCGGGACCCTGGGCACGCCGGACTACTGGGTCCGGCACGTCAGGGAGACCGTCCGGTTCGCCGACGGCGTGGCCTGCCTGCGCGACCACGGCGTACGGAAGTTCGTCGAGCTGGGGCCGGACGGCGTGCTCTGCGGCATGGCCCAGCTCACCGTCACCGACGGTGTGTTCGTGCCGGTGCAGCGCCGGGACCGGAGCGGCGCGCCGGCCGCCGCGCCGGCCGGGCTGTGGACGGCCGGCGTCCCGCTGGACTGGCGGGCGGTGCTGGGCGGCGGCCGGCGGGTCGACCTGCCGACGTACCCCTTCCAGCGCGAGCGGTACTGGCCCGAGGCCGTCCCCGCCGCGGCGCCGGCGAGTGGCGGCGACCCGCTGGACGCCCGGTTCTGGGACGCGGTGGAACGCGAGGACCTGGGCGAGCTGGCGAGCACCCTGGCCGTCGAGGCGGCGGGGGAGCTGGAGCCGCTGCTGCCCGTGCTGTCCTCCTGGCGCAGGCGCCGCCGGGCCGACGCCGTGGTCGACTCCTGGCGCTACCGGGTCACCTGGAAGCCGGTCACGGACGGGCTCGGCGCGGGCGTGCCGGCCGGCCGCTGGCTGGTCGTGCGGCCGGCCGACGGCGCCGGGACCGCCGGGGTGGCGGCCGAACTGCCCGCCGCCCTGCGGGCCGCCGGGGCCGACCTGGTCGAGTTCGGCTGCGACCCGGTCGCCGACGGCCGGGCGGCGCTGGCCGGACGGCTGGCGGAGCTGCCGGACGCCTTCGCGGGTGTGCTGTCGCTGACCGTGCTCGGCCGGGACGGGCTGACCGCCTCGCTGGTCCTGTTGCAGGCGCTCGGCGACGCCGGGATCGGCGCGCCGCTGTGGACCGTCACCAGCGGCGCGGTGTCGGTCGGCGGCTCGGACCCGCTGCGCGACCCGTTCCAGGCCCAGGTGTGGGGCGCCGGCCGGGTCGCCGCCCTGGAGCACCCGGACCGCTGGGGCGGCCTGGTGGACGTCCCCGCCACCGTGGACGCCAGGGCCGCCGCCCGGCTGGCCTCGGTGCTGACCGGCGACCAGGGCCTGGACCAGGTCGCCGTGCGCGCGGCCGGGGTCTACTCCCGCCGGCTGGTGCGGGCGGCCGCCGACGGCGCCCCGGCGGAGCCGTGGACCCCCTCGGGCACCGTGCTGATCACCGGCGGCACCGGCGCGCTGGGCGCCGCCGTCGCCCGCTGGCTGGCCGGGCGCGGCGCACCGCACCTGGTGCTCACCGGCCGGCGCGGGCAGGACACCCCCGGCGTGGCCGGTCTGGCCGCCGAACTCACCGGGCTCGGCGCCCGGGTGACGGTCGCCGCCTGCGACGCGGGGGACCGGGAGGCGCTGGCCGAGGTGCTGGCGGCCGTCCCGGCCGAGCTCCCGCTGACCGGTGTGGTGCACGCGGCCGGCGTCGCGGAGACCGCCCCGTTGGACTGGGCCGGCCCCGCCGACGTGCGCTCCTCCACCGGCGGCAAGGTGACCGGCGCGGCGCACCTGGACGAGCTGACCGCCGGGCTGGACCTGGACCTGTTCGTCACCTTCTCCTCCATCGCGGGCGTCTGGGGCAGCGGCGGGCAGGGGCTCTACGCCGCCGCCAACGCCTACCTGGACGCCCTGGTGCAGCAGCGGCGCTCGCGCGGCCTGGCCGGCCTCTCGGTGGCCTGGGGCCCGTGGGCCGGGGCCGGCATGGCGGTGCGCGGCGAGGCCGAGGACTTCCTGCGCAAGCGCGGACTGCCCGCGCTGGACCCGGCGCTGGCCGTCGCCGCGCTCGCCCGGGCGGTGGACCTGCGGGAGACCTGCCTGGTGGTCGCGGACGTGGACTGGGAGCGGTTCGCCCCGGCGTTCACCTCCAGCCGCCCCAGCCCGCTGCTGGCCGACCTGCCCGAGGCGGTGCGGCGGCCGGCCGCGGAGGAGTCCGCCGCCGAGGCCGGATCCGCCCTGGTGCGGCGGCTCGCCGCGGCGCCCGCCCCACAGCGCGCCCGGATCGTGCTGGACCTGGTCAGGGCGCGGGTCGCCACGGTGCTCGGGCACAGCACGGCCGAGGCGGTCGAGCCGGACCGGGCCTTCCGCGACCTGGGTTTCACCTCGCTGAGCGCGGTGGAGCTGCGCAACGCGCTCGGCACCGAGACCGGCCTGGCGCTGCCGGCCACCCTGGTCTTCGACTACCCGACCCCCGGTGAGCTGGCCGGGCACCTGGCCGGGCAGCTGCTGGCCGGCCTGGAACGGGCCCCGGCGGCGGACCGGGCGCCCGGCACCGTGGCCGGGCCCGGAACCGGCGGTGACGACCCGATCGTGATCGTCGGCATGAGCTGCCGCTACCCCGGCGGCATCACCTCGCCGGACGAGCTGTGGGAGCTGGTCGCCACCGGCGCCGACGGCATCTCGGGATTCCCCGCCGACCGCGGCTGGGAGTTCGCCGACGCCGAGGGCGGGTACTCCCGGCAGGGCGGCTTCGTCCACGAGGCGACCCGCTTCGACGCGGGGCTGTTCGGCATCTCGCCGCGCGAGGCGCTGGCGATGGACCCTCAGCAGCGGCTGCTGCTGGAGGCCGTCTGGGAGACCTTCGAGTCCGCCGCCCTGGACCCCAGGTCGCTCAAGGGCGAACAGGTCGGCGTCTTCGTCGGCGCGTCCTCCTCCGGCTACGGCGGGGGCGGCGCGCGCGGCTTCGACGGGGCGGAGGGGCACCTGCTCTCCGGCACCGCGAACAGCGTGATCTCCGGCCGGGTGGCGTACTCCTTCGGCCTGGAGGGGCCGGCGGTGACGGTGGACACCGCCTGCTCCTCCTCGCTGGTGGCGCTGCACCTGGCGGCGCAGGCGGTGCAGCGCGGCGAGTGCGCGATGGCGCTCGCGGGCGGTGTCACGGTGATGGTCTCGTCGGCCACCTTCGGCGAGTTCGACCGGCAGGGCGGCCTCGCCTCGGACGGCCGCTGCAAGGCCTTCGCCGCCGCGGCCGACGGCACCGGCTGGGGCGAGGGCGTCGGTGTGCTGCTGGTCGAGCGGCTGTCGGACGCCCAGCGCCTCGGCCACCGGGTGCTGGCCCGGGTGCGTGGCAGCGCCGTCAACCAGGACGGCGCCTCCAACGGGCTGACGGCGCCCAACGGGCCCTCGCAGGAGCGGGTGATCCGCCAGGCGCTGGCGACCGCGGGCCTGACCACCGCCGAGGTGGACGTGGTCGAGGCGCACGGCACCGGCACCCGGCTCGGCGACCCGATCGAGGCCGGGGCGCTGCTCGCGACGTACGGTCAGGACCGGCCCGAGGGCAGCCCGCTGCTGCTCGGCTCGATCAAGTCCAACATCGGGCACACCCAGGCGGCCGCCGGCGTCGCCGGGATCATCAAGATGGTCATGGCGATGCGGCACGGGGTGCTGCCGGCCACCCTGCACGTGGACGCGCCGTCCCCGCACGTGGACTGGTCGGCCGGCGCGGTGGAACTGCTCACCGAGGCCCGTCCGTGGCCCGAGGCCGGCCGGCCGCGCCGCGCGGGCGTCTCCTCCTTCGGCATCAGCGGCACCAACGCCCACGTCATCATCGAGGCCGTGCCGGTCCTGGCCCAGGACGAGCCGGCCGGGACGGCGCCGCCGGTGATCCCCTGGCTGCTGTCGGCCAGGACCGAACCCGCGCTGCGGGCCCAGGCCGAACGGCTCGCCGCCTTCGCCGGCTCGACCGGCTCCGACGGCTCTCCGGCCGACCTCGGGCACGCCCTGCTCGGCCGGGCGGCCCTCGCGCACCGCGCCGTGGTGCTCGGCGCCGACGTGGCCGGCCTCGCGGAGGGGCTCGGCACCGTGGCCGCGGGCACCCCGGCCGCGCACGTGGTCACCGGAGTGACCGCCGAGGGCCGTACGGCCTTCCTGTTCACCGGTCAGGGCGCGCAGCGGGTGGGGATGGGCGCCGGGTTGTACGGGGCGTTCCCGGTGTTCGCGGACGCCTTCGACGCGGTCTGCGCCGAGCTGGACCTGTTGCTGGACCGTCCGGTGAAGGACGTGGTGTTCGAGGGCGCCGAGGATCTCGACCGTACGGTGTGGGCGCAGGCCGGGCTGTTCGCGGTCGAGGTCGCTTCCTTCCGTCTGCTCGAATTCTGGGGCGTGGTACCGGACTTCCTGCTCGGGCACTCGATCGGCGAGGTGGCGGCGGCCCATGTGGCGGGGGTGTTCTCGCTGGCCGACGCGTGCGCGCTGGTGGCGGCGCGCGGGCGGCTGATGCAGGCGCTGCCGACGGGCGGCGCGATGCTCGCCGTCCAGGCCACCGAGGCCGAAGCGGCCGGGGCGATCGGCGACCGGGCCGACATCGCCGCCGTCAACGGGCCTTCCTCGGTGGTGGTTTCGGGCCCGGCGGAGGCCGTCGACGAGCTGGCCGCCCACTGGAAGGCCGAGGGCCGCCGGACCAGCCGGCTGAGCGTCTCGCACGCCTTCCACTCGGCCCTGATGGAGCCGATGCTCGCCGAATTCGCCGCCGTCCTGGCCGGGTTGACGTTCGCCGAGCCGCGGATCCCGCTGGTCTCGAACCTGACCGGGTCGGTGGCCGGCCCCGGCCTGCTCACCACCCCGGACTACTGGGTCCGCCAGGTCCGCGAGGCGGTCCGCTTCGCCGACGGGATCGGCCACCTCACCGGACAGGGCGTCACCCGGTTCGTCGAACTGGGGCCGGACGGCGTGCTCTGCGGAATGGCCCAGCAGTCCGCCCCCGAGGGCGTGTTCGCGCCCCTCGCCCGGCGCGACCGGGAGCCCGCGGACACCGCGCTGCGCGCGCTGGCCAGGGTCTGGACGGCGGGCGCGGACGTCGACTGGCGGGCGGTGCTGCCGACCGGCCGGCGGCTCGACCTGCCGACGTACGCCTTCCAGCGCGAGCGGTACTGGCCGGAGGTCGTCCCGGTGGCCGGGGACCCGGGCACGGCAGGCCTGGAGCCGGTCGGCCACCCGCTGCTGAGCGCCGCCGTCACGGTGGCCGACGGCGGCGGCCTGCTGCTCACCGGGCGGCTCTCGGCGGCCACCCACCCGTGGCTGGCCGACCACGTCATCCTGGACCGAGTGGTGCTGCCCGGCGCGGCCCTGGTCGAGCTGGTCTGGACGGCCGGTCGCCGGGCCGGCTGCGCGGCGATCAGGGAGCTCGTCCTGCGGACCCCGCTGGTGCTGCCCGAGCACACCGGGACGCAGCTCCAGGTGAGCGTGAGCGCCGCCGGTGAGAGCGGCGAGCGCACGGTCGAGGTCTACTCGCGGCCCGAGGGCACCGTCGACGCGGTCTGGACCAGCCATGCGGCCGGTCTGCTGGCCACCGCCGACGCCGGAACCGGCGAGGGCCTCACCGCCTGGCCGCCGGCGGGCGCCGAGCCGGTGGTCCTGGACGGCTTCTACGAGGCGCTGGCCGGGAGCGGCTACGGTTACGGCCCGGTGTTCCGGGGCCTGCGCGCGGCCTGGCGGGCGGGCGGCACCGTCTACGCCGAGGTCGCGCTGCCCGAGGAGGCGGCGGGCGAGGCTGGCGGGTTCGGGCTGCACCCGGCGCTGCTGGACGCGGCGCTGCACGCCGTGGGCCTGTCCCCGGTCGTCCAGGCCGGTGGCACCCGGCTGCCGTTCGCCTGGACCGGCACCCGGCTGGACGCGGTCGGCGCGTCGGTGCTCCGGGTGCGGGTCGACGGCACCGCGGAGGGCGTGTCGCTGCTGCTCGCCGACGGCGTGGGCGAGCCCGTCGCCACCGTGGAGTCGCTGGCGATGCGGGAGATCTCCGCGGAGGCGCTGCGCCCCGCCGAGGAGAGCGGCCCCGAGGCGCTGTTCGCCGTCGACTGGGCGCCGGTGACGGTCGCCGAGGAGGCCGTGGACGTCTCCGGCTGGGCGGCGATCGGCGAAGTCGACGGCCTGCCGGCCTACGCCGCCGTCGCGGACCTGGTGGCGGAGCTGGACGGCGAGGGCGCGGTGCCGCCGGTGGTGGTGCTGCCGGTCCCGGCCTCGGACGATGTGCACGAGCTGACCGCGGGCGTGCTGGGCGTGGTCCGGGAGTGGCTGGCGGAGGAGCGGTTCGAGGCCGCGCGGCTGGCGGTGCTGACGCGTGGTGCGATGCCCGTCGTCGCGGGAGCCGGGGTGGATCCGGTCCAGGCGGCGGTGTGGGGCCTGCTGCGGTCGGCGCAGACGGAGAACCCGGATCGTATCGTCCTGGTGGACCTCGATCCGCGGGACGACTCGGCGCGGCTGTGGCCGGCCGTGGTGGCCGGTGACGAGCCGCAGGCGGCGATCCGCGGCACCCTGGTACGGGTGCCGCGCCTGGTGCGGGCGTCCGCGGTCGACCGGCTGGCGGTGCCGGAGGGGGAGGGTGCCTGGCGGTTGGGTGTCGCGGGGGAGGGTGCGGTCCTGGCGGACATGGCGCTGGTGCCCGCGCCGGAGGCGGACGCCCCGCTGGGTGCGGGTGAGGTGCGGGTCGCGGTGCGTTCGGCGGGGGTGAACTTCAAGGACGTGCTGATCGGGCTGGGCATGTACCCGGACCCGTCGGCGGTGATCGGTGCCGAGGCCGCGGGCGTGGTCCTGGAGGTCGGCGCGGAGGTGACCGACCTCGCCCCGGGGGACCGGGTGTTCGGCTTCTTCACCGGCGGCGCCGCCCTGCGGGCGGTGACCGACCGGCGGCTGTTGGCCAGGGTGCCGGAGGGCTGGTCGTTCGCCCAGGCCTCGTCGGTGCCCCTGGTGTTCGCGACCGCCTACTTCGGGTTGCGTGACCTGGGCGACGCCCGGCCGGGTGAGTCGGTGCTGGTGCACGCGGCGGCCGGCGGTGTGGGCATGGCGGCCGTCCAACTGGCCCGTCACTTCGGGCTGGAGGTGTACGGCACGGCCAGTCGTGGCAAGTGGGACGTGCTGCGTGCCGCCGGTCTGGACGACGCGCACATCTCTTCTTCGCGTGACCTGGACTTCGAGGAGCATTTCCGCGCCACCAGCGGTGGGCGCGGGGTGGACCTGGTGCTGAACTCGCTGGCCGGGGAGTTCATCGACGCCTCGCTGCGGCT
Source organism: Kitasatospora sp. NPDC091335 (assembly GCF_044757205.1). NCBI lineage: Bacteria > Bacillati > Actinomycetota > Actinomycetes > Kitasatosporales > Streptomycetaceae > Kitasatospora > Kitasatospora sp. NPDC091335. The sequence goes on along the minus strand of NZ_JBIVUM010000007.1, from coordinate 177,457 downwards.
CCTGGCGGACGGCGGCCGGTTCCTGGAGATGGGCAAGACCGACATCCGGCAGCCGGAGGGCGTCCGCTACCGGGCGTTCGACCTCGGGGAGGCGGGCCCGGAGCGGATGGGCGGCATCCTGCACGAGGTCATCGAGTTGTTCGAGGCCGGTGTGCTGCGGATGCTGCCGATCACGGCCTGGGACGTGCGGGACGCGGTGAACGCCTTCCGGTTCGTCAGTCAGGCGAAGCACGTGGGCAAGAACGTGCTCACCGTGCCGGCGCCGCTCGATCCCGAGGGCACCGTGCTGATCACCGGCGGCACCGGGACGCTGGGTGGGCTGCTGGCCCGTCACCTGGTCGCCGGGCACGGGGTGCGGCACCTGACGCTGCTCAGTCGTCGTGGGCCGGGGAGTCCGGAGGCGGCCGAACTGGTCGCCGCGCTGGCCGAGTCGGGTGCCGAGGCCGAGGTGGTCGCCTGTGACGCGGCGGACCGTACGGCGCTGGCGGCCGTGCTGGAGGGTCTGGCCCGTCCGCTGACCGGTGTGGTGCACGCGGCCGGTGTCCTGGACGACGGGGTGTTCGGCTTGATGACGCCGGAGCGGCTCTCCGTCGTGCTGCGTCCGAAGGCGGACGCGGCGCTCAACCTGCACGAGTTGACTGTCCGTCAGGATCTGGCGATGTTCGTGCTGTACTCCTCGGTGTCCGCGACGTTCGGCTCCGGCGGGCAGGCCAACTACGCGGCGGCGAACGCCTTCCTGGACGGCCTGGCCGTCCGGCGGACGGCCGAGGGTCTGGCCGGCCAGTCGCTGGCCTGGGGTCTGTGGGAGCAGGCCAGCGAACTCACCGGCCACCTGGCCTCGGCACGCAGCGGCTCCGCCCTGCCCACCGCCCGGGCACTCGCCCTGTTCGACCGCGCGACCGCGCTGTCCCTCCCGCACCTGGTGCCGATGGTCCTGGACCTCGCCGCGGCGCAGGCGGTCTCCACCCACCTGGTGCCCCCGCTGCTGCGCGGCCTGATCCGGCCGGCCGCGCGCCGGGCGGCCGGCCGGGGCGCGGGCGCGGACGCCGGACTGGTCGGCCGGCTGCGGTCGCTGCCGGCCGAGGAGCGGCGCGCGCAACTGCTGGACCTCGTCCGGAGCAGCGCGGCCACCATCCTCGGCCACTCCGCCGCGGACGCGGTCGGCGCCCGGCACGCGTTCCGCGACCTCGGCTTCGACTCGCTCACCGCCGTCGAACTGCGCAACGGGCTGAACGCCGTCACCGGGCTGCGGCTGCCGGTGACCCTGGTCTTCGACTACCCGACGCCGACCGTGCTCGCCGAGCACCTCGACGCGCTGCTGTTCGAGCGGGCCGCGCCGGTGTCGACGGTCACCGCCGAGGCGGCTGTGGACACCGGCGAGCCGATCGCGATCATCGGCATGAGCTGCCGCTACCCCGGCGGCGCGGACACCCCCGAGCGGCTCTGGCGCCTGCTGGCCGAGGGCTTCGACGGCGTCACCGCCTTCCCGTCCGACCGCGGCTGGGAGGTCGAGGTCGCCGAGGCCACCTACACGCCCCGCGGCGGCTTCCTGCACGACGCCCCCGACTTCGACGCCGGGCTGTTCGGGATCTCGCCGCGCGAGGCGCTGGCGATGGACCCCCAGCAGCGGCTGCTGCTGGAGGCCTCCTGGGAGGCCTTCGAGTCGGCCGGGCTGGATCCGCTGTCGATGCACCACTCGTCCACCGGAGTCCTGGTCGGCGCCTCGGCGTTCGGCTACGGCGCCGGGATGGACCTGCCCGAGTCGGAGGGGCACCTGATGACGGGTGCCGCCACCAGCGTCCTGTCCGGCCGCGTCTCGTACGTGTTCGGCCTGGAGGGCCCCGCGGTCACCGTGGACACCGCCTGCTCCTCCTCACTGGTCGCCCTGCACTGGGCGATCCAGGCGCTCCAGCGCGGCGAGTGCGCGATGGCGCTGACCGGCGGCGTGACCGTGATGTCCACCCCCGGCGTGTTCGCCGAGTTCGACCGGCAGGACGGCCTCGCCTCGGACGGGCGCTGCAAGGCGTTCTCCGCCGGGGCCGACGGCACCGTCTGGTCCGAGGGCGTGGGCGTGCTGGTGCTCCAGCGGCTGTCCGACGCCCGCCGCGACGGCCACCGGGTGCTCGCGGTGGTCCGCGGCAGCGCCGTCAACCAGGACGGCGCCTCCAACGGGCTGACGGCGCCCAACGGGCCCTCGCAGGAGCGGGTGATCCGCCAGGCGTTGGCCACCGCGCGGCTCGCCCCGTCCGAGGTGGACGCGGTGGAGGCGCACGGCACCGGCACGCCGCTCGGCGACCCGATCGAGGCCCAGGCCCTGCTGGCGACGTACGGCCAGGGCCGCGCCGGGGACCAGCCGCTGTGGCTCGGCTCGGTCAAGTCCAACATCGGCCACACCCAGTCGGCGGCGGGCGTCGCCGGGATCATCAAGATGGTGCAGGCGATGCGCCACGGCCTGCTGCCCGCCACCCTGCACGTCGAGCAGCGGACTCCGCACGTCGACTGGTCGACCGGTGCGGTGGAACTGCTCACCGAGGCCAGGCCGTGGCCGGACCTCGGCCGGCCGCGCCGCGCGGGCGTCTCCTCCTTCGGTATCAGCGGCACCAACGCCCACGTGATCCTGGAGCAGGGCGACCCGGTGCCCGCCCCGGAGCCGGTGCCCGCCGCGGAACCGGCACCGGGCGACGGCACCGTGCTCTGGCCGGTCTCGGCGAGGACCCCGGCCGGGCTGGGCGGGCAGGCGGACCGGCTGCGCGGGTTCCTGGCGACCGCACCCGACCTGGCGGCCGCCGGGCACGCCCTGGCCGTCCGCCGGTCCGCGCTGGAGCACCGGGCGGTCGCCGTCGGGGACTCGGCCGCCGCGATCGAGGCGGCGCTGACCGCGCTGGTCGAGGGCCGGCCGGCCGAGGGCGTGGTCACGGGCACGGCGGGCGAGGGGCGCACGGCGTTCCTGTTCACCGGTCAGGGCGCGCAGCGGGTCGGGATGGGGCGTGGTCTGTACGAGGCGTTCCCGGTGTTCGCGGCGGCCTTCGACGAGGTCTGTGCGCGGTTCGACCTGGGCAGGCCGCTCAAGGACGTGGTGTTCGAGGGCGCCGAGGACCTGGACCGGACGATGTGGGCCCAGGCCGGGCTGTTCGCCGTCGAGGTCGCTTCGTACCGTTTGCTCGAATCCTGGGGCGTGGTACCGGAGTTCCTGCTCGGGCACTCGATCGGGGAGATCGCGGCGGCGCACGTCGCCGGGGTGTTCTCGCTGGCCGACGCGTGCGCGCTGGTCGCGGCGCGGGGCCGGCTGATGCAGGCGCTGCCCGAGGGCGGCGCGATGCTCGCCGTGCAGGCCGCCGAGGCCGAGGTGCGCGAGGCGATCGGTGAGCGGCTCGACGTCGCGGCCGTCAACGGGCCTGCCTCGCTGGTGGTTTCGGGCCCCGCCGAGGTGGTGGACGAGTTCGCCGCGCAGTGGAAGGCCGAGGGCCGCCGGACCAGCCGGCTGAGCGTCTCGCACGCCTTCCACTCGGCCCTGATGGAGCCGATGCTCGCCGAATTCGCCGCCGTCCTGGAGCAGTTGACCTTCGCCGAGCCGCGCATCCCGATCGTCTCCGACCTGACCGGCGAACTCGCCGAGCCGGGCCTGCTCACCACCCCCGACTACTGGGTCCGCCAGGTCCGCGAAGCCGTCCGCTTCGCCGACGGCGTGGAGACCCTGCGGCGGCAGGGCGTCACCCGGTTCGTCGAACTCGGCCCCGACGCGGTGCTGTGCGGGATGGCCAGGCAGGCCGACGTCGAGGGCGTCTTCGCGCCGGTGCTGCGCCGCGACCGGGACGAGGCCGGGACGGCGCGACAGGCGCTGGCCCGGCTGTGGACGGCCGGCGCCGAGGTGGACTGGCCGGCCCTGCTGCCGGCCGGCCCCCGGGTCGAGCTGCCGACGTACGCCTTCCAGCGGGAGCGGTACTGGCCGCGCCCGTCCGCCCGGACGGGCGACGCCGGTTCGGTCGGACAGCTGCCCACCGGCCACCCGCTGCTCGGCGCCGCGGTGCAACTGGCCGGTGACGAAGGCCTGGTGCTGACCGGCCTGCTGTCCCGGGCCACCCGCCCCTGGCTGGCCGACCACGCGATCCAGGGCCGGGTGCTGGTGCCCGGCACCGCGTTCGTGGACATGGCGCTGCGGGCGGGCGCGCAGATCGACCTCCCGGTGCTGGAGGAGCTGATCGTCCAGGCCCCGCTGCCGCTGCCCGAACGCGGAGGCGTCCGGATCCAGGTGCGCGCGACGGCCCCCGGCGAGGACGGCGACAGCCGGGTGGAGATCCACGCCCGCCCGGACAGCGACGACGACGCCCCGTGGGTCTGCCACGCGGCCGGCACGCTGACCGGGGAGGAGCGGGCGCCGGGCTTCGACCTCACCGCCTGGCCGCCGGCGGGCGCCGAACCGGTGGTCCTGGACGGCTTCTACGAGGCGCTGGCCGGCGGCGGCTACGGTTACGGCCCGGTGTTCCGGGGCCTGCGCGCGGCCTGGCGGGCGGGCGGCACCGTCTACGCCGAGGTCGCGCTGCCCGAGGAGGCGGCGGGCGAGGCGGGCGGGTTCGGGCTGCACCCGGCGCTGCTGGACGCGGCGCTGCACGTCAGCGGCCTGGTCCTGGCCGACGCCGGGCAGGCGCCCCGGGTGCCGTTCGCGTGGACCGGCGTGCGGCTGCACGCGGTGGGCGCCTCGACGCTGCGGGTCGCGGTGACCCGGGCGGCCGACGGGGTGGCGCTCCTCGCCGCCGACGAACTCGGCGCCCCCGTCGCCTCGGTCGGCTCGCTGGTGCTCCGCGAGGTCTCCGCCCAAGCGCTCCAGAGCCCGGCCGACGCCTGGCCGGACGCGCTGTTCGCGCTGGACTGGGTGCCGGTGCCGCCGGCCGAGGCCGCCGCCGACCCGACGGGCTGGGCCGTTCTGGGCGCCGAACCGGCGCCGGGCGCACGGGAGTTCGCGGATCTGGCGGCGCTGGCGGCGGAGCCGGACGGCGCGCTGCCGCCGGTGGTGGTGCTGGCCGTTCCGGCCTCCGAGGACGTGCACGGGACGGCCGCGCGGGTGCTGGCCACCGCGCAGGAGTGGCTGGGCGAGGAGCGGTTCGCCGACAGCCGGCTGGTCGTGCTGACGAGCGGCGCGGTGCCGGCCGCGGCGGGCGGCGGAGCGGACCCGGTGCAGGCGGCCGTCTGGGGCCTGCTGCGGGCCGCGCAGACCGAGAACCCGGGCCGGATCGTCCTGGTCGACCTGGACCCCGCGGGGGCGGACCGGTGGGCCGGCTGGCCCGCGCTGGTCGGCGGTGAGGAGCCCCAACTCGCGGTCCGCGGAGGGGATGTGCGGGTGCCGCGCCTGGTGCGGGCGTCCGCGGTCGACCGGCTGGCGGTGCCGGAGGGGGAGGGTGCCTGGCGGTTGGGTGTCGCGGGGGAGGGTGCGGTCCTGGCGGACATGGCGCTGGTGCCCGCGCCGGAGGCGGACGCCCCGCTGGGTGCGGGTGAGGTGCGGGTCGCGGTGCGTTCGGCGGGGGTGAACTTCAAGGACGTGCTGATCGGTCTGGGCATGTACCCGGATCCTTCGGCGGTGATCGGGGTCGAGGCCGCGGGCGTGGTCCTGGAGGTCGGCGCCGGGGTGACCGACCTGGCCGTCGGCGAGCGGGTGTTCGGCTTCTTCACCGGCGGCGCGGCCCGGCGGGCCGTCACCGACCGGCGGCTGCTGGCCACGATGCCCGCCGACTGGACCTTCGCGCAGGCCGCGTCGGTGCCGATCGTCTTCGCCACCGCCTACTTCGGGTTGCGTGACCTGGGCGACGCCCGGCCGGGTGAGTCGGTGCTGGTGCACGCGGCGGCCGGTGGTGTGGGCATGGCGGCCGTCCAACTGGCCCGTCACTTCGGGCTGGAGGTGTACGGCACGGCCAGTCGTGGCAAGTGGGACGTGCTGCGTGCCGCCGGCCTCGACGACGCGCACATCTCCTCCTCGCGTGACCTGGACTTCGAAGAGCACTTCCGCGCCACCAGCGGTGGGCGCGGGGTGGACCTGGTGCTGAACTCGCTGGCCGGGGAGTTCATCGACGCCTCGCTGCGGCTGATGGCCGAGGGCGGGCGCTTCCTGGAGATGGGCAAGACCGACATCCGGCAGCCCGCCGACGTCTGGTACCGGGCCTTCGACCTGGCCGAGGCCGGTCCGGAGCGGATGGGCGGCCTGCTCCAGGAAGTCATCGGGCTGTTCGAGGCCGGTGTGCTGCGGATGCTGCCGATCACGGCCTGGGATGTCCGGGACGCGGTGAACGCCTTCCGGTTCGTCAGTCAGGCGAAGCACGTGGGCAAGAACGTGCTCACCGTGCCGGCGCCGCTCGATCCCGAGGGCACCGTGCTGATCACCGGCGGCACCGGGACGCTGGGCGGGCTGCTGGCCCGTCACCTGGTCGCCGGGCACGGGGTGCGGCACCTGACGCTGCTCAGTCGTCGTGGGCCGGGGAGTCCGGAGGCGGCCGAACTGGTCGCCGCGCTGGCCGAGTCGGGTGCCGAGGCCGAGGTGGTCGCCTGTGACGCGGCGGACCGTACGGCGCTGGCGGCCGTGCTGGAGGGTCTGGCCCGTCCGTTGACCGGTGTGGTGCACGCGGCCGGTGTCCTGGACGACGGGGTGTTCGGCTCGATGACGCCGGAGCGGCTCTCCGTCGCGCTGCGTCCGAAGGCGGACGCGGCGCTCAACCTGCACGAGTTGACTGTCCGTCAGGATCTGGCGATGTTCGTGCTGTACTCCTCGGTGTCCGCGACGTTCGGCTCCGGCGGGCAGGCCAACTACGCGGCGGCGAACGCCTTCCTGGACGGCCTGGCCGTCCGGCGGACGGCCGAGGGTCTGGCCGGCCAGTCGCTGGCCTGGGGTCTGTGGGAGCAGGCCAGCGAACTCACCGGCCACCTGGCCTCGGCACGCAGCGGCTCCGCCCTGCCCACCGCCCGGGCACTCGCCCTGTTCGACCGCGCGACCGCCCTGCCGATGCCCCACCTGCTGCCGGTCACGCTCGATCTCAGGGCCCGCCGAGGCGGCGCCGTCCCGCCGCTGTTCCGCGCCCTGGTGCGGGCCCCGATCAGCCGGGCCGCCGAGCGCGGCGCCGGTGGCCGGGCCGCCGTGCTGGAGCAGCTGCGGGCGCTGGGCGCCGACGAGCGCCGGGCGCGCCTGCTGGAGCTGGTGCGGGCCCACGTGGCGACCGTCCTCGGTCACTCCGGGGTGGAAGCGGTCGGCGCGAAGCAGGCGTTCAAGGACCTCGGGCTGGACTCGCTGACGGCGGTGGAGCTGCGCAACGGCCTCAACACCGCGACCGGACTGCGGCTGCCCGCGACCCTGGTCTTCGACTACCCGACCCCGGAGCTGCTGGCGGACCACCTCGCCGAGGCGCTGTCCGACGGCACCCCGGCGGCGCCGGGGACGGCCCCGGCCACGGGCGGGTCCGCCGCCACCGCCGCCGGCCTCGACGAACCGATCGCGATCGTCGGCATGAGCTGCCGCTACCCCGGCGGCGCGGACGACCCCGAGCGGCTCTGGCAGCTGCTGGCCGAGGGCTTCGACGGCGTCACCGCCTCCCCGGCCGACCGCGGCTGGCTGGTCGACGACCCGGCGTACACCCCGCGCGGAGGCTTCCTGGAGAACGTCGCCGGCTTCGACGCGGAGCTGTTCGGGATCTCGCCGCGCGAGGCGCTGGCGATGGACCCGCAGCAGCGCCTGCTGCTGGAGTCGGCCTGGGAGGCCTTCGAGTCCGCGGGCTTCGCGGCGCCCGGACTGCGCGGCACCCCGACCGGCGTGTTCGTCGGGGCCTACACGTCGAGCTACGGCGTGGGCGCCCAACTCCCGCCCGGGGCCGAGGGCTTCCTGATGACGGGCGCCTCGATGAGCGTGGTCTCCGGCCGGCTCTCGTACGTGTTCGGCCTGGAGGGTCCGGCGGTCACCGTGGACACCGCGTGCTCCTCCTCGCTGGTGGCGATGCACCTGGCCGCGCAGGCGCTGCGGCGCGGCGAGTGCGAGCTGGCGCTCGCGGGCGGCGTCGCCGTCATGGCCGGCCCGAGCCTCTTCGCCGAGTTCGGACGGCAGGGCGGACTGGCCTCGGACGGGCGGTGCAAGGCCTTCGCCTCGGCGGCGGACGGCACCACCTGGTCCGAGGGCGTCGGCCTGCTGGTGCTGGAACGGCTCTCCGACGCGCTGCGCAACGGCCACGAGATCCACGCGGTGATCCGCGGCAGCGCCGTCAACCAGGACGGCGCGTCCAACGGTCTCACCGCGCCCAACGGGCCCTCGCAGCAGCGGGTGATCCGCCAGGCGCTGGCCGACTCCGGCCTCGCCTCCGCCGACGTGGACGCCGTCGAGGCGCACGGCACCGGCACCCGCCTCGGTGACCCGATCGAGGCCCAGGCGCTGCTGGCGACGTACGGCCAGGACCGGCCCGAGGACAGCCCGCTGTGGCTGGGCTCGATCAAGTCCAACTTCGGGCACACCCAGGCCGCCTCCGGCGTGGCCGGGGTGATCAAGATGGTGCAGGCGATGCGGCACGGCGTGCTGCCGGCCACCCTGCACGTCGACGAGCCGACCCATCACGTGGACTGGTCGGCGGGCGCGGTCGAGCTGCTGACCGAGGCCAGGCCGTGGCCCGAGGCCGAGCGGCCGCGCCGCGCGGGCGTCTCCTCCTTCGGGATCAGCGGCACCAACGCCCACGTCATCCTGGAATCCGCACCGGCCGCCGCGCCGGTCGCCCCCGCTGGGTCCCCGGCCCTCGAAGGCCCGCTGCCGTGGCTGCTGTCCGGCAAGACCCCGGCCGCGCTGCGCGACCAGGCGCGCTCCCTGCGGGCCCACCTGGCGCAGGCCCCCGCCGGGGCCCCCGGGGACGTCGCCTGGTCGCTGGCCACCGGCCGGGCCGAACTGGAGCACCGCGCGGTGGTCGTCGGCCGGGACACCGAGGAGCTGTCGGAGCTGCTCGACCGGCTCGCCGCCGACGAGGCGGACGGCGCCCCCGCCGGCCAGGGCCGACTGGCCTTCCTGTTCACCGGCCAGGGCTCCCAGCGGACCGGGATGGGACGCGAACTGTACGAGGCGCAGCCGGAGTTCGCGGCCGCCTTCGACGCGGTCTGCGCGCGGTTCGACCTGGGCAGGCCGCTCAAGGACGTGGTGTTCGAGGGCGCCGAGGACCTGGACCGGACGATGTGGGCCCAGGCCGGGCTGTTCGCCGTCGAGGTCGCGTCCTTCCGGCTGCTCGAATCCTGGGGTGTGGTACCGGAGTTCCTGATCGGCCACTCGATCGGCGAGGTGGCCGCCGCGCACTGCGCGGGTGTCCTGTCGCTGCCCGACGCCTGCGCCCTGGTCGCGGCTCGCGGCCGGCTGATGCAGGCGCTGCCGGAGGGCGGCGCGATGCTGGCGGTCGAGGCCGGCGAGGCCGAGGTGCGGGAGGCGATCGGCGACCGGCTGGACGTCGCCGCCGTCAACGGGCCTGCCTCCGTGGTGGTTTCGGGCCCGGCGGAGGCCGTCGACGAACTCGCCGGGCGCTGGCGGGCCGAGGGCCGCCGGACCCGCCGGCTGACCGTCTCGCACGCCTTCCACTCGGCCCTGATGGAGCCGATGCTCGCCGAGTTCACCGCCGCGATCGACGGGCTGGAGTTCGCCGAGCCGCGCATCCCGATCGTGTCGAACCTGACCGGCACGGTGGTGGACCCGGAGGAGCTTCGCACACTCGGGTACTGGGCCCGCCAGGTGCGCGGCACCGTCCGCTTCGCCGACGGCGTCAGCCACCTGGCCGGCCAGGGCGTCACCCGCTACCTCGAACTGGGCCCCGACGGCGTGCTCTGCGGCATGGCGCAGCAGTCCGGCCCGGACGGCGCCGTGTTCGCGCCGCTGCTGCGCCGCGACCAGGACGAGGCCGCCACCGCCCTGCGGGCGCTCGGCCGGCTCTGGGCGGCAGGCCTGGACGTGGACTGGCCGGCAGTCCTGCGCACCGGCCGGCGGGTGCCGCTGCCCGGGTACGCCTTCCAGCGCACCCGGTTCTGGCTGGAGCACACCACCGGTGTGGGCGACCTGGGCGGCGTGGGCCAGACCCCGGCGGACCACCCGCTGCTCGGGGCGACGGTCGCGCTGGCCGGCGAGGACGAGGTGCTGCTGACCGGCCGGCTGTCGCGGGCCGCGCAGCCGTGGCTGGCGGACCACGCGATCCTGGGCCGGGTCCTGGTGCCGGGGACGGCCTTCGTGGAGATGGCGCTGCGGGCCGGCGAACAGGTCGGCTTCCGTACCCTGCGCGAACTGATCGTGCAGGCCGCGCTGCCGCTGCCGCCGAGCGGCGGGGTGCGGGTCCAGGTGCGGGTGGCCGCCCCGGGCGAGGACGGCGACCGGCGGGTGGAGATCCACGCCAGGCCGGACCTCGACGGGGCGCCGTGGGTGCGCCACGCGACGGGCGTGCTGGGCGCCGAGGCCGTACCGGAGGACCACGGCCTGGTGGCCTGGCCGCCGCCCGGCGCCGAACCGGTGGAGCTGGACGGCTTCTACGAGCTGCTCGCCGGAGCCGGCTACGGCTACGGCCCGGCCTTCCGGGGCCTGCGCGCCGCCTGGCGGGCCGGCGACACCGTCTACGCCGAGGTGGCCCTGCCCGAGGAGGCGGCCCCGGCCGCCGCCGGGTTCGGGCTCCACCCGGCCCTGCTGGACGCCGCGCTGCACGTGATCGGGCTCGCCCGGGCCGACTCCGGGCAGGCCCCCAGGATTCCGTTCGCCTGGACCGACGTGTGCCTGCACGCGACCGGCGCCGCGATGCTGCGCGTCGCGGTGACGCCGACCGAGGACGGCGTGCTGATCAGGGCCGCCGACGGGCTCGGCGCCCCGGTCGCCTCGGTGGAGTCCCTGGTGCTCAGGGAGACCGCCGTCGAGCAGCTGCCGGAACCCGTACAACCGTCCGTCCTGGACTGGCTGTTCGCCGTCGAGTGGACGCAGGTGCCCGCCCTGCCGCCGGTGGACACCGCGGGCTGGTGCGTGCTCGGCCAGGCCGCGCCCGACGTGCCGGGCGACCGGTACGACTCCCTGGCAGAGCTGACCGGGTCGGCCGAGCAGGCCGAGCTGTCCGAGCAGGCCGAGCTGTCCGACGGCGCCGAGGTGCCCCCGGTGGTGGTGCTGCCGGTGGCGGTGGCCGGCCCCGGCGACGCGGCCGACGCGCTCCGGACGGCCTCGCAGGTGCTGGAGACCGTCCAGGCGTGGCTCGCCGACGAGCGCTTCGCGGACTCCCGGCTGGTGGTGCTGACCTCCGGCGCCGTCGACCCGGCCGGCGAGGTGCGCGACCTGCCTGGCGCGGCGGTCTGGGGCCTGCTGCGCTCGGCCCAGTCCGAGCACCCGGACCGGTTCGTCCTGGTCGACGCGGACGAACCGGCGGCCGACGCCTGGCACCCGTACGCGACCGGCGCCGAACCCCAGCTGGCGGTGCGGGACGGACGCCCGCTGGTGCCCCGCCTGGCCAGGGCCGCAACCGCCACGGCCGCACCCGACACTGCGGCGCCCGGCACCGGAGCGCCCGCCGGGCTCCCCGGCACCGTCCTGGTCACCGGCGGCACCGGCGTGCTCGGCGGCCTGTTCGCCCGCCACCTGGCCGAGGCGTACGGCGTGCGGCACCTGCTGCTGCTCAGCCGGCGCGGCCCGGACAGCCCCGGCGCGGCCGAACTGGTCGCGGGGCTGGCCGAACTCGGCGCCGAGGCCGAGGTGGTGGCCTGCGACGCCGCCGACCGGGAGGCGCTGGCCGGGGTACTGGCCGCGATCCCGGCGGACCGCCCGCTGTCCGGCGTGGTGCACACCGCCGGTGTGCTGGACGACGGACTGGTCGGGTCGCTGACGCCGGAGCGGATCGCCACGGTGTTCCGCCCCAAGGCCGACGCGGCCGCGCACCTGCACGAGCTGACCGAGGGCCTGGAGCTGGACCTGTTCGTGCTGTTCTCCTCGGCCGCCGGGACCTTCGGCTCGCCGGGCCAGGCCAACTACGCGGCGGCGAACACCTTCCTGGACGCCCTGGCGGCCCACCGCCGGGCCCGGGGGCTCCCGGCGCTGTCGCTCGCCTGGGGCGTCTGGGCGGAGACCAGCGCGATGACCGGTCACCTCGGCGACCGGGCCGCCAGGCTCGGCACCGGCCTGACCGCCGAACAGGGCCTCGCGCTCTTCGACGCGGCCCTGGCCGGGGACCACGCCCACCTGGTGCCGGTGCGGCTCGACCTGCCGGCCGGGCCCGGCGCCGCCGACAGCGCGGTGCCCGCCCTCCTGCGCGGCCTGCTGCCGGGTGGCCCGCGCCGGGCCGGCGCCGCCCCGGACGGCCCGCCGCCGCTGCTGCGCCAGGTGGCGGGCCGCTCCCCGGCGGAGGCTGCCCGGCTGATCCTGGACGCGGTCAGGGCGGACGTCGCCCAGGTCCTGGGGCACGCCACGGCGGAGGCGGTGGCGCCCGACCGGGGCTTCGTCGACCTCGGCTTCGACTCGCTGACCGCCGTCGAACTGCGCAACCGCCTCGCCGCCCGCACCGGGCTGCGGCTGCCCGCGACGCTGACCTTCGACCAGCCGTCGGCCGGCCGGGTCGCCGAGTACCTGGCCGCCCGGATCGCCCCGGCCGGGTCCGCGGCCGTGGCGCTCACCGAACGGGTGGAGGGGATCGAGGCCGAGCTGGCCACGGTGGGCGAGGCGGAACGGCTCACCGTGCTGCGGCGGCTCCAGGCGATGCTGGCCCGCTTCGAGGACGGCGCGCCGGGGCCGTGGACCCCGTCCGTGGTGGCCGGCCTCGACACCGCGAGCGACGACGAGATCTTCGACTTCATCGACAAGGAGCTGGGCTCATCGTGACCCCGCTGCCGAACGCCCACCCGACGCTGCCGAACCCCCACCCGACCCCCTGTGAGGCCTGACATGGCGGACGAGCAGAAGCTCCGCGACTACCTCAAGCGCGTCACCGCCGAGCTGCACCAGACCCGGCAGCGCCTGCACACCGCCGAGTCGGCGGACCGGCAGCCGATCGCGATCATCGGCATGGCCTGTCGGCTGCCCGGTGGCGTGGACGGCCCGGACGCGCTGTGGCGGCTGGTGTCCGAGGGAGTCGACGCGGTCTCCGCGTTCCCCGAGGACCGCGGCTGGGTCATCGACGAGGCCGCCGAGTTCGCCCGCAGCGGCGGGTTCCTCTACGACGCGGACGGCTTCGACCCCACCCTGTTCGGCATCTCGCCGCGCGAGGCGACCGCGATGGACCCGCAGCACCGGCTGCTGCTGGAGGCCTGCTGGGAGGCGTGCGAACGCGCCGGCGTCGACCCCCACGGGCTGCGCGGCAGCAGGACCGGGGTCTTCGCCGGGCTGATGTACCGGGAGTACGCCGCGCGCGTCATCGACCTGCCCGAGGGCGTGGACGCCTACCTCGGCGTCGGCAACCTGGGCAGCGTCGCCTCCGGCCGGATCTCGTACACCCTCGGGCTGGAGGGCCCCGCGGTCACCCTGGACACCGCCTGCTCCTCCTCGCTGGTGGCCATGCACCTGGCCTGCCAGTCGCTGCGCTCCGGCGAGTCGACGCTGGCCTTCGCGGGCGGCGCGACCGTGATGGTCTCGCCGGACACCTTCGTGGGCTTCGCCCAGCAGGGCGGCCTGGCCTCGGACGGCCGCTGCAAGTCCTTCGGGGCCGGCGCGGACGGCACCGGCTGGTCCGAGGGCGTCGGCATGCTGCTGCTGGAGCGGCTCTCCGACGCGCAGCGGCTCGGGCACCCGGTGCTGGCGGTGGTGCGCGGCAGCGCCGTCAACCAGGACGGCGCCTCCAGCGGCCTGACCGCCCCGAACGGCCCCTCCCAGGAGCGGGTGATCCAGGACGCCCTGGCCGCCGCCCGGCTCACCACCCTGGACGTGGACCTCGTGGAGGGGCACGGCACCGGGACCAGGCTGGGCGACCCGATCGAGATCCAGGCCCTGCTCGCGACGTACGGTCAGGACCGGCCGGGGGACCGGCCGCTGCGGCTGGGCTCGGTCAAGTCGAACATCGGCCACACCCAGGCCGCGGCCGGCGTCGCCGGGGTGATCAAGGCGGTGCAGGCGATGCGGCACGGCACCATGCCGCGCAGCCTGCACTCCGAGGAGCCGACCCCGCAGGTCGACTGGACCGCGGGCGCCGTCCGGCTGCTGGCCGAGCCCGAGGAGTGGCCCGAGCTGGACCGGCCCCGCAGGGCCGGCGTGTCCTCCTTCGGGATCAGCGGCACCAACGCCCACGTCATCCTCGAACAGGCCCCGGCCGCGCCGGCCCCGGAGGCCGCGGACGAACCGGAGACCCCCGAACCCGGCATCGTGCCCTGGCTGCTGGCGGCCAGGACCACCGGGGCGCTGCGCGCCCAGGCCGGCCGGCTGCGGGAGTTCGTCGCCGACACGGAGCCCGGTGCGGTGGACGTCGGCCTGTCGCTGCTCTCCCGCGCGCCCCTGGAACGGCGGGCGGTGGTGCTCGGCGCCGACCGGGACCGGCTCGCCGACGGGCTCGCCGCCCTCGCGGGCGACCTGCCCGACAAGGCCGTGGTCACCGGACTGGCCGGGGAGGGCCGCAGCGCCTTCCTGTTCACCGGCCAGGGCGCGCAGCGGGCCGGGATGGGCGCCGGGCTGTACGAGGCCTTCCCGGTGTTCGCGCGGGCCTTCGACACCGTCTGCGCCGAGCTGGACCCGCACCTGACCCACTCCGTCAAGGACGTGGTGTTCGAGGGCGGCCAGGACCTCGACCAGACGGTGTGGGCACAGGCCGGACTGTTCGCCCTGGAGGTGGCGCTGTTCCGGCTGTTCGAGTCCTTCGGGGTGCTGCCCGACTACCTGCTCGGCCACTCGATCGGCGAGGTGGCCGCCGCCCACGTGTCGGGCGTGCTGTCGCTCGGCGACGCCTGCGCCCTGGTGGCGGCGCGCGGTCAGCTGATGCAGGCGCTGCCCGCCGGCGGCGCGATGCTCGCCGTGCAGGCCTCCGAGGCCGAGGTGATCGAGGCGGTCGAGGCGGTCGCCGGGCGCGCGGACGTGGCCGCGCTCAACAGCCTCGGCTCCGCGGTGGTCTCGGGCGCCGCGGACACCATCGACGAACTGGCGGCCCGCTGGACGGCCGAGGGCCGCAAGATCAGCCGGCTGACCGTCTCGCACGCCTTCCACTCCGCGCTGATGGAGCCGATGCTGGCCGAGTTCCGCGCGGTGCTGGAGACGCTCACCTTCGACGCGCCCCGGATCCCGGTCGTCTCCACCCTGACCGGAGCGGTGGAGGACGAGCTGATCTGCACCCCCGACTACTGGGTGCGCCAGGTCCGCGAGACGGTCCGCTTCGCCGAGGGCGTCGAGCACCTCAGGGACCACGGGGTGAGCCGGTTCGTGGAGCTCGGCCCCGACGGGGTGCTCACCGCGATGGCCCGCGAGGGCCTGCCCGACTCGGCGCTCACCGCGACCGCGCTGCGCAGCAGCTGGCACGAGACCGGAGTGTTCGTCACCGCCCTGGCCGAGCTGTGGACCAGGGGCACCGCCGTCGACTGGCAGGTGCTCTTCGACGGCCACGGCCGGCCCGTGGACCTGCCGGTCTACCCGTTCCAGCACGAGCCGTACTGGCTGTTCCCGATGGCCGCCCCGGCCGCCGGCCTGGCCGACCCGGGCTTCTGGGAGGCGCTCGCCGCGACCGACTCCGACGCGCTCGCCGACCGGCTCGACGTGACCGACCCCGAGGTGCGGGCCTCGCTGCGCACCGCGCTGCCGCTGCTCTCCACCTGGCACCGGCGGGGCCGGGAGGACGCCGAGGCCGCGCGGCTGCGCTACCGGGTGGGCTGGGAGCCGCTGGCGGGCACGCCCGTCCCGGCCGTCACCGGTGACTGGCTGCTGGCCGTCCCCGCGTCGCTCGCCGACGACGGCCCGGTGCGCGCCTGCCGCGAGGCGCTGACCCGGCACGGCGCCACCGTGGTGACGGTGCCGGTCGCCGCGGACGCCGCGGACCGCGCCGAGCTGGCCGAACGGCTGCGGCAGGCCGCGGGCGACGGGCGGCAGCCGGCCGGAGTGCTCTCCCTGCTGGCGCTGGAGGAGCGGCCGCACCCGGACGTCCCCGCGCTGCCCGGCGGGACGGCCACCACGCTGCTGCTCGTCCAGGCCATGCTGGACGCCGCGCTCGGCGGTCCGCTGTGGTGCGTGACGCGCGGCGCGGTGGCGCCGGCCGACCAGGAGGTGCTGGCCGCTCCGGGCCAGGCGCCGGTCTGGGGCCTGGGCCGGGTCGTCGCCCTGGAGCACCCGCAGCTGTGGGGCGGCCTGGTCGACCTGCCGGCCGGGAGCGACGTCGACGAGGAGGCGGCCGACACCCTGGTCGGCCTGCTGTCCGGCGCCGACGGCGAGGACCAGCTCGCCGTCCGCCCCGAGGGCGGCTACGCGCGCCGGCTGCGGCCGGTCGGCCCCGGGGACCCCGAGGCCCCCGCCTGGCAGCCGCGCGGCACCGTCCTGGTGACCGGCGGCACCGGCGCGCTCGGCGGTCAGGTCGCCAGGCACCTCGCCCGCGGCGGCGCCGAGCACCTGGTGCTGGTCAGCCGCGGCGGCCGCGGCGCGCCCGGCCTGGCGGAGCTGGAGGCCGAGCTGACGGCGCTCGGCGCCCGCGTCACGGTGGCCGCCTGCGACCTGGCGGACCGCGCGGACGTCGCCCGGCTGGTCGGCGAACTCGAAGCCGCCGAACCGGCGTTGCGCGCGGTCGTGCACGCCTCGGGGATCAGCCACTCGGCGCCGCTGGGCGAGACGGGCTTCGCCGAACTCGACCGCACCGCGGCCGGAAAGGTCGCGGGCGCCCGGCACCTGGACGAACTGCTCGACACCCGCCGGCTGGACGCGATCGTCCACTTCTCCTCCATCGCGGGCGTCTGGGGCGTCGGCGAGCAGGCCTGCTACGCCGCCGCCAACGCCTACCTCGACGCCCTGGCACAGCGGCGCGACGCCGAGGGCGTGCGCGCGATCGCGATCGCCTGGGGCCCGTGGGACGGCGGCGGCATGGTCGACCAGGCGATCAAGGAGCCGATGCGCCGGCGCGGCATCTCGCTGCTGGAGCCCGAGCGGGCGATGCGCGCCTTCCAGCAGGCGATGGACCAGGACGGCGGCTCGGTGACCGTCGCCGACATCGCGTGGGAGCGGTTCGTCTCCTCCTTCACCGCCCTGCGGCCGAACCGGTTCTTCGACGAACTCCCCGAGGTGCGCGCTCTCCTCGCCGAGGCGCCCGCCGCCGCCGACGAGGACCAGGGCAGGCTCACCGCCCTGCGTGAGCGGCTGACCGGCCTGCCCGCCGACGACCGGGACCTCGTCCTCGTCGACCTGGTGCGCGGGCACGCCGCGGCCGTCCTGGGACACGACGGCGCGGCCGCGATCGACCTCGACCGGCCGTTCCGGGACTTCGGCTTCGACTCGCTCGCCGCCGTGGAACTGCGCAACCGCCTCGGCCTGGCCACCGGCCTGTCGCTGCCCGCCACGGTGGTGTTCGACCACCCGACGCCCGCGGTGCTCGCCGCCCACCTGCTGGAGCTGGCGCTGCCCGCCGACGGGTCGGCGGCGCTGCCCTCCGGCGCGGAACTCGACCTGCTCGAAGCGGCGTTGCTGGCCAGGCCGGAGGACGACATCGACCGGGTCCGGGTGGTGCTGCGGCTGGAGGCCCTGCTCACCAGGCACCGCGGCGGGGGCGGCGGGGACGCCGACTTCGACGAGCTGCGGGACCAGCTCAGCAGGGCCAGCAACGAAGAGCTTTTCGATGTGATCGACCGGGATCTCGGCCTCTCGTGAGCCGGGGTGCGTGGTGGCCGGGGACAATCTTGGAGGGTGGCTTTTTCCATGGCAGATGATGCGCAGCGGCTTCGCGACTACCTGACCCGGGTGGTTGCCGAACTGCACCAGACCCGTCGGCGGATCAAGGACATGGAGTCCGCGGCGAACGAGCCGATCGCGATCGTCGGGATGAGCTGCCGGTACCCGGGTGACGTGCGCTCGGCCGCCGACCTGTGGCGGCTGGTCGACACCGGCCAGGACGCCATCGGCCCGCTGCCCGCGAACCGCGGCTGGGACCTGTCGGTGGCCCAGGACCCGTCCTGGGCGGGCGGGTTCATCGAGGACGCCGGGGAGTTCGACGCCGACCTGTTCGGCATCTCGCCGCGCGAGGCACTGGCGATGGAGCCCCAGCAGCGGCTGCTCCTGGAGACCTCCTGGAAGGCCTTCGAGGACGCCGGGATCGACCCGCTGTCGCTGCGCGGATCGCACACCGGCGTGTTCGTCGGCGTCACCTCGGTCAGCTACGGCCCGGGGATGGACCTGCCGCCGGACGTCCTCGGCCACCTGATGACCGGCACCGCCTCCAGCATCGCCTCCGGCCGGGTGTCGTACACCTTCGGCCTGGAGGGTCCCGCCGTCACGGTGGACACCGCCTGTTCCTCCTCGCTGGTCGCCCTGCACATCGCGGTCCAGGCGCTGCGCGAGGGCACCTGCGACCTGGCGCTGGCCGGCGGCGTCACGGTGATGACGACCCCGATGCAGATCGTCGAGTTCGGCCGGCAGGGCGGACTGGCCTCGGACGGCCGCTGCAAGGCCTTCTCGGAGGAGGCCGACGGGGCCGGCTGGTCCGAGGGCATCGGCCTGCTGCTGGTCGAGCGGCTGAGCGACGCCCGCCGGCGCGGCCACCGGGTCCTCGCCGTGGTGCGCGGCAGCGCGATGAACCAGGACGGCGCCTCCAACGGCCTGACCGCGCCGAACGGCCCGTCCCAGGAGCGGGTGATCCGGCGGGCGCTGGCCAACGCCCAGCTCACCGTCGAGGACGTGGACGCCGTGGAGGGCCACGGCACCGGCACCCGCCTCGGCGACCCGATCGAGGCCGGCGCCCTGCTGGCCACCTACGGGCGCGGCCGCTCCCCGGAGCGCCCGCTCTGGCTCGGCTCGGTCAAGTCGAACATCGGCCACACCCAGTCGGCCGCCGGGGTGGCCGGCGTGATCAAGATGGTCATGGCGATGCGCGAGGGCGTCCTGCCGCCCTCGCTGTTCGCCGACCGCCCGTCGAGCAAGGTGGACTGGTCGCCCGGGGCCGTCCGGCTGCTGGGCGAGGGCCGGCCGTGGCCCGAGGCGGACCGGCCCCGCCGGGCCGGCGTCTCCTCGTTCGGCATGAGCGGCACCAACGCGCACGTCATCCTGGAGCAGGCGCCCGAGTTCGAGCCCGCCGCCGAGGCCGAGGAGAGCGCCGAGGGGGGCGCCGGGGACGCCGGGCCGGCGGCACTGCTCGCCGGCCCGCTGCCGTGGCTGCTGGCCGCCAAGACCGCGGACGGGCTGCGCGGACAGGCCGTCCGGCTGCGGGACTTCGCCGCCGCGGACGGCTCCCCGGACGCGGCCGACATCGCCCGCTCCCTGCCGGACCGGGCCGCGCTGCCCGCCAGGGCCGTGGTGCTGGGCGCCGGGCACGCCGAACTGCTGGCCGGGCTGGACGCGCTGGCCGGCGGCGAGTCGGCGGCCGGCCTGGTGCGCGGCGACGCCGCCGGGGCCGCCGGGGTGGTCTTCGTCTTCCCCGGGCAGGGCAGCCAGTGGGCCGGGATGGCCCGCGAACTGCGGGACGCCTCACCGGCGTTCCGCCGCCGGCTGGAGGAGTGCGAGGCTGCGCTGGCCCCGTTCACGGACTGGTCGCTCACCGAGGTGCTCGCCGACGCGGAGGCGCTCGCCCGGGTGGACGTCGTCCAGCCGGTGCTGTGGTCCGTCATGGTGTCGCTGGCCGAGGCCTGGCGCTCCCTCGGGGTGCGCCCGGCGGCGGTCGTCGGCCACTCCCAGGGCGAGATCGCGGCGGCCGTCGTCGCGGGCGCGCTCTCCCTGGAGGACGGCGCCCGGGTCGTGGCGCTGCGCAGCCGCGCCCTGGCCGTCCTCGCGGGCCGAGGCGGCATGGTCTCCGTCCCGGCCGGCCGGGAGCAGGTCGCCGAGCTGATCGCGCCCTGGGCCGGGCGGCTCGGCGTGGCGGCGCGGAACGGGCCCGCCTCGACCGTGGTCTCCGGCGAGGCCGGGCCGGTCGAGGAACTGCTGGCGCTCTGCGAGGAGCGCGGCGTGCGGGCCCGCCGGATCCCGGTGGACTACGCCTCGCACTCGCCGCAGGTCGAGGAGCTGCGCGAGCGGATCCTCGCCGACCTCGCGCCGGTCGCGCCGCGCACCGCGGCCGTCGCGTTCTACTCCACCGTCACCGGCGGCACGATCGACACCGCGCGGATGGGCGCCGGGTACTGGTACGAGAACCTGCGCTCCCCGGTGCGCTTCGAGGAGGCGACCAGGGCGCTGCTGGCCGACGGCCGGTCGGTGTTCGTGGAGAGCAGCCCGCACCCGGTGCTGACCATCGGCATCCAGGACACCGCCGAGGACGCCGGCACCAGGGCCACCGTGACCGGGACGCTGCGCCGCGACGACGGCGGCCCCGACCGCCTGCTGGCCGGCGCCGCCGAACTGTGGACCGCCGGCGTCGCCGTGGACTGGCACCGGGCCTTCGGCGGCGGCCGGCCCGTCGCGCTGCCCACGTACGCGTTCCAGCGCCGCAGGTACTGGCCCGACCCGCTGCCGCCGCAGGCCGCGACGGGCGGCGGCGCCGACCCGGCCGAGACCCGGTTCTGGGACGCGGTCGAACGCCAGGACACCGACGAACTGGCCGGCACGCTGCGGCTGGAGGAGGCCCGCGGACTCCTGGACGAGGTGCTGCCCGCGCTGGCCGGCTGGCACCGCGGCCGCCGCCGCGGCGCGACGCTCGACTCCTGGCGCTACCGGGTCACCTGGACCCCCGTCCCCGACCTGCCCGCGCACCCCAGGCTCGGCGGCCGCTGGCTGCTCGTCCTCGCGGAGGGCGACGACGGCGGCGCGGTGGCCGAGGCGCTGCGCTCCGCCGGGGCGGACCTCGCCACGCTGACCGTCGCCGACGGCGCCGAACGGGCCGGGCTGGCCGCGCGGCTGACCGCCGAAGGCCCCGTCGACGGCGTGGTCTCGCTGCTGGCGACCGCCGGGGACACCGGAGGAACCCCGGCCGGGCCGGTCTCGACCGTCACCCTGATCCAGGCCCTCGGCGACGCCGACCTCGACGCACCGCTGTGGACGCTCACCGCCGGCGCGGTCTCGATCGGCCGCTCCGACCCGCTGCGCAGCGCCGAGCAGGCCCTCACCTGGGGCCTCGGCCGGGTCGCCGCCCTGGAGTACCCGCGCCGCTGGGGCGGGCTGATCGACCTGCCGGCCACGGTGGACGCGCGCACCGGCGCCCGGCTGGCGGCGCTGCTCGGCGGCGCCGCCGGGGCCGAGGACCAGCTCGCCGTGCGCGGCTCCGGGGTGTACGCCCGCCGCCTCGCGCGCGCCCCGCGCCCGACCGGGACGCCCCTGGAGCTGCCGGGTTCGGTCCTGGTCACCGGCGGCACCGGCGCGCTCGGCGCGGTGGTCGCCCGCTGGCTGGCCGGCCGGGGCGTGCCCCACCTGATCCTGGTCGGCCGCCGGGGTGCGGCCGCGCCGGGCACTGAGGAGCTGGTGGCCGAGCTGACCGCGCTGGGCACCCTGGTCACCGTGGCGGCCTGCGACGTGACCGACCGGGACGCCCTCGCGGGCGTGCTGGCCCAGACGCCCGCCGAGTTCCCGCTGGTCGGCGTTGTACACGCGGCCGGCGTCGGCCAGGCCATGATGCTCGACCGCACCGGCCCGGCCGAACTCGCCGAGGTGCTCGGCGGCAAGGTCGCCGGAGCGCTGCACCTGGACGAGCTGACCCGAGGGCTCGACCTGCGGATGTTCGTCACCTTCGCCTCCGGCGCCGGGATCTGGGGCAGCGGCGGCCAGGCGGCCTACGCCGCCGCCAACGCCTACCTCGACGCGCTCGTGGTACGCCGCCGGGTGCAGGGCCTGCCGGGGACCTCGGTCTCCTGGGGTGCCTGGGGCAGCGTCGGCATGGCCGCCGACGAGGCCGCCGCCGACCACCTGCGCGAGCGCGGCATGGTGCCGATGGACCCCGAACTGGCCGTCGAGGCGCTCGGCCAGGCCGTCGACGCGGGCGAGGACTGCCTGACCGTCGCCGACATCGACTGGCCGCGCTTCGTCGACACCTTCACCGCCACCCGGGTCAGCCCGCTGCTCGCCGACCTCGCCGAGGCCAGGCAGCCGGAGGCGCCGGCCGAGGACGAGCAGCGCCCCGACCTCGCCCGCCGGCTCGCCCCGCTGCCCGAGCAGCAGCGGCGGCAGATCCTGCTGGACCTGGTCCGCACCGAGGTCGCCGCCGTGCTCAAGCACCCGGACCTGCGGGCCGTCGAGGCCGTGCGCACCTTCAAGGACCTGGGCTTCGAGTCGCTCACCGCCGTCGAGCTGCGCAACCGGCTCAACCGGGAGACCGGCCTGCGGCTGCCCGCGACCATGGTCTTCGACCACCCGACGCCGACCGCCCTGGTGGCCTACCTGGAGCGGGAGCTGGACCTCGGCGACATCGCCGCCGGGGCCGACGACCCCGCCGCGGCCGCGCCGGTCGGCCTGGACGAGCCGATCGCGATCGTCGGCATGGGCTGCCGCTTCCCCGGCGGCGTCCGCTCGCCCGAGGACCTCTGGCGGCTGGTCGCCGACGGGACGGACGCGCTCGCCTCCTTCCCGGCCGACCGCGGCTGGCCGGAGCGGATGCCGGGCGTGGACACCAGCGTCGGCGGTTTCGTGGACGACGCCACCGAGTTCGACGCCGGCATGTTCGGGATCTCGCCGCGCGAGGCGCTGGCGATGGACCCGCAGCAGAGGCTGCTGCTGGAGGCCGCCTGGGAGGCCTTCGAAGCCGCCGGCATCGACCCCCACACCATGCGGGGCAGCCGGACGGGCGTGTTCGCGGGCGCCTCCTCCTCGGGGTACGGGCACGGACAGCTGCTCGAAGGCGTCGAGGGACACGTGCTGTCCGGCACCTCGAACAGCGTGATCTCCGGCCGCGTCTCGTACGTCTTCGGCCTGGAGGGCCCGGCCGTCACGGTGGACACCGCCTGCTCCTCCTCGCTGGTGGCGCTGCACCTGGCGATCCAGGCGCTGCGGGTCGGCGAGTGCGGCATGGCGCTGGCCGGCGGCGTGGCCGTGATGGTGAACGCCGGCGCGTTCGGCGAGTTCAACCGGCAGGGCGGGCTGGCCTCCGACGGCCGCTGCAAGGCCTTCGCGGCCGGCGCGGACGGCACCGGCTGGGGCGAGGGCGTCGGCGTGCTGGTCCTGGAGCGGCTCTCCGACGCGGAGCGCAACGGGCACCGGGTGCTCGCGGTGGTACGGGGCAGCGCGGTCAACCAGGACGGCGCGTCCAACGGCCTGACGGCGCCCAACGGCCCTTCGCAGGAACGGGTGATCCGGCAGGCGCTGGCCAACGCCCGGCTCTCCTCCGAGGACGTGGACGCGGTGGAGGCGCACGGCACCGGCACCCGCCTCGGCGACCCGATCGAGGCCCAGGCGCTGCTGGCCACCTACGGCCGGGAGCGGCCGGCGGACCGTCCGCTCTGGCTGGGGACGGTGAAGTCCAACATCGGGCACGCCCAGGCCGCGGCCGGGGTGGCCGGACTGATCAAGGCGGTGCAGTCGCTGCGCCACGGCGTGCTGCCCGCCACCCTGCACGTCGACGAGCCGACGCCGCAGGTGGACTGGTCGGCGGGTGCGGTGGAGCTGCTGACCGAGGCCAGGCCGTGGCCGGAGGCCGACCGGCCCCGGCGGATCGGCGTCTCCGCCTTCGGCATCAGCGGCACCAACGCCCATGTGGTGCTGGAGCAGGCGCGGGCCGAGGAGCCGGCTCCGGCGCCTTCGGCCGGGGAACCGGCCGGGCCGACGCCGTGGGTGGTTTCGGCGCAGAGTGCCGGGGCGCTCAGGGCCCAGGCGGCGCGGCTGGCCGGGTGGCTGGACTCCGACGCCCGCCCGCGGGACGTGGCGTGGTCGCTGGCCACCGGACGGGCCGGGCTCGCCCACCGCGCGGTGGTGCTCGGCGGCGACCGGGCGGCGATGCTGGACGGCCTGGCCGCGCTGGCGGACGGGCGCCCCTCGGGCGGCGTGGTCGCCGGGGTGGCGAGCGAGGGCCGGACGGCCTTCCTGTTCACCGGTCAGGGTGCCCAGCGGGCCGGGATGGGCTCCGGGTTGTACGCGCGGTTCCCGGTGTTCGCCCAGGCGCTGGACACGGTCTGCGCGGAGTTCGACCTGCTGCTGGACCGTCCGCTCAAGGACGTGGTGTTCGGCGGCGCGGACCTGGACCGTACGGTGTGGGCGCAGGCCGGGCTGTTCGCCGTCGAGGTGGCCGCGTACCGGCTGGTGGAGTCCTGGGGCGTGGCCCCGGACGTGCTGCTCGGGCACTCGATCGGCGAGATCGCCGCGGCCCACGTCGCCGGGGTGCTCCCGCTGCCGGACGCCTGCGTCCTGGTGGCGGCGCGGGGCCGGCTGATGCAGGCGCTGCCGGGCGGCGGCGCGATGCTCGCGGTGCGGGCCGACGAGGCCGAGGTGCGTGCGGAGATCGGCGCGCGGCTGGACGTCGCGGCCGTCAACGGGCCTTCCTCGGTGGTGGTTTCGGGCCCGGCGGAGGTGGTCGAGGAGTTCGCCGAGCGCTGGTCGGCTGAGGGCCGCAAGACCCACCGGCTGGCCGTCTCGCACGCCTTCCACTCGGCGCTGATGGAGCCGATGCTCGACGAATTCGCCGCAGTCCTGGCAGAGTTGACGTTCAGTGAGCCCAGGGTTCCGATCGTCTCCGGCCTGACCGGCGAACTCGCCGCGCCCGGGCTGCTGTCGACGCCCGACTACTGGGTGCGGCAGGTCCGCGAGGCGGTCCGCTTCGCCGACGGCGTCGAGGCACTGCGCCGCCGGGGCGTCACCCGCTTCGTCGAACTGGGCCCCGACGCCGTGCTGTCCGGCCTGGCCGGACAGGTCGTCGCGGACGCCGCGTTCGCGCCGGTGATGCGCCGCGACCGGGACGAGGCCGGAACGGCGCTGACCGCGCTCGCCGAGCTGTGGACGGCCGGCGCCGGGATCGACTGGCCGTCCGTCCTGCCGGCCGGGCGCCGGGTGGCGCTGCCGACGTACGCCTTCCAGCGCGTGCGCTACTGGCCGGAGCCGATCGACCTGGGCGCCTTCGCGGTCGACCCCGTCGAGGCGCGGTTCTGGGAGGCGGTCGAGCGCGAGGACCCGGCCGGGCTCGCCGAGACGCTCGACCTCGACCGGACGCCCGAGGCGTTCGACGCGGTCCTGCCGGTGCTGTCCTCGTGGCGGCAGCGGCGCCGGGCCGACTCGGTGGTGGACGGGTGGCGCTACCGGGTGACCTGGAAGCCGCTGGCCGGCCTCGCCGACGACACCCTGCCGGGGCGGTGGCTGGTGGTCACCGCCACCGGGGCCGCTGATCCCGGCATCGAGGCGGCGCTGGTGGCCGCCGGGGCCGAGGTCGTCACGCTGGCCGTCGACGGCGCCGGCCGGGAGGAACTGGCCGGGCGGATCGGCGTGCTGGCCTCCGACGGCGAGCCGGCGGGCGTGCTCTCGCTGCTCGCCGCCGCCGAGGGCCCGCACGCCGAGGGCTCGGTGGTGCCGGCCGGCGTCGCCGCGACGCTGCTGCTGGTGCAGGCCCTGGGTGACGCGGGCGTCCGGGCCAGGCTCTGGGCGGTGACGGCCGGCGCGGTCTCGGTCGGCCGGGCGGACCGGCTGGTGAGCCCGGTCCAGGCGCAGGTGTGGGGTCTGGGTCGGGTCGCGGCGCTGGAACTCCCCGAGCTGTGGGGCGGTCTGATCGACCTTCCCGCCGTGCTGGACGAGCGGGCGGGCCGACGTCTGGCCGCCGTGCTGGGCGGCGCGGGCGAGGACCAGGTGGCCGTCCGCTCCTCGGGCGTCTTCGGCCGCCGGCTGGTACGGGCGCCGCAGCCCGTGCCCGCCGCGCCGTGGGTGCCGTCGGGGCCGGTGCTGGTGACCGGTGGGACGGGTGCGCTGGGTGCCGAGACGGCGCGTTGGCTGGCCGGTCGGGGGGTGCCGAAGCTGGTGCTGACCAGTCGTCGGGGCGCGGAGGCGCCGGGCGTCGCCGAGCTGGTGGCGGAGCTTTCGGAGCTGGGCAGTGAGGTGGTGGTGGCTGCCTGTGGGGCGACCGACCGGGAGGGGCTGGCGGCGCTGCTCGCCGAGCACCGGCCGACCGGCGTGGTGCACACCGCCGGCGTGGCGGACGACGACGTGCTGGCCGCCCAGACACCGGAGCGCTTCGAGGCGGTGTTCTCCGGCAAGGCCGGCGGCGTGGCGCTGCTGGACGAGCTGACCGCGGGGCTCGACCTCGACCTGTTCGTGGTCTTCTCCTCGATCGCGGCCACCTGGGGCGGCGGCAGCCAGGGCTCCTACGCGGCCGCCAACGCCTACCTGGACGCGGTGGTGGAGGCCCGCCGGGCGCGCGGTCTGCGCGGCACCTCGGTCGCCTGGGGCCCGTGGGGCGGCGGCGGCATGGCCGCCCAGGGGGAGACGGAGGAAGTGCTGCGCCGCCGCGGCCTGGCCACGATGGACCCGCGGCTCGCGGTGCTCGCCCTGGCCCGGGCCGTGGACGGCGACGAGGCCTGCGTGACCGTGGCCGACGTGGACTGGGAGCAGTTCGCGCCGGTCTTCCTGTCGGCGCGGGCCGGCACCCTGTTCGCGGACCTGCCGGAGGCCGGTGCGGCGCTCGCCCCGGTGGCCGAGGCCGCCGAGCAGGCGTCCGCGTTCCGCCAGGAGCTGGCGGCCGCGCCGGGCGGGCGCCGGGAGCGGATGCTGCTGGACCTGGTCAGGGCCAGGGCGGCGACGGCCCTGGGCCACGCCTCGGCGGAGGCCGTGGACGCCGGGCAGGCGTTCCGCGACCTCGGCTTCGACTCACTGACCGCGGTGACGCTGCGGAACCTGCTGACCAGGGACACCGGGCTGGCACTGCCCGCCACCCTCGCCTTCGACTACCCGACGCCGACCGTGCTGGCCGGCTATCTGACGGGCGAACTGCTGGGCGGCGAACTGCCGGGCCACGAGGCCCCGTCGACGGCCGCTCCCGACACTCCCGCCGGGGCCGCGGCGATGGCCGGCGACCCGGTCGTGATCGTCGGCATGAGCGCCCGCTACCCCGGCGGGGTGGGCTCGGCGGACGAGCTGTGGGACCTGGTGGCCGGGGGACTCGACGGCGTCACCGGCTTCCCGGCGGACCGCGGCTGGTCGCTCGACGGCCTGGCGGTCGAGGCGGCGCGCGGCGGCTTCGTCGAGAGCGTGACGGAGTTCGACGCGGCCCTGTTCGGCATCAGCCCGCGTGAGGCGCTGGCGATGGACCCGCAGCAGCGGATCCTGCTGGAGGCCTCCTGGGAGGCCTTCGAGGACGCCGGGATCGATCCGCGCTCGGTGCGCGGCGGACAGGTCGGCGTCTTCGTCGGCGCCTCCTCCTCGGGCTACGGCGCCGCCGGGGGACTGGACGACCCGCAGGGGCACCTGCTGGCCGGGACGGCGAACAGCGTGATCTCCGGCCGGGTGGCGTACACCTTCGGCCTGGAGGGCCCGGCGGTCACCGTCGACACCGCCTGCTCCTCCTCCCTGGTGGCCCTGCACTGGGCCGCGCAGGCGCTGCGCGAGGGCGACTGCGAGCTGGCGCTGGTGGGCGGGGTCACGGTGATGGTGACCCCGGTGACCTTCGGCGAGTTCGACCGCCAGGGCGGGCTGGCCTCCGACGGCCGCTGCAAGTCCTTCGCGTCCGGCGCGGACGGGACGGGCTGGGGCGAGGGCGTCGGCGTCCTGGTGGTGGAGCGCCTCTCCGACGCCCGCCGCCACGGGCACCGGGTGCTGGCGGTGGTCCGGGGGAGCGCCGTCAACCAGGACGGTGCGTCCAACGGCCTGACCGCGCCGAACGGCCCCGCCCAGCAGCGGGTGATCCGCCAGGCCCTGGCCAACGCCGCCCTGGGCACCGCCGACGTGGACGTGGTCGAGGCGCACGGCACCGGCACCACCCTGGGCGACCCGATCGAGGCCCAGGCCCTGCTGGCCACCTACGGGCAGGACCGTGCCGGCGAGCCGCTCTGGCTCGGCTCGATCAAGTCCAACATCGGCCACACCCAGGCCGCCGCCGGCGTCGCCGGGGTGATCAAGATGGTGCGGGCGATCCACCACGGCGTGCTGCCGGCCACCCTGCACGTGGACGAGCCGTCCCGGGAGGTCGACTGGTCGGCCGGCGCGGTGGAACTGCTCACCGAGGCCCGCCCGTGGCCCGAGGCGGACCGACCGCGCCGCGCGGCCGTCTCCTCCTTCGGCATCAGCGGCACCAACGCCCACGTCATCATCGAGCAGCCCGAACCCGAACCCCGGGCCGAGCCTCCCGTCAGGGACACCGCGGCGGGCCCCGTCCCGTGGCTGCTGTCGGCCCGTACGGCCGAGGGACTGCGCGGTCAGGCCGACCGGCTGCGCCGCTTCGCCCTGGCCGGCGCCGCGGACCTCCACGACGTCGGCCGGTCGCTGGCCACCACCCGCGCGGCGCTGGAGCACCGGGCGGTCGTGGTCGGCGCCGACCGGGAGGAGCTGGTCCGCGCGCTGGCCGCCGTCGCCGACGGCACGCCGGGCGCGGCCTTCTCCGGCGTCGCGGGCGACGGGCGGGTGGTGTTCCTGTTCACCGGCCAGGGCTCGCAGCGGGCCGGCATGGGGCGCGAACTCCACGCCCGGTACCCGGTGTTCGCGGAGGCCTTCGACGCGGTCTGCGCGGAGTTCGACCTGCTGCTGGACCGGCCGGTCAGGGAGGCGGTGTTCGAGGGCACGGACCTGGACCGGACGGTGTGGGCGCAGGCCGGGCTGTTCGCCGTCGAGGTGGCGCTGTTCCGGCTGCTGGAGTCCTGGGGGGTGGTCCCGGACGCGCTGCTCGGCCACTCGATCGGCGAGATCGCCGCGGCCCACGTCGCCGGGGTGTTCTCCCTCCCCGACGCCTGCGCCCTGGTGGCGGCCCGCGGACGGCTGATGGAGGCGCTGCCGGGCGGCGGTGCGATGCTGGCCGTCCAGGCCACCGAGGCCGAGGTCAGGGCGGCGATCGGCGACCGGCTCGACGTGGCCGCCGTCAACGGCCCGGCCGCCGTGGTGGTCTCCGGCCCGGCCGAGGCGGTCGAGGAGTTCGCCGCCCGCTGGTCGGCGGACGGGGTGCGGACGCACCGGCTGACCGTCTCGCACGCCTTCCACTCCGCCCTGATGGAGCCGATGCTCGCCGAGTTCGCCGGCGTCCTGAAGGGCCTGGCCTTCGGCGAGCCGCGCATTCCGGTGGTCTCCGGACTGACCGGCGAACCCGCCGGGCCCGGGCTGCTGTCCGGCCCCGACTACTGGGTGCGCCAGGTCCGCGAGGCCGTCCGCTTCGCCGACGGCGTCGAGTCCCTGCACCGCCAGGGCCTGACCAGGTTCCTCGAACTGGGCCCCGACGGCGTGCTGTCCGCGCTGGTGGCCCCGATCGTCCCCGGCCAGGTCGGAGTGCCGATGCTGCGCGAGGGCCGGGACCACGCGCGGGCCGCCGTCGGACGGCTGTGGACGGCCGGCGTGCCGGTGGACTGGGCCGCGGTGCTGCCGGCCGGCCGGCCGGTCGGCCTGCCGACGTACGCCTTCCAGCGGGACCGCTACTGGCCGGAGCCGGTGGCGGCGCCGCGGCAGTCCGTCGACCCGCTGGAGGAGCGGTTCTGGGAGGCGGTCGAGCGCGAGGACCTCGGCGAGCTGGCCGAGACCCTGGACGCCCGCCCCGAGGCCGTGGAGACGGCGCTGACCGCGCTCTCCTCGTGGCGCCGCCGCCGGCGGCAGGACGCGCGCACCGACGCCTGGCGCCACCGGGTGCTCTGGCGGCCGGTCACCGCGCCGGCCGGCCGCGCCGCGCTGGACGGGACCTGGCTGGTCGTCGCCCCGGAGGGCGCGGAGCTGGCGGCCGAGGCGCAGAGCTGCCTGGTCGCCGCCGGGGCCGGGACCCTCAGGCTGTCCGTCGGCACCGACAGCACCGACGGCGGCGACGGGCCGGAGGGCACCGGCCGGGCGGCCCTGGCCGGACGGATCACGGCCGCACTGGACGGCGCCGGCCGGGTCGCGGGCGTGCTCGCCGTGCTCGGCGACCGGGTCGCCGGACTGGCGACGCTCGCCCAGGCCCTGGACGACACCGGGCTGGGCGCCCCGCTCTGGGCCGTCACCTGCGGCGCGGTCTCCACCGGCCCCGCGGACCCGCCGGCCGACCCCGGCCAGGCCACCGTCTGGGGCCTCAGCCGGGGCCTGGACCTGGCCGGTCCCGACTGCTGGGGCGGGATCGTCGACCTGCCGGCCCGGCGGGACGCCGCCGCCTGGGAGCGCTTCGCCCAGGCGCTCGCCGGCACCGAGCGGGAGGCCGCGATCCGCGACGGGCGGGTCTTCGCCCGCCGGCTCGTCCCCGCCCCGGCCGGGGCGGCGGCCGAGCACGTGCGCTGGCCGGACTCCGGCACCGTCCTGGTCACCGGCGGCACCGGCGCGCTCGGCCGGCGGGTCGCCCGCCGGCTGGCCGAACAGGGCGTGCCGCGCCTGCTGCTGACCGGCCGGCGCGGCCCGGCGGCACCCGGCGTCGCCGACCTGCTCGCCGAACTCGCCGGACTGGGCACCGAGGCGACCGTCGCGGCCTGCGACGTCGCCGACCGGGCGGCGCTCGCCGCACTGCTCGCCGCGATCCCCGCCGGGCACCCGCTGCGCGCGGTCGTGCACGCGGCCGGGGTCGGCGACGACACCACGGCGGACGCGCTCACCCCGGCCGGCATCGCCGGGGTGCTGCGGCCCACCGTGGACGGCGCCCGCCACCTGCACGAACTGACCGAGGGCCTGGACCTGGACGCCTTCGTGCTGTTCTCCTCGGTGGCCGGGGTCTGGGGCGCGGCCCAGCCCGCCAGGGCGGCGGCCAACGCCTACCTGGACGCGCTGGCCGAGGCCCGGCGGGCCGCGGGCCTGCCGGCCACCTCGATCGCCTGGGGGCCGTGGGCGGACGGAAGCGGGCTGACCGCCGACGCCACCGCCCTGCTGGCCCGCACCGGGCTGCGGTCGCTGGACCCGGAGGCCGCGCTCGACCTGCTCACCCGGCTGCCCCAGGAGCCCTGCCTCACCGTCGCGGACGTCGACTGGGAGCGCTTCGCCGCCTCGTACACGCTCAGCCGGCCGCGCCGGCTGCTGGACGAGATCCCGGCCGCCCGGCGGACCGCCGGCGCGCCGGACCGGCAGGCCGGGGCGGACACGGCGGCGCTGCGCGAGCGGCTCGCCGGGCTGCCGGCCGAGGAGCGGCGGCGGGCCGTGCTCGACCTGGTCCGCGCCCACGCCGCCACCGTGCTGGGCCACGACGGCGCCGAGGCGGTCGGCCCCGAGCAGCCGTTCCTCGAACTGGGCGTCAACTCGCTCAGCGCGATCGAGCTGCGGGACCGGATCCAGGCGGCGGTCGGCACCCCGCTGGCGAGCACCGTGGTGTTCGACAGCGGGACGGCGGCGGAACTCGCCCGGCGGGTGGAGGAGGCCCTCGGCGGGGCCGACGCCCCCGCCGAGCCCCGCGAGCGGACCGGCCTGCTGCGCACCCTGTACGGCGAGTCGATGCGCCAGGACAAGCTCCACAAGTTCATGGAGTTCCTGTCCGACGCGGCCTCCTACCGGCCGATGTTCAGCACCCCCGAGGAGGTCACCGTCCCGCCCGCGCCGGTCTTCCTGGCGCGCGGGCCGAAGCGGCCGAGGGTGGTCTGCCACACCGGAATGTCGGCGCTCGGCGGCGTCCACGAGTTCGCCCGCTTCGCCGCCTCCTTCAACGGCAGCCACGACGTGATCGCGCTGCCGCTGCCCGGCTACCGGGAGGGGGAGGAACTGCCCGCCACACCGGAGGCCTCGCTGGACTGGCAGGCCAGGACGCTGGTCGAGGCCGCCGGGGACGCGCCGTTCGTGCTCCTCGGGCACTCCGGCGGCGGGCTGCTCGCCCACCGGCTGACCCACCACCTGGAGGCGATCGGCGTGCCGGTGGCCGGCGTGGTGCTGGTGGACACGTACCCGATGGACCGTCCGATGCACAACGAGTGGCTGGACGAGCTGACCGAGGGCACCTTCGGGCGCGAGGAGCTGGCCGTGCCGATGACCGACACCCGGCTGACCGCCCAGGCCTGGTACGGCCGGATGTACCTCGGCTTCCAGGCGGAGGAGGTCGCCGCGCCCACCCTGGTGGTCCGGGTCCAGGAGCCGATCGGGGAGTGGACCAGGGAGGACGACTGGCGGGCCACCTGGGACCGGCCGCACCGCACGGTGGATGTCCCCGGCAACCACTTCACGGTGATGATGGAGCACGGCGCCACCACCGCCGCGGCCGTCCGGGAGTGGCTGGACACCGTGGTCGACCCCGGCGAGGGCACCGCCGCCGGGTGACCGGGGACGGAAACCGCCCGGGAGCGTCTCGGACGCTCCCGGGCGGTTCGGGCTTCCCGGTCCCGCGGCGGCCGGCCCGGCCGCCGCGGCGCACCGTCAGCGGTGGGACACCTTCAGCGGCAGGCGCCTGAGGCCGAGCACGAAGTTGAACCGGGTGTGCCACTCCAGCTCGGAGGTCGCCAGCTCGATCCTCCGGTAGCGGCGCAGCAGTTCGGTGATGGTCATGCAGACCTCGGTCTTGCCGAGCATCGCGGCGATGCAGTAGTGCGGCCCGGAGCCGAAGGCGAGCGACTTCACGCCCTCGCGGCGCAGGTCCAGCCGGTCGGGGTCGGGGAACTTCGCCGGGTCGCGGTGGGCGGCGCCGAGGAGCGCCATCACGGCGGCGCCGGCCGGGATCACCTGCCCGGCGACCGTCAGGTCGTCGGTCAGCTGCCGCATGATGATCTGCACCGTGGAGTTGTAGCGGGCCAGCTCCTCGAAGCAGTCGCCCATCATCTCCGGTTCGGCGCGCAGCAGTTCCAGCTGGTCGGGGTTGGTGAGCAGCGCGTGCATGCTGTTGCCGATGACGTTGATCGTGGTCTCGTGCCCGGCGTTGAACAGCAGCAGCACCTGGGCGATCACGTCCTCGTCGTCCAGCCCCTCGCCGTCCTCGTCCCTGGCCATCAGCATGGTCAGCACGTCGTCCCTGGGCTCGGCCCGGCGCAGCTCCATCTGGTGCCTGATGTAGGCGCTGAACTCGGGCTCGGCCTGGTTCATCGCGTCCCGCATCCGCGGGGTGATCAGCGGGTCGATGATGTTGGCGATCGCGTTCGTCCACCTGAGGCACTTGTCGGCGTCCTCGACCGGGATGCCCAGCAGGCCGCAGATCACCGCGACCGGGACGGGCGCGGCGAGCTGCTCGATCAGGTCGACCTCGCCCTCGCCCATGTCGTCGATCAGCCGGTCGACGATGCGCAGGATCTCCGGTTCGAGGCGCTGCACCGCGCGCGGGGTCACCGCCCTGGCGATGATCCGGCGCAGCTTGCGGTGCTCGTCGCCGTGCTTGACCAGCATCCAGCGGCGCAGGCTGCGCATCGCCGGGCTGTCGGGGCCGCCGCGCTGTTCCGTGAACGCCGGGTCCTCGCTCACGCCGGAGGACGCCTGTGGGGCCCGCAGGAACGCGTCCACGTCGTCGTAGCGGCTGAGCGTCCAGAATCCGTACGGCGAATGGTGAATGGGCTCGGTCTCGCGCAGCCGCCGGTAGTAGGCATATCTGTTCCGATGGAGCAGCGGATCGTTGAGGTCGAAGAGAACCCTGGCCCTTTGCCGCTCCACCATGACCCGGCCAATCATCCCGAGGATATTTTTCCCCAGACTCGGCGGAGGCCCATGAGGGGTCAACCCCTATCCTGCCGCGGGCCGCACTGGTTAAGGGGGAATCCCGAAGGCTAGGGGTAGTTGGCGGTGCGCGGCCACGGTTAGCCTGCGTCGGGCGGACCGGCGATTCGGACGGCTGGTGCAAGTGGCGGCGAAAGTCCAGAGAATTCCCGTGAACGGGCCGGCCGGTCATTTCCGTCTATTCGTCGTGCCATCCGTGGAAGAGGGTTTCACCAGATGGTTGATAAGGATACGCTTCGCGATTATCTGAAGCGGGTCACCGCCGATCTGCACCGGACCAGGCAACGCCTGGCCGATTTCGAGGCGGCGGACTCCGAGCCGCTGGCGATCATCGGGATGAGCTGCCGGTTCCCCGGCGGTGTCCGTTCCCCGGAGGACCTCTGGCAACTGGTGGCCGACGGCGCCGACGCCATCGGCCCGTTCCCCGAGGACCGCGGCTGGGCCCTGGACCACCTCTTCGACGACGACCCCGACCGGGCCGCGACCAGCTATGTGCGCGAGGGCGGATTCGTCGCCGACGCCACCGGGTTCGACCCCGGGTTCTTCGACATCTCGCCGCGCGAGGCGCTGGCGATGGACCCGCAGCAGCGGTTGCTGCTCCAGGCGTGCTGGGAGGCCGTCGAACGGGCCCGCCTCGACCCCACCTCGCTGCGCGGCGGCGACACCGGCGTGTTCGTCGGCGCCGGCGACCAGAAGTACAGCGCGCTGGTCGTCGGGGCGCCGAACGAGGGCGGCGAGGGCTACCTGCTCACCGGCGGCGCCAGCGCCGTCATCTCGGGCCGGGTCTCCTACGCGATGGGCCTGGAGGGCCCCGCGATCACGGTGGACACCGCCTGCTCCTCCTCGCTGGTCGCGCTCCACCTGGCCGCCCGCTCGGTCCGCCAGGGCGAGTGCTCGCTGGCGCTGGTCGCCGGCGTCACCGTGATGGCCACCCCCGGCGTGTTCACCGAGTTCAGCAAGCAGCGCGGACTGGCCGGGGACGGCCGCTGCAAGTCCTTCGCCGCCGCGGCCGACGGCACCGGCTGGTCCGAGGGCGTCGGCGTGCTCCTGGTCGAGCGGCTCTCCGAGGCCCGCCGGCTCGGGCACCCGGTGCTCGCCGTGGTGCGCGGCTCGGCGGCCAACCAGGACGGCGCCTCCAACGGGCTGACCGCCCCCAACGGCCCGTCCCAGCAGCGCGTCATCCTCCAGGCGCTGGCCAGTGCCAAGCTGTCCACCGGGGACGTGGACCTGGTCGAGGCGCACGGCACCGGCACCGAACTGGGCGACCCGATCGAGGCCCAGGCGCTGCTGGCCACCTACGGCCAGGGCCGCCCCGAAGGCCGGCCGCTGTGGCTCGGCTCGGTCAAGTCCAACATCGGGCACACCCAGGCCGCGGCCGGCGTGGCCAGTGTGATCAAGGCCGTGATGGCGCTGCGCCACGGCGTGCTGCCGGCCACCCTGCACGTGGACGAGCCGACCCCGCACGTCGACTGGTCGGCGGGCGCGGTGGAACTGCTCACCGAGGCCCGGCCCTGGCCGCGGGGCGCCGAGCCCCGCCGCGCCGGCGTCTCCTCCTTCGGCATCAGCGGCACCAACGCCCACATCATCCTGGAGGAGGCCGGCGAGCCCGAGGCGGAGCCCGAGTCCAGCCCGGCCACCGGTGAACTCCCGTTCGTCCTCGGCGCCAGGACCGACTCCGCGCTGCGCGGCCAGGCCGCGCGGCTGCGCGCCCTGCTGGCCGCCGACCCGGCGCTGCACCCGGCCGACCTCGGCCACTCGCTGGCCGTCACCCGCGCCGGGCTGAGCCACCGCGCGGTGGTGGTCGCCGCCGACCGCGCCGACCTGCTGGCCGGCCTCGCCGCCCTGGAGGACGGCACCGAGAGCGGCCGGGTGGTGCGCGGCGCCGCCCGCAAGAGCGGCAAGCTGGCCTTCCTGTTCACCGGCCAGGGCGCCCAGCGCGCCCGGATGGGCGCCGGACTGGCCGCCGCCCAGCCCGTGTTCGCCGAGGCCCTGGCCGAGGTGTGCGAGCGGCTCGACCCGCACTTCGACCCGCCGCTGCGCGCCGTGCTCGACGCCGAGCCCGGCACCGCGACCGCCGCACTGCTCGACGAGACCGCGTACACCCAGGCCGCGCTGTTCGCCGTCGAGGTGGCGCTGTTCCGGCTGGTGACCTCCCTCGGCGCGGCCCCCGACTACCTGCTCGGCCACTCGGTCGGCGAGGTGGCCGCCGCGCACGCCGCCGGGGTGCTCTCGCTGGACGACGCCTGCGTCCTGGTCGCCGCGCGCGGCCGGCTGATGCAGGCGATGCCCGCGGGCGGCGCGATGCTCGCCGTCGAGGCGGACGAGGCGCGGGTCCGCGAGGACCTGGCCGGCCTGGAGGCGCTGGTCGCCGTCGCCGCCGTCAACGGACCGGCCTCGGTGGTCGTCTCCGGGGACCGCGAGGCGGTGCTGGCACTCGCCGACACCTGGCGCGAACGCGGCCTGCGCACCCGGGAGTTGCGCGTCTCACACGCCTTCCACTCGCCGCACATGGACGGCATGCTGGCGGAGTTCCGCGAGGTCGTCGCGGGGCTCGCCTTCCGGCCGCCGGCCGTCCCGGTGGTCTCCGACCTCACCGGCGGGACCGCCACCGCCGAGCAGCTCGCCGACCCCGAGTACTGGGCCCGGCAGGTCCGCGAGGCCGTCAGGTTCGCCGACGGCGTCCTGCACCTCGACGCGCAGGGCGTCACCCGCTACCTCGAACTCGGGCCCGACGGCGTGCTCAGCGCCATGGCGCGGGAGAGCCTCGCGCACCGCGGGGACGGCGTCTTCCTGGCCCCGCTGCTGCGCCGCGACCGGCCCGAGCCGCAGAGCGCCACCACCGCGCTGGCTGGCCTGTACGCGCACGGCGTCGCGCTCGACTGGGCCGCCCTGTTCGGCGGCGGCCGGCTGCTGGACCTGCCGACCTACGCCTTCGAGACCGCGCCGTACTGGCCGAACACCGCCTCCTGGCGCGGCGACGTGGCGGCGGCCGGGCTGAGCGCCACCGGCCACCCGCTGATCGGCGCCGGGATCTCGCTGGCCGGCGGGGACGAACTGCTGTTCACCGCCCGGCTGTCCGCCGACTCCCATCCGTGGCTGGCCGACCACCGGGTGCACGGCCGGGTCCTCGTACCCGGCACCGCCTTCGTCGAACTCGCCGTCCACGCGGGCGACCAGGTCGGCTGCGGCGACCTCGACGAGCTCGTCCTGGAGGCCCCGCTGGCGCTCCCCGAGCGCGGCGCGGTGCAGGTCCAGGTGGCGGTCGGCGCCGCCGACCACGGCGGACGCCGCACCGTCACGGTGCACGCCCGCCCCGAGGAGCGGGCCGACGACGGCTGGCAGGACCGGCCCTGGACCCGGCACGCCACCGGCGTGCTCGCCCCCACCGACGAGGGCGCGGCGGCCGAGTCCGCCCCCGAGCCGTGGCTGCCCGCCGACGCCGTCGCGGCCGACCCGGACGCGCTCTACGAACTGCTGGACACGGCCGGCCTGGCGTACGGCCCGGCCTTCCGCGGCCTGACCGGCGCCTGGCGGCACGGTGACGCGATCCTGGTTGAGGCCGCGGCCGGCGATCCCGAGGACGCCCGCCGCTACGGCCTGCACCCGGCGCTGCTGGACGCCGTCCTGCACGCGCTCGCGGCCCGTCGGCCGGCCGCCGGGGGAGCCGGCGCCACCGCGCTCACCGCGGGGCTGCCGTTCTCCTGGACCGGGGTGGCGCTGCGCGCCTCGGGCGCGCCCGCCGTCCGGGCCAGGATCACCCCGCTGGGCGAGGACGCGCTCTCCCTGGCCGCCTGGGACGCCGACGGCCGGCCGGTCGTCACCGTCGAGCGCCTGGTGCTGCGCCCGGCCACGCCCACCGGGCCGTCCGCCGACGTGCCCGGGCTGTACCGGGTGGACTGGCGGCGCCCGACCGGTGACGGCGAGGTCGCCCTGCCGGCCGGCCTCGTGGTGCTGGAGGCCGGGGACGCCCTGGCCACGGCCGTCGACGAGGACGGCCGGGTGCCCGGCATCGTGGCGCTGCCCTGTGGGGGCGGCTCCGCGCAGGAGGCCGTCACCCGGGTGCTGACCGTGCTCCAGGACTGGCTGGCCGACGACCGGTTCGGCTACGCCCGCCTGGTGGTGCTCTCCCGCGACGCGGTCGCCGCCGCCCCCGGCGACCCGGTCGCCGACCCGGCCGGCGCGGCCGCCTGGGGCCTGGTGCGCACCGCGCAGACCGAGCACCCCGACCGCTTCGTCCTGCTGGACGTCCCCGCCGACGCACCGGTGCCGGCCGAAATGCTGGGCGAGCTGCTGGCCGAGGCCGTCGCCGTCTCCGTCGCGTTCGGTGAACCCCAACTGGCCCTGCGGGACGGCGAACTGATCGCCGCCCGGCTGGTCCGCGCCGCCGGGCCCGCCGCACTGCCGGCCCCGGCCGGCGCCGCGGCCTGGCGGCTGGACACCCGTGCCCCCGGCACCCTGGAGGCGCTCGAACTGCTGCCGGTCGACCCGGCCGCCCCGCTGCCCGCCGGCGCCGTGCGCCTCGGCGTCCGCGCGGCGGGCCTGAACTTCCGCGACGTCCTCGGCGCCCTCGGCATGTACCCGGGCGAGGTCGTGCTCGGCGGCGAGGCGGCCGGCGTGGTGCTGGAGGTCGGCCCCGAGGTCGCCGGACTCGAACCCGGCGACCGGGTGTTCGGGATCTGCCCGGCCTCCTTCGGCCCCGTCGCCGTCACCGACCACCGGCTGCTCGCGCCGATGCCCGAGGACTGGACGTTCGCCGAGGCGGCGGCCGTCCCGATCGCCTACGCCACCGCCTACTACGGCCTGGTCGACCTGGCCGGGCTGCGGGCCGGCGAGTCGGTGCTGATCCACGCCGCCGCGGGCGGCGTCGGCACCGCCGCCGTGCAGGTCGCCCGGCACCTGGGCGCCGAGGTCTTCGGCACCGCCAGCCCCGCCAAGTGGAAGGCGGTGCGCGCCCTGGGCGTCGCCGCCGACCGGATCGCCAACTCCCGGGACACCGGCTTCGCCCGCGCCTTCGCCGAGGCCACCGACGGCCGCGGCATGGACGTGGTGCTGGACGCGCTGGCCGGGGAGTTCGTCGACGCCTCGCTCGACCTGCTGCCGCGCGGCGGCCGCTTCCTGGAGATGGGCAAGACCGACATCCGCGACGCCGACGAGGTCGCCGCCCGCCACCCCGGCGTCCGCTACCAGGCCTTCGACCTGATCGAGGCCGGGCCCGAGCGGATCGGCGAGATCCTCGCCGCCCTGCTGGAACTGTTCAGGAGCGGCGAACTGCGGCTGCCGCCGCTGCGCGCCTGGGACCTGCGCACCGCCCCCGAGGCGTTCCGCCGGCTCAGCCAGGCCCGCCAGATCGGCAAGGTCGTCCTCACCGTGTCGCGCCCCCTCGACCCGGACGGCACGGTGCTGGTCACCGGCGGCACCGGCGGCCTCGGCCGGATGCTCGCCGAGCACCTGGTGACCGCCCACGGCGTCCGCCACCTCACCCTGCTCAGCCGCGGCGGCCCGGCCGCCGAGGGCGCCGCCGCCCTCACCGGGACGCTGGCCGGGTACGGCGCCCGGGCCGAGGTGATCGCCTGCGACGCCGCCGACCGGGCCGCGCTCGCGGAGGTGCTGGCCGGCCTCACCCGCCCGCTGACCGCGGTGTTCCACCTGGCCGGCGTGGTGGACGACGCCGTCGTCACCGGACTGACCCCGCAGCGCGCCGCCGCCGTGCTGCGCGCCAAGGCGGACACCGCCGCGCACCTGGACGAGCTGACCCGGCACGCCGACCTGGCCGCCTTCGTGCTCTTCTCCTCCGCCGCCGGCACCGTCGGCAGCGCCGGACAGGCCGGCTACGCCGCCGCCAACGCCTACCTGGACGCCCTCGCCCACCGCCGCCGCGCCGCCGGGCTGCCCGCCCTGTCGCTGGCCTGGGGCGCCTGGCAGGACACCGCCGGCATGACCAGCCGGCTCACCGAGGCCGAGCGCGAGCGGATCGGCGGCTCCGCCTTCCCGCCGCTCAGCCCGGAGCGCGGCCTCGCCGCGCTGGACGCGGCGCTCGCCCTGCCCCACCCGGCGCTGGTCCCCACCGAAGTGAACCAGGGCGTGCTGGCCGCGGCCGCGGGCGCGCTGCCGCCGATCCTGCGCGACCTGGTCCGCGGCGGCACCCGGCGCGTCTCCGGCGCCGACCCGGCCGCCGCCGGCTCGACCCTCGGCCGCCGGCTGGCCGGCCTCGGCCCCGACGACCGGGCGCGGCTGCTGCTGGACCAGGTGCGCGCCCAGGCGGCCGCCGTGCTCGGCTTCGCCGGGCCCGAACTGGTCGACCCGAACCGGGCGTTCAAGGAGCTGGGCGTCGATTCGCTGACCGCGGTCGAGCTGCGCAACCGGCTCTCCGCCGTCACCGGACTGCGGCTGTCCGCCACCCTGGTCTTCGACAACCCGACCCCGGTGCTGGTCGCCGAGGAACTGGGCCGCGAACTGCTCGGCGAGGCCGAGCCCGAGGCCGCCCCGCCCACCCCGGCCCCGGCGGCCGGCCCCGGCACGGCCGGGGACCCGCTGGCGATCATCGGCATGAGCTGCCGGCTGCCCGGCGGCGCCGACACCCCCGAGGCCCTGTGGCGGATCGTCAGCCAGGGCGTGGACGCGATGATCCCGGTGCCCGCCGACCGCGGCTGGGACCTGAGCGCCCTCCCCGAGGGCTTCGCCGACGGCCTCGACGGCGGCTTCGTCGAGGGCATGGCCGACTTCGACCCCGGCTTCTTCGGCATCAGCCCGCGCGAGGCGCTGGCCATGGACCCGCAGCAGCGGCTGCTGCTGGAGACGGCCTGGGAGGCGATCGAGAGCGCCGGGATCGACCCGACCGCGCTGCACGGCAGCCCGACCGGCGTCTTCGTCGGCAACGCGACCACCGGCTACAGCGTCGGCGTCACCGAGGTGCCCGAGGGCATCGGCCCGCACCTGATGCTCGGCACCGCCGCCTCCGTCACCTCCGGCCGGGTCGCGTACACCCTCGGCCTGGAGGGCCCGGCGCTGTCCGTCGACACCGCCTGCTCCTCCTCGCTGGTGGCGCTGCACATGGCGGGCGAGGCGCTCGGGCGCGGCGACTGCTCGCTGGCCCTGGTCGGCGGCGTGACCCTGATGGTCGTGCCGACCATGTTCGTCGAGGGCACCCAGGGTGGCGCGGTCTCCACCGACGGCCGCTGCAAGGCCTTCGCCGCCGCCGCCGACGGCACCGGCTGGGGCGAGGGCGCCGGCATGCTGCTGGTCGAGCGGCTCTCCGACGCCCGCCGCAACGGCCACCGGGTGCTGGCCCTGGTCCGCGGCACCGCCGTCAACCACGACGGCGCCAGCAACGGACTGACCGCGCCCAACGGCCGGGCCCAGCAGAAGGTGATCCGGCAGGCGCTGGGCGCCGCCGGGCTCACCCCCGGGGACGTCGACGCCATCGAGGCGCACGGCACCGGCACCGAACTGGGCGACCCGATCGAGGCCCGGGCGCTCCAGGCGGTCTACGGCCGGGACCGGGACGCCGAACGGCCGGTCTGGCTCGGCTCGGTGAAGTCCAACATCGGGCACACCCAGGCCGCGGGCGGCGTCGCCGCGGTGATCAAGATGGTCCAGGCGATGCGGTACGACCTGCTGCCCGCGACCCTGCACGTCGACGAGCCGACCCCGCACGTGGACTGGTCGGCGGGCACCCTGCGGCTGCTCACCGAGGCGAGGCCGTGGCAGCGCGACGGCCGGCCCCGCCGGGCGGGCGTCTCCTCGTTCGGCATGAGCGGCACCAACGCCCACGTGATCCTGGAGGAGGCGCCGGAGCGGGCCGCGGTCCAGGCCCGGCCGGCCGAGCCGTCGCTGGCCGGAGCCCCCACCCCGTGGCTGCTGTCCGCCCGTGGCGGTGCCGCGCTGCGCTCCCAGGCCGCCCGGCTGCGCGAACACCTGGACACCAGGCCGGAATTGACGATCGATCAGCTCGCGGGCGCGCTGGTCTCCGGGCGCTCGTCCTTCGACCACCGCGCGGTGCTGCTCGCCGAGGACCGGGAGTCCTTCGCCGAGCTGCTGACGGTGCTCGCCGAGGACGGCACGGCCGAGGGCCTGGTGCG
This sequence comes from Kitasatospora sp. NPDC091335, assembly GCF_044757205.1. NCBI lineage: Bacteria > Bacillati > Actinomycetota > Actinomycetes > Kitasatosporales > Streptomycetaceae > Kitasatospora > Kitasatospora sp. NPDC091335. Next base: position 135,694 of record NZ_JBIVUM010000007.1, on the reverse strand, counting down.
CGGGACCGCCGCCGCCGGCGGCCGCACCGTGTTCGTCTTCCCCGGCCAGGGCACCCAGTGGGCCGGCATGGCCGCCGGACTGCTGGACTCCTCCGCGGTCTTCCGCGACTCCGTCCGCGCCTGCGACGAGGCACTGGCGCGGTACGCCGACTGGTCGGTGGAGGCCGTGCTGCGCGGCGCCGAGGACGCCCCGCCGATCGAGCGGCTGGACGTCGTCCAGCCGACGCTGTTCACCATGATGGTGTCGCTGGCGGCGCTCTGGCGCTCGCACGGCATCACCCCCGCCGCCGTGGTGGGGCACTCCCAGGGCGAGATCGCGGCGGCCCACGTCGCGGGCGCGCTCACGCTGGACGACGCGATGCGGATCGTCGCGCTGCGCAGCAAGCTGCTGCTGTCGCTCGCCGGACAGGGCGCGATGGCCTCGGTCGCGCTGCCCGAGGACGACGTGGCCGCCCGGATCGCGGACCGGCCCGGCGAGCTGCACATCGCCGCCGTCAACGGCCCGCGCTCGACCGTCGTGGCCGGCCCCCCGGAGCCGGTGGACGCCTTCGTCGAGGCGCTGGCCGCCGAGGACGTCCGGGTGCGCAAGGTCCGGGTCAACGGCGCCGGCCACTCACCGCAGGTCGAGCCGCTGCGCGAGGCGGTGCTGGAGGCCCTGGCCGGCATCGAGCCGCGGCCCGCCACCACCGCCTTCTACTCCACGGTGACCGGCGGCGCGCTCGACCCCGCCGGGCTGGGCACCGCCTACTGGTACCGCAACATGCGCGAGCCGGTCCGGTTCGCCCACGCCGTCCGCTCCCTGCTGGACGACGGCTACCGCACCTTCGTCGAGTCCAGCCCGCACCCGGTGCTGGGCCCCGGCGTCCAGGAGGCGGCCGAGGAACTGCCCGGCACCGGCGACGTGACCGTGGTCGGCACGCTGCGCCGCGACGAGGGCGGCCCGGCGAAGTTCCTGCGCTCGCTCGCCGAGGCGCACGTCCACGGCGCCCGCCCGGACTGGTCCCCGGTCCTCGGCGGACTCCCGGCCACCCCCGTCGAGCTGCCCACCTACGCCTTCCAGCGGCAGCGCTACTGGCTCGACCTCCCGTCGGCGGCCGGCGCGGCCGCGGACGCCCTGCGCGACCCGGCCGAGGAGCGGTTCTGGGCGGCGGTCTCCGAGGCCGACCCGGCCGGGCTGGCCGAGGCGCTCGGCGTGGACGACCCGGCCGGCCGCGCCGCGCTGGCCGCCGCCGCGCCCGCGCTGCCGGTGCTCTCCTCCTGGCGGGCCCGCCGCCGGGACGGCTCGACCATCGACAACTGGCGCTACCGGCTGCGCTGGCGCCGGCTCGCCCGCGCCGAGGGGGCCGCGCTCTCCGGCACCTGGCTGCTGGTCACCCAGGACGGGGCGGACGACGAGGCCGCCGCGTTCTGCGCACGGGCGCTGAGCGAGCACGGCGCCCACGTGGTGACCGTCCCGCCCGCCGCCGACGACCCCTCGGGCACCGGCCTCACCGGGCGGATCGCCGAACTGGCCGCCGAGGCCGGGCCGGACGGGCCGAGCGGCGTGCTGTCCCTGCTGGCCCTGGACGAGGAGACCCACCCGGACCACCCGGTGCTCTCCCGCGGCCTGGCCCGCACCCTGGCCCTGGTGCAGGCCGTCGAGGCGGCCGGCGTCGCCGCCCCGCTCTGGCTCGTCACCAGGGGCGCGGTCTCGGTCGGCGCCGCCGACCCGCTGACCCGCCCCGAGCAGGCCGGCGCCTGGGGCCTCGGCCTGACCGCCGGGCTGGAACTGTCCGGCCGCCGGATCGGCCTGCTCGACCTCCCCGCCGAGCTGGACGAGCGCGCCGCGGCCCGGCTGGCCGCCGTCGCCGAGGGCCGCACCGCCGAGGACCAGGTGGCGCTGCGCGCCGCCGGACTGTTCGGCCGCCGGATGGTCAGGGCCCCGCGTGAGGACGCCCCGCACCCGGACGCCTGGCAGCCGCACGGCACCGTGCTGATCACCGGCGGGACCGGCGCGATCGGCGGCCACGTGGCCCGCTGGCTGGCCGGGGCCGGCGTCGAACGGCTGGTGCTGGCCGGCCGGCGCGGACCGGCCGCCCCCGGCGCGGCGGCGCTCGCCGAGGAGCTCACCGGGCTCGGCGCCGAGGTCAGGATCGAGGCCGTGGACGTCGCCGACCGGACGGCCGTCGCCGCCCTGCTGGACGGGCTGCCCGAGCTGACCGCGGTCGTCCACGCGGCCGGCGTCGCCCAGAGCACCCCCGTCCTGGACACCGACGCCGCCGAACTGGCCGCCACCCTGGACGCCAAGGTCGCCGGCGCCGTCCACCTGCACGAACTCGCCGGGGAGGGGCTGGAGGCGTTCGTCCTGTTCTCCTCCGGCGCGGCCGTCTGGGGCGGCGCCGGACAGGCCGCCTACGCGGCCGCCAACGCCCGGCTGGACGCGCTCGCCCAGCACCGGCGCTCGCTCGGACAGCGCGCCACCTCGGTCGCCTGGGGCGGCTGGTCCGGCGGCGGCATGGCCACCGACGAGGCCGTGGCCGTCCTCGGCCGGCGCGGCCTCGCCCCGATGGACCCGCAGCTCGCCGTCACCGCGCTCGGCCAGGCACTGGCCGACGACGAGACCCTGCTGACCGTCGCCGACATCGACTGGGCGGCCTTCGCCCCGGCCTACGCCGCCGCCCGCGAGCGGCCGCTGATCGAGGAGGTCCCCGAGGCGGCCGAGGCGCTCGCCGACGCGGGCCCCGACGGCGACGGCCCCGCGGCGGAGGGCGAGTTCGCCCAGAGCCTGGCCGCCCTGCCGCAGGGCGAGCGCGGCCGGGTCATCCTCGACCTGGTCCGCACCCACACCGCCGCCGTGCTCGGCTACCCCGGGCCCGGGGACGTCGAGCCCACCCGGGCGTTCCGCGAGGTCGGCCTGGACTCGATCATGGCGGTCGAGGTCCGCAACCGGCTGCGCACCGCCACCGGGCTGCGGCTGTCGGCCACCATGGTGTTCGACCACCCGACGCCGGCCGCCGTCGCCGACCACCTGGCCGCGCAGCTGCTCGGCACCCCGGCCGCCGCCGCCCCCGTGGCGGCGCAGGACGGCCCCCCGGCGGACGACGACCCGATCGCCATCGTCGGCATGGGCTGCCGCTTCCCCGGCGGCGTCCGCTCGCCCGAGGACCTGTGGCAGCTGGTCCTGACCGGGCAGGACGCGATCACCCCGTTCCCCGCCGACCGCGGCTGGGACCTCGACGCGCTCTACCACCCCGACCCGGACCGGTCCGGCACCTCCTACGTCCGCGAGGGCGGCTTCCTGGACGGCGCCGGCGACTTCGACGCCGAGTTCTTCGGCATCAGCCCGCGCGAGGCGATCACCCTCGACCCCCAGCAGCGCCTGCTGCTGGAGGCCGGCTGGGAGGCGCTGGAGCGGGCCAGGATCAACCCGGAGACGATCGTCGGCGCCAAGGCGGGCGTCTTCGTCGGCACCTCCTTCCAGGGCTACGGCGTGGACGCCCAGGCCGGCATCTCCGCCACGGAGGGCTTCTTCCTGGCCGGGACGGGCACCGCAGCGGTGTCCGGGCGGCTCGCGTACACGCTCGGCCTGGAGGGCCCCGCGGTCACCGTCGACACGGCCTGCTCCTCCTCGATGGTCGCCCTGCACCTCGCCTGGCAGGCGCTGCGCAACGGCGAGTGCACCCTCGCCCTGGCCGGCGGCGTGACCGTACTGCCCACCCCGGTCTCCTTCACCGAGTTCAGCCGCCAGCGAGGCCTGGCCCCGGACGGCCGGTGCAAGGCGTTCGCCGCCTCCGCCGACGGCACCAACTGGGGCGAGGGCGTCGGCGTGGTCGTCCTGGAGCGGCTCTCGCACGCCCGCCGCAACGGGCACCCGGTGCTCGCCCTGTACACCGGGTCCGCGACCAACCAGGACGGCGCCTCCAACGGCCTGACCGCGCCCAACGGGCCGTCCCAGCAGCGGGTGATCCGCCAGGCCCTGGCGGTCGCCGGCGCCGCCCCGACCGAGATCGACCTGGTCGAGGCGCACGGCACCGGCACCATGCTCGGCGACCCGATCGAGGCGCAGGCCGTGATCGCGACGTACGGCCAGGACCGCCCGGAGGACCGGCCGGTCTGGCTCGGCTCGCTGAAGTCCAACATCGGCCACACCCAGTCCGTCTCCGGCGTCGCCGGGGTGATCAAGACCGTGATGGCGCTGCGCGCCGGCGTCCTGCCGCCGACCCTGTTCGCCGAGGAGCCGACCCCGCACGTCGACTGGAGCGCGGGCCGGGTCGAGCTGCTGACCGAGGCCCGGCCCTGGCCGAGCACCGAGGGCCCGCGCCGGGCCGGCGTCTCCTCCTTCGGCGGGACCGGGACGAACGCCCACGCCGTCCTGGAGCAGGCCCCCGAGCCCGAGGACGAGCCGCGCGAGGCCCGTACGGCCGGGCCGCTGCCCTTCGTGCTCTCCGCGCGCGGCCCGCAGGCCCTGCGCGAGCAGGCCGGGCGGCTGCTGGCCCACCTCGACGAGGGACCGGGGACGGACCTCGGCGACCTCGCCTACTCGCTGGCCACCACCCGCACGCCGTTCCACGAGCGGGCCGTCCTGCTCGCCGCCGACCGGGCCGACCTGCGCGACGGCCTCGCCGCCCTGGCCGCCGGCCGGACCCCGGAGGACGCCCTGACCGGCTCCGCCGTGGACGGCCGCACCGTGTTCGTCTTCGCCGGCCAGGGCGCCCAGTGGGCCGGCATGGCCGCCGCCCTGATGGACTCCTCCGAGGTGTTCGCCGAGCGCATCGCCGCCTGCGACGAGGCGCTCGCCCCGTACACCGACTGGTCCCTGGTGGACGTGGTGCGCGGCGTCGAGGGAGCGGCCCCGCTGGAGCGGGTGGACGTGGTGCAGCCCGCCCTGTGGGCGATGATGGTCTCGCTCGCCGCGGTCTGGCGCTCCTGGGGCGTCGAACCGGACGCGGTGATCGGCCACTCGCAGGGCGAGATCGCGGCCGCCTGCGTGATCGGCGCGCTGTCGCTGGAGGACGCCGCCCGGGTGGTGGCCGTGCGCGGCCGGGTGCTCACCGGGCTGTCCGGCAAGGGCGGCATGGTCTCGGTCCTGCTGACCGCGGCCCGCACCGAGGAGCGGATCGCCCCCTGGGCGGGGCGGATCTCCGTCGCCGCCGTCAACGGGCCGACCTCCACCGTGGTCTCGGGCGAGACCGCGGCGCTGGAGGAGTTCTTCGCCGCCTGCGAGGCCGACGGGGTCAGGGCCCGCCGGATCGCCGTCGACTTCGCCTCCCACTCGGCCCAGATCGAGGAGGTCGAGGACCGGCTGGTCGGGGCGCTCGCCGGGATCACCCCGCGCTCCTCGGCGGTCTCGTTCTACTCCACCGCCCTCGGCCGCTGGATGGACTCCGCCGAACTGGACGCCGGCTACTGGTACCTCAACCTGCGCAACACGGTCGGCTTCGAGCAGGCCGTGCGCGCCGTCGCCGCCGAGGGCTACCGGCACTTCGTCGAGGCCAGCCCGCACCCGATGCACACCGTCGGCATCCAGGAGACCCTGGACGACCTGGACGACGCGGTCACCGGCGGCGGCGCCGTGGTCGGCTCGCTGCGCCGCGACCAGGGCGGCCTGGACCGGCTGTGGGCCTCCGCAGCGGAGGCCCATGTGCGCGGCCTGGCCGTCGACTGGGCGAAGCTGCTCGACGGCCTCGGCGCCCGCACCGTCGACCTGCCCACCTACGCCTTCCAGAGCAAGCGCTACTGGCTCGGCACCTCCGCCCCCGGCGCCGGCGGGGCCGACACCGCGGGGCTGGGCGCCACCGGGCACCCGCTGCTCGGCGCCGCCGCCGACCTGGCCGGGCTGGACGCCGTGCTGCTGACCGGCCGGCTCTCCCTCAGGTCCCAGTCATGGCTGGCCGACCACGCGGTGCTCGGCACCGTGCTGCTGCCCGGCACCGCCTTCGTCGAGATCGCGGTCCAGGCCGGCGAGCAGGTCGGCTGCGGCTTCGTCGAGGAACTCACCCTGGCGGCCCCGCTGGTGCTGCCCGAGGACGGCGCGGTGCGCCTCCAGGCGGTCGTCCAGAGCCCGGACGCCGAGGGCCGCCGGATGCTGAGCGTCTACTCGCGACCGGAGGACGGCAGCGCCGCCGCCGGCACGGACGGCTGGACCCGGCACGCCACCGCCACCCTGGCACCGGAGGCGCCCGCCCCCGGCTTCGACCTCGCGCAGTGGCCGCCGCGGGACGCCGTCGAGATCGACCTCGGCGGCTTCTACGAGGACCTGGCCGCACGCGGCTACGCGTACGGGCCGGCCTTCCAGGGCATGCGCGCGGCCTGGCACCACGGCGGCGAGGTCTTCGCCGAGGTGACCCTGCCGGAGGCGGGCACGGACGGCGAGCGCTACGGCGTGCACCCGGCCCTGCTCGACGCGGCCCTGCACGGCATCGGGATGCTGCGGGCGCTGCGCGACTCCGAGCACGGCGCGCCGACCAGGGCCGAGCTGCCGTTCGCCTGGCGCGGCGTCGGCTGCCACCAGCGGGGCGTCACCTCGCTGCGGGTGCGCCTCGCCTTCGCCGAGACCGACGGCTTCACCCTGCAGACCGCGGACGGCACCGGACTGCCCGTCGCCTCGATCGAGGCGCTGGTCTCCCGGCCGGTGCCGGACGGCCTCGGCGCCGCCCCGGCGACCGGGCAGTCGCTGTTCCGGGTCGAGTGGACCGGGGCCGAACCGCCCGGGGAGCCCTGGGCGGGCCCGCTGCTGCTGGCCGGCGACGACCCGACCGGCCTGGCCGGCCGGCTCGCCGCCGCCGGGGCCGCGGTCGAGCACCACCCGGACCTCGCCGCGCTGGCGGCGGCCTTCCCCGAGGGCCAGGAGTCGGCGACCGTCCTGATGACGCCGCCCGGCACCGCCGACGGCGACCCGGCCGAGGCGGTCCGCACCGCCACCCACACCGCGCTGGCCCTGGCCCAGCAGTGGCTCGCCGAGGACGCCTTCGGCTCCTCCCGCCTCGTGCTGGTCACCCGGGGCGCCGTCGCGGCCGGACCGGACGAGACCCCCGGCGACCTCGCCGCCGCCGCGGCCTGGGGCCTGCTGAGGTCCGCCCAGTCCGAGCACCCCGGCCGGTTCGTCCTGGTCGACGAGGACGGGCACGACGGCACCGCCGCCGCGCTGCTCGCCGCGCTGGGCACCGAGGAGCCCCAGGCCGCGCTGCGCTCCGGCACCGTCCGCGTCCCGCGCCTCGCCCGCCTGGCCGTCCCCGCCGAGCGGGACGCCCCGGCCTTCGACCCCGACGGCACGGTGCTGATCACCGGCGGCACCGGCACCCTGGGCCAGGCGCTGGCCCGCCACCTGGTGACCGAACACGGCGTCCGGCACCTGGTGCTGACCAGCCGGCGCGGACCGCAGGCACCGGGAGCCGCCGAACTGACCGCCGAACTGGCCGGCCTGGGCGCGAGCGCCGAGATCGCGGCCTGCGACGTCGGCGACCGCGCGGCGGTGGCCGCCCTGCTGGCCGGCATCCCGCAGGGCGCCCCGCTGCGCACCATCGTGCACGCGGTCGGCGAACTGGACGACGGCGTGCTCGCCGCCCTCGACCCGCAGCGGGTCGACCGGGTCCTGCACGCCAAGGTCGGCGGCGCGCTGCACCTGGCCGAACTGACCCGAGGCACCGGCCTCACCGGCTTCCACCTGTTCTCCTCGGCGGCCGGCACCTTCGGCGGCGCCGGCCAGGCGAACTACGCCGCGGCCAACGCCTTCCTGGACGCCTTCGCCCAGGCCCGCAGGGCGGAGGGGCTCGACACGGTCTCCTTCGCGTGGGGCCCGTGGGCGCAGCCCACCGGGATGACCGGGAACCTGACCGAACTGGACGTCAACCGGGTGCGCCGGCTCGGGATGACGCCGATGACCACCGAGGAGGGCCTGGCCCTGTTCGACGCCGGCCTGGCCGGCGGCCCGGCCGTGGTCGTCCCGATCAACCTGGACACCGCCGTCCTGCGGACCCAGGGCCTGCTGCCCCCGCTGCTGCGCGGCCTGATCCCGGCGGCCGGGGCCCCTGGGGCGAGCGGGGCCGCGGCCCGGGACCCGCACCTGCCCCAGCGGCTGGCCGGCCTCTCCGACAAGGAGCGGCTGGAGACCCTGCTCGACCTGGTGCGCACCCAGGCCGCCACGGTGCTCGGCCACGACTCGGCGAGTTCGGTCGGCGCCGAGCGGGGCTTCCTGAAGGTCGGCATGGACTCGCTCACCGGGGTCGAGCTGCGCAACCGGCTGGCCCTGGCCACCGGGCTGCGGCTGCCGGCGACGCTGATCTTCGACCACCCCACGCCGCTGGACCTGGCGCTCTTCCTCCGGGACTCGCTGGCCCCGGCGCCCGCCGCCCCGGCCGCGAGCGCGCTGGAGGAGCTGGCCAGGTTCGAGGAGGTGCTGCGGAGCCTCGGCGCGGAGGTGCCGGAGCGGGCCGCCGTCGGCCGGAAGCTGCGCGAACTGGCCTCCCGGTTCGGCGAGTTCGGCAGCACCGACGGCGCGGCGAGCCTGGAGACGGCGAGCGCGGAGGAGCTGTTCCAGATCCTCGACCAGTCGCAGTGAGACCCGGGGGAGACGCCATGACGACCGAAGAAGACCTGCTGAAGTACCTGCGCCAGGCCACGGCCGCGCTCCAGGAGACCCGTCAGGAGCTGCGGGAGGTGCACGAGAGGGCCAGGGAGCCGATCGCGATCGTCGGGATGGCCTGCCGGCTGCCCGGCGGGGTCGCCACCCCGGAGGAGCTGTGGCGGCTGGTCGCGACCGGCGGCGAGGGCCGATCCGGCCTGCCCACCGACCGCGGCTGGAACCTCGCGGCCCTGGGCGGCGACCGGCAGGCCGGCTTCGTGCACGAGGCCGGCTGGTTCGACCCGGGCTTCTTCGGCATCTCGCCGCGCGAGGCCGTGGTGATGGACCCCCAGCAGCGGCTGTTCCTGGAGTCCTGCTGGGAGGCCTTCGAGTACGCCGGGCTGGACCCGGACGCGCTGCGCGGCAGCCGGACCGGGGTGTTCGCCGGGATGATGTACCACGACTACCTCCCCGGCGGGGACGAGGGCAGCGAGGTCTTCCTGGGCACCGCCACCGCGGGCAGCGTGGTCTCCGGCCGGGTCGCCTACGCCCTCGGGCTGGAAGGTCCGGCGGTCACCGTCGACACGGCCTGCTCCTCCTCGCTGGTGACGCTGCACCTGGCGGCGCGGTCGCTGCGCGGCGGCGAGTGCGACCTGGCCCTGGCCGGCGGCGTGACCGTGATGGCCGCGCCCAGCGTGTTCGGCCCGCTGGCCGGGCAGGGCGTGGCCGCGGACGGCCGCTGCAAGGCGTTCGCCGCGGCCGCCGACGGCATGGGCTGGGGCGAAGGGGCCGGCGTGCTGCTGCTGGAGCGGCTCTCCGACGCCCGGCGGCTCGGCCACCAGGTGCTGGCGGTGGTGCGGGGCAGCGCGGTCAACCAGGACGGCGCCTCCAGCGGGCTGACGGCGCCCAACGGCCCGTCCCAGCAGCGGGTGATCCGGGAGGCGCTGGCCGATGCCGGGCTCTCCACCGCGGACGTGGACGCGGTGGAGGCGCACGGTACCGGCACCAGCCTCGGCGACCCGATCGAGGCCCAGGCGCTGCTGGCCACCTACGGGCAGGGCCGGCCCGAGGGCCGTCCGCTGCTGCTCGGCTCGGTCAAGTCCAACCTCGGGCACACCCAGGCCGCGGCCGGTGTCTCCGGGGTGATCAAGACGGTGCTGGCGATGCGCAACGGCATGCTGCCCGCCACCCTGCACGTGGACGAGCCGACACCGCTGGTGGACTGGTCGGCGGGGGCGGTGGAGCTGCTCACCGAGGCGCGGCCGTGGCCGGAGCTGGACCGGCCGCGCCGGGCGGGCGTCTCCTCCTTCGGCGTGAGCGGCACCAACGCCCACGTGGTCCTGGAGCAGGGCGACCCGCTGCCCGAACCCGGTCCCGGCCGCGCCCCGGCCGTCGTGCCGTGGCCGCTGTCGGCCCGGACCGCGGACGGCCTGCGGGCCCAGGCGCGCCGGCTGCGGGCCTTCCTGGCCGCCGCCCCCGACGCGGACCCGGTGGACGTCGGCCGCGGGCTGCTCGCCCGTACGGCCATGGAGCACCGCGCGGTGGTGCTCGGCGCCGACCGCGAGGCGCTCACCGCCGGGCTGGACGCACTGGTGGCGGGCGAGCCGGCCGACGAGGGCCGGACGGCGTTCCTGTTCACCGGGCAGGGTGCGCAGCGGGTGGGGATGGGCAAGGGCCTGTACGAGGCGTTCCCGGTGTTCGCGGGGGCCTTCGACGAGGTCTGCGCCGGGTTCGACCTGGGCGGGCCGCTGAAGGACGTGGTGTTCGGGGGCGCGGAGGATCTGGACCGTACGGTGTGGGCGCAGGCCGGGCTGTTCGCGGTCGAGGTCGCGTCGTACCGGTTGCTGGAATCCTGGGGCGTGGTACCGGACTTCCTGCTCGGGCACTCGATCGGCGAGGTCGCGGCCGCGCACGTCGCCGGGGTGTTCTCGCTGGCCGACGCGTGCGCGCTGGTCGCGGCGCGGGGCCGGCTGATGCAGGCGCTGCCCGAGGGCGGCGCGATGCTGGCGGTCGAGGCCGGCGAGGCCGAGGTTCGCGAGGCGATCGGCGAGCGGCTGGACGTCGCGGCGGTCAACGGGCCTGTCTCGGTGGTGGTTTCGGGCCGGGCGGAGGCGGTGGACGAGTTCGCCGAGCGCTGGAAGGCCGAGGGCCGACGCGTCCGGAGACTGACCGTCTCGCACGCCTTCCACTCGGCCCTGATGGAGCCGATGCTCGCGGAATTCGCCACTGTGCTCGGGAAGTTGACCTTCCACGAGCCCCAGCTGCCGATCGTCTCCACCCTGACCGGAGCGATCGCGGGGCCCGGGTTGCTCACCGCCCCCGACTACTGGGTGCGGCAGGTCCGCGAGGCCGTCCGCTTCGCCGACGGCGTCCAGGCGCTGACGGCACAGGACGTCACCCGCTACGCCGAACTCGGCCCCGACGGCGTGCTCTCCGGGATGGCCCGGCAGGCCGCGGCCCGGGGCGCCTTCGCGCCGGTGCTGCGCCGCGACCGGGACGAGGCCGAGACCGCCCTCGCCGCCCTCGGGACGCTCTGGGCCGCGGGCACGGTCGTGGACTGGGCGGCCGTCTTCGCCGACTGGGGCGGGCGCCGGTTGCTGCTGCCCCGGTATGCCTTCGACCGGCAGCACTACTGGGCGCGGCCGCCCGCCCCGGCGCCGCACGCGGTGGCGGGGGAGCGCTCCGACGCCTGGCGCTACCGGATCGGCTGGAAGCCGATGCCCGGCGCGGCCGTCCCGCCGCTGCTGACCGGCACCTGGCTGGCGGTGCTCCCGGACGGGGAGGCCGGGTCCGGGGCCGTCGAGGCCTGCCTGGCGGCTGTGGCGCGCGCGGGCGCCGCCGTGGTGCGGACCACGACCGCGCGGATCGCCGACCCGTCGACCGAACCCGGCGAGGTGGCCGGGGTGCTGGCCTTCCCCTCGACCGAGCCGGACACCGACCCCGTCCCGGCGGCCCTGGACCTGATCGACGCGCTGACCGCCCGGGAGCTGCGGGCGCCGGTCTGGTGGGTCACCTCCGGGGCGGTGACCGTCCGGGAGGACGAGGCCGTCCGGCCCGGCCACGCCGCGATCTGGGGCCTCGGTCGCGTGGTCGGGCTCGAACTGCCGGGCCTGTGGGGCGGGTTGGTGGACGTCTGCGGACCGGCCGGGCCGGTGCTCGGCGACCGGATGGCCGAGGTGCTGTCCGGTACCGAGGACCAGGTCGCCGTCCGGGCCGCCGGGGCCTTCGCCCGCCGGCTCGTCCCGGCGGCCGTCCCGCCGGACGCCGCCGCGCCGGCGGCCCCCACCACCGGCACCGTCCTGGTCACCGGCGGCACCGGAGCGCTCGGCGCCGCGACCGCCCGCCGGCTGGCCGGGCAGGGCGTCCCGCACCTGGTGCTGGTCTCCCGCCGCGGCCCGGCCGCGCCCGGCGCCGCCGAACTGGTCGCGGAACTGGAGGCGCTGGGCGCCCGGGTGACCGTCGCCTCCTGCGACACCGCCGACCGCGCCGGCCTGGCCGAGGTGCTCGCCGCCGTCCCGGCGGAGTTCCCGCTGCGCGGAGTGGTGCACGCGGCCGGCGTCGGCGACCCGACCCCCTTCGGCAGCACCGGGCGCGCCGAGTTCACGGCGGTCGTGGACGGCAAGGCCGCCGGCGCGGCCTGCCTGGACGAGCTGCTGGCCGGCACCCCGCTCGACTTCTTCGTCCTCTTCTCCTCCATCGCCGGCGTCTGGGGCAGCGGCGGGCAGTCCGCGTACGCGGTGGCGAACGCCGCGCTGGACGCGCTCGCCCTCGACCGCAGGGCCCGCGGGCTGGCGGCCACCTCCGTGGCCTGGGGCCCGTGGGCGGGCGAGGGCATGGCCGGCGGCGCCGACGCCGAGGAGTTCCTGCGCCGCCGCGGCCTGCGGGCGATGGCCCCGGAGCTGGCCCTGGACGCGATGGACACCGCGATCCGGGCCGGCGACGTGTGCGTGACCGTCGCGGACGTCGACTGGGCGGCCTTCCTGCCCGGCTTCACCGCGTACCACCCGCAGCCGCTGATCGAGGACGTCCCCGAGGTCCGGCAGGCCCTCGCCGGGGCCGGAACCGGCGGCCCGCAGGACGGCACCGCCCTGCGTGAGCGCCTGACCGGACTGTCCGGCGAGGAGGCTCTCGCCCTGCTGCTGGAGACCGTGCAGCGGCAGGCGGCGGCGGTCCTCGGCCACAGCGCGGCCGGGGCGGTCGCCGCCGACCGGGCCTTCCGTGATCTGGGCTTCGACTCGCTCACCGCCGTCGAGCTGCGCGACCGGCTCACCGCGGCCACCGGCCTGGCGCTGCCCGCCACGCTGATCTTCGACCACCCCACCCCACGGGCGCTGGCCGAGCAGATCACGGCCGACCTGCTCGGCGACGACGCCCTCGACGGGGACGAGGCGGAGCACCTGCGCCGCCTGCTGCTCACCATTCCGGTGTCCCGGCTGCGCGAGTCCGGCCTGCTGGAGCCGCTGCTGCGGCTCGCCTCGCAGGAACCCGCGCCCGCCGCCGAGGACGAGGGACCCGCGACCGCCATCGAGTCGATCGACGCGATGGACGCCGAGAGCCTGCTGCGGCTCGCGCTCGGCGAACGTGATCACTGACCGCAGTTCGGAGCTTGCGATGGCCTCAACCCAGGACTATGTCGAAGCGCTGCGAGCTTCCCTCAAGGAGACGGAGAAGCTTCGCGCCCGGAACCGGGAACTGACCGCCGCGGCCGGCGAACCCGTCGCGATCGTGTCGATGGCATGCCGATACCCCGGCGGCGTCTCCTCGCCGGACGACCTCTGGAGGCTGGTCGAACGGGGCGGTGACGCGATCACCCCGTTCCCCGACCAGCGCGGCTGGAGCTCGGACGGGCTCGGCGCGGACGCCGCCGCCGGCGAACTCGCCGCCCAGGGCGGCTTCCTGGACGGCGCCGACCGCTTCGACGCCGCGTTCTTCGGGATCTCGCCGCGGGAGGCGCTGGCGATGGACCCGCAGCAGCGGCTGCTGCTGGAGGGCGCCTGGGAGGCGTTCGAACGCGCCGGGATCGCGCCGGACGGCGTGCGCGGCAGCCGGACCGGGGTGTTCATCGGCGGGACCTCCTCCGGTTACGGGATCGGCGCGCCCGACGCCGACCAGGGGTACGTCCTGGCCGGCGGCGCGACCAGCGTGCTGTCCGGCCGCGTCTCGTACGTGTTCGGCCTGGAGGGCCCGGCGGTCACGGTGGACACGGCCTGTTCCTCCTCGCTGGTCGCCCTGCACCTGGCCGTCCAGGCGCTGCGCGGCGGCGAGTGCACCCTCGCCCTGGCCGGCGGGGTCACCGTCCTGACCGGCGCGGACGTCTTCCACGCCTTCAGCGCGCAGCAGGGCCTGGCCTCGGACGGGCGGTGCCGCTCCTTCGGCGCCGGCGCGGACGGCACCGGCTGGAGCGAGGGCGTCGGCCTGCTGCTGCTGGAGCGGCTCTCCGACGCCCGCCGCAACGGGCACCGGGTGCTCGCGGTGGTGCGTGGCAGCGCGGTCAACCAGGACGGCGCGTCCAACGGTCTGACCGCCCCCAACGGCCCCTCGCAGCGCCGGGTGATCCGGCAGGCGCTGACGGCGGCCGGACTGGCCTCGGGCGACGTGGACGCGGTGGAGGCGCACGGCACCGGCACCCGGCTGGGTGACCCGATCGAGGCCCAGGCGCTGCTGGCGACGTACGGCCAGGACCGGCCCGCCGACCGGCCGCTGTGGCTGGGCTCGATCAAGTCGAACCTCGGGCACACCCAGTCGGCGGCGGGCGTCGCCGGGATCATCAAGATGGTGCAGGCGATGCGGCACGGCCTGCTGCCGCGGACCCTGTACGCGGAGCAGCCGTCCCCGCACGTGGACTGGTCGGCGGGGGCGGTGGAGCTGCTCACCGAGGCGCGTCCCTGGCCGGAGACCGACCGGCCGCGCCGTGCGGGCGTCTCCTCCTTCGGTGTGAGCGGCACCAACGCCCACGTCATCCTGGAACAGGGCGACCCGCTGCCCGCGCCGCAGCCGGGCGCGGCCACCGGCGCGACGCTGTGGCCGGTGTCCGCCAAGTCCCCGGACGGGCTGCGCGGGCAGGCGGAGCGGCTGCGGGAGTTCCTGGCGACCGGGCCCGACCTGGCGGCCGCCGGGCACGCCCTCGCCGGGACCAGGGCCGCGCTGGAGCACCGCGCGGTCGTCCTCGGCGACTCGGCGGAGGCCCTCGGCGGGGCGCTGGCGGCGCTGGCCGAGGGGCGGTCCGGCCAGGGCGTGGTGACCGGGGTGGCGGTCGAGGGCCGGACGGCGTTCCTGTTCACCGGGCAGGGCGCGCAGCGGGTCGGGATGGGCAAGGGCCTGTACGAGGCGTTCCCGGTGTTCGCGGCGGCCTTCGACGAGGTCTGCGCCGGGTTCGACCTGGGCGGGCCGCTGAAGGACGTGGTGTTCGGGGGCGCGGAGGATCTGGACCGTACGGTGTGGGCGCAGGCCGGGCTGTTCGCGGTCGAGGTCGCGTCCTTCCGGTTGCTCGAATCCTGGGGCGTGGCACCGGAGTTTCTGCTCGGGCACTCGATCGGCGAGGTGGCGGCGGCCCATGTGGCGGGGGTGTTCTCGCTGGCCGACGCGTGTGCGCTGGTGGCGGCGCGGGGCCGGCTGATGCAGGCGCTGCCCGAGGGCGGCGCGATGCTCGCCGTGCAGGCGGGCGAGGCCGAGGTGCGCGAGGCGATCGGCGACCGCCTCGACGTCGCGGCCGTCAACGGCCCCGCCTCGGTGGTGGTTTCGGGCCCCGCCGAGGTGGTGGAGGAGTTCGCCGCGCGCTGGAAGGCCGAGGGCCGCAAGTCCCGGCGGCTGACCGTCTCGCACGCCTTCCACTCGGCGCTGATGGAGCCGATGCTCGCCGAATTCGCCGCCGTCCTGGAGCAGTTGACCTTCGCCGAGCCGCGCATCCCGATCGTCTCCAACCTGACCGGCGAACTCGCCGGGCCAGGGCTGCTCACCACCCCGGACTACTGGCTGCGCCAGGTCCGCGACGCCGTCCGCTTCTCCGACGGCGTCGCGGCGCTCAGCGGCCAGGGCGTCACCCGCTTCGTCGAACTCGGCCCCGACGGCGTGCTCTGCGCGATGGCCCTGCGCGCCGGCGCCGAGGGCACCTTCGCCCCGGTGCTGCGCAGCGCCGGCCACGACGGCGTGCGCGCCTTCCACACCGCCGTCGGCGCGCTCTGGACGGCGGGCGCCGCCGTCGACTGGCCGGCGGCCTACGCCGGCCGGGCCGACGGCCCCGTCGCGCTGCCGACGTACGCCTTCCAGCACCAGTCCTACTGGGCCAAGCCCGCCCCCGCGCCCGCCGCCGGGGCCGAGGGCACGGAAGGCACCGCCGAGGGCGGGTTCTGGGCGGCCGTCGAGCGCGAGGACGTGGACGAGCTGACCGGCACGCTCGGCGTGGCCGCCGACCCGGGGGAACTGCGGGCCGTGCTGCCCGCGCTGTCCTCCTTCCGGCGCCGCCGCCGGGACGAGGCCGTCATCGACTCCTGGCGCTACCGGGTCCGCTGGAAGCCGCTCACCGACGCGCCCGCGGCCGGGACGCTCACCGGCACCTGGCTGGTGGTCACCACCCCCGGCGACACCGACACACAGCGGCTGCTGACCGCCGCGGGCGCCGAGGTGGTCCTGGTCGAGACCGGTGCCGCGGACACCAGGGCCACCCTGACCGCCCGGCTGCGCGAGGCCGCCGCCGCCCCGGCCGGAGTGCTGGCCGCGCTGGGCCGGCACCCCGAGCCGGTCCAGGCGGCGGTCGCGCTGATCCAGGCGCTGGGCGACGCGGGCATCGGCGCCCCGCTGTGGCTGGCCACCCGCGGCGGCGTCTCGACCGGCCGCTCCGACGGGCCGTCCGACCCGCGGGCGGCACAGCTGTGGGGCCTCGGCCGGGCCGCCGCCCTGGAGCTGCCGGAGCGCTGGGGCGGACTGGTCGACCTGCCGCCCGCCGGCGATGCCGGGACGGACGCCGCGGCCGACCCCAGGACGGCCGCCCGGCTGGCCGCCGTGCTGGCCGGCACCGAGGACCAGGTCGCCGTCCGCGGCGCCGGTACGTACGTCCGCCGCCTGGCGCGCGCCGCCCGTCCGGACGCCGTCGAGCCGCTCGGGCCGCCCGCCGGCACCGTCCTGGTGACCGGCGGCACCGGCGCGCTCGGCGCCGAGGTGGCCCGCTGGCTCGCCCGCCGGGGCACCCCCCACGTCGTGCTGACCAGCCGGCGCGGCACCGCCGCCGAGGGCGTGGACGCGCTGGTGGCCGAGCTGACCGGGCTCGGCACCCGGGTCACGGTCGCCGCCTGCGACGCCGCCGACCGGGACGCGCTGGCCGCGGTGCTGGCCGCCGTCCCGGCCGACCTGCCGCTGACCGGCGTGGTGCACGCGGCCGGCATCGGCCAGGCCTCCCTGCTGACGGACACCACCGTCGAGGAGATCGCCGCCGTGCTCGGCGGCAAGGCCGACGGCGCGACGCACCTCGACGAGCTGACCGCCGGCCTGCCGCTGGACCTGTTCGTGGTGTTCTCCTCGATCTCGGCCACCTGGGGCTCCGGCGCCCAGGCCGTCTACGGCGCGGCCAACGCCCACCTGGAGGCCCTGGTCGAACAGCGCCGGGCGGCCGGCCGCCCCGGGCTGGCCGTCGCCTGGGGCCCGTGGGCGGAGGCGGGCATGGCCGTGCAGGGGGAGTCGGAGGACTTCCTGCGCCGCCGGGGCCTCGCCCTGCTCGACCCGGCCCTCGCGATGCGGGCGCTGGCCGAGGCCGTCGACGGCGGCGAGACGGGCGTCGCGGTCGCGGACGTCCGCTGGGAGCGCTTCGCCCCGGCGTTCGCCGCCAGCCGCCGCCGCCCGCTGATCGAGGACCTGCCGGAGGTGGCGCGGGCGCTGGAGGCCCCGGCCGCAGAGCCGGCCGAGGGCGCCTCCCCGCTGGCCGGGAAGCTGGCCCCGCTGCCGCCGGCCGAGCAGGAGCGGCTGCTGCTCGACCTGGTCCGGCGGCTCGCGGCGGCCGTGCTCGGGCACCGCGAGGCGGCCGACGTCCCGCCCGAGGTGCCGTTCAAGGGCCTCGGCTTCGACTCGCTCACCGCGCTCGAACTGCGCAACGCGCTGGCCGCCGAGACCGGTCTGCGGCTGTCCGCCACGCTGGTCTTCGACCACCCCACCCCGCGCGAACTGGCCGTCCAGCTGCGCGGCGAACTGCTCGGCACCGGGCCTGCGGCCGACACCGTACAGGTGACGGCGGTCGACGAGCCGATCGCGATCGTCGCGATGAGCTGCCGCTACCCGGGCGGCGTCGAGACCCCCGAACAGCTGTGGCGGCTGGTCGCCGACGGCGTCGACGCGGTGTCCGGGCTGCCCGGCGACCGCGGCTGGCCGTCGCTCGGCGCCCCCGCCGGCGAGGGCGGCGCGGAGGCCGCCTGGGCCGGCGGCTTCCTGTCCGGCGTCGCCGACTTCGACCCGGCGCTGTTCGCCATCTCCCCGCGCGAGGCGCTGGCCATGGACCCGCAGCAGCGGCTGCTGCTGGAGACGGTGTGGGAAGCCTTCGAGCGGGCCGGGCTGGACGCGCGCGCGATGCGCGGCAGCCGGACGGGCGTGTACATCGGCACCAACGGCCAGGACTACGCGGCGCTGCTCTCCGGACCGTCCGACAGCGAGGGCCACCGCGGCACCGGCACCGCGGCCGCGGTGCTCTCCGGGCGGATCTCCTACGTGTTCGGGCTCGAAGGCCCGGCCATGACGGTGGACACCGCCTGCTCCTCCTCACTGGTCGCCCTGCACGCCGCGGCCGAGGCGCTGCGCCGCGGCGAGTGCTCCGTCGCCCTGGCCGGCGGCACCACCGTGATGGCGACGCCGTCGGCCTTCGTGGAGTTCAGCCGCCAGCTGGGCCTGGCCGCCGACGGGCGGTGCAAGGCCTTCGCCGCCGCGGCGGACGGCACCGGCTGGGGCGAGGGCGTCGGCATCCTGCTGCTGGAGCGGCTGTCCGACGCGCGGCGGCTCGGGCACCCCGTGCTCGGCCTGGTGCGCGGCAGCGCGATCAACCAGGACGGCGCCTCCAACGGCCTCACCGCCCCCAACGGGCCCTCGCAGGAGCGGGTGATCCGGCAGGCCCTGGCCAACGCGGGACTCGCCTCGGGCGACGTGGACGCGGTGGAGGCGCACGGCACCGGCACCCGGCTGGGCGACCCGATCGAGGCCAAGGCCCTGCTGGCCACCTACGGGCAGGGCCGCACCGGCGACCCGCTGTGGCTGGGCTCGATCAAGTCCAACATCGGGCACACCCAGGCCGCTGCCGGTATCGCCGGGATCATCAAGATGGTCATGGCGATGCGCCACGGCGTCCTCCCGCCGACCCTGCACGTGGACGAACCCACCCCGCACGTCGACTGGTCCACCGGCGCGGTCGAGCTGCTGACCGGGGCCAGGCCCTGGCCGGAGCCCGGCCGGCCGCGCCGGGCCGGCATCTCCTCGTTCGGCATGAGCGGCACCAACGCCCACATCATCGTCGAGCAGGGCGAGCCGCCGGCCGCCCAGCGGCCGGGCGCCACCCCGGGCCCGGCGCCGTGGCCGCTGTCCGGGCGGACGCGGGCGGCGCTGCGGGACCAGGCCGCCCGGCTCGGCGGGCACCTGACGGCCCGGCCGGAGGACGGCCCGGCCGAGGTGGCCCGGGCGCTGTCCGGCCGGACGGCCCTGGAGCACCGCGCGGTGGTGCTCGGCGCGGACCGGGCCGAACAGGCCGGGGAGCTGGCGGCGCTGGCCGCCGGCGAGCCCGGCGCGGGCGTGGTCTCCGGCGCCGTGGCCGAGGGCCGTACGGCCTTCCTGTTCACCGGTCAGGGCGCGCAGCGGGTGGGGATGGGCGCCGGGCTGTACGGGGCGTTCCCGGTGTTCGCGGACGCCTTCGACGCGGTCTGCGCCGAGCTGGACCTGTTGCTGGACCGTCCGGTGAAGGACGTGGTGTTCGAGGGCGCCGAGGATCTCGACCGTACGGTGTGGGCGCAGGCCGGGCTGTTCGCGGTCGAGGTCGCTTCGTACCGGCTGCTCGAATCCTGGGGCGTGGTACCGGACTTCCTGCTCGGGCACTCGATCGGCGAGGTGGCGGCGGCCCATGTCGCGGGGGTGTTCTCGCTGGCCGACGCGTGCGCGCTGGTGGCGGCGCGCGGGCGGCTGATGCAGGCGCTGCCCGAGGGCGGCGCGATGCTCGCCGTCCAGGCCACCGAGGCCGAAGCGGCCGGGGCGATCGGCGACCGGGCCGACATCGCCGCCGTCAACGGGCCTTCCTCGGTGGTGGTTTCGGGCCCGGCGGAGGCCGTCGACGAGCTGGCCGCCCACTGGAAGGCCGAGGGCCGCCGGACCAGCCGGCTGAGCGTCTCGCACGCCTTCCACTCGGCCCTGATGGAGCCGATGCTCGCCGAGTTCGCGACGGTGCTGGAGAAGCTGGCCTTCGCGGAGCCGCGCATCCCGCTGCTGTCCAACGTGACCGGGACGATCGCCGAACCCGGGCTGCTCACCGACCCCGGCTACTGGGTGCGCCAGGTCAGGGCGGCCGTTCGGTTCGCCGACGACGTCGCCTGGCTGGGCGAGCACGGCGCCACCCGCTTCCTGGAGCTGGGCCCGGACGGCGTGCTCTGCGGCCTGGCCCAGCAGACCCTCCCCGACGCCGTGTTCGCCCCGCTCCAGCGGGCCGGCCGGGAACAGGCGCAGACGTTCTGGCACGGTCTCGGCCGGCTCTGGACGGCCGGCGCCGAGGTCGACTGGGCGGCAACTCTGCCGGCCGGACCGCACGCCGACCTGCCCACCTACGCCTTCCAGCGCGAGCGCTACTGGCCGCGCCCGGTCGCCGCCGCAGGCGACGTGGCGGCCCTCGGCCAGGCCCCCGCCGGGCACCCGCTGCTGGGCGCCGTGCTGGCCCTGGCCGGGGACGGCGGCGCGGTGCTGACCGGCCGGCTGTCCACGGCGAGCCACCCGTGGCTGGCCGACCACACCGTGCTCGGCCGGCCGGTCGTGCCCGGCACCGCGCTGGTCGAGCTGGCGCTGCGGGCCGGCGAGCAGGTCGGCCGTACGGTGCTCGACGAGCTGGTGGTGCAGTCGCCGCTGACGCTCCCCGAGCGGGGCGAGGCGCAGGTCCAGGTCAGGGTGGCCGCCCCCGGCGAGGGCGACGACTGCCGGGTGGAGATCCACGCCAGGACCGGCGACCGGGCCCCCTGGACCTGCCACGCCACCGGCCTGCTGACCGGGGCCGCGGAGGCCGAGCCCTTCGACCTGACGGCCTGGCCACCGCCGGCCGCCGAGCCGGTGCCGCTGGACGGCTTCTACGACACGCTGGCCGGCAGCGGCTACGGCTACGGCCCGGTGTTCCAGGGGCTGCGCGCCGCCTGGCGGGCCGAGGACGCGGTGTACGCCGAGGTCGCGCTGCCCGAGGAGGCCGCCGAGGACGCGGCCGGCTTCGGCCTGCACCCGGCGCTGCTGGACGCGGCGCTGCACGCGGTCGGCTTCGCGGGCGGGTCCGGGACCGGGGGCACCGCCCTGCCGTTCGCCTGGACCGGCGTCCGGGTGGACGCGGTGGGCGCCTCCGTGCTGCGGGCCCGGATCACCAGGACCGCCGACGGTGTCGCGCTGCGCCTGGCCGACGGCACCGGGCGCCCGGTGGCCACGGTCGGCTCGCTGGTGATGCGCGAGGTGTCCCCGGAGGCGCTGGGCGCCACCGCCCCCGCAGGACCGGACGCGCTGTTCGCGGTGGACTGGCGGCCGCTTCCCCCGGCGGCGGCCGGTGCGGCGGAGCCCGACCTGACCGCCTGGGCGGTGGTCGGGGCGGCCCCCGAGGGCGGGGCGGGCCACCGCCACGCCGACCTGGCGGC
Source organism: Kitasatospora sp. NPDC091335 (assembly GCF_044757205.1). Lineage (NCBI taxonomy): Bacteria > Bacillati > Actinomycetota > Actinomycetes > Kitasatosporales > Streptomycetaceae > Kitasatospora > Kitasatospora sp. NPDC091335. Next base: position 114,325 of record NZ_JBIVUM010000007.1, on the reverse strand, counting down.
GCTGCTCGCCGACCTGGACGGGGGAGCGGACGTACCGCCGGTGACCGTCCTGGCCGCGGACACCGGCGGGGAGTTCGCCGCCACCGCCGTCCACCGGGCGACCGCCCGGGTGCTCGGCGAGGTGCGGGCCTGGCTGGCCGAGGAGCGGTTCGCCGACTCCCGGCTGGTGGTGCTGACCCGCGGGGCGACGGCGGCCGGCACCGGCGGTGACCCGGCCGGAGCCGCGGTGTGGGGCCTGGTCCGCTCGGCGCAGACCGAGAACCCGGACCGCATCGTGCTGGTGGACGTCGAGGCCGAGGGCGGCCAGGCCGACCCCTGGGCCGGCTGGCCCGCGCTGGCCGGCGGCGAGGAGCCCCAACTCGCCGTCCGCGGTGGCGACGTACGGGTGCCGCGGCTGGTCCTGGAGGCCACCGTAGCCCGGCTGACCCCACCGGAGACGGCGGGCGCCTGGCGGCTCGGCATCGCGGGCCGCGGCGCCGGACTGGAGGACGTGGCGCTGGTGCCCGCGCCGGACGCCGACGCGCCGCTGAAGGCCGGCGAGGTGCGGGTCGCGGTGCGCTCGGCGGGCCTCAACTTCCGCGATGTGCTGATCGGCCTGGGCATGTACCCGGACCGGACGGCCGCGATGGGCTCCGAGGCCGCCGGCCTCGTGCTGGAGGTCGGCGCCGGGGTGACCGACCTGGCCGTCGGCGAGCGGGTGTTCGGCTTCTTCGCGGGCGGCGCGGCCGACCGGGCCGTCACCGACCGGCGGCTGTTGGCCCGGGTGCCGGAGGGCTGGTCGTTCGCCCAGGCCTCGTCGGTGCCCCTGGTGTTCGCGACCGCCTACTTCGGGCTGCGCGACCTGGGCGACGCCCGGCCGGGGGAGTCGGTGCTGGTGCACGCGGCGGCCGGCGGTGTGGGCATGGCGGCCGTCCAACTGGCCCGTCACTTCGGGCTGGAGGTGTACGGCACGGCCAGTCGTGGCAAGTGGGACGTGCTGCGTGCCGCCGGTCTGGACGACGCGCACATCGCCTCCTCGCGCGACCTCGCCTTCGAGGAGCGGTTCCGCGCCGCGACCGGCGGGCGCGGGGTGGACCTCGTCCTGAACTCGCTGGCCGGCGAGTTCACCGACGCCTCGCTGCGGCTGCTAGCCGAGGGCGGGCGCTTCCTGGAGATGGGCAAGACCGACATCCGGCAGCCCGACGGCCTCCGGTACCGGGCCTTCGACCTGGGCGAGGCGGGGCCGGCCAGGATGGGCGGCATCCTGCACGAGGTCATCGAGCTGTTCGAGGCCGGTGCGCTGCGGATGCTGCCGATCACCGCCTGGGACGTCCGGGACGCCGTCGGCGCCTTCCGGCACGTCAGCCAGGCCCGGCACGTCGGCAAGAACGTGCTCACCGTGCCCGCGCCGCTCGACCCCGAGGGCACCGTGCTGATCACCGGCGGCACCGGCACGCTGGGCGGGCTGCTGGCCCGTCACCTGGTCGCCGGGCACGGGGTGCGGCACCTGACGCTGCTCAGTCGTCGTGGGCCGGGGAGTCCGGAGGCGGCCGAACTGGTCGCCGCGCTGGCCGAGTCGGGAGCCGAGACCGAGGTGGTCGCCTGTGACGCGGCGGACCGTACGGCGCTGGCGGCCGTGCTGGAGGGTCTGGCCCGTCCGCTGACCGGTGTGGTGCACGCGGCCGGAGTGCTGGACGACGGGGTGTTCGGCTCGCTGACACCGGAGCGGCTCGCCACGGTGCTGCGCCCGAAGGTGGACGCCGCGCTCAACCTGCACGAACTGACCGCCCGTCACGATCTGGCGATGTTCGTCTTGTACTCCTCGGTGTCGGGCACCTTCGGCTCCGGCGGGCAGGCCAACTACGCCGCGGCGAACGCCTTCCTGGACGCCCTGGCCGCCCGGCGGACGGCCGACGGCCTGGCCGGCCAGTCGCTGGCCTGGGGGCTGTGGGAGCAGGCCAGCGAGCTCACGGGCCACCTCGGGAAGGCCGACCAGGCCAGGGCCGGCGGTCTCAGCGCGCCGCTGTCCACCGCCAGGGCGCTCGCACTGTTCGACCGGGCGCGCAGCGTGGGCCGGTCCCACCTGGTGCCGGTCGAGATCGACCTGGGCGTCCTGCGCGCCGCCGCCCACCCGGTGCCCGCCCTGCTGCGCGCGCTGGTGCGGGGGACGGTCCGCCGGGCCGCCGACAACCGGGGCGCGGACGGCCCCGCGCTGGCCGAGCGGCTGGCCGTGATGGCCGACGCGCAGCGCGACGCCACCCTGCTGGACCTCGTCACCGGGAACGCCGCGGTGGTCCTCGGGCACGGCTCGACGGACGCCGTGGCGGCCGACCGGCCGTTCAAGGACCTCGGCTTCGACTCGCTGACCTCGGTCGAGCTGCGCAACCGGCTGAACACCGCCACGGGCCTGCGGCTGCCCCCGACCCTGGTCTTCGACCACCCGACCCCGGCCGCGCTCGCCCGCCACCTGCGGGAGAGCCTGCTGCCCGAGGCCGACCCGGCCGAGGACCTGCTGGCCAGGCTGGCCGGGATGGAGGCCGACCTGGCCGCGCTGGCCGGGGCGGAGCGGGCCGGGGTCCGGGCCCGGCTCGAACTGCTGCTGGACCGGCTGCGCGACAACGACGGGCCGTTGGAGCCGCAGGACGACAGCGACCTGGAGTCCGCGACGGCGGAGGACATCTTCGCGCTGATCGACGACGAGCTGGGGAGCTGACCAGAACGCCCGGTGCCCGGACCCGCCGTCACGGCGGGCCCGGGCACCGGGCGTTGCGGCCGGAAGCCGGGCTCAGGGGTTCAGGTCACCAGGCCACGCCGGAACGCCTCGCCGACCGCGCCCGCCCGGTCGCGCACCCCGAGCTTGTCGTAGATCCGCAGCAGGTGGGTCTTGACGCTGGCCTCGGTGATGAACAGCCGGCTCGCGACCTCCTTGTTGGAGGAGCCGTGGGCGACCAGCCGCATCACCTCCAGCTCGCGCGCGCTCAGCATGCCGTTGCTGGGCCGCCGCACCCGGTCCATCAGGCGCTTGGTGATGGTGGGGGAGAGCATCGCCTCGCCCCGCGCCGCCACCCGGGCCGCCCGCAGCAGCTCCTCGGTGGGCGCGTCCTTGAGCAGGTAGCTGGTGGCGCCCGCCTCGATCGCGGGCAGCACGTCGTTGTCGGTGTCGAAGGTGGTCAGCACCAGCACCCGCACCTCGGGCGCGGTCTCGCCGAGCCGGTGGATCGCGGTGACGCCGTCCATCACCGGCATGCGCAGGTCCATCAGCACCAGGTCGGGCTTCAGTTCGGCGACCAGGTCCAGCGCCTCGGCGCCGTTGCCGGCCTCGCCGACCACCTCGAACTCGGGGCTGTTGGTGAACGCGCCGCGCAGGCCGTCCCGGACGATCGGGTGGTCGTCCACGATCAGCAGCCGGACGGGGACAGGCTGTTCGCTCATGACCCGGTGCCCCGGCGGATCGCGGGCACGCTCGCGTTGACGGCGGTTCCGGTGCCCGGAGTGCTCTCCACGGTCAGGGTACCGAGCACCCGGTCGAGCCGTCGGCGCAGGCCGTCCAGCCCGTAGCCGCTGTCGCCGTCGGCGGGCGGCGGCCCGTCCAGGTCGGCCACGGTGAAGCCGACACCGTTGTCGTGAACGTCCAGCATGACCGTGTCCTCCAGGTAGGAAATAGTCAACCTGACCTTACTGGCACGGGCGTGCTTCGCGATGTTGGCGAGGGTCTCCTGGGCGACCCGGAACAGCGCGATCTCGATCTCCGTCAGCAGCGGGACCGGGTCGCCGGTGGCCTCCACCGAGGCCGGGACGTCCTCGCGGGCCGACCAGCGCCGCGCGAGGTCCTGGATGGCGCTCGGCAGGTGCGCGGCCTCCTCCAGCTCCGCCGGGCGCAGCGCGGCCACCGAGCGCCGGGCCGCGGTGAGGCTCTCCCTGGCGAGCATCCGGGCCTGTTCGAGGTGCCACTCGCGCTGCTCGGGCTGCGGCCTGGTCCGGTCGGCGGCCTGGAGCTGGGTGATGATGCCGGCCAGCCCCTGCGCGATGGTGTCGTGGATCTCGTGGGCCATCCGCTGCCGCTCGTCCTGGATGCCCGCCTCCCGGGCCTGGATCAGCAGTTGGGCGTGCAGGCCGTTGTTCTCCGCGATCGCCGCCTTCAGTTCGGCGACCAGCCGGCGGCGTTCCTCGCTGCGCTGGTTGAAGCGGTGCGCCAGGTTGCCGAACACGCCGATCAGGCAGGTCTGGAGGGAGACCGAGGCGGCCGCGATGGCGATCCGCTTGGAGTTGTCCGGTACCCCGCTGGGGACCAGGTTGATGATCAGCGAGGTGGCGCCGACGCTGACCAGGGCCCACTGCGGCGGGAGCAGGTCGTAGGCCTGGACGAACCCGATCACGGCGAACACGAAGAAGATCGGGTGCTGCGTCATCAGCAGGGCGGCCAGCACCTGCTGGCCCGCCACGTAGGTCAGCATCGGGCCGGTGCGGCTCCGCCACTTCCCGGACCGCAGGGTGTACATCGCCAGCGTCCAGGCGGCGGTGACCGCGACCAGCGGGAGGAGGGTGAGGTGGGAGTGGACCGCGCCCTCCTCGGGCGCCAGGGCGGCCAGCACCGTGGCCAGGCTCAGCAGCGCGACGGGCAGGGGGGTGAGGAACCGGCGGTAGCCGATCGGCTCGTCGCTCTTCATGCTGCTCCTCGGCCCCCGCGGTGCCGCGGCCGGACGCCCCGGCCGCGGATGATCCAGACTATTCCTACTCCCAGCGGAAGAGCCGCGCCGCCAGCACGCCGAAGACCAGGCAGTAGGCGGCGAGCACCAACAGCGGTGTGGCTCCCGGCATGTGACCCTTGGCCACGTCCCCGAAGGCCTGAACGGAAGCGCCCAGCGGGGTGTAGTCGCCGATCTTGTTGACGGCTTCGGGCATCTGCTGGCGCGGCACGTAGAGGCCCGCGAAGAACATCAGGGGGAAGAAGAGCATGCTGCCCGCGCCCGTCGCGGCCTTGGTGGTCTTCATCACGGACGCCAGGAAGAGCCCGATGCACAGGACCGCCGCGACCGAGAGGAAGAACGCGAGTGCGAAGGCGGCGGGCTTCTCCGGGAGTTTGACGTCCCACAGCAGCCGGGAGGTGGCCAGCACCAGGATGGTGGTGGCGGTGGAGACGGTGGCCTGGACCACGAGTTGGGCGATCAGCACCCGGGCCGGGCCCACCGGAGTGGTCGAGAGCCGGCGCAGGATGCCCTTCTCCCGGTAGCCGACCAGGTAGGTCGGGGTGATGAAGAGACCGGTCAGCGCGAAGGCCAGCACCACCAGGACGGGGGTGAAGTAGTCGATGCTGCGCTGGCCGAGGTCCGGGTTGATCTCCCGGGAGGAAGGGATGCTGCCGATGATCACCACCAGGGCGACCGGGAAGAGCAGCGTCCAGAAGTAGGCGGCGGGGTCTCGCAGGAAGAGCTTGAACTCCACGGCCGTGAGTCGGTTCATCGCCCGCACGGGGGTCTCCTTACAGGGGGTCTGGTCTTGGTCCGGGGGCGGGGAGTCAGCGCGAGGGGTGGTCGAACCGGCGGCCGGTCAGGGCGAGGAACGCGTCCTCCAGGCTGGCCAGTTCGGCCCGCAGGTCGGCGGCGACGATCTGGTTGCGGGCCAGCGCGGAGGTGACCGCGTACACCAGGTTGCCGGTGCCGGTGACGACGACCTGGGCGCCGTGCCGCTCGACCGACGTCACCTCGGGCAGCGAGGTGAGGATCCAGTCGTCGAGGTGGGAGGTCGGGCGGAAGCGCACCTTCTGCTCGGCGCCGACGCCAGCCACCAGCCCGGCCGGGGTGTCCAGGGCGACGATCTTGCCGCCGTCGATCAGGGCCAGCCGGTCGCAGAGCCGCTCGGCCTCCTCCATGAAGTGGGTGACCAGGAGGACGGTGATGCCGCGCGACCTGACCTGCTCGATCAGCTCCCAGGTGTCCCGCCGGGCCGCCGGGTCCAGACCGGTGGTCAGCTCGTCCAGCACGGCCACCTTCGGGTTGCCGACCAGGGCCAGGGCGATCGACAGCCGCTGCTTCTGACCGCCGGAGAGGCTGGCGAACGGGCTGTCCAGCTTGTCCAGCAGGTTCAGCTCGGCGAGCAGCTCCCGCCAGTCGGCGCTGTCGTCGTAGAAGGAGGCGTACAGCTGCATCGCCTCGGCGACCCGGAGCTTGTCCGGCATCTCGCTCTTCTGGAGCTGCATGCCCAGGATCTGGTGCAGCTTGGAGGCGTCGCGCTGCGGGTCCAGGCCGTACACCGAGATGGTGCCGCCGGTCGGCTTGCGCAGCCCGGCGATGCTCTCGACCGTCGTGCTCTTCCCGGCCCCGTTGGGGCCGAGGATCCCGAAGATCTCCCCCTCCTGCACTTCGAACGAGATTCCGTCCACGACGACCTTCTGGCCGTATTGCATCCGCAGGCTCGACACGACGATCGCTGACACGGTCCTGCCCTCCGTCCTCTAAGGTCCCACCAGTGTCCGGCTCGCACCGTTTCGCGCGGATCGACCCGGCGATATCCGTACGGTGGAACTTCCCGCGATCGAATGGTTGACACCCGGAGTGCTCCGCCCGCCCCCCAGTCGTCGCGACCCGCTCCGGGGGCCCCTATTTCCCCTCCCCGGGCGGCGGTTAGGGGTGTCCGGTACAGGGCGCCCGTGCCTACGCTCGGCCCCAATTCGCGGAGGCTGAAGGGGCACGGGACCGATGGAGTCGAGTGAGCGGCAACTCCGGGCGCAGATGCGCTTCTTCCACGACCTGGTGCGCAAGCTCGCCGCCGACGGCGATCCGTACGCCAAGGTGCTGAGCGCACCGGACAACCCCTACCCGGCGTACGAGGCGATCCGGGCGCGCGGCGTGCTGTACCACAGCCCGCTCAACACCTGGGTCACCGCCGACCACGAGCTCGCCAACCAGGTGCTGCGGGACAAGCGCTTCGGCGTGCGCATGGCGAACGGCGACAAGGTGCCGGAGTTCATGAACTTCGACAACTCCATGCTCGGCCTCGACCCGCCGGACCACACCCGGCTGCGCCGGATGACCGTGCCGACCTTCAACCCGCGCATCGTCGAGCGCTGGCGGGGCCGGGCGGAGGCGATCTGCCACCGGCTGATCGACGACATCCTGGCCAAGGGCGGCCGGTTCGACCTGATGACCTCCTTCGCCCACCACCTGCCGACCGCGGTGATCGGCGACCTGGTCGGCATCCCCGAGGAGGACCGGGAGCGGTTCCACCTGCTCAGCCGCGAGATCACCCCCCTGCTGGACGGCGTGGTCACCTACGAGAAGTCGGTGAGCGTGCACGCGGCGCTCGACGGGATGGCCGAGCTGTTCGGCCGGATCGTCGAGCAGCGCAGGTCCGATCCGCGCGAGGACATGATCAGCCGGATGCTGCCGCTGGTCGACGAGGGCAGCCTGACCATGGCGGAGCTGCTGCCGCTGTGCATGTTCCTGCCGCTGGCCGGCACCGAGACCACCGTCAACCTGATCGGCAACGGCATCCTGGCGCTGCTGCGCCACCCCGAGCAGTGGCGGATGGTGGCCGAGGACCCGGAGCTGGCCCAGGGCGCGGTGAACGAGACGCTGCGCTACGACCCGCCGGTGCAGACCTACCGGCGGATCGCGCACGAGCCGGTCGAGCTGGCCGGCGTCACGCTGGCGGTCGACGACGAACTGGCGATCGTGGCCGCCGGGGCCAACCGGGACCCGAAGGTCTTCCCCGATCCGGAGCGCTTCGACATCACCCGGTCCAGCCGCAACGACACGCTGGCGTTCTCGGCGGGCATCCACTACTGCCTCGGCGCGCCGCTGGCCAAGTTCGAGGCCGAGGTGGCGTACCAGACCCTGATCACCCGGCTGCCCGACCTGCGGCAGGCCGGACCCGTGCGCAGGCGCGGCTCCTTCATCATCCGGGGGCTCCAGGAGTTCCCCCTGTCGGCCGGCTGATCCCGGCGTGGCGCGCGGCCCGGGGACCGGCAGGGGCCAGGCAGGTCCCCGGGCAGCATTCCGGCAGGAACCCGCAGGACAGGGCCCTGGTCCTGCGGGAAACGCCCCGGACCGAACCCCTAACTGTGGGGCCGCGGTCCGGGGACGGCGCCCGCCCCGCTTAGGGGTTGGTGCCGGTGGGTTCGCTCCCTAAGCTCGCGGAGGATGCGCCACCGGGTCGGACGGGAACTCCTCCCGGACAGTCGCGGTGGCCCTGTGTGAAGCACCGAATCCGCCAGGTCGACGCGGTGGACGAACGTCCACCCGTGCATTTCGTACGGCAATTTCCGGCGCATCAAGTGTTGAGGTGGCCATGCCTGAGTTCCCTGCCGATGACGCTGCCATCGCCGTCGTAGGACTCGCCTGCCGACTGCCGGGCGCCACGACACCGCGGGCCTTCTGGAAACTGCTCTGCGACGGCGTGGACGCGATCGGCGAGTTCCCCCTCGACCGCGGCGACCTGCCGGCCGAGGGCGTGCCGCGCCAGGGCGGATTCCTCGACCGGATCGACGGGTTCGACCCCGGCTTCTTCGGCATCTCGCCGCGCGAGGCCACCGCCATGGACCCCCAGCAGCGGCTGATGCTGGAGCTGAGCTGGGAGGCGCTGGAGGACGCCCGGATCGTCCCGGACGCCCTGCGCGGCAGCCGCACCGGCGTCTTCGTCGGCGTGATGGCCTCCGACTACGCCACCCTCGCCCAGCGCGGCGGCGCCGCGGCCATCGGCCCCCACTCGCTGGCCGGCCTGCAACGCGGCCTGATCGCCAACCGGGTCTCCTACGCCGTCGGGCTGCGCGGCCCCAGCATGACCGTCGACGCCGGACAGTCCTCCTCGCTGGTCGCGGTGCACGTGGCCGCCGACAGCCTGCGGCGCGGCGAGGCCACCCTCGCCCTGGCGGGCGGCGTGCACCTGATCGCGGCCCCGGAGAGCACCGTCGGCGCGGCCCGCTTCGGCGCGCTCTCCCCGGACGGTCGCTGCCACACCTTCGACGAGCGAGCCAACGGCTACGTCCGCGGCGAGGGCGGCGTCGTCGTCGCGCTCAAGACCGTCGCCAGGGCCGTCGCCGACGGCGACCGGATCTACGCCGTCATCCGCGGCAGCGCCGTCAACAACGACGGCGGCGGCGACAGCCTCACCACCCCGAGCCGCGACGCCCAGGCCGACGTGCTGAGCGCCGCCTACCGCCGGGCCGGCATCGCCCCCGACGCGGTCCGCTACGTCGAACTGCACGGCACGGGCACCGCCGTGGGCGACCCGATCGAGGCGGCGGCCCTCGGCGCCGTGCTCGGCGCGGGACGCACCCCGGGCACCGCGCTGCGGGTCGGCTCCGCCAAGACCAACATCGGCCACCTGGAAGGCGCCGCCGGCGCCGCCGGCCTGCTCAAGGCCGTGCTGTCGGTGACCCACCGGCAGCTCCCGCCCAGCCTCAACTTCGAGCGCCCCAACCCGCGCATCCCGCTGGACGAACTCGGCCTGCGGGTGCAGACCGCCCTCGAACCCTGGCCCGAGGGCCCGCGGATCGCGGGCGTCAGCTCCTTCGGCATGGGCGGCACCAACTGCCACGTCGTGCTCACCGAGTGGCCGGGCCGGGCGGAGGCCCCGCGCGAGCGGACCGCCGCCGACGACGCACCGGTGCTCTGGCCGCTGTCCGGCCGCACCGAGGACGCGGTGCGCGAGCAGGCCGCCAGGCTGCGCGCCCACCTGGAGGCCGACCCGGCCGCCGACCCGGCCGACATCGGCCACTCCCTGGCCACCACCCGCGCCGCCTTCGCCCGCCGGGCCGTCGTGGTCGGCCGGTCCCGGGACGAACTGCTGCGCGGCCTCGGCTCGCTGGCCGCCGGCGAGCCCGTGCGCGGAGTGGTCTCCGGCGAGACCGACGAGGGCCGGACGGCCTTCCTGTTCACCGGCCAGGGCTCGCAGCGGGCCGGGATGGGGCGCGGGCTGTACGAGGCGTTCCCGGTCTACGCCGAGGCCTTCGACGCGGTCTGCGCGGAGCTGGGTCTCCACCTCGACCGGCCGGTGCGCGAGGTCGTCTTCGAGGGCGTGGACCTGGACCGGACGGTGTGGGCGCAGGCGGGGCTGTTCGCCGTCGAGGTGGCCACCTTCCGGTTGCTGGAATCCTGGGGCGTGGTACCGGAGTTCCTGCTCGGGCACTCGATCGGTGAGATCGCGGCGGCGCACGTCGCGGGGGTGTTCTCGCTGGCCGACGCGTGTGCGCTGGTCGCGGCGCGTGGCCGGCTGATGCAGGCGCTGCCGGAGGGTGGCGCGATGCTCGCCGTGCAGGCGGGCGAGGCCGAGGTGCGTGCGGAGATCGGCGGGCGGCTGGACGTCGCGGCCGTCAACGGGCCTTCCTCGGTGGTGGTTTCGGGCCCCGCCGAGGTGGTGGACGAGTTCGCCGTCCGCTGGAAGGCCGAGGGCCGCAAGACCAGTCGGCTGACCGTCTCGCACGCCTTCCACTCGGCGCTGATGGAGCCGATGCTCGCCGAATTCGCTGCCGTCCTGGAGCAGTTGACCTTCGCCGAGCCGCGCATCCCGATCGTCTCCGATCTGACCGGCGCGATCGCCGAACCCGGGCTGCTCACCACCCCCGACTACTGGGTCCGCCAGGTCCGCGAGGCCGTCCGCTTCGCCGACGGCGTCGAGACGCTCGACGGCCAGGGCGTCACCCGCTTCCTCGAACTCGGCCCGGACGGCGTGCTGTGCGCGATGGCCCGGCAGGCCGGCGCCGAGGGCGCGCTCGCCCCGGCTCTGCGCAAGGACCGCGACGACGCGCAGACCCTGCTCGGCGCCGTGGCCCTGTTGCACACCGTCGGGGTGACGCCCGACTGGGACGCCGTCTTCGCCGGCCACGACCCCCGGCCGGTCGACCTGCCCACCTACGCCTTCCAGCGCCGCCGCTTCTGGCTGGACGCCCCCGCCCGGCCGGCCGCCGGGCCCGTTCCCGCCGCGCAGGCCCCGGCCGTCACACCGGCCGAGCCCGTCACCGAGCCTCTCGCCGAGCGGCAGGACGAGCGGCGGGACGAACAGCGGGACGAACGGGCGCTGCTGCACCAGATCCGCGCCCAGGTCGCCGCCGTCCTCGACTACCAGAGCCCCGGCGACGTCGACGCCCGGCTCACCTTCCGCGACCTCGGCCTCGACTCGCTCACCGCCGTCGAACTGCGCGACCGCCTCGCCGCCGCCACCCGGCTGCGGCTGCCGGACTCCCTGGTCTACGACCACCCGACCCCGCTGCGCCTGGCCGGCCACCTCTCCGGCCTGCTCTACGGCGAGCCCGCCACCGTCACGCCCGGCACCCCCGCCCCCGGCGCCGCGAGCGACGAGCCGATCGCGATCGTCGCCATGAGCTGCCGCTACGCGGGCGGCATCGACACCCCCGAGGCCCTGTGGCAGGCCGTCTTCGAGGGCCGCGACCTGGTCACCGGCTTCCCCGAGGACCGCGGCTGGGACATCGCGGGCGTCTACGCCGACGAGGGCCGCAACCCGACCGGCACGCTCACCCCCGCCGGGGCGTTCCTGACCGACGCGACCCGCTTCGACGCGGCGTTCTTCGGCATCTCCCCGCGCGAGGCCCTCGCCATGGACCCGCAGCAGCGGCTGCTGCTGGAGACGGCCTGGGAGGCCGTCGAGCGCCTCGGCGTCCACCCCGCCGAGCTGCGCGGCAGCCGTACCGGCGTGTTCGTCGGCGCCACCGCCCAGGACTACGGCCCCCGGCTGCACGAGGCCCCGGCCGACCTGGAAGGCCACCTGCTGACCGGCAACACCGCGAGCGTCGCCTCCGGCCGGATCGCCTACGTGCTCGGCCTGGAGGGCCCGGCCGTCACCGTGGACACCGCCTGCTCCTCCTCGCTGGTCGCCCTGCACCTGGCCGCCCAGTCGCTGCGCCTCGGCGAGTGCGCCCTGGCCCTGGCCGGCGGCGCCACCGTGCTGGCCACGCCCGGCATGTTCATCGAGTTCAGCAAGCAGCAGGGCCTGTCGGCCGACGGCCGCTGCAAGGCCTTCGCCGACGGCGCCGACGGCACCGGCTGGGGCGAGGGCGTCGGCCTGCTCGCACTGGAGCGGCTCTCCGACGCCGAGCGGCTGGGCCACCCGGTGCTGGCCGTGATCCGCGGCAGCGCGATCAACCAGGACGGCGCCTCCAACGGCCTGTCCGCGCCCAACGGCCCCTCCCAGGAGCGGGTGATCCGGCAGGCGCTGGCCGGCGCCGGGCTGACCGCCGCCGACGTGGACGCCGTCGAGGCGCACGGCACCGGCACCGCCCTCGGCGACCCGATCGAGGCCGGCGCCCTGCTGGCCACCTACGGGCAGGGCCGCCCCGCCGGGGACCCGCTCTGGCTCGGCTCGGTGAAGACCAACCTCGGGCACACCCAGGCCGCCGCGGGCGTCGCCGGGATCATCAAGATGGTGCAGGCGATGCGGCACGGCACCCTGCCGCGCACCCTGCACGCCGACACCCCCTCCGGCCGGGTGGACTGGAGCGCCGGCGCCGTCCGGCTGCTCACCGAGGCCAGGGACTGGCCGGAGCGCGACCGTCCGCGCCGGGCGGCGGTGTCCTCCTTCGGCATCAGCGGCACCAACGCCCACATGATCGTCGAGAGCGCGCCGCAGGCCGCCCCGGTGCCGGCCCCGGCCGCCGAGACCGGCCCCACCGGGCCGCTGCCGTTCCCGCTGGCCGCCCGCGGCGAGGCCGCGCTGCGCGCCCAGGCCGCCCGCCTCGCCGAGGCCGTCCGCGGCCAGGACGGGCCGAGCCCCGCCCTCGCCGACATCGGCCTGTCGCTGACCGGCCGGGCCGCCTTCGACCAGCGCGCCGTGGTGGTCGCCGCCGACCGCGCCGAACTGCTGGCCGGCCTGGACGCCCTGGCCCAGGAGCTGCCCGCGCCCCACCTGACCACCGGCACCGCCGGCGCCCCCGACGGCCCGGTGTTCGTCTTCCCCGGCCAGGGCTCGCAGTGGGCCGGCATGGCCGCCGGGCTGTACGCCACCTCCGAGGTCTTCCGCGCCGAACTCACCGCCTGCGCCGAGGCCCTCGCCCCGCACACCGACTGGTCGCTGATCGACGTGCTGCACGGCGCCCCCGGCGCCCCCACGCTGGAACGCGTCGACGTGGTGCAGCCCGCGCTGTTCGCCGTGATGGTGTCGCTGGCGAAGCTCTGGCGGCACTGCGGCGTCGTCCCCGCCGCCGTCATCGGCCACTCCCAGGGCGAGATCGCCGCCGCGCACGTCGCCGGCGGCCTCACCCTCGCGGACGCCGCCCGCATCGTCGCGCTGCGCAGCCGCTACCTGCGCGCCATCGCGGGCACCGGCGGCATGGCGTCGATCCCGCTGCCGACCGCCGAGGTCGAGGCACGGATCGCCCGCTTCGACGGCCGGATCGGCGTCGCCGCGCACAACGGCCCCACCGCCACCGTGGTCGCCGGCGAGGGCGACGCCCTCGACGAGCTCATCGAGGAGTGCCAGGCCCAGGACATCCGCGCCCGGCGCGTCCCGGTCGACTACGCCTCGCACTCCCCGGCCGTCGACCCGCTGCGCGAGGAACTGGCCGCCGCCCTCGCCGGCATCGAGCCCCAGGAGGGCCACACCGCCTTCTACTCCACCGTCACCGGCGGCCTGCTGGCGACCACCGGGCTCGACACCGACTACTGGTTCCGCAACCTGCGACAGGTCGTCCGCTTCGAGCCCACCGTGCGCGCGCTGCTCGCGGCCGGCCACCGCACCTTCATCGAGTCCAGCCCCCACCCGGTGCTCACCTTCGGCATCCAGGAGACCCTGGAGGCCGACGGCCGCGGCGGCGCCGTCCTCGGCACCCTGCGCCGCGACCAGGGCGGCCCCGAGCGGTTCCTCGGCGCGCTCGCCGAGGCGTACGTCGGCGGCGTCGAGGTGGACTGGACGCACGGCCTCCCCGGCTCCGCCCGGCGCGTTCCGCTGCCCACTTACCCCTTCCAGCGCGAGCGGTACTGGCTGGCGCCCGGCGCCGGCACGACCGACGCCACCGGCCTCGGCCTCGACCCCGCCGACCACCCGCTGGTCGGCGCCGCGGTCACCCTCGCGGGCGACGACACCCTGGTCCTCACCGGCCGCCTCTCCACCGCCGACCAGCCCTGGCTCGGCGACCACGTCGTCCTCGGCGCCGTCGTGCTGCCCGGCTCCGCGCTCGTCGACCTCGCCCTGCACGCGGGCCTGCGCTGCGGCTTCCCGCAGCTGGAGGACCTCACCCTGCAGAGCCCGCTGATCCTCCCGGCGGACGGCCAGGTCCAGATCCAGGTGGTGCTGCTGCCGCCGGACGGGACGGGCCGCCGCCCGGTCACCGTCCACTCCCGGCCGCGCGCGGCCGCCGAGGACCGCCCCTGGACCTGGCACGCCACCGGCGCGCTGAGCGCCGAGCCGGCCGCCGCGCCCGCACCGCGGGGCGCCTGGCCGCCCGCCGACGCCGTCCCGCTCCCGGTCCAGGACGCCTACCCCGGCCTGGCCGAGCGCGGCTACGCCTACGGCCCGGCCTTCCAGGGCCTGACCGCCGGCTGGCGGCGCGGGGAGGACCTGTTCGCCGAGGTCACCCTCCCCGACACCCTCCCGACCGACGGCTACGGCATCCACCCGGCGCTGCTGGACGCTGCCCTGCACGTGCTGCTGGTCGACGGCGACCCGGCGCGGACCCGGCTCGCCTTCTCCCTCGCCGGCGTACGGCTGCACGCCGCCGGGGCCACCACCGTCCGGGTGCACGCCGCCCCGGCCGGCCCCGACGGCTCCTACACCGTCACGCTGAGCGACCCGGCCGGCGCCCCCGTCCTGGACATCGACGCGCTGGTGCTGCGTCCCGTCGACCCGGAGCAGGCGGCCGCCGCCCCGGGCACCGCCGACCCGCTCCACCGGCTCGACTGGATCGCCGCCCCCGCGACCACCGCGCCCGCGACCGCCGCGCCCGCCGAGTCCGGTCCGACCGCGCCCGCCGACCTCGCGCTCGGCCTGCCCCCGCTGGACGGCGCCCCGGCACCCGCGGCCCTCCTCGTCCCGGTGGCCGGAGACCAGGCCGCCCCCGCCGAGAGCGCCCACACCCTGACCCGGGCCGCCCTCGCGCTGCTCCAGGCCTTCCTCGCCGAGGAGGCCTGGGCGGACACCCGGCTCGTCCTGCTCACCCGCCAGGCCCTCGCGGCCGGCCCGGACGAGGAGGCCCGCGACCTCGCCGCGGCCGCCGTCCTCGGCCTGGCCCGCACCGCCCAGGCCGAGCACCCCGGCCGGATCCTGATCCTCGACCACGACGGCGAGCCCACCGACGAGGCCCTGCGGGCCGCCCTGGCCGGCGACGAGCCGCAGCTCGCGCTGCGGGCCGGCCGCCTGCTGGCGCCCCGGCTGGTGAAGGCAGGGGCCGCCCCGGCCGCCGAGCCCGGCCGCAGGCCGTTCGACCCCGACGGCACCGTCCTGCTGACCGGCGGCACCGGCGCCATCGGCCGCCTGCTGGCCCGCCACCTGGTCACCGCGCACGGCGTCCGCCACCTGCTGCTGGTCGGCCGCCGCGGCCTGCCCGCCGAGGACCTCGCGGAGCTGACCGCCGGACTGGACGCCGAGGTCACCGCCGCCGCCTGCGACGCGGCCGACCCGGACGCCCTGGCCGCCCTGCTGGCCGCCGTCCCCGCCGAGCACCCGCTGACCGCCGTCGTGCACGCCGCCGGCGTCGTCGACGACGCCTCCGTCCAGCGGCTGCGCCCCGAGCAGCTGGACGCGGTGCTGCGCCCCAAGGCCGACGCGGCCTGGAACCTGCACCGGCTCACCCGCGACCTCGACCTGGCCGCCTTCGTCGTCTTCTCCTCACTGGCCAGCACCGTCGGCACCGCGGGCCAGGGCAGCTACGGCGCCGCCAACGCCTTCCTCGACGCCCTCGCCCAGCACCGGCACGCCCTCGGTCTGCCCGCCCAGGCACTGCTCTCCGGCCTCTGGGCGCACGGCGACGGCATGGGCGGCCGGCTCGGCGAGGCCGACCGGGCGCGCCTGGTGCGCGGCGGCCTGGCGCCGATGACCGCCGAACAGGGCCTCGCGCTCTTCGACGCGGCCCTCGCCGACGGCCGTCCGCTGATCGCCCCGGCCCGGATCGCCGTCGCCGAGGCGGCCGGCCGCGCCGAGGCCGTCCCCGCCGTGCTGCGCGGCCTGATCCGCACCCCGCTGCGCCGGGCCTCCGCCGCGGCGGGCGCGAGCGGCCTCGCCGACCGGCTGGCCGCGCTGCCCGCCGCCGACCGCCGCCGCACCCTGCTGGACCTGGTCCGCACCGGCGCCGCGACCGCGCTCGGCCACAGCGACCCGACCGGGATCGCGGTGGACGGCGCGTTCAAGGCCCTCGGCTTCGACTCGCTGATCGCGGTGGAGTTCCGCAACCGGCTGAACGCGGCGGCGGGCCTGCGGCTGCCCACCACCGTCGCCTTCGACCACCCCACGCCGAACGCGCTCGCCGACCACCTGCTCGCCCTGCTGACCTCCGACACCGCCGCCGACCCGGCGCCGACGGCGGCCAGGGCCGCGACCGCCGCCCCCGGCGAGCCGATCGCGATCGTCGCGATGGGCTGCCGTTTCCCCGGCGGCATCGGCTCGCCCGAGGAGCTGTGGCAGGTCGTCGCCGAGGGCGGCGACGTGATCTCCACGCTGCCCACCAACCGCGGCTGGGACCTCGACCGGCTCTTCGACGCCGACCCCGACGAGCCGGGCCGCTCGTACACCCGCGAGGGCGGCTTCCTGCACGACGCGGACCGCTTCGACGCCGCGTTCTTCGGCGTCTCCCCGCGCGAGGCCGCGGCGGCCGACCCGCAGCAGCGGCTGCTGCTGGAGACGGCCTGGGAGGTCGTCGAGCGGGCCGGGATCGACCCGACCGCGCTGCGGCACAGCGCCACCGGCGTGTTCACCGGTGTCGCCACCCAGGAGTACGGCCCGCGGATGGACCACGCCCTGGAGAGCTACGAGGGCTACCGGGTCACCGGCAACGCGGGCAGCGTCGCCTCCGGCCGGGTCGCGTACGCGCTCGGCCTGGAGGGCCCGGCCGTCACCGTGGACACCGCCTGCTCCTCCTCGCTGGTGGCCATGCACCTCGCGGTGCAGGCGCTGCGCTCCGGGGACTGCGACCTGGCGCTGGCCGGCGGCGCCGCCGTGATGTCCACCCCCGGCCTGTTCATCGAGTTCAGCCGGCTGCGCGGACTGTCCCAGGACGGCCGCTGCCGGGCCTTCGGATCGGGCGCGGACGGCTTCGGCCTGGCCGAGGGCGTCGGCCTGGTCATGCTGGAGCGGCTCTCCGACGCCCGGCGCAACGGGCACCAGGTGCTCGCGGTGATCCGCGGCACCGCGATCAACCAGGACGGCGCGTCCAACGGTCTGACGGCGCCCAACGGCCCGTCCCAGGAGCGGGTGATCCGGCAGGCGCTGGCCAACGCGGGGGTCCCGGCCGCCGAGGTCGACGCCGTCGAGGCGCACGGGACGGGCACCACGCTGGGCGACCCGATCGAGGCGCACGCGCTGCTCGCCACCTACGGCCAGGAGCGGGCGGGCGAGCCGCTGTGGCTCGGCTCGGTGAAGTCCAACATCGGGCACACCCAGGCCGCGGCCGGCGTGGCGGGCGTGATCAAGATGGTGCTGGCGATGCGGCACGGACTGCTGCCCGCCACGCTGCACGTGGACGAGCCGTCCGAGCACGTGGAGTGGGCGACGGGCGCCGTGGAGCTGCTGGCCGAGGCGCGTCCCTGGCCCGAGGCGGGGCGCCCGCGCCGGGCGGGCGTCTCCTCGTTCGGCATGAGCGGCACCAACGCCCACCTGATCCTGGAGGCCGCGCCCGCGGCGCGCCCGGTGGAGCCGGCGGCCGTCGAGGGCCCGGTGCCGTGGCTGTTGTCGGGCAAGACGCCGGCCGCGCTGGCCGGGCAGGCCGAGCGGCTGCGGGAGTTCGCGCTGGAGCGTCCGGAGGACGCGGTGGCGGACGTGGCGTCCGCACTGCTGTCCAGGGCCGCTCTGGAGCACCGCGCGGTGGTGCTGGGCGGCGACCGGCAGGCGCTGCTGGACGGGCTGGCCGTGCTCGGCGGCGAGGGTGTGGTGCGGGGCCGGGTGGTTCCCGGTGACGTGGTGTTCGTGTTCCCGGGGCAGGGTTCGCAGTGGGTCGGCATGGCGTGGGAACTCGCCGAGGCCTCACCGGTGTTCGCGGCGCGACTGGCGGAGTGTGAGGCGGCGCTGGCGCCGTACGTGGACTGGTCGCTGACCGGGGTGCTGCGGGAGGCCGCCGAGCTGGAGCGGGTCGACGTCGTCCAGCCGGTGCTGTGGGCCGTCATGGTGTCGCTGGCGGAGGTCTGGCGGGCGCACGGTGTGGAGCCGTCCGCCGTCGTCGGCCACTCCCAGGGCGAGATCGCGGCCGCGGTGGTCGCGGGTGCGCTGTCCGTGGAGGACGGCGCCCGGGTGGTGGCGCTGCGCAGCCAGGCGATCACCGAACTGGCCGGTGGCGGCGGGATGGTGTCCGTCGCGGCGGGCAGCGCGGTGGTCGAGGGGCTGATCGCGTCCTTCGACGGCCGGATCTCGGTGGCGGCCTTCAACGGTCCTTCCTCGACGGTGGTTTCGGGTGAACCGGACGCGCTGGACGAGCTGATGGCGCTCTGCGAGGCCCGTGAGGTGCGAGCCCGTCGGATCCCGGTGGACTACGCCTCGCACTCGGCCCAGGTGGACCGGCTGCGTGAGCGCATCCTGGCGGAGCTGGGCGAGATCGCTCCGGTGACCTCCACCGTGCCGCTGTACTCCACGCTGACCGGTACCCCGATCGACACCGCGCGGATGGGCGCGGAGTACTGGTTCGACAACCTGCGCTCCCCGGTCCGTTTCGAGGAGGCGACCCGGGCGCTGCTGGGCGGCGGCCGGTCGGTGTTCGTGGAGTGCAGTCCGCACCCGGTCCTGACCGTCGGCGTGCAGGAGACCGCCGACGCGGTCGGGACCGAGGCGGCCGTGCTCGGCACGCTGCGGCGTGGACAGGGCGGCCCCGGCCGGCTGCTGACCGCCCTGGCCGAGGCCTGGACGGCCGGTGTGGCCGTCGACTTCACCGCGGTCGTGCCCGCCGGCCGCCGCGTCGAGCTGCCGACGTACGCCTTCCAGCGCGAGCGCTACTGGCTGGAGCAGGCCACCGCGCAGGCCGCCGAGAGCGACCCGGCCGAGGCCCGGTTCTGGGACGCGGTCGAGCGCGAGGACCTGGCCGAACTGTCCGAGGCGCTGCGGCTGGACGACACCCCCGAGCTGCTCGGCTCGGTGCTGCCCGCGCTGGCCGACTGGCGGCGCCGCCGCCGGGACCGCTCGACGCTGGACTCCTGGCGCTACCGGATCGGCTGGAAGCCGGTGGACGGCGCGCGTGGCACGGCCGCCCTGACCGGCACCTGGCTGGTGGTGGCCACCGAGGAGGCCGCCGCCGAGGAGGTCGTCACCGCGATCCGCGCCGCCGGGGCGCAGACCGTCACCCTGGTCGTCGCCGACCCGGCCGTGGACCGGACGGCGCTGGCCGGGGCGCTCCTCGGTGCCGTCCCGCCGGCCGAGCCGCTCGCCGGGGTGGTCTCGCTGGCCGGCCTGGCCGAGGATCCGCTGCCCGGCACCGCGCTGCCCGCGGGCCTGGCCGTCTCGCTGACCCTGGTGCAGGCGCTCGGCGACGCCGGGATCGCCGCCCCGCTGTGGAACCTGACCCGCGGCGCCGTCTCCACCGGCCGCGCCGACCGCCTCGACCACCCGGTGCAGGCCCAGCTCTGGGGCTTCGGCCGGTCGCTGGCGCTGGAGCACCCGGACCGCTGCGGCGGCCTGGTCGACCTGCCGCCGGTGCTCGACGCGCGGGCCGGCCGGCGGCTGGCCGCGGTCCTGTCCGGCGCCATCGGCGAGGACCAGACGGCCGTACGCTCCTCCGGGACCTTCGCGGCCCGGCTGCTGCGCGCCCCCGAACCCGCACCCGCCGGTGAGCCGGGGCGGCTGTCCGGGACCGTCCTGGTCACCGGGGCCGACGGCGCCCTCGGCCGGCAGGCCGCCCGCTGGGCGGCCGGCCGCGGCGCGGAACGCCTGCTGCTGGCCGCCACCGGTCTGGATGGCGAACTCCTGGAGTTCACCGAGGAGTTGACCGAGGCCGGTACTCCGGCCGAGGCCGTCGCGGTGGACCTCGGGGACGGCGCCGCGCTCGCCGCGCTGCTCGCCGAGCACCCCGTCGCCGGCGTGGTCTTCACCGCGGAGACCGGCCCCACCGAGGCCCTGGAGCTGAGCGGCCGGGCCGGTTTCGAAGCCGTCCTCGCCGCCAAGACCGCCGGCGCCGCCCAGCTGCACGCCGCCCTCGCGGACGCGCCGCTGGACGCCTTCGTGCTGTTCTCCTCGATCGCCGGCGTCTGGGGCAGCGGCGGCCAGGCC
Source organism: Kitasatospora sp. NPDC091335 (assembly GCF_044757205.1). NCBI lineage: Bacteria > Bacillati > Actinomycetota > Actinomycetes > Kitasatosporales > Streptomycetaceae > Kitasatospora > Kitasatospora sp. NPDC091335. Next base: position 94,003 of record NZ_JBIVUM010000007.1, on the reverse strand, counting down.
GCCTACGCGGCCGGCAACGCCTACCTGGACGCCCTGGCCGAGCACCGCGCTTCGCTGGGCCTGCCCGCCACCGCCGTCGCCTGGGGCCCGTGGTCCGGCGGCCCGGACGGCCGCGGCGCGGACTTCCTGAGCCGCCGCGGCATCCCCGCCATGGACCCCCGGCTGGCCCTGGCCGCGCTGGACCGGGCCGTCGACCGGGACGAGACCGCCGTGGTCGTCGCCGACGTCGACTGGCCGGTCTTCACCGCCTCCTTCACCTCCGCCCGGCCCAGCCCGCTGCTCGCCGACCTGCCGGGGCCGCGCACCGCGACGGCCGAGGCCGCGCCCGGCAGCGGCCCGGCGTTCGGCGGCCGGATCGCCGCCCTGTCCGCCGCCGAGCGCGAGCGCGAGACCCTGGCCGTGGTCCGCGCCGAGGTCGCGGCGGTGCTCGGACACGCCGACCCGAGCGGCCTGGAGACCGGCCGCACCTTCAAGGACCTCGGCTTCGACTCGCTGACGGCCGTGGAACTGGGCAAGCGCCTGGCGGCCGGCACCGGCACCCCGGTGCCCGCCACCGCCGTGTTCGACCACCCGACCATCGGCGAGATGACCCGCTTCCTGGTCGGCGGGCTCGACGCGGGACCGGTCGCGACGGCCACCGCCGCCACCGACGAGCCGATCGCGATCATCGGCATGAGCTGCCGCTTCCCCGGCGGCGTCGAGGGCCCCGAGGACCTCTGGCGGCTGGTCGCCGAGGGCGGGGACGCCATCGGCGGCTTCCCCGGCGACCGCGGCTGGGACGTCGAGGGCCTCTACCACCCCGACCCCGACCGCCAGGGCCGCACCTACGTCACCTCCGGCGGCTTCCTCGCCGGGGCGGGCGACTTCGACGCCGCCCTGTTCGGCATCTCCCCGCGCGAGGCCCTCGCGATGGACCCCCAGCAGCGGCTGCTGCTGGAGTCCGCCTGGGAGGCCTTCGAGGACGCCGGGATCGACGCGGCCGGCGTGCGCGGCAGCCAGGGCGGCGTCTTCGTCGGCATGACCTCCTCCGGCTACGGGCAGGGCGCGGCGCTGCCCGACGGCGTCGAGGGCCACGTGCTGACCGGCACCACGACCAGCGTCGCCTCCGGCCGGCTGGCGTACACCTTCGGCCTGGAGGGCCCCGCCGTCACGGTGGACACCGCCTGCTCCTCCTCGCTGGTGGCCCTGCACATGGCCGCCGGGGCGCTGCGCTCCGGCGAGTGCTCCATCGCCCTCGCGGGCGGCGTGACCGTCATGGTGTCGCCCGACTCCTTCATCGAGTTCAGCCGCCAGCGCGGCCTCGCCGTCGACGGCCGCTGCAAGCCGTTCTCGGCGGCGGCGGACGGCACCAGCTGGTCCGAGGGCGTGGGCATGCTGCTCGTCGAGCGGCTCTCCGACGCCCGGCGCCACGGGCACCGGGTGCTGGCCGTGCTGCGCGGCAGCGCGGTCAACCAGGACGGCGCCTCCAACGGCCTCACCGCCCCGAACGGCCCCGCCCAGCAGCGGGTGATCCGCCAGGCGCTGGCCAACGCCCGGCTGGAGGCCGGCGAGGTCGACGCGGTCGAGGCGCACGGCACCGGCACCCGGCTCGGCGACCCGATCGAGGCCCAGGCGCTGCTCGCCACGTACGGTCAGGACCGCCCGGCCGACCGGCCGCTGTGGCTCGGCTCGGTCAAGTCCAACATCGGCCACACCCAGGCCGCCGCCGGTGTCGCCGGCGTGATCAAGATGGTCATGGCGATGCGCCACGGCGAGCTGCCGGGGCTGCTCCACCTGGACGCGGCCTCGCCGCACGTGGACTGGTCGGCCGGCGCCGTCGAACTGCTGGCCGCCGCCCGGCCCTGGCCCGAGCAGGGCCGGCCGCTGCGGGCCGGTGTCTCCTCCTTCGGCGTCAGCGGCACCAACGCCCACGTCATCCTGGAGAGCGCCCCGGCCGGGCAGGCCCCCGCCCCGGACGCGCCGCGGCGGCCCACCGCGCCCGTCGACGGCGTGCCGCTGCCCTGGCTGCTGTCCGCCGCCGACCCGGCGGCGCTGGCCGCCCAGGCCGAGCGGCTGCACGTCTTCGCCGCGGCCGGCACCGACGCCGACCCGGCCGACGTCGCGCTGTCGCTGGCCACCGGCCGGACCGGCCTGGCACGGCGCGCCGTCGTGCTGGCCGCCGACCGCCCCGGCCTGCTGGCCGGCCTCACCGCGCTGGCCGGCGGCGCCGAGGCGCCCGGCGTGCTGCGCGGCGAGACCGCCGACGGCCGCTCGGCGTTCCTGTTCTCCGGCCAGGGCTCCCAGCGCCCCGGCATGGGCCGCGCCCTCTACGCCGCCTTCCCGGTGTTCGCCGACGCCCTGGACGCCGTCTGCGCCCGGCTCGACACCGAGCTGGACCACCCGCTGCGCGAGGTGATGTTCGCCGAGGCGGGCACCCCCGTGGCCGCCCTGCTCGACCGCACCGTCCACACCCAGGCCGCGCTGTTCGCCTTCGAGGTGGCCCTGTTCCGGCTGCTGGAGGACTGGGGGGTGCGGGCGGACTTCCTGCTCGGCCACTCCATCGGCGAGATCGCCGCCGCGCACGCCGCCGGCGTGCTGTCGCTCGACGACGCCTGCACCCTGGTCGCGGCGCGCGGCCGGCTGATGCAGGCGCTGCCCGAGGGCGGCGCGATGCTCGCCGTCGAGATCGACGAGGCCGGGGCCGCCGAGGCGCTCGCCGCCTCCGACGGCCCGGTCGGCATCGCCGCTGTCAACGGGCCCCGGGCGGTCGTGGTCTCCGGACCGCAGGACGCGATCGACGAACTGGCCGGGCGCTGGCGCGCCGAGGGCCGGCGGACCAGCCGGCTGCGGGTCTCGCACGCCTTCCACTCCGCCCTGATGGAGCCGATGCTCGCCGAGTTCGCGGCCGTCGCCGAGGGCCTGGACTACCACCCGCCGCGCATCCCGCTGGTCTCGAACCTGACCGGCACCGCCGTCGGCGCCGAGGAGGTCTGCGACCCCGGGTACTGGGTGCGGCACGTCCGCGAAGCCGTCCGGTTCGCCGACGGCGTGCGCTGGCTCGCCGGCCAGGGCGCCGGCCGCTTCCTGGAGGTCGGCCCCGAGGCGGTGCTCACCGCCATGGCGCGCCTGACCCTGGACGCCGACGGCCGGGACGGCGCCGTCCTGGTGCCCGCCTCCCGGGGCGAGCGGCCCGAGGCCGACACCCTGCTCGGCGCCGTCGCCACCGTCTGGACCGGCGGCGCCGCGGTGGACTGGTCCGCCGTGCTCGCCGATCGCGGCGCCCGGCGGATCACCCTGCCCCCGTACGCCTTCCAGCGGCAGCGGTACTGGCTGCGCCCGGGCCGCGCCGCCGACGTGGCCTCCGACGGCCTGCTGCGCACCGAGCACCCGCTGCTCACCGCCGCCGTGCCGCTCGCCGACGGCGAGGGCGCGCTGCTGACCGGCCGGCTGTCGCTCGCCGCGCAGCCCTGGCTGGCCGACCACGCCGTGCGCGGCACGGCCATCCTGCCCGGCACCGGCTTCGTGGAGCTGGCCCTGCGGGCCGGCCGGGAGGTCGGCTGCACCGCGCTGCGGGAGCTGATGGTCGAGGCCCCGCTGGCCGTCCCCGCCACCGGCGGCGTGCGCATCCAGGTGCGGGTCGGCGACCCCGACGAGTCCGGCGACCGCCCGGTGTCCGTGCACGCCCAGGCCGACGGCGCGGCCGGCTGGACCAGGCACGCCTCCGGCGCCCTGGCCACCCGGCCGGAGACCGCGCCGTACGACCTCTCCGCCTGGCCGCCGGCCGGCGCCGAACCGGTCGAACTGGACGGCTACTACGACCGGTTGACCGAGGCCGGCTACGGCTACGGGCCGGTCTTCCGCGGGCTGCGCGCGGCCTGGCGGGCCGAGGACGCGGTCTACGCCGAGATCGCCCTGCCCGCGGACGCGGCCGAGGAGGCCGGCGGCTACGGCGTCCACCCGGCGCTGCTCGACGCCGCCATGCACGCCACCACCGTCGGCGGCTTCCTCGACGGCGCCGGCGCCACGCCGCTGCCCTTCGTCTGGTCCGGGGTGTCCCTGCACGCCACCGGTGCGTCCGTCGCCCGGGTCAGGCTCGCCCCCGCGGGCCGGGACGCGATCTCGATCCGGGTCGCCGACGCCACCGGCGCCCCGGTCGCCGACGTCCGCTCGCTGACCCTGCGCCCGACGCCCACCGGGCGGCGGGACACCCGCCGCGCGGAGGCCGGCGACGCGCTGTTCGCGGTCGAGTGGACCGCGCTGCCGGCCGGCGCCGCCGCCGAGCCCTGCCCGGTCGCCGAGCTGGCCGAGGTCGAGGCCGGCCTGGCCTCCGCCGCCCTGGTGCTGCACCGGGTCGAGGCGACCGGCGACGCCGCCGCCCGCGCCCGCACCGCCACCGGCGCGGCGCTCGACGCCGCCCGGCGCTGGCTGACCGGCGACCGGGACGAGGCCGCCCGCCTGGTGGTCGTCACCCGCGGCGCCGCCGCCGTGCAGCCGGGCGAGGAACCCGCCGACCCGGCGGGCGCCGCCGTCTGGGGCCTGCTCCGCTCGGCCCAGTCCGAGCACCCGGACCGCCTGCTGCTGCTCGACGACGACGGCACCGCCGACTGGGCCCTGGTCCGCCGGGCCGTCGAACTGGGGGAGAACCAGCTCGCCGCCCGCGCCGGCGCCCTCTACGCGCCCCGGCTGGTCCGGGTGCCCGCCTCCGCCGCGCTGACCGTCCCCGAGGACGCCGCCGCCTGGACCCTCGACCCCACCGAGCCCGGCATCCTGACCAGCCTGCGGCTGCTGCCCGCCGACACCGCCGAGCGGCCGCTCGGCCCCGGCGAGGTCCGGATCGGCGTCCGCGCGGCCGGCGTGAACTTCCGCGACGTGCTGCTCGCGCTCGGCATGTACCCCGAGCGCGCCGAACTCGGCTCCGAGGGCGCCGGCGTCGTCCTGGAGGTCGGTGCGGACGTCACCGACCTGGCCGTCGGCGAGCGGGTCCTCGGCCTGTTCCCCGGCGGCTTCGGCCCGGTCGCCGTCGCCGACCGGCGCCGGCTCGCCCGGATCCCGGCCGGCTGGACCTTCACCGAGGCCGCCTCGATGCCGGTCGTCTTCGTGACCGCCTACTACGGTCTGGTGGACGTGGCCGCCGCCAGGCCGGGGGAGTCGGTGCTGGTGCACGCCGCGGCCGGCGGCGTGGGCATGGCCGCCGTCCAGCTCGCCCGCCATCTGGGCCTGGAGGTGTACGGCACCGCCAGCGCCGGCAAGTGGGACGTGCTGCGAGCCGCCGGACTGGACGACGCCCACCTCGCCTCCTCCCGCGACCTCGGCTTCGAGGAGTCGTTCCGCGCCGCCACCGGCGGCCGGGGCGTGGACGTGGTGCTCAACTCGCTGGCCGGCGAGTTCATGGACGCCTCGCTGCGGCTGCTCGCCGACGGCGGGCGCTTCGCCGACATGGGCAAGGCCGACCCGCGCGACGCCGAGCGGGTCGCCGCCGACCACCCGGGCGTGCGCTACCGCGCCTTCGACCCCTCCGAGGCCGGCCCGCAGCGGATGGGCGAGATCCTCACCGAGGTGCTCGGGCTGTTCGAGTCCGGTGCGCTGCGGCTGCTGCCGATCACCGCCTGGGACGTCCGCGAGGCGCCCGCCGCGTTCCGGCACATCAGCCAGGCCAGGCACGTCGGCAAGAACGTGGTCACCGTCCCGGCGCCGCTCGACCCCGAGGGCACCGTGCTGATCACCGGCGGCACCGGCACCCTCGGTGGCCTGCTGGCCCGCCACCTGGTCACCGAACGCGGCGTACGGCACCTGCTGCTGCTCAGCCGGCGCGGCGCCGACAGCCCCGGCGCGGCCGAACTGGTCGAGCAGCTCACGGAGTTGGGTGCCGAGGCGACCGTCGCGGCCTGCGACGCCGCCGACCGGGACGCGCTGGCCGCGCTGCTCGCGCGGATCCCCGCCGAGCACCCGCTGACCGGCGTCGTGCACACCGCGGGCGTGGTCGACGACGGCGTCGTCACCGCCCTCACCACCGAACAGCTCGCCACCGTGCTGCGCCCGAAGGCGGACGCCGCGCTCCACCTGCACGAGCTGACCGCCGACCGCGACCTCGCGATGTTCGTGCTGTTCTCCTCCGTCGCGGCGGTGCTCGGCCCGCCCGGACAGGGCAACTACGCGGCGGCGAACGGCTTCCTGGACGCGCTGGCCGCGCACCGCCGGGCCCGCGGCCTGGCCGGCGCCTCGCTGGCCTGGGGCCTGTGGGCGGAGTCCAGCGGCATCACCGGCCACCTCACCGGCGCCGACCTGGCGCGGGCGGCCAGGGTCGGCGCCCCGCTGACCACCGCGCAGGGCATGGCCCTGTTCGACGTCGCCGGCACGGTGCCGCGCGCCCACCTGGTCACCTCCAACCTCGACGTCGCCGCGCTGCGCGGCGACCCGGCAGGACCGCCGCCGATGCTGCGCTCCCTGGTCGGCGCCGCGCTGCGCCGGGCCAGCGACGCCCCGACCGCCGCGAGCCTCACCCAGCGGCTCGCCGCCGTCCAGCCGGACGGCCGGCTCCCGCTGCTGGTCGACCTGGTCCGCGAGCAGACCGCCCTGGTGCTCGGCCACGCCTCCCCGGAGGCCGTCGCGGCCGGCCGCGCCTTCAAGGAGGCCGGCTTCGACTCGCTGACCTCGGTGGAACTGCGCAACCGGATGCAGGCCGCCACCGGCCTGCGGCTGCCCGCCACCCTGGTCTTCGACCACCCGAGCCCGGCCGCGCTCGCCGAGTACCTGCTCGGCGAACTGCTCGGCGGCCGGGACGTCCCGGTGGCGGCCCAGGCCGCCGCGGTGGCCACCGACCGGGACCCGGTCGTCATCGTCGGGATGAGCTGCCGCCTGCCGGGCGGCGCCGACAGCCCGGAGCGGCTCTGGGCGCTGCTCGCCGACGGCGGCGACGGCATGACCGGCTTCCCCGCCGACCGCGGCTGGGAGGCCGAGACCGCGGACGCGCCGTACGCGCTCACCGGCGGCTTCCTCCCCGACGCCACCGAGTTCGACGCGGCCCTGTTCGGCATCTCCCCGCGCGAGGCGCTGGCGATGGACCCGCAGCAGCGGCTCTCGCTGGAGGCCGCCTGGGAGGCGTTCGAGGCCGCGGGCGTCGACCCGACCTCGGTGCGCGGCGAGCAGATCGGCGTCTTCCTCGGCGCCGGGACCTCCTACTACGGCATCGGCACCGACCTCTCCACCACGGCCGAGGGGCACGTCCTCGCGGGCACCTCGAACAGCGTGATCTCCGGCCGGGTCTCGTACACCTTCGGCCTGGAGGGCCCCGCCGTCACGGTGGACACCGCCTGCTCCTCCTCGCTGGTCGCGTTGCACCTGGCGGCGCAGGCGCTGCGCGGCGGCGAGTGCGCGATGGCCCTGGCCGGCGGTGTCACGGTGCTGGCGGGGCCGGAGATCTTCGCCGAGTTCAGCCGGCAGGGCGGCGTCGCCGCGGACGGCCGCTGCAAGCCGTTCTCCGCCGAGGCGGACGGCACCGGCTGGTCCGAGGGCGTCGGCATGCTGGTGCTGGAGCGGCTCTCCGACGCCCGCGCGAACGGCCACCGGGTGCTCGCGGTGGTGCGCGGCAGCGCGCTCAACCAGGACGGCGCCTCCAACGGCCTCACCGCGCCCAACGGGCCCTCGCAGGAGCGGGTGATCCGCCAGGCGCTCGCCAACGCCGGACTGACCACCGCCGACGTGGACGCCGTCGAGGCGCACGGCACCGGCACCCGGCTCGGCGACCCGATCGAGGCCGGAGCGCTGCTCGCGACGTACGGTCAGGACCGCCCGGCCGACCGGCCGCTGTGGCTCGGCTCGGTCAAGTCGAACATCGGGCACACCCAGGCCGCGGCCGGCGTCGCCGGGGTGATCAAGATGGTGCAGGCCCTGCGGCACGGGCGGCTCCCGGCCACCCTGCACGTGGACGCGGCCTCGCCGCACGTGGACTGGGCGGCGGGCGCGGTCGAGCTGCTGGCCGAGGCGCGGCCGTGGCCGGCCGTGGACCGGCCGCGCCGGGCCGGCGTCTCCTCGTTCGGCATGAGCGGCACCAACGCCCACGTCATCCTGGAGGCCGCGCCGGTCGTCACCGAGGCCCCGGCCGCCATCGAGGCCGCGACCGCCCCGGAGACCGGCCCCGGGGTGCTCCCGTGGTTCCTGTCCGCCCGCACCCGGGCCGGGCTGGTGGCCCAGGCCGCGCGACTGGGCGCCTTCGCCGCCGAGCGCGACGAGCTCACCGGGGCGGAGATCGGCCGGGCGCTGCTCTCCCGGGCCGCCCTGGACCACCGCGCGGCGGTGCTCGGCAGCGACCGGGCCGAACTGCTGGACGGCCTGGCGGCGCTCGCCGACGACACGGCCAGGGCCGGGGTGGTCACCGGCGTCGCCCAGGAGCGCGACAGCCGTTCGGTGGCCTTCGTCTTCCCGGGGCAGGGCTCCCAGTGGGTCGGCATGGCGCGCGAACTCGCCGACTGGTCACCGGAGTTCGCCGGTCGGCTGGCCGAGTGCGAGGCGGCGCTGGCGCCGTACACGGACTGGTCGCTGACCGAGGTGCTGCGGGAGGCCGCGGCCCTGGACCGGGTGGACGTGATCCAGCCGGTGCTCTGGGCCGTGATGGTCTCGCTCGCCGAGGTGTGGCGGGCCCACGGCGTCCGCCCCTCGGCCGTGATCGGCCACTCCCAGGGCGAGATCGCCGCCGCCGTGGTGGCCGGCGCCCTGTCCGTCGAGGACGGCGCCCGGGTGGTCGCGCTGCGCAGCCGGGCCCTGATCGAACTCGCCGGTGACGGCGGCATGGTGTCCGTCGCCGCCGGCAGCGCGGTGGTCGGGGAGCTGATCGCGCCCTTCGACGGCCGGATCTCGGTGGCCGCCTTCAACGGCCCCTCGTCCACCGTCGTGTCCGGCGAACCGGACGCCCTGGACGAACTGATGACGCTCTGCGAGGAGCGCGACGTCCGCGCCCGCCGCATCCCCGTCGACTACGCCTCGCACTCCGCCCAGGTGGAGCGGGTCCGCGAACGGGTCCTGACGGACCTCGCCGGGATCAGCCCGCGGACCTCCCGCGTCCCGCTGTACTCCACGCTGACCGGCGAGCCGATCGACACCGTCCGGATGGACGCCCGGTACTGGTACGACAACCTGCGCTCCACCGTCCGCTTCGAACAGGCCACCCGCGCCCTGCTCGCCGACGGCCGCTCGGTGTTCGTCGAGTGCAGCCCGCACCCCGTCGTCTCGGTCGCCCTCCAGGAGACCGCCGAGGACGCCGGCACCACGCTCACCGCGGTCGGCACCCTGCGGCGCGACGACGGCGGCGCCGAGCGCTTCCTGAACGTCCTCGCCGAACTCTGGACGGCCGGCGTCCCGGTGGACGCCACCGGCGTGCTGCCCGCCGCCGGGCCCGTCGCCCTGCCCACCTACGCCTTCCAGCGCGAGCGCTTCTGGCCCAGGCCCCTCGCCGCGCACGACGCCGCCGCCGTCGGCCAGGTCACCGCCGGCCACCCGCTGCTGCGCGCCGCCGTCCCGCTCACCGACGACGCCGTCGTGCTGACCGGACGGCTCTCCACCACGAGCCACCCGTGGCTCGCCGACCACGCCGTGCTCGGCCGCACCCTGGTGCCCGGCGCGGCCTTCGTGGAGATGGCCCTGCGGGCCGGCGAACAGGCCGGCTGCGCCCTGCTCCGGGAACTGGTGCTCCAGGCCCCGCTGGTGCTCACCGCGACGGACGGCGCGGCCGTCCAGGTCGCCGTCGGCCCGGCGGACGGCGCCGGCGACCGCACGGTCGAGGTGTCCTCCCGCGCCGGCGAGGACGCGCCGTGGATCTGCCACGCCACCGGCCTGCTCGGCGCGGACGCCCCCGCCGTCGGCTTCGACCACACCACGTGGCCGCCCGCCGGTGCCGGGCCCGTCGACGTCGAGGGCTTCTACGAGGCGCTGACCACGGCCGGCTACGGCTACGGCCCCGCCTTCCAGGGCCTGCGCGCCGCCTGGCGGGACGGCGACACCGTCTACGCCGACGTCGCCCTGCCCCAGGACGTCCAGGCCGACGGCTACGGCGTGCACCCCGCCCTGCTGGACGCCGCCCTGCACGCCGCCGCCCTCGACGCCGAGGCCGGCACCAGGCTGCCCTTCGCCTGGACCGGCGTCTCGCTGCACGCCGTCGGCGCCACCGCGCTGCGGGTCGCCCTCACCCATGGCCCCGGCGGCACCACCCTGCGGGCCGCCGACCCCACCGGCGCCCCGGTGCTCGCCATCGACGCGCTGACCGCCAGGGAGGTCACCCCCGAGGCCCTGGACGGCGGCGCCGGACGCCGCGTCCACGACGCCCTGTTCGCCCTGGACTGGGTGCCCGCGACCGACCCGGCCGCCGCCCCCGACACCACCGGCTGGGCGGTGCTCGGACAGGACGACGCCGGACTGCCGCGGGCCGTCCGGCACGCCGACCTCGCCGCCCTGACCGCCGCCCTCGACGCGGGCGCGCCCGCGCCCGCCGTCGTGGTCCTGCCGGTACCGGCGGGCGGCGACGCCGAGGCCGTGCTGCGCGCCACCTCCGCCACCCTCGGCCTGCTGCGCGACTGGCTCGCCGAGGAGCGGCTCGGCTCCTCCCGGCTGGTCCTGCTGACCCGCGGCGCCGTCGCCGCCCGGGACGCCGGAGGAGACGGCGCCGACCTCGCCGGAGCCGCCGTCCACGGCCTGGTGGCCTCGGCCCAGGCCGAGCACCCCGGCGGCCTGATCCTGGTCGACCGCGACCCGGCCGGCGACGACGGGGCCTGGCCGGCCGCCGTCGACACCGAACCCAGGACCGCGCTGCGCGACGGCACGGTGCTCGTCCCGCGCCTGGTCCGCACCCCCGCCACGGACACCCCCGCGCTGCCCGGCACCGTCCTGATCACCGGCGGCACCGGCACCCTGGGCGGCCTGGTCGCCCGCCACCTGGCCGCCCGGCACCAGGTGCGGCACCTGGTGCTGCTCGGCCGCCGGGGCGCCGACGGCCCCGGCGCCGCCGAACTGGTCGAACAGCTGCGCGAGCTGGGCGCCGAGGCGACCGTCGTCGCCTGCGACGCCACCGACCGCGACGCGCTCGCCGCGGTGCTGGCCGAGCACCCCGTCACCGGCGTCGTCCACGCGGCCGGCGTGATCGACGACGGCACCGTCACCTCGTACGACACCGACCGGCTCGCCGCGGTGCTGCGCCCCAAGGTGGACGCGGCCCTCCACCTGCACGAGCTGACCGCCGACCGCGACCTCACGATGTTCGTGCTGTTCTCCTCCGCCGCCGGCACCTTCGGCTCCGAGGGCCAGGCCGGCTACGCGGCGGCCAACGCCACCCTGGACGCCCTGGCCGCCCGCCGGGCGGCCGCCGGCCTGCCCGCCGTCTCACTCGGCTGGGGCCTGTGGGCCTCCGCCAGCGGGATGACCGGACACCTGTCCACCGACCAGGTCGCCCGCGCCTCGCGCACCGCGGAGTCGCTGAGCGACGCCGACGGACTCGCCCTGTTCGACGCGGCCGTCGGCTCCGCCCTCCCGCACCTGCTGCCGATCAGGCTGCGCCCGGCCGCCGGACCGGACGGCGAGGTGCCGCCGCTGCTGCGCGCCCTGGTCCGCCCGGCCCTGCGGCGCGCCGCAGCCGCCGAGACCGGCACCGGCGCGCTCGCCCGGCGGCTGGCCGGCCTCGCCGAGGCCGAGCAGGTCAGGACGGTGACCGAGCTGCTCGCCACCGAGGTCGCCGCCGTCCTCGGCCACGCGAGCGCGACCGCCGTCGAGCCGGGGCGGGCCTTCAAGGACCTCGGCTTCGACTCGCTGCTCGCGGTCCGGCTGCGCAACCGGCTCCAGGAGGTCACCGGCCTGCGGCTGCCCGCGACCCTGGTGTTCGACCACCCGACCCCGGCCGTGCTGGCCGAGTTCGTCCGAGGCCGCCTGCTCGGCGGTCGCCCGGCGGGACCGGCCGCCGCCGCGGCGAAGCCCGCCGCGGCCACGGTCGCCCTCGACGAGCCGATCGCGATCGTCGGCATGAGCTGCCGCTACCCCGGCGGCGTCACCGACCCGGACCGGCTGTGGGCGCTGCTGGCCGCCGGCGGGGACGGCATCTCCTCCTTCCCGACCGACCGCGGCTGGGACGTCGCCGCGGTGTACGCCGGCGAGAGCGCGGGCTCCGCGACCGTCTTCGAGGGCGGCTTCCTGCACGACGCCGCCCGGTTCGACGCCGGGCTGTTCGGGATCTCGCCGCGCGAGGCGCTGGCGATGGACCCGCAGCAGCGGCTGCTGCTGGAAGCCTCCTGGGAGGCCTTCGAGAGCGCGGGCCTGGACCCGACCTCGCTGCGCGGCAGCAGGACCGGCGTCTACGCCGGCCTGATGTACCACGACTACGCGACCGGCGGCGGAGCCGTCCCGGACGAGGTCCAGGGCTTCCTGGGCACCGGCAACGCGGGCAGCATCGCCTCCGGCCGGGTGTCGTACACCTTCGGCCTGGAGGGCCCGGCGGTCACCGTCGACACCGCCTGCTCCTCCTCCCTGGTGGCGATGCACCAGGCGGCGCAGGCGCTGCGCTCCGGTGACTGCGACCTGGCGCTGGCCGGCGGTGTCACCGTGCTCGCCACGCCCGCGGTGTTCACCGAGTTCAGCCGCCAGGGCGGGCTGGCCTCCGACGGCCGCTGCAAGGCCTTCTCGGCCGCGGCCGACGGCAGCGGCTGGTCCGAGGGCGTCGGCGTGCTGGTGCTGGAGCGGCTCTCCGACGCCCGGCGCAACGGGCACGAGGTGCTGGCGGTGGTGCGGGGTTCGGCGGTGAACCAGGACGGTGCGTCGAACGGTCTGACGGCGCCGAACGGGCCTTCGCAGGAACGGGTGATCCGGCAGGCGCTGGCGAGTGCCGGGCTGTCGGCCGCCGAGGTGGACGCGGTGGAGGCGCACGGGACGGGCACCAAGCTGGGTGACCCGATCGAGGCGCAGGCGCTGCTGGCGACGTACGGTCAGGACCGGTTCGCCGACCGGCCGCTGTGGCTGGGCTCGATCAAGTCCAACCTCGGGCACACTCAGGCCGCGGCCGGCGTGGCGGGCGTGATCAAGATGGTGCTGGCGATGCGGCACGGGGTGCTGCCGGCCACCCTGCACGTGGACGCGCCGTCCCCGCACGTGGACTGGTCGGCCGGCGCGGTGGAACTGCTCACCGAGGCCCGTCCGTGGCCCGAGGCCGGCCGGCCGCGCCGCGCGGGCGTCTCCTCGTTCGGCATCAGCGGCACCAACGCCCACGTGATCCTGGAGTCCGTGCCGGCCGTCGAGTCCGCCGAGTCTCCGGCTGTCGAAGGTCCGGTGCCGTGGCTGCTGTCCGGCCGGACGCCGGCCGCGCTGGCCGGGCAGGCCGAGCGGTTGCGGGAGTTCGCCGCGGAGCGTGCGGAGCTGGCGGTGGCGGACGTGGCGTCCGCGCTGCTGTCCCGGGCGGGTCTGGAGCACCGTGCGGTGGTGCTGGGCGGCGACCGGCAGGCGCTGCTGGACGGGCTGGCCGTGCTCGGCGGCGAGGGTGTGGTGCGGGGCCGGGTGGTTCCCGGTGACGTGGTGTTCGTCTTCCCGGGGCAGGGTTCGCAGTGGGTCGGGATGGCGCGTGAACTCGCCGAGGCCTCACCGGTGTTCGCGGCGCGACTGGCGGAGTGTGAGGCGGCGCTGGCGCCGTACGTGCCGTGGTCTCTGACCGGGGTGCTGCGCTCGGCGGCCGAGCTGGACCGGGTCGACGTCGTCCAGCCGGTGCTCTGGGCGGTGATGGTGTCGCTCGCGGAGGTGTGGCGGGCCCATGGTGTCCGGCCCTCGGCGGTGGTGGGCCACTCCCAGGGCGAGATCGCGGCCGCGGTGGTCGCGGGTGCGCTGTCCGTGGAGGACGGTGCGCGGGTGGTGGCGCTGCGGAGCCAGGCGATCATCGAACTCGCCGGTGACGGCGGGATGGTGTCCGTCGCGGCGGGCAGCGCGGTGGTCGGGGAGCTGATCGCGCCCTTCGACGGCCGGATCTCGGTGGCGGCCTTCAACGGCCCGTCCTCGACGGTGGTTTCGGGTGAACCGGAGGCCCTGGACGAGCTGGTGGCGCTCTGCGAGGCCCGTGAGGTGCGGGCCCGCCGGATTCCGGTGGACTACGCCTCGCACTCGGCTCAGGTGGACCGGTTGCGTGAGCGCATCCTGGACGACCTGGCCGAGGTCGCTCCGGTCACCTCCGCGGTGCCGCTCTTCTCGACTCTCACGGGCACGTCGATCGACACGGTGCGGATGGATGCCGGGTACTGGTTCGACAACCTGCGCTCCCCGGTCCGGTTCGAGGAGGCGACGCGTGCGCTGCTGGCCGGTGGCCGGTCGGTGTTCGTGGAGTGCAGTCCGCACCCGGTGCTGACCGTCGGTGTGCAGGAGACCGCCGACGCGGTCGAGGCCGAGGCGGCCGTGCTGGGCACCCTGCGACGCGGCCAAGGCGGCCCCGAGCAGCTGCTGACCGCCCTGGCCGAGGCCTGGACCGCCGGCGTGGCCGTCGACTTCGCGTCGCTGCTGCCCGCCGGCCGCCGCATCGGACTGCCCACCTACGCCTTCCAGCGCGAGCACTACTGGCTGGAGACGGCGGCCGTGGCGGCCGAGGGCGACCCGACCGAGGCCCGGTTCTGGGACGCCGTCGAGCGCGGCGACCTGGCCGAGCTGTCGGAGTCCCTGGAGCTGGACGAGGACGGCGCGCTGCGGTCGCTGCTGCCGGTGCTGTCCTCGTGGCGGCAGCGGCGCCGGGTGGATTCGGTGGTGGACTCCTGGCGGTACCGGGTGGTGTGGAAGCCGCTGGCGGCTTCGGCGGACGGGCGGTTGTCCGGCCGCTGGCTGCTGGTGACGGGCGCGGGCGCGCCGTTGGAGGGTGTCGAGGCGGCGCTGGTCGCGGCCGGGGCCGAGGTCGTGCCGCTGGCCGTGGACGGTGCCGGCCGGGAGGAACTCGCGCTCCGGATCGGTGAATTGGCCGCCGAGGGTGAGTTCGCCGGCGTGCTCTCGCTGGTCGCCACGGCGGAGTCCGAGGGCTCTCCGGTGTCGGCCGGCGTGCCGGCGACACTGACGCTGGTGCGGGCCCTGGGCGATGCGGGCGTCCGGGCCCGGGTCTGGACGGTGACGGCCGGTGCGGTCTCGGTGGGCCGGGCCGACCGGCTGGTGAGCCCGTGGCAGGCGCAGGTGTGGGGTCTGGGTCGGGTGGTGGCGCTGGAACTGCCGGATGTGTGGGGTGGGTTGGTCGATCTTCCGTCGGTGGTGGACGAGCGGGCCGGGCGCCGGTTGGTGGCCGTGCTCGGTGGTCTCGGCGGTGCGGAGGATCAGGTCGCGGTGCGTTCCTCGGGCGTCTACGGCCGCAGGTTCGTGCACGCGCCGCAGCCGGCGGGTCGTGGTGGTGTGTGGACGCCGTCCGGCACGGTGCTGGTGACCGGTGGTCTGGGTGCGTTGGGTGCGTCGGTGGCCCGTTGGCTGGCCGAACGCGGCACGCCGCACCTGGTGTTGACCGGCCGGCGGGGCGGCGAGACGCCGGGCGTGGACGCCTTGGTCGCGGAGCTGACCGCGCTGGGCGCCCGGGTGACGGTCGCCGCGTGCGACGTGGCGGACCGCGACGAGGTGGCCGCGTTGCTGGCGGGGATTCCCGCCGAGCTGCCGCTGACCGGTGTCGTGCACACCGCCGGTGTGGTGGACGACGGCATGCTGGACTCGCAGTCTCCCGAGCGCTTCGAGACCGTCTTCGCGGGCAAGGTCGGCGGTCTGCTGCACCTGGACGAGCTGACCGCCGGTCTGGGCCTGGACCTGTTCGTGGTGTTCTCCTCGCTGGCGGGCACCCTGGGCAGTGCCGGGCAGGGCAACTACGCCGCCGCCAACGCCTTCCTGGACGCCTGGATCCAGCAGCGCCGCGACCGCGGCCTCGCCGGACTCTCGATCGCCTGGGGCGCCTGGGCACAGGACGGCCTCGCCACCGGCGAGGTGGTCGTCGAGCGGCTGCGGCGCGGCGGCGTGGTGCCGATGGACCCGGAGTCGGCGGTCCAGGCCCTGGCCAGGGCCGTCGACCAGGACGAGACCGACGTCAGCGTCGCCGACATCGACTGGCCGCAGTTCCTCGGCGGCTTCACCGGCTCCCGTCCGAGCGCCCTGCTCGCGGACCTTCCGGAAGCCGCCGCACGGCCCGCGGCCGCCGGGGCCGACGCCGCCGCGCCGGTGCGCTCCGAGCTGGCCTCGGCGCCGGCCGGACAGCGCCGCCAGTTGCTGCTCGACATCGTCCGGGCCCAGGCCGCGTCCGTGCTCGGCCACGCCTCGGCCGACGCGGTGGCGCCCGCCAGGGCCTTCCGGGAACTGGGCTTCGACTCGCTGACCGCCGTCGAACTGCGCAACCGGATCAGCGCCGAGACGACCCTGCGGCTGCCGACGACGCTCGTGTTCGACCACCCGACGCCGACCCGGCTCGCCGACCACCTGCTCGGCCTGATGCTCGGCGACGACACCCTGCTGACCGAGACGATGCTGACCGAGGCGATGACTCCCGCCCCGGCCGGGACCGACGAGCCGGTCGTGATCGTCGGCATGAGCTGCCGCTTCCCCGGCGACGTCGGCACGCCCGCCGAGCTGTGGCAGCTGCTGGCCGACGGCGTGGACGGCGTCGGTCCGTTCCCGACCGACCGCGGCTGGGACCTCGACCGTGACGCCGGGGCGTACGCGCCGGAGGGCGGTTTCCTGCGGCACGCGACCGACTTCGACGCGAGCCTGTTCGGCATCTCGCCGCGCGAGGCGCTGGCGATGGACCCCCAGCAGCGGCTGCTGCTGGAGGCGTCCTGGGAGGCCTTCGAATCGGCGGGCACCGATCCGCTGTCCGTCCACGGGGCCCCCGTCGGCGTCTTCGTCGGCACCAACGGCCAGGACTACGGCACCCTGCTCGCCGCCTCGGACGAGGAGGTCGAGGGGCACGTGCTGACCGGCAACGCCGCGTCGGTGCTCTCCGGCCGGGTGGCGTACGCGTTCGGGCTCGAAGGCCCGGCGATGACGGTGGACACGGCCTGCTCCTCCTCGCTGGTCGCCCTGCACCTGGCGGCTCAGGCGCTGCGCCGCGGCGAGTGCGAACTGGCGCTGGCCGGCGGTGTCACCGTGATGTCCACCAACACCGCCTTCGCCGAGTTCGCCCGGCAGGGCGGGCTGGCCGCCGACGGCCGCTGCAAGGCCTTCTCGGCCGAGGCGGACGGCACCGGCTGGTCGGAGGGCGTCGGTGTGCTGGTGCTGGAACGGCTCTCGGACGCGCAGCGGCTCGGGCACGAGGTGCTTGCGGTGGTGCGGGGTTCGGCGGTGAACCAGGACGGTGCGTCGAACGGTCTGACGGCGCCGAACGGGCCCTCGCAGGAACGGGTGATCCGGCAGGCGCTGGCGAGTGCCGGGCTGTCGGCCGCCGAGGTGGACGCGGTGGAGGCGCACGGGACGGGCACCAAGCTGGGTGACCCGATCGAGGCGCAGGCGCTGCTGGCGACGTACGGCCGGGAGCGGGCGGGCGAGCCGCTCTGGCTGGGCTCGATCAAGTCGAACATCGGCCACACCCAGGCCGCCGCCGGTGTCGCGGGTGTGATCAAGATGGTGCAGGCCATGCACCACGGCGTGCTCCCGGCCACCCTGCACGCGGACCGGCGGACCTCGGAGGTGGACTGGTCGGCGGGCGCGGTGGAGCTGCTGAGCGAGTCCCGCCCGTGGCCCGAGGCCGGCCGGCCGCGCCGGGCCGGCGTCTCGTCCTTCGGGATCAGCGGCACCAACGCCCACGTGATCCTGGAGGCCGCGCCGGCGGTGGCGGCCGAGGAGCCGGTGGCCGTCGAGAGTGTGCTGCCGTGGCCGGTGTCGGGGCGGTCGGCCGCCGCACTGGCGGCGCAGGCCGGCCGGCTGGCCGAATCCCTGGCGGGTGAGCCGCGGTTCGGAGCGGTGGAGGTGGCCAGGGCGCTGGTCTCCCGGGCCGCCCTGGACCACCGCGCGGTGGTGTTCGGCGGTGACCGGGCGGCCCTGCTGGACGGCCTGGCCGCGCTGGCGGCGGGCGAGCCGTCGGCCCAGGTGGTCCCGGGCGTCACGGCGGAGGGGCGGACGGCGTTCCTGTTCACCGGTCAGGGCGCGCAGCGGACCGGTATGGGACGCGGGTTGTACGAGGCGTTCCCGGTGTTCGCCGAGGCCTTCGACGCGGTCTGCGCGGAGTTCGACCTGCTGCTGGACCGTCCGGTGAAGGACGTGGTGTTCGAGGGCGCCGAGGATCTGGACCGTACGGTGTGGACCCAGGCCGGGCTGTTCGCGGTCGAGGTCGCCTCGTACCGGATGCTCGAATCCCGGGGCGTGACAGCGGACTTCCTGCTCGGGCACTCGATCGGTGAGATCGCGGCGGCGCACGTCGCGGGGGTGTTCTCGCTGGCCGACGCGTGCGCGCTGGTGGCGGCGCGCGGTCGGCTGATGCAGGCGCTGCCGGGCGGCGGCGCGATGCTCGCCGTACAGGCCGCCGAGGCCGAGGTGCGCGCGGAGATCGGCGACCGCCTCGACGTCGCGGCCGTCAACGGGCCGACCTCGCTGGTGGTTTCGGGCCCCGCCGAGGTGGTGGACGAGTTCGCCGTCCGCTGGAAGGCCGAGGGCCGCAGGACCAGCCGGCTGACCGTCTCGCACGCCTTCCACTCGGCGCTGATGGAGCCGATGCTCACCGAATTCGCAGCCGTCCTGGCCGAGTTGACCTTCAACGAGCCGGTCGTTCCGATCGTCTCCAACCTGACCGGCTCGACGGCCACGGCCGGCCTGCTCACCACCCCCGACTACTGGGTCCGCCAGGTTCGCGAGGCCGTCCGCTTCGCCGACGGCGTCGAGACCCTGCACAGCGAGGGTGTCACCCGCTTCGTGGAACTCGGTCCGGACGGTGTGCTGACGGCGCTGGCGGGCCGGATCCTCCCTGACGCGGTCTGCGCGCCGCTGCTGCGCAAGGACCGGGACGACCGCGAGACGGCGCTGCGGGCGCTCGCCACGCTGTGGACGGCCGGGGCGGAGATCGACTGGTCCGGGCTGCTGCCCGCCGGCCGTCCGGCCCCGCTGCCGACGTACGCCTTCCAGCGGGACCGCTACTGGCCGAGGGTGGTGCCCGGCGCGGCCGCCGTCACCGACCCGGACGAGGCCCGCTTCTGGCAGGCCGTGGAGAGCCAGGACCTCGGCGAACTCGCCGCCGCCCTGGACATCGCCCAGGCCCCCGAGGAGTTGGGCTCCGTGCTGCCGGTGCTGTCCTCGTGGCGGCAGCGGCGCCGGGTGGATTCGGTGGTGGACTCCTGGCGGTACCGGGTGGTGTGGAAGCCGCTGGCGGCTTCGGCGGACGGGCGGTTGTCCGGTCGCTGGCTGCTGGTGACGGGTGCGGGTGCGCCGTTGGAGGGTGTCGAGGCGGCGCTGGTCGCGGCCGGGGCCGAGGTCGTGCCGCTGGCCGTGGACGGTGCCGGCCGGGAGGAACTCGCGCTCCGGATCGGCGCATTGGCCGCCGAGGGTGAGCTGTCGGGCGTGGTCTCGTCGGCTGCCGGTGAGGAGTCGCACGTCGAGGGCTCGCTGGTCCCTGCCGGGGTGGCCGCCACGCTGACCCTGCTGCACGCCCTCACCGACGCGGGCGTCCGCGCCAAGGTGTGGACGGTGACGGCCGGTGCGGTCTCGACCGGTCGCGCGGACCGGCCGGCCGACCCGGCGCAGGCGCAGGTGTGGGGTCTGGGTCGGGTGGTGGCGCTGGAACTGCCGGATGTGTGGGGTGGGTTGGTCGATCTTCCGTCGGTGGTGGACGAGCGGGCCGGGCGCCGCCTGGCGGCTGTGCTCGGCGGTGCGGAGGATCAGGTCGCGGTGCGTTCCTCGGGCGTGTACGGCCGCAGGTTCGTGCACGCGCCGCAGCCGGCGGGTCGTGGTGGTGTGTGGACGCCGTCCGGCACGGTGCTGGTGACCGGTGGTCTGGGTGCGTTGGGTGCGTCGGTGGCCCGTTGGCTGGCCGAACGCGGCACGCCGCACCTGGTGTTGACCGGCCGGCGGGGCGGCGAGACGCCGGGCGTGGACGCCTTGGTCGCGGAGCTGACGGCGCTGGGCGCCCGGGTGACGGTCGCCGCGTGCGACGTGGCGGACCGGGACGAGGTGGCCGCGTTGCTGGCGGGGATTCCCGCCGAGCTGCCGCTGACCGGTGTCGTGCACACCGCCGGTGTGGTGGACGACGGCATGCTGGACTCGCAGTCTTCCGAGCGCTTCGAGACCGTCTTCGCGGGCAAGGTCGGCGGTCTGCTGCACCTGGACGAGCTGACCGCCGGTCTGGGCCTGGACCTGTTCGTGGTGTTCTCCTCGCTGGCGGGCACCCTGGGCAGTGCCGGGCAGGGCAACTACGCCGCCGCCAACGCCTTCCTGGACGCCTGGATCCAGCAGCGCCGCGACCGCGGCCTCGCCGGACTCTCGATCGCCTGGGGCGCCTGGGCGGAACAGGGCATGGCCACCGAGCAGGTGGTGGCCGACCGGGTCCGGCGCGCCGGACTGACGCCGATGGACGCGCGGTTGGCGATGGAGGCGATGGCCAGGGCCGTCGACCACGGCGAGGACTTCGTGGCGATCGCCGACGTCGACTGGGCACGGATGCTGCCCGCCTTCGCCGGCGCCAGGACCAGCCCGCTGCTGGCCGAACTGCCCGAAGCGGGCCGGGCCGGGCAGGCCGATCACGCCGGGGCCCAACCGGTCGGAACGCAGGGGCCGGCCGGAGTGCGGGCGCTCGCGGAACTGCCCGCCGCCCAGCGCGACCGGGCCCTGCTGGACCTGATCCGCGTCTGCGCGGCGGCGGTGCTGGGGCATGCGTCGAGCGCGAGCGTCGAACCGGGCCGGGCCTTCCGCGACATCGGCTTCGACTCGCTGACCGCGGTGGCCTTCCGCAACCTGATCGGTGCCCGCACCGGCCTCCAGCTGCCGGCCACCCTGGTCTTCGACCACCCGACGCCGATCGCCCTGGGCGAGTTCCTGCTCGCCGAGCTGTACGGTTCGGCCGACCCGGCGCCGGCGCCGGACACCGCGGCCCTCGCCGCCGAGGACGAGCCGATCGCGATCGTCGGCATGGCCTGCCGGTTCCCCGGCGGTGCCCGGACGCCGGAGGCCCTGTGGTCGCTGCTCTCCGGCGACGGGGACGCGATGACCGGCTTCCCCGCCGACCGCGGCTGGGACCTGGCCGGCCGGTCGGGCTCGTACGCGGCCGTCGGCGGCTTCCTCGACGGCGCCGCGGAGTTCGACGCGACGCTGTTCGGCATCTCGCCGCGCGAGGCGCTGGCGATGGACCCCCAGCAGCGCCTGCTGCTGGAGACGGTCTGGGAGACCTTCGAGTCCGCCGGCCTGGACCCGAGGTCCGCGCGGGGCCGGTCGGTGGGCGTCTTCGCCGGCACCAACGGCCAGGACTACCCGACGCTGCTCGCCGCCTCGGCGGACAAGGTCGAGGGCCACGTCGCCACCGGCAACGCGGCGGCGGTGCTCTCCGGCCGCGTCGCGTACGCCTTCGGGCTGGAAGGCCCGGCGCTGACCGTCGACACGGCCTGCTCGGCCTCGCTGGTCGCCCTGCACCTGGCGGCCCAGGCACTGCGCCGCGGCGAGTGCGAACTGGCGCTGGCCGGCGGTGTCACCGTGATGTCCACGCCGGGGGTGTTCAGCGAGTTCGACCGCCAGGGCGGCCTGGCCGCCGACGGCCGCTGCAAGGCCTTCGCGGCCGGCGCGGACGGGACGGGCTGGGGCGAGGGCGTCGGCGTCCTGCTGGTCGAGCGGCTGTCGGACGCGCGCCGCAACGGGCACCGGGTGCTCGCGGTGGTCCGGGGCAGCGCGGTCAACCAGGACGGCGCCTCCAACGGCCTCACCGCACCGAACGGCCCCGCCCAGCAGCGGGTGATCCGGCAGGCGCTCGCCAACGCCGGGCTGTCCGCCGGCGAGGTGGACGCCGTGGAGGCGCACGGCACGGGCACCACCCTGGGCGACCCGATCGAGGCCCAGGCGCTGCTGGCGACGTACGGCCGGGAGCGGGCGGGCGAGCCGCTCTGGCTCGGCTCGATCAAGTCCAACATCGGCCACACCCAGGCCGCCGCCGGTGTCGCGGGCGTGATCAAGATGGTTCTGGCGATGCGGCACGGCGTGCTGCCGGCCACCCTGCACGTCGGCGAGCCGTCGCCGCAGGTCGACTGGTCGGCGGGCGCGGTGGAACTGCTCACTGAGTCCCGCCCGTGGCCCGAGACGGACCGTCCGCGCCGGGCCGGCGTCTCGTCCTTCGGGATCAGCGGCACCAACGCCCACATCATCCTGGAGTCCGCCCCGGCCGCGGACCCGGCGCAGGCCCCGGCCGCCGTGCCGCCGGGCGGGCTGCCGTGGCTGCTCTCCGCGCAGAGCCCCGAGTCGCTGCGGGCCCAGGCGGACCGGCTCACCGCGCACCTGGACGCCGCGCCCGGCCACGACCCGGTGGACGCCGCCTGGTCGCTGGCCACCGGACGGGCCGGGCTGGCGCACCGCGCCGTCGTGCTCGGCGGCGACCGGGACGCGCTGCGCTCCGGCGCCGGGGCGCTCGCCGCGGAGGCCTTCTCGCCGGCCGTGGTCACCGGCACCGT
Organism: Kitasatospora sp. NPDC091335; assembly: GCF_044757205.1. Classification (NCBI taxonomy): domain Bacteria; kingdom Bacillati; phylum Actinomycetota; class Actinomycetes; order Kitasatosporales; family Streptomycetaceae; genus Kitasatospora; species Kitasatospora sp. NPDC091335. Next base: position 71,444 of record NZ_JBIVUM010000007.1, on the reverse strand, counting down.
ACGGGAGGGCCGGGTGGCCTTCCTGTTCACCGGCCAGGGCGCCCAGCGGACCGGCATGGGCCACGAACTGTACGAGGCGCAGCCGGTGTTCGCCGAGGCCTTCGACGCGGTCTGCGCCGAGTTCGACCTGCTGCTGGACCGTCCGGTGAAGGACGTGGTGTTCGACGGCGCCGAGGATCTCGACCGTACGGTGTGGACCCAGGCCGGGCTGTTCGCGGTCGAGGTCGCCTCGTACCGGCTGCTGGAATCCTGGGGTGTGGCACCGGAGTTCCTGCTCGGGCACTCGATCGGTGAGATCGCGGCGGCGCACGTCGCGGGGGTGTTCTCGCTGGCCGACGCGTGCGCGCTGGTGGCGGCGCGTGGCCGGCTGATGCAGGCGCTGCCCGAGGGCGGGGCGATGCTCGCCGTGCAGGCCACCGAGGCCGAGGTCATGGCGGCGCTGGAGGGCCGCCTCGATGTGGCCGCCGTCAACGGGCCTTCCTCGGTGGTGGTTTCGGGCCCGGCGGAGGTGGTGGACGAGTTCGCCGAGCGCTGGAAGGCCGAGGGCCGCAAGACCAGTCGGCTGACCGTCTCGCACGCCTTCCACTCGGCGCTGATGGAGCCGATGCTCGCCGAATTCGCTGCTGTCCTGGCCGAGTTGACCTTCAACGAGCCGGTCGTTCCGATCGTCTCCAACCTGACCGGCACGACGGCCGGGCCAGGGCTGCTCACCACCCCCGACTACTGGCTGCGCCAGGTCCGCGAGGCCGTCCGCTTCGCCGACGGCGTCGAGACCCTGCACCGCGAGGGTGTCACCCGCTTCGTGGAGCTCGGCCCGGACGGCGTGCTGTGCGCGATGGCCCAGCAGTCCGTCTCCGAGGCCGTGTTCGCCCCCGTGATGCGGCGCGACCGCGACGAGGCCGAGACCGCGCTGCACGCGCTGGCCCGGCTCTGGACGGCCGGCGCCGAGGTGGACTGGCCGGCGGTCCTGCCGCGCGGCCGGCGGGTGGACCTGCCGACCTACGCCTTCCACCACGAGCGGTTCTGGCCGACCCCGGCGCCCGCGCCGGCGCCGTCCGGGGACGCCGTGGAGTCCCGCTTCTGGGAGGCCGTCGAGCGCGAGGACCTGGACGAGCTGGCGGGCACCCTGCGCCTCGGCGAGCACGCCCGGGTGCTGGGCGAGATCCTGCCCGCGCTCTCCTCCTGGCGCAGGCTGCGCCGCCAGGACTCGGTGCTGGACAACTGGCGCTACCAGGTCACCTGGAAGCCCGTGCCGGTCGCCGAGCCCGAACTGGACGGCAGCTGGCTGGTGGTCGTCCTCGACGGTGCGGACCCGGAGCTCGCCGAGGGCGTGCGCACGGCGATCCGCTCCGCCGGAGCGGGCACCGTCGACCTCGCGCTGGACCCGGCGGACCTCGACCGGGCCGCGCTCGCGGCCCGGATCCTGGACGCGGTCGAGGGCGTGCCCGACGTCGTCGGCACGGTGCTGCTGGCCGCGCCCGACGGTGCGCCCGACGGCCCCGCCGCCGTGTCGCCGGCCGTGGCGGCCGCTCTGGTGACGGTGCAGGCGCTCGGCGACGCCAACCTGAAGACCCCGCTGTGGACGCTCACCAGGGGCGCCGTCAGGACCGGCCCCGGCGAGGTGCTCGCCGACCCGGCCCAGGCGCAGGTCTGGGGCCTCGGCCGGGTCGCCGCGCTGGAGCACCCGCAGCGCTGGGGCGGCCTGGTCGACCTCCCGGAGAGCCTGGACGCGGCGTCCGGCCGGACGCTGGCCGGGGTGCTGGGCGGCACCCCGGGCGAGGACCAGGTCGCGGTGCGCGGCACCGGCGCGGCCCTCGTCCGGCGTCTCGTCCGGGTCGACGCCACCGACGGCGCGCCGGAGCCCACCTGGGCCCCGGCCGGCCCCGGCACGGTGCTGGTGACCGGCGGCACCGGCGCGCTGGGCGCGGTGGTCGCCCGCTGGCTCGCCGGGTCCGGCGTCACCAGGCTGCTGCTGACCGGCCGGCGGGGACCGGCGGCGCCCGGCGCCGCCGAGCTGGTCGCCGAACTCGCCGGGCTGGGCGCCGAGGCGACCGTCGTGGCCTGCGACGCCGCCGACCGCGAGCAACTGGCGGCGGTGCTGGCGGAGATCCCGTCGGACGCCCCGCTGACCGGCGTGGTGCACGCGGCCGGGGTGCTGGACGACGGCACCCTCGACTCCCTCACCCCGGAGCGGCTGGAGACCGTCCTGGCGGCGAAGGCGGCCGGCCTGGTCCACCTGGACGAGCTGACCGGGGACCTGGACTTCTTCGTGGCCTTCTCCTCGCTGGCCGGCACCGTCGGCAGCGCCGGGCAGGGCAACTACGCCGCGGCGAACGCCTTCCTGGACGCCTGGATGGAACACCGGCACGACCGGGGCCTGCCCGGGGTGTCGGTGGCCTGGGGCCCGTGGGCGCGGGAAGGCATGGCCACCAGCCAGGTGGTCACGGAGCGGCTGCGCCGCCACGGCGTCCCGGCGATGGACCCGCGCTCGGCGGTCCGGGCCCTGGCCAGGGCGATCGGCGAGGACCGGCCCCACCTGGTGGTCGCGGACATCGACTGGCCCACCTTCGCGCCCCGGTTCGCCGGGACGCGGCCGAACCCGCTGATGCGCGACCTGGCGGAGTTCGCGGCGCTGGTCCCGCTGGTCCCCGGCGCCGTCACCCCGGACGGTGCCGCCGGGCTGCGTCAGGAGCTGGCCGCGCTGCCCGCCCCGCAGCGGCAGCGGATGCTGCTCGACCTGATCCGCGCCCGCGCCGCCGCGGTCCTCGGCCGCGGCAGCGCCGAAGCCGTCGCGCCGGACCAGGCGTTCCGGGAGATGGGGTTCGACTCGCTGATCGCGGTGGAGTTCCGCAACCTGCTGCACCACGAGACCGGCCTCAGCCTGCCGGCCACGCTGGTGTTCGACCACCCGACGCCCACCGCGCTCGGCACCCACCTCGGCGGCCTGCTGCTGCCGGAGGAGGCCGACCGGCCGGCCGGCCTCGCGGCGGACCTGGACCGGCTGGAGGCCAGGCTGCTGCGGTTCGACGCCGACGAGCGCGAGCGGGCGGACGTCGCCGCCCGGCTCCAGGGCCTGCTGGCCCACCTGGCCGGGGCGGACGGGACGCAACCGCAGGACGCGCTGGACGACGCCAGTGCGGACGAGGTCTTCGACCTCATCCGGAAGGAATTCGGGGGCCCGGCTTGATCGGCGTCGAGGCACCACTCGTGAAGGGGAAGACCCATGGCGGATGACCAGAAGCTGCTCGACCATCTGAAGTGGGTGACGACCGAACTTCGCCAGGCGCACCGCCGGATCCGCACCATCGAGGACCGCGCGCAGGAGCCGATCGCGATCGTCGGCATGGGCTGCCGCTTCCCCGGCGGCGTCCGGACGCCCGCCGACCTGTGGCGGCTGGTGGCCGAACGCACCGACGCGGTCGGCGACTTCCCCGTCAACCGGGGCTGGGCCGAGGACGAGGACGAGGACTACGCCCGGCAGGGCGGCTTCATCCACGACGCCGACGAGTTCGACGCCGCGCTCTTCGGCATCAGCCCGCGCGAGGCCACCGCCATGGACCCGCAGCAGCGGCTGCTGCTGGAGGCCTCCTGGGAGGCCTTCGAGGCGGCGGGCCTGAACCCGCGCGCGCTGCGCGGCAGCCGCACCGGCGTGTTCACGGGCACCAACGGCCAGGACTACGGGCTGGTCGCGCTCGCCTCCCCGGAGGGCCTGGAGGGGCACATCGCGACCGGCACCACCGCCAGTGTGATGTCGGGCCGGCTCTCGTACGTGTTCGGCCTGGAGGGCCCGGCGGTCACCGTGGACACCGCCTGCTCCTCCTCGCTGGTGGCCATGCACTGGGCGGCCCAGGCGCTGCGCTCCGGCGAGTGCGACCTGGCCCTCGCGGGCGGCGCCACCGTGATGTCCACCCCCGGCGGGTACGCCTCCTTCAACCGGCAGGGCGGGCTGGCCTCCGACGGCCGCTGCAAGGCCTTCGCGGCCGGCGCGGACGGAACGGGTTGGGGCGAGGGCGTCGGCGTGCTGGTGCTGGAGCGGCTCTCCGACGCCCAGCGGCTCGGGCACGACGTGCTGGCGGTGGTGCGGGGTTCGGCGGTGAACCAGGACGGCGCCTCCAACGGTCTGACGGCGCCCAACGGGCCCTCGCAGGAGCGGGTGATCCGGCAGGCGCTGGCGAGCGCCCGGCTGGAGGCCGCCGAGGTCGACGCGGTGGAGGCGCACGGCACGGGGACCAGCCTCGGCGACCCGATCGAGGCGCAGGCGCTGCTGGCGACGTACGGGCAGGAGCGGGCGGGCGAGCCGCTCTGGCTGGGCTCGGTCAAGTCGAACATCGGCCACACCCAGGCGGCGGCCGGTGTCGCGGGCGTGATCAAGATGGTGCAGGCGATGCGGGAGGGCGTGCTGCCGGCCACCCTGCACGTCGACGAGCCGACCCCGCACGTGGACTGGTCGGCGGGCGCGGTGGAGGTGCTGGCCGAGGCCAGGCCGTGGCCGGAGCTGGACCGGCCGCGCCGGGTGGGCGTGTCGTCCTTCGGGATCAGCGGCACCAACGCCCACGTCATCCTGGAGTCCGCGCCGGAGACGGCTCCCGAGGAGCCTTCGGCGGTGCCGGTGCCGGTGCCGGGCCCGCTGACGGGGTCGGTGCCGTGGCCGGTGTCGGGGCGGACGGCCGAGGCGCTGTCGGCGCAGGCCGGGCGACTGGCCGAATTCCTTCGTGGTGAGCGGGAGTTCGCTCTGGCGGACGTGGCCGCGACGCTGCTCTCCCGGGCCGGGCTGGAACACCGTGCGGTGGTGCTCGGCTCCGATCGGGACGGCCTGGTGGAGGGCCTGGCGGCGGTGGCCGAGGGGCGCCCCGCGGCCGGTGTGGTGTCGGGCACCGTGACCGGGGGCCGGACGGCGTTCCTGTTCACGGGGCAGGGTGCGCAGCGGGCCGGGATGGGCCGGGGTCTGTACGAGGCGTTCCCGGTGTTCGCGGCGGCCTTCGACGAGGTCTGTGCGCGGTTCGACCTGGGCAGGCCGCTCAAGGACGTGGTGTTCGAGGGCGCCGAGGACCTGGACCGGACGATGTGGGCCCAGGCCGGGCTGTTCGCCGTCGAGGTCGCTTCGTACCGTTTGCTCGAATCCTGGGGCGTGGTACCGGAGTTCCTTCTCGGGCACTCGATCGGGGAGATCGCGGCGGCGCACGTCGCCGGGGTGTTCTCGCTGGCCGACGCGTGCGCGCTGGTGGCGGCGCGGGGCCGGCTGATGCAGGCGCTGCCCGAGGGCGGCGCGATGCTCGCCGTGCAGGCCGCCGAGGCCGAGGTGCGCGAGGCGATCGGTGAGCGGCTCGACGTCGCGGCCGTCAACGGGCCTGCCTCGCTGGTGGTTTCGGGCCCCGCCGAGGTGGTGGACGAGTTCGCCGCCCGCTGGAAGGCCGAGGGCCGCAAGACCAGCCGGCTGACCGTCTCCCATGCGTTCCACTCGGCCCTGATGGAGCCGATGCTCGCCGAATTCGCCGCAGTCCTGGAGCAGTTGACCTTCGCCGAGCCGCAGATCCCGCTGGTCTCCAACCTGACCGGCGAACCCTCCGCGCCCGGGATGCTCACCACCCCGGACTACTGGCTGCGCCAGGTCCGCGAGGCCGTCCGCTTCGCCGACGGCGTCGACACCCTGGGCCGTCAGGGCGTCACCCGCTACGTCGAACTCGGCCCGGACGCCGTGCTGGCCGGTCTGGCCGGACAGTCGGCCGCCGACGGGACCTTCGCCCCGCTGATGCGCCGCGAGCGGGACGAGGCCGAGACCGCCCTGACCGCCCTGGCCGTCCTCTGGACCACCGGCGCCGAACCCGACTGGTCCCGGGCCGTCACCGCCGGCCGCCGGACCGAGCTGCCGACCTACGCCTTCCAGCGCGAGCGCTACTGGCCGAAGCCCACCGCCGGCTCCGGCGACGTACGGGCCCTCGGCCAGATCGGCGCCCGGCACCCGCTGCTGGGCGCCGTCATCGCCCTGAACGGCGGGGGAGTGGTGCTGACCGGCCGGCTGAGCCTGGCCACGCACCCCTGGCTCGCCGACCACGCCGTCCTGGACACCGTGCTGGTGCCCGGCACCGCCCTGGTGGAGCTCTCGCTGCGGGCGGGCCGGGAGGCCGGCTGCGAGGTGCTGCGGGAGCTGGTGATCCAGTCGCCGCTGGTGCTGCCCCAACAGGGCGGCGTCGCCGTCCAGGTGAGCGTCGGAACGGCCGACGAGGCGGGGGACCGCACCGTGGAGGTGCTGTCGCGCGCCGAGGCGGAGGACGCCGAGTGGGTGTGCCACGCCGTCGGGGTGCTCGCTCCGGCGGGCGCGCCCGCCGCACCCGCCACGCCCGCCGCCTGGCCGCCCGCCGGTGCCGAGCCCGTCGACCTCACCGGCTTCTACGAGCGGCTGACCGCCGTCGGCTACGGCTACGGCCCGGCCTTCCAGGGCTTGCGGGCGGCCTGGACGGCCGGCGACAGCGTCCACGCCGAGGTCGTCCTCCCCGAGGCGGCCGCGGGCCAGGCCGAGGCGTTCGGCCTGCACCCCGCGCTGCTGGACGCGGCCCTGCACGCGGTGGGCTTCTCCGCCGCCACCGACGAACACCGCGCCGCCCGGCTCCCGTTCGCCTGGACGGGCGTCCGGCTGCACGCGGCCGGCGCGTCCGCGCTGCGGGTGACCCTGACCGTGACCGCCGACGGCATGGCGCTGGGCGTCGCGGACGGCACCGGGGCCCCGGTGATGACCATCGACTCCCTCGTGCTGCGCGAGGTCGAGGCCGCCCAGCTGGGCCCGGCCGTCGACCCCGCCGTCGCCAGGTCGCTGTTCGAACTCGGCTGGACCCCGGTGACGGCGCCGGACGGCACCGTCGAGCCGTCCGCCCTGGCCCTGCTCGGCCCGGACCTCCGGTCGCTCGACGCGCCCCGGTTCCCCGGCCTGGCCGAGCTGCTCACCGCGCTCGACGGCGGGCGGCCCGCGCCGCGGCTCGTCGTGCTGCCCGTCCCCGGCACCGCCACCGCCACCGGCACCGGCACCGACGCCGCCGACCTGCCCGGCCGGGTGCGGGAGACGGCCGGCCGGGTCCTGGCGGACCTCCAGGCCTGGCTGGCCGAGGACCGGCTGACGGACAGCAGGCTGGCGGTCGTGACGCGTGGCGCCGTCGCCGTCGGGCAGGGGCCCGTCGACCCGGTCGCCGCGGCCGTCCGGGGCCTGGTCCGCTCCGCGCAGACCGAGAACCCCGACCGGATCGTGCTGGTCGACCTGGAGCATGACGGCCCGGACGGCGACGGCCCGGGCGACTGGTGCCGGATCGCCGTCCACGGCGACGAGCCGGTCCTGGCCGTCCGTGCCGGCGTGCTCCTCGCCGCCCGGCTCGGCCGGCCCTCGGACGCGCTCGCCGTGCCGCCGGGGCGGGACGCCTGGCGGCTGGACACCCTCGGCCCCGGGACGCTGGAGAACCTCGCCCTGGTCGCCGCCCCGGACGCCGACCGGCCGCTCGGCCCCGGCGAGGTGCGGGTCGCCGTCCGCGCCGCCGGCGTGAACTTCCGGGACGTCCTGATCGCGCTCGGCATGTACCCGGAGCGCGCGCCGATGGGCGCCGAGGCGGCCGGCGTGGTGCTGGAGACCGGCCCCGGTGTCGAGGACCTCGCCCCCGGCGACCGGGTGTTCGGCTTCTTCTCCGGCGGCATCGCCGCCACCGCGGTCACCGTCCGCGACCTGCTGGCCCGCATCCCGGACGGCTGGACCTTCGCCCGGTCCGCCGCCGTCCCGCTGGTGTTCGCGACCGCCTACTACGGGCTGCGCGACCTGGCCGACGCCCGGCCGGGCGAGTCCGTGCTGATCCACGCCGCGGCCGGCGGCGTCGGCATGGCCGCCGTCCAGCTCGCCCGCCACCTGGGCCTGGAGGTGTACGGCACCGCCGGCCCCGGCAAGTGGGACGTGCTGCGCGGCCAGGGCCTCGGCGACACGCACATCGCCTCCTCCCGGGACCTGGACTTCGAGGAACGGTTCCGGGAGAGCACCGGCGGGCGCGGCGTCGACGTGGTGCTCAACGCGCTGGCCGGCGAGTTCGTGGACGCCTCGCTGCGGCTGCTCGCCTCCGGCGGGCGGTTCCTGGAGATGGGCAAGGCCGACGTCCGCGACACCGTCGGGCGCGACGACGTCACCTACCGCGCCTTCGACCTCGGCGAGGCGGGACCGGCACGGATGGGCGAGATCCTCGCCGAGGTCATCGCCCTGTTCGACGCCGGCGCCCTGCACGCCCTGCCGACCACCGCCTGGGACGTGCGCAACGCCGTCGAGGCGTACCGGCACATCGGCCAGGGCCGGCACGTCGGCAAGAACGTCCTCACCGTGCCCGCGCCGCTCGACCCCGAGGGCACCGTCCTGATCACCGGCGGCACCGGCACCCTCGGCGGGCTGCTCGCCCGCCACCTGGTGACCGGTCACGGCGTACGGCACCTGCTGCTGCTGAGCCGGCAGGGCCAGGCCGCCGCCGGGGCCGCCCAACTGGTCGGGGAACTGAGGGAACTGGGCGCCGAGGTGACCGTCGCGGCCTGCGACGCCGCCGACCGGGACGCGCTGGCCGCCCTGCTCGCCGAGATCCCCGCCGCGCACCCGCTGACCGGCGTGGTGCACACCGCGGGCGCCCTGGACGACGGCGTGTTCGGCGCGCTGACCCCGGCCAGGCTCGACACGGTGCTGCGCCCCAAGGTGGACGCCGCGGTCCACCTGCACGAGCTCACCGCCGGCGCCGACCTGGCCGCGTTCGTGCTCTACTCCTCCGCCGCCGGCACCTTCGGCACCGGCGGCCAGGCCGGCTACGCGGCCGCCAACGCCTTCCTGGACGCCCTCGCCGCGCACCGCAGGGCGGCCGGCCTGCCCGCCCAGTCGCTCGGCTGGGGCCTGTGGGAGAAGGCCAGCGCCCTCACCGGCCACCTCGCCGACGGCGACACGGTCGTCAGCGGCGACCGCCTCGGCGGCACCCTGAGCGCCGGCCTCGGCCTGGCCCTCCACGACCGCGCGGCCGCCCTGCCCGCCGCGCACCTGCTGCCGATCGCGCTCGACCTCTCGGCCGCCCGCGGCGCGACCGCCGAACCGCCGTCCCTGCTGCGCGGGCTGGTGCGCTCGGCCCTGCGGCGGGCCGCCGCGGGAGAGCGGGCGGACGGGCAGGCCTCGCTGGAGCGCCGCCTCCAGGGCCTGGAGGAGAGCGCACAGCGCCAGCTGCTGCTCGACCTGGTCCGGACGAACACGGCGACCGTGCTCGGCCACGCCGGGGCCGAGGCGGTCGGCCCGCAGCAGGCCTTCAAGGACCTCGGCGTGGACTCGCTGGCCGCGGTGGAGCTGCGCAACCGGCTGAACGCCGCCACCGGGCAACGGCTGCCCGCGACCCTGGTGTTCGACTACCCGACGGCCACGGCCCTCGCGGACTTCCTCGCCACCCGGCTGCTCGGCACCGCCGCCGAGGCAGCCGGGACCAGGACCGCGGCCGCCGTCGCCGACCCCGGCGAGCCGATCGCCATCGTCGGCATGGCCTGCCGCTTCCCCGGCGGGGTGGCCTCCCCGGCCGACCTGTGGCGGCTGGTGGCCACGGGCCGGGACGGGATCGCCGGCTTCCCGACCGACCGCGGCTGGGACCTCACCGGGCAGTCCGGTGCGTACGCGCCGCTGGGCGGCTTCGTCGACGACGTCGCGGACTTCGACGCCGGGCTGTTCGGCATCTCGCCGCGCGAGGCGCTGGCGATGGACCCGCAGCAGCGGCTGCTGCTGGAGGCCGTCTGGGAGGCCTTCGAGTCCGCGGCGCTCGACCCCGGGGCGCTCAGGGGCGAGTCGATCGGCGTCTTCGCCGGCGCCGCCCCCTCGTACTACGGCGTCGACGTGGAACTGCCCCAGGGCACCGAGGGGCACCGGCTGACCGGCGGCGCGACCAGCGTGCTGTCCGGCCGGGTGGCGTACGCCTTCGGTCTGGAGGGCCCGGCGATGACCGTCGACACCGCCTGCTCCTCCTCGCTGGTCGCCCTGCACCTCGCCGTCCAGGCGCTGCGCGGTGGCGAGTGCGACATGGCGCTCGCGGGCGGCGTGACGGTGATGACCGGCTCCGGGGTGTTCAGCGAGTTCGCCCGGCAGGGCGGGCTGGCGCCGGACGGCCGGTGCAAGGCCTTCGCGGGCGGTGCGGACGGGACGGGCTGGGGCGAGGGCGTCGGCGTGCTGCTGGTCGAGCGGCTGTCGGACGCGCGCCGCAACGGGCACGAGATCCTGGCGGTGGTTCGGGGGAGCGCGGTCAACCAGGACGGTGCCTCCAACGGCCTCACCGCCCCCAACGGCCCGTCCCAGCAGCGGGTGATCCGGCAGGCGCTCGCCAACGCGGGGCTGTCGGCCGCCGAGGTGGACGCGGTGGAGGCGCACGGCACGGGCACCAGGCTCGGTGACCCGATCGAGGCCGGGGCGCTGCTCGCGACGTACGGGCAGGAGCGGGCGGGCGAGCCGCTCTGGCTCGGCTCGGTGAAGTCCAACATCGGGCACACCCAGGCCGCGGCCGGCGTCGCGGGTGTGATCAAGATGGTGGAGGCGCTGCGGCACGGGACGCTGCCGGCGACCCTGCACGTGGACGAGCCGTCGCCGCACGTGGACTGGTCGGCGGGCGCGGTGGAGCTGCTGACGGAGGCCAGGGCGTGGCCGGAGGCGGATCGGCCGCGCCGGGCGGCCGTGTCGTCCTTCGGGATCAGTGGCACCAACGCCCACGTGATCCTGGAGTCCGTGCCGGCCGTCGAGTCCGCCGAGTCTCCGGCTGTCGAAGGTCCGGTGCCGTGGCTGCTGTCGGGCAAGACCCCGGCCGCGCTGGCCGCGCAGGCGGGGCGGCTGCGGGAGTTCGCCGCGGAGCGTGCGGAGTTGGCGGTGTCCGATGTCGCCGGGTCGCTGTTGTCGCGGGCCGCTCTGGAGCACCGCGCGGTGGTGCTGGGCGCGGACTGGACCGCGCTGCTGGACGGGCTCGACGCCTTCGACGCCTTCGACGGCGAGGGTGTGGTGCGGGGCCGGGTGGTGCCGGGTGACGTGGTGTTCGTCTTCCCGGGGCAGGGTTCGCAGTGGGTCGGCATGGCGCGTGAACTCGCCGAGGCCTCACCGGTGTTCGCGGCGCGACTGGCGGAGTGTGAGGCGGCGCTGGCGCCGTACGTGCCGTGGTCTCTGACCGGGGTGCTGCGCTCGGCCGCCGAGCTGGACCGGGTCGACGTCGTCCAGCCGGTGCTCTGGGCCGTGATGGTGTCGCTCGCGGAGGTGTGGCGGTCGTACGGCGTCCGGCCCTCGGCCGTGATCGGCCACTCCCAGGGCGAGATCGCGGCCGCGGTGGTCGCGGGTGCGCTGTCCGTGGAGGACGGTGCGCGGGTGGTGGCGCTGCGGAGCCAGGCGATCATCGAACTCGCGGGCGGCGGCGGCATGGTGTCCGTCGCGGCGGGCAGCGCGCTGGTCGGGGAACTGATCGCGCCCTTCGACGGCCGGATCTCCGTCGCCGCGTACAACGGCCCGTCCTCGACGGTGGTTTCGGGTGAACCGGAGGCCCTGGACGAGCTGGTGGCGCTCTGCGAGGCCCGTGAGGTGCGGGCCCGCCGGATTCCGGTGGACTACGCCTCGCACTCGGCTCAGGTGGACCGGTTGCGTGAGCGCATCCTGGACGACCTGGCCGAGGTCGCTCCGGTCACCTCCGCGGTGCCGCTCTTCTCGACTCTCACGGGCACGTCGATCGACACGGTGCGGATGGATGCCGGGTACTGGTTCGACAACCTGCGCTCCCCGGTCCGGTTCGAGGAGGCGACGCGTGCGCTGCTGGCCGGTGGCCGGTCGGTGTTCGTGGAGTGCAGTCCGCACCCGGTGCTGACCGTCGGTGTGCAGGAGACCGCCGACGCGGTCGAGGCCGAGGCGGCCGTGCTGGGCACCCTGCGGCGTGGCCAGGGCGGCCCCGAGCAGCTGCTGACCGCCCTGGCCGAGGCCTGGACCGCCGGCGTGGCCGTCGACTTCGCGTCGCTGCTGCCCGCCGGCCGCCGCATCGGACTGCCCACCTACGCCTTCCAGCGCGACCGCTACTGGCCGGACCAGGCCCCGGCCGCCGGTCCGCGGGAGACCGGCGCGGCCGACCCGGTGGAGGCCGGCTTCTGGGCCGCCGTCGAGCGCGGCGACCTGGCCGAGCTGGCCGACACCCTCGATCTAGGGGCGAACGCGCTGGACCAGGTCGTGCCCGCGCTCGCCACCTGGCGCACCCGCCGCCGCCGGGACGCCACCATCGACGGCTGGCGCTACCGCGTCGACTGGACCCCGCTGACCGGCCTGCCCGCCACCGGGCTGCTGGACGGCACCTGGCTGGTCGTCGCCCCGCAGGAATCCGAGCTCACCGACTGGGCCGTCACCGCGCTGCGCGCCGCCGGAGCCGAGGTGACCGTCCTGCTCGACCCCGGCACCGGCCCGGACGCGCTGGCCGCCGGGCTCGCCGAGGCGGCCGCAGCACCGGGCGCCGTGGCCGGCGTCCTGTCGCTGACCGCCGCCGTCGGCGCCGCCCTGCCCGCCTCCGCCCTTCCCGAGGGCACCGCCGCCACCCTGGCCCTGCTCCAGGCGCTCGGCCGGGCCGGCATCGAGGCGCCGCTCCGGGTGCTGACCAGGGGCGCCGTCACCACCGGCGGCGGCGACACGCTGGACAACCCGGCGCAGGCCCCGGTCTGGGGCCTCGGCCGGGTGGCCGCACTGGAGCACCCGGAGCGCTGGGGCGGCCTGGTCGACCTGCCGCAGGACGTCGACGCCAGGACCGGCGACCTGCTGACCGCCCTGCTGTCCGAGGACACCGACGAGGACCAGATCGCGATCCGCGCCACCGGGCCGCTCGCCCGCCGGCTGGTGCGCGCCCCGCTGGACCCCGCCCTTCCGGTGCCAGCCGGCTGGCGGCCCACCGGCACCGTCCTGGTGACCGGCGGCCTGGGCGCGCTCGGCGCCGAGTCCGCCCGGTGGCTGGCCGGGCGCGGCGCGCCGCACCTGCTGCTGCTCGGCCGGCGCGGGGCCGACACCCCCGGCGCGCAGGCCCTCGCGGAGGAACTGACCGGGTACGGCAGCCGGGTCACCCTGGCCGCCTGCGACACCGCCGACCGCGACGCCCTGGCCGCCGTCCTGGCAGGAGTGCCGCAGGACCAGCCGCTGACCGCCGTGCTGCACGCCGCCGGAGTCGACGGCCAGGCCCCGCTGGACGAGGCCGGCACCGGCCACCTCGACGCGGTGCTGGGCGCCAAGCTCGGGGGAGCGGTGCACCTGCACGAGCTGACCCTCGGACTCGACCTGGAGCAGTTCGTCGTCTTCTCCTCGGTCTCCGGGATCTGGGGCGGCGGCGGCCAGGGCGCGTACTCGGCCGGGAACGCGTTCCTGGACGCACTGGTGGAGCACCGCCGGGCCCGCGGCCTGGCCGGCACCTCGGTCGCCTGGGGCGCTTGGGCGGGCGCGGGAATGGCCGCCACCGGGGACACCGACGGCCTGCTGCGCCGCGGCGTGACCCCGATGGACCCCGAACTGGGCATCCAGGCCCTCGCCCAGGCCGTCGACCGGGCCGAGCACGGCCTCACCGTGGCCGCGGTGGACTGGGAGGCCTTCGGCGCGGCCTTCACCTCCACCCGGCCCAGCCCACTGCTGGCCGGGCTGCTCACCGGCCCGGCGGAGGCCGGGAGTCCGGAGCCCGCCGAGCCGGAGGACGCCGACGAGGCGGCCGCCCTCGTCGCGCGGCTGACGGCGGCACCGCTGCGGCAGCGCCCGCAGATCCTGGTCGACGTGGTGCGCGCCCAGGCGGCCACCGTGCTGCGCTACCAGGACGGCCGCACCCTCACGGCCGGCCAGGCCTTCAAGGACCTCGGCTTCGACTCGCTGACGGCCGTCGAGCTGCGCAACCGGCTGAGCCGGGTGACCGGGCTGCGCCTGCCGCCGAGCCTGGTGTTCAACCACCGCACCCCCAACGGGGTGGCGGCCTTCCTCGGCGAGCAGCTGGGCGTCCTGACCGAGGACCGGCCGGCCGGGCCGGACGAGGCGGCGGTGCGTGCCGCCCTGGCCGCCATCCCGATCGAACGGCTGCGGGAGGCCGGGCTGATGGACACCCTGCTGGGCCTGGCCGGGGCCGCCACCCCCGAGCCGGCCGGCCCGCTGGACGACCCGGGCACCCAGGACGGCCCCGACGGGCCGGACGAGCCGGACGGTCTCGGCGACCTGGACGACCTGGATGCCGACGCCCTGATCGAGATCGCCCTGAACACCGAACGAGACGACGTCTGAGCCATGGAGAAATCGATGAACACCCGCGGTGACAAGGCGGTCGAAGCGCTCCGGGCCTCACTCAAGGAGGTCGACCGGCTGCGCAGGCAGAACCGGGAGATCCAGGCGGCGGCCCGCGAGCCGATCGCGATCGTCGCGCTGGGCTGCCGGCTGCCCGGCGGCGTCACCGGCCCCGAGGACCTGTGGCGGCTGGTCGCGGACGGCACCGACGCGATCGGCGGGTTCCCGACCGACCGCGGCTGGGAGGAGTCCTTCCCCGGGGGCCGGGACTACGCCCGCCGGGGCGGCTTCATCGGCGACGCGACCGAGTTCGACGCCGAACTGTTCGGCATCAACCCGCGCGAGGCGCTGGCGATGGACCCCCAGCAGCGGCTGCTGCTGGAGGTCGCCTGGGAGACCTTCGAGCGGGCGGGCATCGATCCGCGGTCCGTGGCGGGCAGCGAGACCGGCGTCTTCGTCGGCGCCTCCCCGTCCGGCTACGACGGCGTCGGCCGGCTGCCCGACAACACCGCGGGCTACCACCTGACCGGCACCGCGAGCGGGGTGCTCTCCGGCCGGCTCTCGTACGTGTTCGGCCTGGAGGGCCCGGCCGTCACGGTGGACACCGCCTGCTCCTCCGCGCTGGTCGCGCTGCACCTGGCCGTCCAGTCGCTGCGCCAGGGCGAGTGCGGGCTGGCGCTGGCCGGCGGCGTCGCGGTGATCAGCACCCCGGCGGCCTTCGGCGAGTTCGGCAAGCAGGGCGGCCTGGCCGCCGACGGGCGCTGCAAGTCCTTCGCCGCCGCGGCGGACGGCACGGGCTGGGGCGAGGGCGTCGGCGTGCTGCTGCTGGAGCGGCTCTCCGACGCGCGCCGCAACGGCCACGAGGTGCTGGCGGTCGTCCGCGGCAGCGCCGTCAACCAGGACGGTGCCTCCAACGGCCTCACCGCCCCCAACGGTCCCTCGCAGGAGCGGGTGATCCGCCAGGCGCTCGCCAACGCCCGGCTGGAACCGGCCGACGTGGACGCCGTCGAGGCGCACGGCACCGGCACCCGGCTCGGCGACCCGATCGAGGCCGAGGCGCTGCAAGCCGTCTACGGGCGCGGCCGGAGCGCCGAACGGCCGCTGCTGCTCGGCTCGTTGAAGTCCAACGTGGGGCACACCCAGGCCGCGGCGGGTGCCGTCGGCATGATCAAGAGCGTGCTGGCGCTGCGCCACGGCCTGCTGCCGGCCACCCTGCACGTGGACGCCCCGACCCCGCACGTCGAGTGGACGGGCGGCGGCGTCGAGCTGCTGACCGAGGCCCGCCCCTGGCCGCAGGCCGAGCGGACCCGGCGGATCGGCGTCTCCGCGTTCGGCGTCGGCGGCACCAACGCCCATGTGCTCATCGAGGAGAGCCCCGCCGAGGTCGAGGCCGAAGCCGGCACCGGGGCCGGGGCCGAGCCGCCGGCGGCGGCGTCCGGTCCGGTGGCCTGGCCGGTGTCAGCGCAGAGTGCGCAGGCGCTGCGAGCCCAGGCGGCACGGCTGGCCGGATGGCTCGGTCCCGACACCGACCCGGGCGAGGTGGCCTGGTCGCTGGCCACCACCAGGGCCGGACTGGCCCACCGGGCAGTGGTGCTCGGGGCCGACCGGGACGGCCTGGCGGCGCTGGCGGAGGGCCGTCCCGCGGCCGGTGTGGTGTCGGGCGTCGCGGTCGAGGGCCGTACGGCGTTCCTGTTCACGGGGCAGGGTGCGCAGCGGGCCGGGATGGGCAAGGGCCTGTACGAGGCGTTCCCGGTGTTCGCGGCGGCCTTCGACGAGGTCTGCGCCGGGTTCGACCTGGGCGGGCCGCTCAGGGACGTGGTGTTCGGGGGCGCGGAGGATCTGGACCGTACGGTGTGGGCGCAGGCCGGGCTGTTCGCGGTCGAGGTCGCGTCGTACCGTTTGCTCGAATCCTGGGGTGTGGTACCGGACTTCCTGCTCGGGCACTCGATCGGTGAGATCGCCGCCGCCCATGTGGCGGGGGTGTTCTCGCTGGCCGACGCGTGTGCGCTGGTGGCGGCGCGTGGCCGGCTGATGCAGGCGCTGCCGGAGGGTGGCGCGATGCTCGCCATGCAGGCCGCCGAGGCCGAGGTGCGTGCGGAGGTCGGTGGCCGGCTGGACGTCGCGGCGGTCAACGGCCCGACGTCCGTGGTGGTTTCCGGGCCCGTCGAGGCGGTGGAGGCGTTCGCGGCCGAGTGGTCCGCGCAGGGTCGCAAGACCAGCCGGCTGGCTGTCTCGCACGCGTTCCACTCGGCGCTGATGGAGCCGATGCTCGCCGAATTCGCCGCCGTGCTCGGTGAGTTGACCTTCGCCGAGCCGCAGATCCCGCTGGTCTCCAACCTGACCGGCGAACTCTCCGGGCCAGGGCTGGTCACCACCCCGGACTACTGGCTGCGTCAGGTCCGCGAGGCCGTGCGCTTCGCCGACGGTGTCGACACCCTGGGCCGTCAGGGGGTCACCAGGTTCGTCGAACTCGGCCCGGACGCCGTGTTGTCCGGTCTGGCCGGACAGTCGGCCGCCGACGGGACCTTCGCCCCGCTGATGCGCCGCGAGCGGGACGAGGCCGAGACCGCCCTGACCGCCCTGGCCGTCCTCTGGACCACCGGTGGCGAGCTCGACTGGCGGTCCGTCCTGCCGGCCGGCCGCAGGCTGGACCTGCCGACCTACGCCTTCCAGCGCGAACGCTTCTGGCCCGACGTGCCGCTCGACGCGCCCGGCTCCCCCGAGGACGCCCGGTTCTGGGCGGCCGTGGAGCGCGCCGACGTCTCCGAACTGGCCACCACCCTGAGGCTGGCGGACACCCCGGAGGTCCTGGACGGCGTCGTCCCCGCGCTCTCCGCGTGGCGGCGCTCGCGCCGGCAGGAGGCGGTCGTCGACTCCTGGCGCTACCGGGTGGAGTGGCAGCCGCTGGCGGTGCCGGAGGCCGCCGGGCCGTCCGGCACCTGGCTGCTCGTCACCGCCGCCGAGGCCGCACCCGACCAGGCCGTGTCCGCCGAGACCGGACCCGCCGAGACCGCACCCGGCCAGGGCGGCCCGGCCGAAGCCGTGGCAGCGGCGCTGCGGGAGGCCGGGGCGCAGGTCACCACCCTGACGGCGGCCGGCGACCTGGCCGCCCTCGCCGAGCGGCTGGCCACCGAGGACCCCGCCGGTGTGGTGTTCCTGGCCGGCTCCGCCGCCGGCGGGCTGCCGGTGCCCGGCGACCTCGCCGCCCTGCTGCTGCTCTTCCAGGCGCTCGGCGACGTGGGCTCGCGGGCCCCGCTGTGGTGCCTGACCCGGGGCGCGGTCTCCACCGGGGACGAGGACGGGTCGCAGGCCCCCGAGCAGTCGCTGCTGTGGGGCCTCGGCCGGGTCGCCGCGCTGGAACAGCCGGACCGCTGGGGCGGGTTGATCGACCTGCCGCCCGTCCTGACCGCCGAGGACGGCCGACGGCTGGCCGCGCTCCTCGCCGCCGCGGGCGAGGAGGACCAGCTGGCCCTGCGCGGGGAGCGGGTGCTCGTCCGCCGGGTGGTCAGGGCGCCGCTGCCCGAGAGGCCCGCCGAGGAGTGGAACACCGGCGGCACCGTCCTGATCACCGGCGGGACGGGCGCCCTCGGCGGGGACACGGCGCGCTGGCTGGCGGGCCGGGGCGTGCCGCACCTGCTGCTGACCAGCCGCCGGGGCCCGGCCGCGCCGGGCGTGGACGAGCTGGTGGCCGAACTGACCGCGCTGGGCAGCCGGGTGACGGTCGCCGCCTGCGACGTGACCGACCGGGAGTCGCTGACCGGGCTGCTGGCCGGCATCCCGGCCGAGTACCCGCTGACCGGCGTGGTGCACACCGCCGGAGTCGGCTCGCCCGGTCCGCTGATGGAGACCGGCCCTGAGGCCGTCGCCGAGGTGATCGGCGGCAAGGCGGCCGGCGCCGCGCTGCTGGACGAACTGACCGACGGCCTCGACCTGTTCGTGGTGTTCTCGTCGATCGCCGGCCTCTGGGGCAGCGGCGGCCAGGGCGCCTACGCGGCCGGGAACGCGTTCCTGGACGCGCTGGTGGAGAACCGCCGGGCCCGCGGCCTGGCCGGGACCTCGGTCGCCTGGGGCCCCTGGGCCCAGGCCGGCATGGCCGACGACGCTGACTTCGAGGACTTCCTGCGCCGCCGCGGCCTGTCCGGGCTGGACCGGACGACGGCGATCCTGGCCCTGGCCGGGATCGTCGACCGGGACGAGGGCTGCGTGGCCGTCGCGGACGTCGACTGGGAGCGGTTCGGGCCCTCGTTCGCCTCCGGCCGGCCCAGCCCGCTGCTGAGCGAACTGGCCGAGACGGCCGGGACCACCGGCACCGCAGGCGCGCCCGCCGTCTCCTCGGAACTGCGGGACGCGCTCGCCGCCGCGCCCGAGGGCGAGCGCTCGCGCCTGCTGCTGGAGGTGGTCAGGGCCCGCACCGCGCTGGTCCTCGGGCGCCCGACCACCGAGGCGGTGGAGCCGCGCCGGGCCTTCCGAGACCTGGGCTTCGACTCGCTGACCGCCGTCGAACTGCGCAACCGGCTCGGCGAGGAGACCGGCCTGAGGCTGGCCGCGACGCTGGTCTTCGACCACCCGACGCCCGCCGCGCTGACCGAGCACCTGCTCGGCGAGCTGTTCGGCACGGCCGAGGAGGCTCCGCCACGGGCACCGGTGACGGCCGCGGTGGACGACGAGCCGATCGCGATCGTCGGCATGAGCTGCCGCTACCCCGGCGGCGTCCGTTCCGCCGGGCAGCTGTGGGAGCTGGTGGCCGAAGGCCGGGACGGCGTCGGCGACTTCCCCACCGACCGCGGCTGGCCCGAGGGCGGCTCGTACGTCCGGCGCGGCGGCTTCCTGGACGACGCCACCGAGTTCGACGCCGGCATGTTCGGCATCTCGCCGCGCGAGGCGCTGGCGATGGACCCCCAGCAGCGGCTGCTGCTGGAGGCGGTCTGGGAGGCGTTCGAGAACGCCGGCATCGACCCGTTCTCGCTCGGCCGCTCGTCGACCGGCGTGATGATCGGCGCCTCCTCCTCCGGCTACGGCCTCGGCATGGAGATGCCCGCCAACGTCGAGGGCCACCTGCTCACCGGCACCGTCAGCAGCGTGCTGTCCGGCCGGGTGTCGTACACCTTCGGCCTGGAGGGCCCCGCCGTCACCATCGACACCGCGTGCTCCTCCTCGCTGGTCGCCCTGCACCTGGCGGCGCAGGCACTGCGCCGCGGGGAGTGCGGGATGGCGCTGGCCGGCGGCGTCGCGGTGATCGTCTCCCCCGGGGTGTTCGCCGAGTTCGACAAGCAGAACGGCCTGGCCGCCGACGGCCGCTGCAAGGCCTTCGCCGCCGCCGCGGACGGCACCTCCTGGGCCGAGGGCGTCGGCGTGCTGGTGCTGGAGCGGCTCTCCGAGGCCCGCCGCAAGGGCCACCGGGTGCTCGCCGTGCTCCGGGGCAGCGCGGTCAACCAGGACGGCGCCTCGAACGGCCTGTCCGCCCCGAACGGCCCCTCCCAGCAGCGGGTGATCCGCCAGGCCCTGGCCGACGCGGGCCTCACCACCGCCGACGTGGACGCGGTCGAGGCGCACGGCACCGGCACCCGGCTCGGCGACCCGATCGAGGCCCAGGCCCTGCTCGCCACCTACGGCCGGGAGCGCACCGGAGAGCCGCTCTGGCTCGGCTCGGTGAAGACCAACATCGGCCACACCCAGGCCGCCGCGGGCGTCGCCGGGGTGATCAAGATGGTGGAGGCACTGCGGCACGGCGTGCTGCCCGCGACCCTGCACGTGGACGAGCCCTCCCCGCACGTGGACTGGTCGGCCGGCGCGGTCGAACTGCTCACCGAGGCCAGGCCCTGGCCGGAGGCGGACCGGCCGCGCCGCGCCGCCGTCTCCTCCTTCGGCATCAGCGGCACCAACGCCCACATCATCCTGGAGGCCGCACCGGCCGCCGAGCCGGCCGGGCCCGCCGGCTCCCCGGTCGCCGAGGGGCCGCAGCCCTGGCTGCTGTCCGGCAGGACCCCGGCCGCGCTGGCCGCCCAGGCCCGGCGGCTGCGGGAGTTCGCGGCCGGCCGGCCCGGCCTCGAGGTGTCCGACGTCGCTCGCTCGCTGCTGTCCAGGGCCGCCCTGGAGCACCGCGCCGTGGTGCTCGGCACCGACCGCGCCGCCCTGCTGGACGGCCTCGGCGCCCTTGACGGCTCCGAGGGCTCCGACGGTTCCGATGGCACGGGCGGCTCCGGCGCTTCCGGCGGTGAGCGCGTGGTGCGGGGCCGGACGGTGCCCGGCGACGTGGTGTTCGTGTTCCCCGGCCAGGGCTCCCAGTGGGTCGGCATGGCCCGCGAACTGATGGACGCCTCACCGGTGTTCGCCGAGCGGATGGCCGCCTGCGCGGCGGCCCTGGCACCCTGGACGGACTGGGCGCTGACCGAGGTCCTGGACGACGAGGAGCAGCTCGCCAGGACGGAGGTGGTCCAGCCGGCGCTGTGGGCGATCCTGGTCTCGCTGGCCGAGGTCTGGCGGTCGTACGGGGTCGAGCCCTCGGCCGTGGTCGGCCACTCCCAGGGCGAGATCGCCGCCGCGGTGGTGGCCGGCGCCCTGACCCTGGAGGACGGCGCCAAGGCGGTCGCCCTGCGCGGCCTGGCGCTGACCGAACTGGCCGGCGGCGGCGCGATCGCGGCGCTGGCGGTCGACGAGGAGCGCGCGCGGGAGCTGATCGCACCGTACGACGGACGGCTCTCGGTGGCCGCGCACAACGGCCCGTCCTCGACCGTGGTCTCGGGCGAGCCCGCGGCCCTGGCGGAGCTGCTGGCGCTCTGCGAGGCCGACGGCACCTGGGCCCGGCTCATCCCGATGAACTACGCCTCTCACTCCGCCCAGGTCGAGCGGGTCCGCGAACGGGTCCTGACGGACCTCGCCGGGATCACCCCGGTGGCCTCCCGGATCCCGCTGTACTCCACGCTGACCGGCGAGCCGATCGACACCGCGCGGATGGACGCCCGGTACTGGTACGACAACCTGCGCTCCACCGTCCGCTTCGAGCAGGCCGTCCGCGCCCTGCTCGCCGACGGCCGGACGGTGTTCATCGAGTGCAGCCCGCACCCGGTGCTCACCCTCGGCGTCCAGGAGACCGCCGACGCGGCCGGCGTCGACGCAGCCGCGCTGGGCACCCTGCGGCGCGACCACGGCGGCCCCGCCCAGCTGTCGGCCGCCCTCGCCGAGGCCTGGACGGCCGGTGCGGCCGTCGACTTCACCCCCGCGGTGCCCGCCGGGCCCACGGTCGAACTGCCCTCCTACGCCTTCCAGCGCGAGCGCTACTGGCCGCGGTCCGTGGTGGCCGCGGGCGACCTGGCCACGGTCGGCCAGGTCGTCACCGCCCACGCCCTGCTGGGTGCCGCCGTCCCGCTGCCCGGCGACGCCCTGCTGCTGACCGGGCGGCTGAGCGCGGCCGGCCAGGGCTGGCTGGCCGACCACGCGGTGCGCGGCGACGTGCTGGTGCCCGGCACCGCGTTCGTCGAGATGGCCCTGCGGGCCGGCGAGCAGGCCGGCTGCGCCCACCTCGCCGAACTGGTGCTTCAGGCACCGCTGGTGCTGCCCGCGGCGGGCGGCGTCGCGGTCCAGGTGAGCGTCGGCGGCGCCGACGGCACCGGCAGCCGCACCTTCGAGGTGTTCTCCCGGCCGGACGCCGCCGGCACCGAGCTGGTCTGCCACGCCACCGGCGTGCTCGCCCCGGCCGCCGCGCCGCAGGACGGGCCCGACCTCTCGGTGTGGCCGCCCGCCGGGGCCGAGCCGGTCGAGGTCGAGGGCTTCTACGCGGCGCTGACCACGGTCGGCTTCGGCTACGGCCCCGCCTTCCGGGGGCTGCGCGCCGCCTGGCGCGACGGCGCCACCGTCTACGCCGAGGTCGCGCTGCCGTCGGACGTCCCGGCCGACGGCTACGGGGTGCATCCCGCCCTGCTGGACTCCGCCCTGCACGCCGTCTCGCTCACCGCCGAGCCCGGCACCGGCACCCGGCTGCCGTTCTCCTTCGAGGGCGTCAGTCTCCAGGCCGCAGGGGCCACCGTGCTCCGGGTGGCGCTGACGGCCGGTCCCGACGGGATCGCCCTGCACGCCGCCGACCCGGCCGGCGCGCCGGTGGTCGGCATCGCGTCGCTGACCCTGCGCGAACTCGCCGCCGACTCAGTCCGGCGGGCCGGCGAACGCGCCGTCCACGACGCCCTGTTCACCGTCGACTGGTCCCCGCTGCCGCGCCAGGCCCCGGCCCGGCCCGACACCGCGGCCTGGCGGGACCTCGGCGCCGTCGAGGCAGGCGCCGAGCCCCCGGTGGTCGTGCTGAGCGTGCCGCCCGCTCCTGCCGAGGCCCCGGCCGTGCGCCGGACCACCACCGAAGTCCTGTGCGCTGTCCAGGAGTTCCTCGACGCCGACCGCTTCGCCGCGGCCCGGCTGGTGGTCGTCACCCGCGGTGCGGTCCCGGCCGCCCCCGGCCAGCCGGTCACCGACCTGGCCGGCGCCGCGGTGTGGGGCCTGCTGCGCTCGGCGCAGTCCGAGCACCCGGGCCGGGTGCTGCTGCTGGACCGCGACCCGGTCGGCGGGGACGCCGACTGGCAGGCCTGGGCCACCGTCGACGACGAGCCGCAGCTCGCGCTGCGCGAGGGCGGGGCCCGGGTGCCCAGGCTCGCCCGGCAGAGCGCCGCCGAGGTCCTCGCCGCCCCCGACGGGACCGGTGCCTGGCGCCTGGACGTCACCGCCCAGGGCACCCTGGAGAACCTCGCCCTGGTGCCCGTCCCCGAGGCCGACGCCCCGCTGGGCGCCGGACAGGTCCGGGTGGCCGTCCGCGCGGCCGGCGTCAACTTCCGCGACGTCCTGATCACCCTCGGGATGTACCCCGACCACGCGGTGATGGGAGCGGAGGCCGCGGGTGTCGTCCTGGAGGTCGGCGCCGAGGTCACCGACCTGGCCGCCGGGGACCGGGTGTTCGGCCACTTCGACGGCGGCGGCTTCGCCAACCGGGCCGTCACCGACCGCCGGCTGCTGGCCCGGATGCCGGCCCACTGGACCTTCGCCGAGGCCGCCGCCGTACCGGTGGCGTTCACCACCGCCTACTACGGTCTGGTGGACGTGGCCGCCGCCAGGCCGGGGGAGTCGGTGCTGGTGCACGCCGCGGCCGGCGGCGTGGGCATGGCCGCCGTCCAGCTCGCCCGCCATCTGGGCCTGGAGGTGTACGGCACGGCCAGCGCCGGCAAGTGGGACGTGCTGCGAGCCGCCGGACTGGACGACGCCCACCTCGCCTCCTCCCGCGACCTGGACTTCGAGGAGTCGTTCCGCGCCGCCACCGGCGGGCGCGGCGTGGACGTGGTGCTCAACTCGCTGGCCGGCGAGTTCGTCGACGCCTCGCTGCGGCTGCTCGCCGACGGCGGGCGCTTCGCCGACATGGGCAAGGCCGACCCGCGCGACGCCGAGCGGGTCGCCGCCGACCACCGGGGCGCGCGGTACCGGGCGTTCAACCCCGCCGAGGCGGGCGCGGAGCGGGTGCGCGAGATCACCGCGGAGATCGTCGCCCTGTTCGACGCGGGCGCGCTGACCATGCTGCCGGTCACCGCCTGGGACGTCCGCGAGGCGCCCGCCGCGTTCCGCTTCATGAGCCAGGCCAGGCACGTCGGCAAGAACGTGGTCACCGTCCCGGCGCCGCTCGACCCCGAGGGCACCGTGCTGATCACCGGCGGCACCGGCACCCTGGGCGGGCTGCTGGCCCGCCACCTGGTGACCGAACGCGGCGTACGGCACCTGCTGCTGCTCAGCCGGCGCGGCGCCGACAGCCCCGGCGCGGCCGAACTGGTCGAGCAGCTCACGGAGTTGGGTGCCGAGGCGACCGTCGCGGCCTGCGACGCCGCCGACCGGGACGCGCTGGCCGCGCTGCTCGCGCGGATCCCCGCCGAGCACCCGCTGACCGGCGTCGTGCACGCGGCCGGCGTCCTGGACGACGGTGTGTTCGAGGCGATGACCCCGGAGCGGGTCGAGGCCGTGCTGCGGCCGAAGGTCGACGCCGCCGCCAACCTGCACGAACTCACCGCCGGCACCGACCTCGCGCTGTTCGTGCTGTACTCCTCGGCCTCGGCCACCTTCGGCAGCGGCGGCCAGGCCAACTACGCGGCGGCCAACGCCTTCCTGGACGGCCTCGCCTCCCACCGGCGCGCCCTCGGCCTGCCCGGCCAGGCCCTCGCCTGGGGCCTCTGGCAGGAGGCCAGCACGATGACCAGGCACCTGAACCCGGGGGCCGCCGCCCGCCCCGACCGGCTCGGGACCGGCCTGGGCACCGCGCAGGCCCTCGCGCTCTTCGACGCGGCCACCGCCGCGCCCGCGGCGCACCTCGTCCCGACCGTCCTGGACCGCACCGTCGGCGGCGAGGTCCCCGCGCTGCTGCGCGGCCTGATCCGGCCCGCCGTGCGGCGCGCCGCCGAACGGGAGGCCGGCGACGGCGCCACCCTGGCCGGCCGGCTGCGCGGCGCCTCCGCGAGCCAGCGTCGGCAGCTGCTGCTGGACCTGGTCCGCGGCAACGCCGTCACCGTGCTGGGCTACGCCGACGCCGAGGCGATCGGCGCCCGGCAGGCCTTCCGCGACCTCGGCTTCGACTCGCTGACCGCGGTCGAGCTGCGCAACCGGCTCAACAGCGCCACCGGCCTGCGGCTGCCCGCCACCGCGGTGTTCGACCACCCCAACCCCACCGCGCTCGCCGACCACCTGGCCACCCGGCTGCTGGGCGACAGCGCCCCGGCGCCCGTCCCCACCGCCCCGGTGCCGACCGCCGCTCCCGGCGATCCGGTCGCGATCGTCGGCATGGCCTGCCGGCTGCCCGGCGGCGTCGCCTCCCCGGCCGACCTGTGGCGGCTGGTGGCCGCGGGCGAGGAGGGCATCACCGCCTTCCCGGTTGACCGCGGCTGGGCGCAGGACACCGTCGCCGGCGAGGCCGCCAGGGGCGGATTCGTGGACGGCGCCACCGACTTCGACGCCGGGCTGTTCGGCATCTCGCCGCACGAGGCCCTCGCGATGGACCCCCAGCAGCGGCTGCTGCTGGAGACCGCCTGGGAGGCCTTCGAGGACGCGGGCATCGTCCCCGCCGCTCCCGGCAGCCGCTCCACCGGCGTCTTCGTCGGCGCCGCCGCGTCCCACTACGGGCTCGGCACCCGCATCCCGGACGGCGCGATCGGCCACCTGATGACCGGCAACGCGACCAGCGTCGCCTCCGGCCGGCTGGCCTACGTGTTCGGCCTGGAGGGCCCGGCGGTCACCGTCGACACCGCCTGCTCCTCCTCACTGGTGGCCCTGCACCTCGCCGTGCAGGCCCTGCGCAACGGCGAGTGCGACCTCGCGCTGGCCGGCGGGGTCACCGCGCTCGCCACGCCGGGCGTGATCACCGAGTTCGAACGGCAGGGCGGCCTGGCCTCCGACGGGCGCTGCAAGGCCTTCTCGGAGGACGCGGACGGCACCGGGATGTCCGAGGGCGTCGGCCTGCTGCTGGTCGAGCGGCTCTCGGACGCCCGCCGCAACGGGCACCGGGTGCTCGCGGTGGTGCGGGGTTCGGCCGTGAACCAGGACGGCGCGTCCAACGGTCTGACGGCGCCCAACGGGCCCTCGCAGGAGCGGGTGATCCGTCAGGCACTGGCCAGTGCCGGGCTGTCGGCCGCCGAGGTCGACGCGGTGGAGGCACACGGCACCGGTACCCGGCTCGGCGACCCGATCGAGGCCCAGGCCCTGCTGGCGACGTACGGCCAGGACCGGCCCGGCGACCGGCCGCTGCGGCTGGGCTCGGTGAAGTCCAACATCGGCCACACCCAGGCCGCGGCCGGTGTCGCCGGGGTGATCAAGATGGTGGAGGCGATGCGGCACGGCGTGCTGCCCGCCACCCTGCACGCGGACCGGCCGACCTCCCACGTGGACTGGTCGACGGGAACGATCGAGCTGCTGACCGAGGCCAGGCCCTGGCCGGAGGCCGGACAGCCGCGCCGCGCGGGCGTGTCCTCGTTCGGCATCAGCGGCACCAACGCCCACGTGGTGCTGGAGGAGGCGCCGGCGGAGGAAGCGGCCGGGCCGGCCGCACCGGCGCAGGAGCCGACCCCGTGGGTGGTGTCGGCGCAGAGCGCGGCGGGCCTGCGGGCCCAGGCGGCCCGGCTGGCCGGGTGGCTGGAGCCGGACGCCCGCCCGGAGGAGGTGGCCCGGTCACTGGCGACCGGACGCACCGGGCTGGCCCACCGCGCCGTCGTGCTCGGCGGCGACCGGGCGGCGATGCTGGACGGCCTGGCGGCGCTGGCGGAGGGCCGTCCCTCCGGCGGCGTGGTCTCCGGGGTGGTGGCGGAGGGCCGGACGGCGTTCCTGTTCACCGGCCAGGGGGCGCAGCGCGTCGGGATGGGCAAGGGCCTGTACGGGGCGTTCCCGGTGTTCGCCGAGGCCTTCGACGCCGTCTGCGCGGAGTTCGGCCCTGACCTGCCGCTGAAGGACGTGGTGTTCGAGGGCGCGGAGGACCTGGACCGTACGGTGTGGGCGCAGGCCGGGCTGTTCGCCGTCGAGGTGGCGCTGTTCCGGCTGCTGGAGTCCTGGCAGGTGGTCCCCGACCTGCTGCTCGGGCACTCGATCGGCGAGATCGCGGCCGCGCACGTCGCCGGGGTGTTCTCGCTGGCCGACGCGTGCGCGCTGGTCGCGGCGCGGGGCCGGCTGATGCAGGCGCTGCCGGGCGGCGGCGCGATGCTCGCCGTGCAGGCCGCCGAGACCGAGGTGCGTACCGGGATCGGTGACCGGCTGGACGTCGCCGCCGTCAACGGGCCCGCCTCCGTGGTGGTTTCGGGCCCGGCGGAGGTCGTCGACGAGTTCGCCGCACGCTGGAAGGCCGAGGGCCGCAAGACCAGCCGGCTGACCGTCTCGCACGCCTTCCACTCGGCGCTGATGGAGCCGATGCTCGCCGAATTCGCCGCCGTCCTGGCCGAGTTGACCTTCAACGAGCCGCAGTTCCCGATGGTCTCCGACCTGACCGGGGAACTCGCCGAGCCAGGGCTGATGTCCACCCCCGACTACTGGGTGCGCCAGGTCCGCGAAGCGGTCCGCTTCGCCGACGGCGTGGACACCCTGCGCCGCCAGGGCGCCACCCGCCTCGTCGAGGTCGGCCCGGACGGGGTGCTGACCGCACTCGCCGGCCAGAGCGCCCCCGACACGGCCGGCGTACCGCTGCTGCGCAGGGACCGGGACGAGCGGGAGACACTGCGCACCGCCCTGGCCACGCTCTGGACGGCCGGCGCCGAGATCGACTGGCCTGCCCTGCTGCCCGCCGCCCGGCGGGTACCGCTGCCCACCTACGCCTTCCAGCGCGAGCGGTACTGGCCCGAGGCGGCCGAGCCGACGCACACCGCGGCCGACCCGGACGAGGCCCGGTTCTGGGCGGCCGTCGAACGCGAGGACCTGGACGGGCTCGCCGAGACCCTGGACATCGAGGGGGCGCCCGAGCACCTCGGGTCCGTCCTGCCGGTGCTCTCCTCCTGGCGGCGGTCGCGCCGGCAGGACGCGGTGATCGGCTCCTGGCGCTACCGGGCGACCTGGAAGCCCCTCGCCGGGCTCGCCGGGGCCGCGCTCTCCGGCACCTGGCTGCTGGCCGCGCCGGAAGGCTCCGAGCCGGGGGCCGCCCTGGCCGCCGCGCTGCGGGACGCCGGGGCCGAGGTGCTCCCGCTCGACCTCGACGCCCCGCCCGCCGACGCCGCCGGCGTCGTCGCGCTGCTCCC
This sequence comes from Kitasatospora sp. NPDC091335, assembly GCF_044757205.1. Lineage (NCBI taxonomy): Bacteria > Bacillati > Actinomycetota > Actinomycetes > Kitasatosporales > Streptomycetaceae > Kitasatospora > Kitasatospora sp. NPDC091335. The sequence goes on along the minus strand of NZ_JBIVUM010000007.1, from coordinate 43,451 downwards.
GTCGGACGACGCGGTGGCCGACGCCGTCGGCCTGCTGCGGGCACTGGGCGAGGCGGGCGTCGACGCCCCGCTCTGGCTGGCCACCGCCGGCGCCGTCTCGACCGGCCGCTCCGACCCGCTGCGCGACCCCGCCCAGGCCCGGCTCTGGGGCCTCGGCCGGGTCGCGGCGCTGGAGCACCCGCAGCGCTGGGGCGGGCTGATCGACCTCCCGGCCGTGCTCGACCCGCCGTCGGCCAGGCGCGCCGTGGCCGTCCTCGGCGGCGGCACCGGCGAGGACCAGGTCGCCGTCCGTGGCGCCGGGGTGTACGGCCGCCGCCTGGTCCGCGCCGCCTCCGACACCGTGCCCGCCGCGCCGTGGGTGCCGTCGGGGCCGGTGCTGGTGACCGGTGGGACGGGTGCGCTGGGTGCCGAGACGGCGCGTTGGCTGGCCGGTCGGGGGGTGCCGAAGCTGGTGCTGACCAGTCGTCGGGGCGCGGAGGCGCCGGGCGTCGCCGAGCTGGTGGCGGAGCTTTCGGAGCTGGGCAGTGAGGTGGTGGTGGCCGCCTGCGGGGCGACCGACCGGGAGGGGCTGGCGGCGCTGCTCGCCGAGCACCGGCCGACCGGCGTGGTGCACGCCGCCGGTGTCGCCCAGGGCGCCGTGCCGCTCGCCGGCACCGACCGGACGGAGATCGCCAGGGTGCTCGACGGCAAGGCCGTCGGCGCCGGGCTCCTCGACGAGCTGACCGCCGGGTCGGACCTCGACCTGTTCGTGGTGTTCTCCTCGATCGCGGCCACCTGGGGCAGCGGCGGCCAGGCCGTCTACGCGGCCGCCAACGCCCACCTCGACGCCCTGGTGCAGCGCCGCAGGGCGGAGGGCCTGCGCGGCACCTCGGTCGCCTGGGGCCCGTGGGCCGGCGGCGGCATGGCCGCCCGGGGTGAGGCCGCCGAACAGCTGCGCCGCCGGGGCCTGGCCGCGATGGACCCGCGGCTCGCGGTGCTCGCCCTGGCCCGCGCCGTGGACGGCGACGAGGCCTGCGTGACCGTGGCCGACGTGGACTGGACGCTGTTCGCGCCGCTGTTCGCCACCGCACGGACCAGTCCGCTGCTCGCGGACCTGCCGGAGGCGGCCGCCGCCCTGACGCCGGAGACCGCGGCCGCCGAGGACGCCTCGGGGTTCCCGGCCCGGCTGGCGGCGGCCCCGGCCGCGCGCCGCGAGCGGATGCTGCTGGACCTGGTCAGGTCCTGCGCCGCCGCCGTCCTCGGCCACGCCTCGGCGGAGGCCGTGGACGCCGGGCAGGCGTTCCGCGACCTCGGCTTCGACTCGCTGACCGCGGTGGCCCTGCGGAACCTGCTGACCAGGGACACCGGGCTGGCACTGCCCGCCACCCTCGCCTTCGACTACCCGACGCCGGCCGTCCTGGCCGCCCACCTGGCCGCGGAACTGGCCGGAGAACTGCCGGAGTCCGCGCCCACGGGGGCCGCGGAGGCACCCGTCGGACCGGCCCCCGCCCCGGACGATCCGGTGGTGATCGTCGGTATGAGCGCCCGCTACCCGGGCGGGGTGCGCTCGGCGGCGGAGCTGTGGGAGCTGGTCGCCGCCGGCGTGGACGGCGTGACCGGCTTCCCGGCGGACCGCGCCTGGCCGGTCGAGGGCATCGCCGCCGAGGCGGCGCGCGGCGGCTTCGTCGACGGCGCGACCGAGTTCGACGCGGCCCTGTTCGGCATCAGCCCGCGTGAGGCGCTGGCGATGGACCCGCAGCAACGGCTGCTGCTGGAGGCCTCCTGGGAGGCCTTCGAGGACGCCGGGATCGATCCGCGCTCGGTGCGCGGCGGACAGATCGGCGTCTTCGTCGGCGCCTCGAACTCCGGCTACAACGCCGTCGGAGGCCTGGAGGAGGCGAGGAACCACCTCCTGGCCGGATCGGCGAACAGCGTGATCTCCGGCCGGGTGGCGTACACCTTCGGCCTGGAGGGCCCGGCGGTCACCGTCGACACCGCCTGCTCCTCCTCCCTGGTCGCGCTGCACTGGGCGGCGCAGGCACTGCGCGAGGGCGACTGCGAGACCGCCCTGGCCGGCGGTGTGACGGTGATGGTCTCCCCGGCCGCCTTCGGCGAGTTCGACCGCCAGGGCGGGCTGGCCTCCGACGGCCGCTGCAAGTCCTTCGGCGCCGGCGCGGACGGTACGGGCTGGGGCGAGGGCGTCGGCGTCCTGCTGGTCGAGCGGCTCTCCACCGCCCGGCGCAACGGGCACCGGGTGCTGGCCGTGCTGCGCGGCAGCGCCGTCAACCAGGACGGCGCCTCCAACGGCCTCACCGCGCCGAACGGCCCCGCCCAGCAGCGGGTGATCCGCCAGGCGCTGGCGAGCGCCGGGCTGTCCCCGGCCGACGTGGACGCGGTGGAGGCGCACGGCACCGGCACCGTCCTGGGCGACCCGATCGAGGCCCAGGCGCTGCTGGCGACCTACGGCCAGGACCGTGCCGGCGAGCCGCTCTGGCTCGGCTCCGTCAAGTCCAACATCGGCCACACCCAGGCCGCCGCCGGCGTCGCCGGGGTGATCAAGATGGTGCAGGCGATGCGCCACGGCGTCCTCCCGGCCACCCTGCACGCGGAGCGGCCCAGCCCGCAGGTGGACTGGTCGGCCGGCGCGGTGGAACTGCTCACCGAGGCCCGTCCGTGGCCCGAGGCCGAGCGACCGCGCCGCGCGGGCGTCTCCTCCTTCGGCATCAGCGGCACCAACGCCCACGTCATCCTGGAGAGCGTGCCGGCCACCCCGGCCGAGGAGCCGGCCGCCGCACCGGCGCTGCCCGCCTGGACGGTCTCGGCGAAGACCGCCGAGGGCCTGCGCGACCAGGCGGAGCGCCTGCGCGCCTTCGTCGCACCGGGCGCGGACGTCCGGGACGTCGCCTGGTCGCTGGCCGGCAGCCGGGCGGACCTGGACCACCGGGCCGTGGTCGTCGGCGCCGACCACGCCGAACTCCTGCGCGGCCTGGCCGCGCTGGCCGCCGGCGAACCCGACGCCACCCTGGTCACCGGCACGGTCGCCGACCGCCGCACCGCCTTCCTGTTCACCGGCCAGGGCTCGCAGTACGCCGCCATGGGGCGCGGACTGTACGAGACCTTCCCGGTGTTCGCGGACGCCTTCGACGCGGTCCGCGCGGAGCTGGACCTCCGGCTCGACCGGCCGCTCGGCGAGGCGGTGTTCGAGGGCACCGATCTCGACCTGACGGGGTGGACCCAGGCCGGGCTGTTCGCGGTCGAGGTCGCGTCCTTCCGGCTGCTGGAATCCTGGGGCGTGGTACCGGACTTCCTGCTCGGCCACTCGATCGGCGAGATCGCCGCGGCACACGTCGCCGGGGTGTTCTCGCTGGCCGACGCGTGTGCGCTGGTCGCGGCGCGGGGCCGGCTGATGCAGGCGCTGCCGGAGGGCGGCGCGATGCTGGCGGTCGAGGCCGCCGAGGCCGAGGTGCGCGCGGAGATCGGCGAGCGGTTGGACGTCGCCGCCGTCAACGGGCCCACCTCCGTGGTGGTTTCGGGCCCGGCGGAGGCCGTCGAGGAGTTCGCCGAGCGCTGGAAGTCCGAGGGGCGCCGTACCCGCCGGCTGACCGTCTCGCACGCCTTCCACTCGGCCCTGATGGAGCCGATGCTCGCCGAATTCGCCGCCGTCCTGGCCGAGTTGGAGTTCGCCGAGCCGGGCATTCCGATCGTCTCCAACCTGACCGGCACGACGGCCGGGCCAGGGCTGCTCACCACCCCCGACTACTGGCTGCGCCAGGTCCGCGAGGCCGTCCGCTTCGCCGACGGCGTCGAGACCCTGCACCGCGAGGGTGTCACCCGGTTCGCGGAGCTGGGACCGGACGGCGTGCTGTGCGCGATGGCCCAGCAGACCGTCGCGGACGGCGTGTTCGCCCCGCTGCTGCGCCGCGGCCGGGAGGACTCCCTGACCGCGCTGCGGGCGCTGGCCCGGCTGTGGGCCGACGGAGCCGAGGCCGACTGGTCCGCGGTGCTGCCCGCGGGGCGGCGGGTGGAGCTGCCGACGTACGCCTTCCAGCGGCAGCGGTTCTGGCCGCGGACCGGCGCGTCCGGTCCCGTGGCGGCCGGGGACACGGTGGACGCCAGGTTCTGGGACGCCGTGGAGCGCGAGGACCTCGGCGACCTGGCCGAGCTGCTGGACGCCCCCGACCCGGCCGGGCTGCTCGGCGCGGCCCTGCCGGTGCTCTCCTCGTGGCGGCAGCGCCGCCGGGTCGACTCGGTGGTGGACTCCTGGCGCTACCAGGCCACCTGGCGCCCGCTCACCGGCGGGGCGGCCGCTCCGGCGCTGACCGGCCGGTGGCTGCTGGTGCTCCCGCCCGCCGGTGCGGCGCACCCGCTCGCCGAGGCGGTGGCGGCGGCGATCCGCGCGGCGGGAGCCGAGCCGGTGCCGTTCCGGCCCGCCGGCACCGACCGGACGGACCTGGCCGCACAGCTCCTCGACGCGGGCACGGTGACGGGCGTGGTGTCACTCGCCGCCCTCACCGGGGCGCCGGCCGAGGACGCCGCGCTGTCGCAGGGCCTGGAACTCACCCTGGCCCTGTTCCAGGCGCTCGGCGACGCGGGCGTCAGCGCCCCGTTCTGGGCGCTGACCGAGCACGCGGTCTCAGTCGGCCGCTCCGACCCGGCCGCCGACGCCGGACAGGCGCAGGTCTGGGGCCTGGGCCGGGTCGCGGCCCTGGAGTCCCCGGACCGCTGGGGCGGCCTGATCGACCTGCCGTCCGCACCGGACGCCAGGGCGGGCACCCGGCTGGCCGCGGTGCTGGCCGGCGGCACCGGCGAGGACCAGGTGGCCGTGCGCGGCTCGGGCACCTACGGACGCCGGCTGGTCAGGGCGGCCGCGGGACAGGGCGCGCCGTCCGGAACGGGCACCGGATCGCCGTCGGGCTCGCCGTCGGGCTCGCCGTCGGGTTTGCCGTCCGGATCGCCGGCCTGGTCGCCGGCCGTCGAGGGGACCGTCCTGGTCACCGGCGGGACCGGTGCGCTGGGCGCCACCGTCGCCCGCTGGCTGGCCGGGAGCGGCGTGGCCCGGGTGGTGCTGACCGGCCGTCGCGGCGCGGACGCGCCGGGCATGACGGGCCTGGTCGCCGAGTTGGCGGAGCAGGGCACCGAGGCCGTGGTCGCGGCCTGCGACGTGACCGACCGGGCCGCGCTGGCCGAGGTGCTCGCCGCGATCCCGGAGGACCGCCCGCTGACCGGCGTGGTGCACGCCGCCGGCGTGCTGGACGACGGCACCCTCGACTCCCTCACCCCGGAACGCCTCCGGACGGTGCTGGCCGCCAAGGCGGCCGGCCTGGTCGCCCTGGACGAGCTGACGCGGGGCCACGAGCTGGAGTTCTTCGTCGTCTTCTCCTCGCTGGCCGGCACCGTCGGCAGCGCCGGGCAGGGCAACTACGCCGCCGCCAACGCCTTCGTGGACGCCTGGACGGCCGGGCGGCGCGAGCGCGGTCTGCCGGGTGTCTCGGTCGCCTGGGGCCCGTGGGCGAACGAGGGGATGGCGGCCGATCCGGCCCTGGTGCAGCGGCTGCGCCGCGGCGGCCTGCCGCCGATGGACCCGGCGCTCGCCGTCACGGCGCTGGCCCGGGCGATCGGCCACGACCAGGCCACCCTGGTGGTCGCCGACGTCGACTGGCCGCTGTTCGCGGCCGGCCTGGCCGGGCTGCGGCCCAGCGCGCTGCTGGCCGACCTGCCGGAGGCCGCCGAGGCCGCCGCCGGCGCCGCCCGGGGCACCGGGCGGGCGGCGGAGTTCAGGACCGAACTGGAGGCCGCGCCGGAGACCAGGCGCCCCGGACTGCTGCTGGACGCCGTACGGTCCTGGGCCGCGGCGGTGCTCGGCCACGGCTCACCGGACGCGGTCGGCGCCGAACAGGCCTTCCGCGACCTCGGGTTCGACTCGGTGACGGCGGTGGAGTTCCGGAACCTGGCGACCGCCAGGACCGGCCTCGCGCTGCCCGCCACCCTGGTCTTCGACCGGCCGACCCCGGCCGCGCTGGCGCGCAACCTGGCCGAGCGGCTGTTCGGCGCGGCCGAGCCCGGCGGTGCCGTCGAGGCGGCGGGAGGCACCAGGGCCGAGGCGGTGGGCGGCGCCAGGGCCGAGGACGAGCCGATCGTGATCGTCGGCATGGCCTGCCGCTTCCCCGGCGGCGCCGGCTCGCCGGAGGCGCTCTGGGAACTGCTGTCCGACGGCGTCGACGCGATGACCGGCATCCCCGCCGACCGCGGCTGGGAGACCGGCTGGACCGGCGTGGACGCGGCCGCCCGGGGCGGATTCCTGGACGGCGTGGCGGAGTTCGACGCAGGCCTGTTCGGCATCTCGCCGCGCGAGGCCCTGGCGATGGACCCCCAGCAGCGGCTGCTGCTGGAGGCGTCCTGGGAGGCCTTCGAGTCCGCCGGAGTGGACCCGCAGGCGATGCGGGGCCGGCCGGTCGGCGTCTTCGCAGGCACCAACGGCCAGGACTACCCGCTGGTCCTCGCCGCCTCCGAGGAGGACGTGGACGGCCACGTCGTCACCGGCAACGCCGCGTCGGTGCTCTCCGGCCGGGTGGCGTACGCGTTCGGGCTCGAAGGCCCGGCGATGACGGTGGACACCGCCTGCTCCTCCTCGCTGGTCGCCCTGCACCTCGCGGGGCAGGCACTGCGGAGCGGCGAGTGCGAACTGGCCGTCGCGGGCGGCGTCTCGGTGATGTCCACCCCGGTGGTGTTCGCCGAGTTCGACCGGCAGGGCGGGCTGGCCGCCGACGGCCGCTGCAAGGCCTTCTCGGCCGCGGCGGACGGCACCGGCTGGGGCGAGGGCGTCGGCGTGCTGCTGCTGGAGCGACTCTCCGACGCTCGCCGCAACGGCCACGAGATCCTCGCCGTGGTGCGGGGCAGCGCGGTCAACCAGGACGGCGCGTCCAACGGTCTCACCGCCCCCAACGGTCCTTCGCAGGAGCGGGTGATCCGGCAGGCCCTGGCCAACGCCGGACTCTCGGCCGCCGACGTGGACGTGGTGGAGGCGCACGGCACCGGAACCCGCCTCGGCGACCCGATCGAGGCCCAGGCGCTGCTGGCCACCTACGGCCAGGACCGCGCCGGTGAGCCCCTGCTGCTGGGCTCGGTGAAGTCCAACCTCGGGCACACCCAGGCGGCGGCCGGCGTCGCCGGGGTGATCAAGATGGTGCTCGCCCTGCGGCACGGCACGGTGCCGCCGACCCTGCACGTCGCCGAGCCGACCCCGCAGGTGGACTGGACGGCGGGCGCGGTGGAGCTGGTGACGGACCGCCGGCCGTGGCCCGCCGTGGACCGGCCGGCCAGGGCGGGGGTGTCCTCCTTCGGGATCAGCGGCACCAACGCCCACGTCATCCTGGAGGCCGCTCCGGCGGCGCCGGCTCCGGCTCCGGCTCCGGACACCACGTCGGATCCGCAGGCCGACGAAGCCGGAGCCGTGCTGCCCTGGCTGCTGTCCGGGCGCTCCGCCAAGGCGCTGGCCGGCCAGGCCGAGCGGCTGCGCGCCTTCACGGCGCGGCAGGCCGGCCCGCGGCCCGAGGACGTGGCCAGGTCGCTGCTCTCCCGGGCCGGGCTGGAGCACCGCGCGGTGGTGCTCGGCGCCGACCGGGACGCCCCGCTCGGCGCCCTGGCCGCCGGCCGGCCGTCCGGCGCGCTGGTGTCGGGCGTCGCGGCCGAGGGCCGTACGGCGTTCCTGTTCACCGGTCAGGGCGCGCAGCGGGTGGGGATGGGCGCCGGGTTGTACGGGGCGTTCCCGGTGTTCGCGGAGGCCTTCGACGCGGTCTGCGGGGAACTGGACCTGTTGTTGGACCGTCCGGTGAAGGACGTGGTGTTCGGGGGCGTCGAGTACCTCGACCGTACGGTGTGGGCGCAGGCCGGGCTGTTCGCGGTCGAGGTCGCGTCCTTCCGGCTGCTGGAATCCTGGGGTGTGGTACCGGACTTCCTGCTCGGGCACTCGATCGGCGAGGTGGCGGCGGCCCATGTGGCGGGGGTGTTCTCGCTGGCCGACGCGTGCGCGCTGGTGGCGGCGCGCGGGCGGCTGATGCAGGCGCTGCCGGAGGGCGGCGCGATGCTCGCCGTCCAGGCCGCCGAGGCCGAGGTGCGCGCGGAGATCGGTGACCGGTTGGACGTCGCCGCCGTCAACGGGCTTTCCTCGGTGGTGGTTTCGGGCCCGGCGGAGGCCGTCGACGAGCTGGCCGAGCGCTGGAAGTCCGAGGGCCGACGCGTCCGGAGGCTGAGCGTCTCGCACGCCTTCCACTCGGCGCTGATGGAGCCGATGCTCGCCGAATTCGCCGCTGTCCTGGCCGGGTTGACCTTCACCGAGCCGCGCATCCCGGTCGTCTCCAACCTGACCGGCACGATCGCCGAACCCGGACTGCTGTCCACGCCGGACTACTGGGTCCGGCAGGTCCGCGAGGCCGTCCGCTTCGCCGAAGGCGTCACGCACCTGGCCGGGCAGGGCGTCACCCGGTACCTGGAACTCGGCCCCGACGGCGTGCTGTGCGGGCTGGCACAGCAGTCCGTCGCGGCGGGCACCTTCGCGCCGCTGCTGCGCAAGGGCCGCGCGGACCGGGACACCGCCGTCGAAGCGCTCGCCAGGATCTGGACGGCGGGCGCCGACGCCGACTGGACGGCCGTCCTGCCCGCCGGGCGCCGGGTGGCCCTGCCGACGTACGCCTTCCAACGGGACCGGTACTGGCCGCGGTTGCCGCTCCCGGCGGCCGGCCGGGCCTCCGGCGCGGCCCCGACGCTGGACGACTGCCTCTACCGGGTCGACTGGAAGCCGGTCGAGGTCGCCCCGGCGCGGCTGGACGGCAGCTGGCTGCTGGTCACCGACGGCTCGGACGACACCACGCCTGCGGACGCCACGTCCGCGGACACCGCGCTCGCCGACTCCGTGCTCGCGGAGCTGCCCGCCGACACCGAACCGGTCCGGCTGGCCATCGGCGACCTCGACCGGGACCAGCTGGCGGACCGGTTGCGCGCCGCCGCCGAGAAGGCGCGCGGGGTCGTCTACCTGCCCACCGGGCTGACCCGCAGCCTCCTGCTGATGCACGCCCTCGGCGACGCGGAGGTGGAGGCGCCGCTGTGGATGGTCACCCGCGGCGCGGTGGCCGTGGACGCGGCGGACCGGGTCACCCACCCCGAGCAGGCGCAGCTGTGGGGCTTCGGCCAGGCCGCCGCGCTGGAACACCCGCGGCGCTGGGGCGGGCTGGTCGACCTGCCCGCCGAGCCGGACTCCGGCACCCTCACCGCCCTCGCGGCCGTCCTCGACGGCGGCACCGGCGAGGACCAGCTCGCCCTGCGCGGCGACCGGGTGCTCGTCCGCCGGCTGACCCGCACCGACGCCGATCGGGTCCGTATCGACGCCGGTCAGGACCGCACCGACACCGGTCAGGCCCCGGCGGCGCCGTGGCGGCCGTCGCGGCCCGGCACGGTGCTGGTCACCGGCGGCACCGGCGCGCTGGGCGCGGTGGTCGCCCGCTGGCTGGTCGACCGGGGCGTCACCGACCTGGTCCTCACCAGCCGGCGCGGCTCCCGCACCCCGGGAGCCGAGGAGCTGACCGCCGAACTCACGGCGGCCGGAGCCCGGGTGACGGTCGCCGAGTGCGACGCCGCCGACCGGGACGCGCTGGCGGCGACGCTGGCCGCCGTCCCGGCCGACCGTCCGCTGATCGGCGTCGTCCACGCCGCCGGGGTCGCCCAGTCGGCGATGCTCGCGCAGACCGGCGCCGAGGACATCGCGAGGATCACCGGCGGCAAGGTCGACGGCGCCGCCCACCTGGACGAGCTCACCGCGGCGGCCGACCTGGAGCTGTTCCTGGTGTTCTCCTCCATCGCGGCCACCTGGGGCAGCGGCGGCCAGGCCCTCTACGCGGCCGGCAACGCCTACCTGGACGCCCTGGCCAGGAACCGGCGCGACCGCGGTCTTGCCGGGACCTCGGTCGCCTGGGGCCCGTGGGCGGGCGGCGGAATGGCGGGCGACGGGGCGGAGGAGTTCCTGCGCCGCCGCGGACTGACGCCGCTGGACCCGCAGTTCGCGCTCTCGGCCCTCGCGGCGGCGGTGGACGGCGGCGCGGCCGCGCTGACCGTCGCCGACGTGGACTGGTCCCGCTTCGCGCCCGCCTTCACCTCGGGCCGGCCGAGCCCGCTGCTGGGCGACCTGCCCGAGGCCGCCGACGCCCTGGCCCCGGCCGGGCCGGCGCCGGCGGAGGACGGCGGGGCGGAGGACGGCGGGGCGGACGGCGGCGCGCCGCGCGTCCGGCTGGCGGGGCTGGACGCCAAGGAGCGGACGGCCGTCCTGCTGGAGCTGATCAGGGACGTCCTGGTCGAGGTGCTCCGCTACTCCTCGGCCGAAGGCATCGACGAGACCAGGCCGTTCCGCGACCTGGGCTTCGACTCGCTCACGGCCGTCGAGTTCCGCAACCGGCTGGCCGGGGAGTGCGGGGTCCCGCTCCCGGCGACGATCGTCTTCGACCACCCGACCCCGGCCGCGCTGGCGGCCCGCCTGCACAGCACCCTGCCGGGCGCCGAGTCGGGCACGGACGTCGAGCCGCTGCTCGGGATGCTCGACGGCCTGGAGGCGGCGATGGCCGTCAGCCCGCCCGACGAGCTGTCCCGCACCAGGGTCGCCGTGCGCCTCCAGGCCTTCCTGGCCCGCTGGGCCACCGGGGCCCCGGCGGAGGAGGAGGACACCATCGCCGACCTCCTGGACGCCGCGGACGACGAGGAACTGCTCAACCTGGTCCGGGAGGAGCTGGGCAACGGCGACCTGGACTGAGCGGCCCGGAGCCGTCCGGCGGCGGTGCGGGGGCGGTGGCCGGCTCGAACCGGCCACCGCCCCCGCACCGTCCCGTGACGCTCGCGGATACCGTGGGGCCATGATGCGTGCGTGGCTGCCGCTGGCGCTCGTCCTGCCAACCCCGACCCCGCCCGGGTGCGCGAACAGCTCCCCGCCGCCACCACCTGACCCGGCGACAGTCCGGTCCGGGGCGTTGCAGTCCGGTGACATGGAATGCGCGATTCCGTCGATCGTTCGTACTAATTTCGACGTGCACGCCGCCCCCGCCTCCCGGCCCTCGCCGGACGGGGACGGGCACCGAGCGCCTCCGCACCCGTACTTCGTTCAGGAGAACCGCATGTCCCTCTCGACGACCCGCCGTACGACCGCTCGCCGTTCGCTGGTCGGGACCGTCCTGGCCGCGGCCCTGCTGGTACCCGCGGCCACGGCCTGCTCCTCCTCCGCGGACGCCCACGACACGGCCGCGCCCGCCACCACCCCGCCGGCCGCCACCGCACCCACCACCCCGGCCGCGCCGCCCGCCACCGCACCGCCCACCACGCCCGCCGTGCCCACCACTTCCGCCAAGAGCGGCGCGCCCGCCCCGGCCACCACGCCCTCCAAGGGCGGCGTGACCACCCCGGCCGCCCCGCCCAAGGGGACGTCCGCGGGCCACTCCCCGACCCTGGTGGACGGCAGCACGGCGGAGATCCGCGACCTCGGCAACCAGAACTACAGCGCCAAGATCGTCAACAGCGGCCAGGTCCTCGCCACGCTGGAGACGAAGAACGAGGACGCCGGACTCAACGCCAACGGCATGTTCGTCGTGCTCTCCCTGGACGGCACCATCCACTCCTGGATGGGCGGCTCCCACTCCGGCCCGGGCACCGTCAAGCTGGCGGGCGGCTGGACGGCCAAGGTCACCAAGACCGGCGAACTCCACTACCGCGCCGAGATCCTGGGCATGAACAACGAGGTCTACGGCACGCTGGACGCCGACCAGCACGACACCGGAGCCGCCGCCAACGGCGTCTACATCGTCCTCTCCGCCGGCGGCGAGATCAGCGCCCACGCCTGATCACCCCGGGGCCACCAGCCTCCCCACGGCAACGCCCGCCACCGCCCCCGCCGAGCACGGGGGCGGCGACCAGCCCCGCCGACCGCCGCCCGACCTGCCGGAGCCGACACTCCTCGGCTTTCGACGGACACGCCCATCTATGTGGCCCGCCTTCGATAGGTGGTATCCGGAGCCGACCAAGAGAGGCGAGGACCGATGCAGCGCGCTGATGCGGAGTGGATGCTGAGGTGGTGTACCCTGCAAGGCTTCCTGGCGGTGCGGGCCGTCGCTCGGTACGGGGTGTTCGAGGCGGAGGCGGCTGTCGCGGGCGTGGCGTCCGGGACGGAGGCTCTGGCGGAGTACCTGGCGGGGGTGGCGGACGTCTGTCGGCGGGTCAGAGGCGAATGGGCGGCCGGGGCCCGGGCGGAGGCGGCGTTGGTGACTGGGTTTCGGGAGACGGACTCGATCGGGCAGCGTTGGCTGTTGGCCACCTGCCGCGAGTACGGAGGAGAAGACGAGTACCGGGCGCTGCTGGCGGCGGCGCGGAGTATGAAGACGGGCCGTCCGGGCGGGCGTCGGCGTCGTGCGGCGTCGGTGCGAGGACATGCACGACGCCGGGTTCGCCGACATCCACGAGCTGGCCACGGCTCACGCGCCCGGCGAACTACCGGAGGAGCCACGACGGCAGATCGAGGAGATCGCCGACGCCTGCCACCGGATCCCGTACCCGGCGGCCATGGTGCCGCCGGTGCGGCCGCTGCTGGCCCCCCGGCGGTTGGCGGGGAGCTGGTTCCCGACGTCGCGGATCGGCCGGGCCTGGGTGCGGGAGCGTTCCGCGGGGTTGCCCTACCGGGTGCCGCGCTCGATCCGGCGGACGCTGGAGAAGGCCGGACCCGAGGACGGTGGCCAGGAGGACGGGACGCGCGTGCGTTCCTGATGGCCGCCCGGGAGCTGACGGTCGCTTGAGCGGCGCGCGGGCAGGTGGACGTGCCGAAGGGCGGAACCACCGAGCCGCTCGGTGATACCGCCCTCAGCCGACGCTCGGCGCTCTGCAAAGGGACGCCGAGGTCGGGTCTCAGCGGACCTCGGCCACCAGCGGCCCGTACCGCGCCTTGATGTCCGCCTCCGCCGTCTGCCACTGCGGGGTCTCGACCACCACCCCGGCGCCGTTGGGGGCGATCGTCAGCCCGTTGATCGCCACGCCCTTGGCCTGCCATTCCGTGGTGTCCGCCTTGATCCGGTCCACGAGCGCGCGGAGCTGGTTCTCGGAGGCCTGCACGTCGGCGAACGTCACCTTCAGCAGGGGCCATCCGGTCGCCATGCGGGTCACGTTGGCGTCCAGGTCGCTGCCGGGGACCCGCATCACATAGACCGTGTTCGTGCGGGCGGAGACGCAGACGCCGGAGTAGTGGTCGGGGTAGTTCGTCATCGCCATGCCCCCGATGGACCGGCCCGCTCCCATCAGATCGGCCTGCGGATCGTCCGAGGACGAGCCCGAGGACGTGGGCCGGTTCGAGGACGAGCCCGACGACGTGGGCCGGTCCGAGGACGAGCCCGAGGACGTGGGCCGGTCCGAGGACGAGCCCGACGACGTGGGCCGGTCCGAGGACGAGCCCGAGGACGTGGGCCAGGAGGAGGACGAGCCCGAGAACAGCGGCAGGCCCGACGGGACGCCGGTTGACGAGGGGGAACCGGAGGACGACGGGTCAGGCGTCGGGACTCCGGACGAGGCCGAGCCAGACGAAGCCTCGCCCGATGACGGCATCCCCGACGAGGACCCCCCAGCGGCACCCTCGACGAACTCCCCCCCGATGAGGAGTCCCCCCGACGAGGACCCCCCCGGCGAAGGCTGCGTGACCACGCGCGAGTGCTGGCCCGGCGCCCCCATCGACGAGGGCCCCTGCTCACAACCCCAGATCACGACCGCCGGCCCCGGACCGGTCGCCCCAGGGGTCGGACTCGACAGGCCCATGCCCGCCCCCGCCACCCCCGTTCGCCCCGGCCCGGCGCCGCCGCCGACCTGGGTCAGCAGGCCCGCCCCGACGGCCAGCACCGCCACCGCCGTCGCCCCCCGTACGGCCGCCTGCCGCCGGACCCGTCGTCGTCCGGCCTCGCGCAGCTCGGCCAGCGGCGGGCTGCCGCCGATGCCCGCCGCGTGCGCCCCGAGCCGGGTGACCAGTTCCTCCTCGAACCTGTCCTCAGCGCTCATGCCCCACCAACTCCCTCACCGGTTCGATTTCCTGTCGAAGCGCCTTGATCCCGCGCGCCAGGTGGGTCTTCGCCGTGGGCACCGAGCACCCCAGCTCCTCCGCCACCTGCGCGACCGGCAGGTCCAGGTAGTAGCGCAGCACGACGGCCGCCCGCTGCCGCCGTGGCAGTCCGGCCAGCGCCGCCGCCAGCTGGTCGTCCCGCTCGGCGTCCTGGACCGCCGGCCCGTCCGGCAGTGCGGAGGTGAGCACCTCGCGTCTGGTCCGGCGCCACCGCGAGACGTGGGTGCGGACCATCGTCGTGCGGACGTACCCCTCGGTGGCTCCCGCGTCCCGGATCGTCGAGCGTCTCGGGTACACCTGGGCCAAGGCGTCGTGCAGCAGGTCCCGGGCGTCGTGGACGTTCCCCGTGATCAGGTACGCCCCGCGCAGCAGAGACTGGTACCGCGCCGCGACGAACTCGTCGAAAGGGTCGGATCCGGAGCCCCCGGGACGGATCGATTCGCGCTTCATACCCACCAGGACGTCACAGCGGCCGAAAACGGATGACAACGGACCGTACCTGTTTTGGCCAGGGGCTTTCGGCTGCCGCCGGCCCGGCCCAGCCCGTCCCAGGACAGTCGGCGCCGCACGGCGCCGCACGGCGCCGCACGGCGCCGCACACCGGCCCGTCCCGGCCGGCCGACGGCCTCTGGTGTTTCGGCGCCGCGTCACTAACATGAGTTCTCCTCGCGTTTCTCGTCAGGAGGCTGTCATGCCGGACCGCTTCGACCTCCCGGCGGACTTCCGCTGGGGCGCCGCCACCGCCGCCTACCAGATCGAGGGGGCGGTGGAGGAGGACGGCCGCGGCCCGTCCGTCTGGGACGTCTTCGCCGCCCGCCCCGGCGCCGTCCGCGACGGCCACACGGGCGCGGTGGCCTGCGACCACTACCACCGGTATCCCGAGGACATCGAGCTGATGCGTGGGCTCGGCCTCGACGGCTACCGCTTCTCCGTCTCCTGGCCCCGGGTGCTGCCCACCGGCGCCGGCGCGGTCAACGAGGCCGGGCTCGCCTTCTACGACCGGCTCGTGGACGCGCTGCTGGACGCCGGCATCACCCCGCTGCCCACCCTCTTCCACTGGGACCTCCCGCAGGCCCTGGAGGACGGGGGAGGCTGGCTCGACCGCGACACCGCGTACCGCTTCGCCGAGTACGCCACCGTCATGGCCGACCGCCTCGGCGACCGCGTCCCCGCGTGGATCACCCTCAACGAGCCCTTCGTCCACACCGTGTACGGCTACGCCCTGGGCACCCACGCCCCCGGCCGCACCCTGATGTTCGAGGCCCTCCCGGCCGCCCACCACCAGCTCCTCGCCCACGGCCTGGCCGCCTCGGTCCTCCACGACCGCGGCCTGTCGGCGATGCTCTCCAACAACCTCACCCCCGTCGAGCCGGCCTCCCCCTCGGCCGAGGACACCGCCGCCGCCGAGGCCTACGACGCCCTGCACAACCGGCTGTTCACCGACCCCGTCCTCCTCGGCCGCTACCCCGACCTCTCCGCCCTCGGCGTCCCCGACGACATCTTCGGCGCCGTCCACCCGGGCGACATCGACCTCATCCACACCCCCGGCCTCGACGGCCTCGGCCTCAACTTCTACAACCCCACCCGCGTCGCCGCCCCCACCGGACCCGGCCTCCCCTTCGACCTCGTCGACATCCCCGACGTCCCCCACACCGCCTTCGGCTGGCCCGTCGTCCCCGAGGCCCTCCACCGACTCCTGCTCAACCTCCGGGACTTGTACGGCAAGGCCCTCCCGCCCATCACCATCACCGAGAACGGCTGCTCCGTCACCGAGGACACCGTCCCCGACCGGCCCCGCATCGACTTCATGGCCGCCCACCTCGACGCCCTCGCCCGGGCCGTCGCCGAGGGCGTCGACATCCGCGGCTACTACACCTGGTCCCTGCTCGACAACTTCGAGTGGGCGGAGGGGCTGTTCAGCCAGCGCTTCGGCCTCGTCCACGTCGACTTCGCGACCCAGCGGCGCACCCCGAAGGCCTCGTACGCCTGGTACCGCGACCTGATCGCCGCCCACCGGGCCCGCTCGCTCCCGCACTGACAGCGGTCCGAGGCCGCCGCCCGTCGCCGCAGCCGCCCGTCGCCGCCGCCGGGCGGTACGCGGTGCCCCCGGCAGGGTGGCCGCTGGACCTCCGCGGGCGCTCCGTCGCCTCCGGCATCAGTATTCTGGTGCCCGACGGAGGGGAAGGGGAGTCGTTGCGCAGGGTGCCGCCGGAGATGTTCCGGTTCACGACGGGGGAGAAGGCCGAGCTCTACGGTGCGATCCTCCAGGCCTTCGGCGCCGCCAACGAGCGGCTGGAGACCGCGCTCGGACTGGACGAGGTCAGGGCCCGGCTGCGGACGGTCGGCTGGCTCGACGCGATCCACGACGACGACCTGCGGGAAGCGCTGCTGAAGCTCAGGGAGTGGCAGCTGCTGGACGTCGTCCAGAACCACGCGGAGAACTACCGCACCGCCGAGGAGTACGAGCGCCGCAACCTCCAGTACTCGCTGACCAGGCGCGGCGAGGCCGCGTTCGCCGGGGTCGAGCACGCGCTCGCGGTGCTGGCCTCGACCGGGGCGCTCCAGACGGCGGTGCTGGAGGCGATCACGGACCGGCTCGACGAGCTGTACGTCCTGCTGGGGGACTCCGCGTCCTCGGACCGCCGGGTCTTCAGCACGCTCCAGGAGCTGGAGGGCCACCTGGAGGCGCTGCTCTCCAACACCAAGGCGTTCAACGGCGAGTTGCAGCGCCTGCTGCGCGCCGAGGGGGCGGACCTGGCGACCTTCCGGGAGGTGAAGGCCGCGACGGTGGCCTATCTCCAGGAGTTCCTCGTCAACCTCGACCAGCGGGGACAGACGGTCGCCTCCGCCGTGGAGCGGGTCGAGGAGCGCGGGGTGGGCCTGCTGCACGAGCGGGCGGTGCGGGGCGCCGAGCTGCCGCCGGTCGCGGACGGCGATCCGGCGCCGGCCTGGCTGGAGCGGCGCCGGGCACGCTGGGAGGGGCTCCGGGCCTGGTTCCGGCCCGTGGACGGGTCGCGGCCCCGGGTGGAGCAGCTGTACGACGTGGCGCGGCGGGCGATCGTGACGCTCCTCCAGGTCCTCGACCGGATCACCGAGTCACGGCGCCGCTCCTCCGGCGCCGTCCAGGACTTCCGGGAACTGGCCCGCTGGTTCGCCGCGGCGCCCACCGAGGACGACCTGCACCGTCTCTGGTCGGCCGCCTTCGGCCTCGGCCCGGCCCGCCACGCCCATCTCGCCCACCCCGACCAGGAGTTGGTGCCCTCCTCGGGCACCTGGGCGGAGGCCCCGCCGGTGGAGGTGTCCGCCCTGCTGCGGGCCAGCGGCCGCACCGAGCGGTTCACGCGCACCGGCAGGGTGCGCGACATCGGCGGGATCAAGGCGGCCCGCGCCGAGCTGGCCCGCAAGGAGCGCGCCGAACTCGAAGCCGCCTGGGACGTCCTGGGCACCGACGGCCCCGTACGGCTCTCCGGCTTCGGCACGCTGGACCATTCCGTCTTCGAGCGGCTGCTCGACCTCCTCGGCAGGGCGCTGGCGGTACGGCCGGACGGCAGCGGAGCGCGTCGGGCGGTCACCTCGGACGGCCGGGTCGAGGTCGTCCTCCGGCCGCTGCCCGATGCCGGACGGGCCGTCCTGTGGACGTCCAGGGGGCGGCTGGAGGGGCCCGACTTCCTGGTGGAGATCCGAGGCCCGGGCGCCTCGCGGGCGAGCACCGCTGAGGGGTCCACATGAGTGGATCGGTCCGCATGAGCAGAGGAGTCCGCATGAGCAGAGAGGTCCGGATGAGCGGGCGGAGCGCGGTCACCCTCGGGAGGGACACATGAGCACGCTCGCGAACCAGCTGGTCCTGGCCGAGCGGCAGGACGTCGCCCGCGGCGTCAGGCTGCTCCTCGGCCGACCGCTGATCACCGAGCGCGGCGACCCGGCCGCCTTCGAGCTGGTCCGCCGCCGGCAGGGGCCGCTGACCAAGTGGTTCGACTACAACTGCGGCTGGCAGCTGGTGGTGGAGCCGCGCCTGGGGTACGCGCGGCTGTTCAAGATCCGGGCCGTGCCCCACACCTCGCGCCCCGCCCGGCGGCTGCGGTCCGGCAGGGCGCCGTTCGACCGCCGCCGCTACACCCTGCTGTGCGTCGTCGCGGCCGAGCTGCTCCCCGTCCCGGTGACGACGGTCGGCCTGATCGCCGACCGGGTCGTCCAGGCCTGTGCCGCCGACGAGGCGCTGCCGCCCTTCGACACGGCGGGCAGGTCCGAGCGGATGGCCTTCGTGGACGTGCTCAAACTCCTGGAGGCCTACGGGGCGCTCCTCACGGTGGACGGCGTCACCGAGAGCTTCGTCGACTCGGCGGAGGCCAAGGTGCTCTACCGCGTGGACGCCACCGTGCTGATGCGCCTGCTCGCCGCGCCCGTCGGCCCGTCCCGGCTGGCCGTCCCGGCGGAGGACGTACCGTTGCGCTTCGAGGAACTCCTGGAGGGCACGGTGCGCGAGAGCCGGTACGGCGGCGCCGACGCCTCCGACGCGCAGCGCAACCTCGGACTGCGGCACTCGGTGCTGCGCCGGCTCCTCGACGATCCCGTCCTCCACCACGACGAGCTCCGCGCCGACGAACTGGCCTACCTCACCTCCCCGACCGGGCGCCAGATCGTGCGGCGCGCCGCAGAGCAGGGCGGTTTCGTGCTGGAGGAACGGGCGGACGGTCTGCTGCTCGTAGACCCGGACGGGATCGCCACCGACAGCCGTTTCCCGGACGACTCCGCGACGGCCCGTGTCGCCGCCCTGCTCCTGCTGGACCCGCTGACGGCCGCCCCCGGCGGGCTGACACCGGAACAGCTCACCGTGGAGGCGAACGGACTCCTGCGGCGCTTCCCGCAGTGGGCGAAGGGCTACCAGTCGGAGGACGGCGCACAGCGCCTCACGGCCGACGCCGTCCGGGTCCTCACCGACTTCGGCCTGGCCGGCCGGGCCGGCGACCGTACCGTTGCCCGGCCCGCGGCGTTCCGGTACCGGAGCACCGTGACCCCCGCGACCGCCGGTGCCACGACCGCCGTGACCCCCGCGACCGCCGGTCCCACGACCTGACCAGGGAGGACTTCCGATGACCGTGACACACCTTCCGCGGCCCTCCGCGCTCCGGACGCCAGGGGCCGTGGCGCGGTGGCAGCCCTCCAGGGCCGGCATCCTCAACGTCTGGCGCTACTACGACGAGACCTTCACCTTCCACGAGGGCCGGCTGCTCCTGCGGGGGCAGAACGGCACCGGAAAGTCCAAGGCGCTGGAGGTGCTGCTGCCGTTCCTGCTCGACGCCAGCCTGCGCCCCAGCCGGCTGTCCACCTTCGGCGGCTCCGAGCGCACCATGCACTGGAACCTGATGGGCGAGGGCACCTCGGGCAAGACCCGGGTCGGCTACGTCTGGCTGGAGTTCGTCCGCGGCGGCGACAGCGCCGGCGACGGAGACGCCGCGGACGATCCCGTCCGGTTCACCTGCGGCGCCAGACTCCAGGCCAGCGTGCACACCACCGGCGTCACCGCCGACTACTTCACCACCAACGCGCGGATCGACCGCCCCGGCGGCCTCGCCCTGGTCAACGAGGCCGGCCAGCCGCTCACCCGCGCGGCCCTGGCCGAAGCCCTCCAGGGCCGGGGCGAGCTGCACGGATCGTCGGCCGACTACCGCAACACCGTCCGCGGCACGCTCTTTCCCGGACTGGGCGAGCAGCGCTACGACGCCCTGATCACCGCCCTGCTCCAGCTCCGCACCCCCAAGCTGTCCGAGCGCCTGGACCCGTCGCTGCTGTCCGCCCTGCTCTCCCGGGCCCTGCCGCCGCTCGGCCAGGGCGAGATCACCGAACTGGCCGAAGGCTTCGAACGCCTCGACCGCCAGCGAGAACACCTGAAGACCCTGGACGACGAAGTGGCCGCGGCCACCGCCGTCGCCCACCAGCAGCGCGGCTACGCCCAGCGCGTCCTGCGCGCCGGGGCCGCCGCGCTCATCTCCGCGACCACCGAGATGGACAACCTCACCCGCGTCGCCCGGGAGAGCGAGGAGGAGCACGCCGGAGCCCTGCGCGAGCGCGAGGCGAGCACCCGCGCGAAGGACGAGCTCGGCCACCGGGTCCAGGAGATCGACGGCGCCATCGAGGGGCTGCTCGGCTCCGAGGTCTACCGGCAGGGCCAGGAACTCGACCAGCTCCGCCGCAGGGCCGAGCAGGCCGCCGGGGCCGCCGCCAGGCTGCGCGCCGCCGCCGACCGGAAGGCCGGTGCGGCCGCCGAGGACGCCGGGCGGGCCGACGAGGCGCGGCTGCGCTCCGACCAGCGGGCGGAGCACACCCGCGTCGCCAGGGAGGATGCCAGGGGCGCGGCGCGGCGCGTGGCCATGGAGTCCCTCTGCACCGAGGTGCAGGAGGTGCTCGGCGCCACCCCGGATCCGTCCGGGGACGTGGGGGAGCAGGGGCGCAGGGCACGCCGCCTGCTGCGCGGTGCGGTCGTGTCGCGGCACGGCCAGATCGCCGGGGTCCGTGCCGCCGTCGAACGCCACGAGCGTTCCGTCGCGGACCGGACGGTGGCGGAGCAGCACCTCGACACGGCGCGCGGGCGGCTGGCCGAGGCGTCCGCGCGGCGGGACGGGAACGCCGGCGCCTACGAGGCCGCCGTCGACGCCCACGCCGACGGGCTGCGCCGGTGGGCGGCGGCCGACTGCACCGAACTGCGCATCGAGGACGTCGAGGAGCTCGCCTCCCTGGCCGCCGCCGAGACGGACGTCCTCGCGCTGGTCGAGGCGGCCGCCCGTACGGCGGAGAGCGCCCTCACCGCCGAGGAGACGACCGTCCGGGCGGGCCGGGACGACGCCCGCGCCCGGCGCGACCGGACCGCCGACGAGCTGGCGGACACGGCGGCGGCGACCGATCTGCAGCCCGTCGCCCCGCGCACCCGCACGGCCGACCGGTCGGTGCTGCCGGGAGCGCCGCTGTGGCGGCTGCTGGCGTTCCGGCCGGACGTGCCTCCCGCCGACCAGGCGGGCATCGAGGCGGCCCTGGAAGCGGCCGGCCTGCTGGACGCCTGGCTGACCCCCGACGGCGGCCTCGCGGTCCCCGGCCACGACACCCTGGCCGACCCCGCGTCGGCCACGCCCGCACCGGGCACCTCCCTGCTCGACGTCCTGGTTCCCGAGCCCGAAGGCCCGGTGCCGGCCGGTCAGGTGCGGCGGCTGCTGGCCGGCGTCGCCTACGGCCCCACCCTCCCCGCGGGCCACCCGGTGGCGGTGGCGGCCGACGGCAGCTGGCGGCTCGCGACGGCGGTCGGCTCCTGGACCAAGGCGGAGTCCGGCCACATCGGAGCCGCGGCCAGGGAACGCGCCAGGCAGCGGCGCATCGCCGTCCTCACCGCCGAACTGGCCGAGGCCACCGCCACCGTCACCGGTTTCGAGGCGCGGCTGCGCGGCCTCGCCGACCGCAGGGCGCGCCTCGGCGCCGACCTCCTGTCCCGGCCGCACCACGGGGAGGTGGACCGGGCCAGGCGCGCCTGGGAGCGGTCCGAGTCCGAGGTGGGCGCCCGCGAGGACGCCGTACGCGAGGCCGTCGAGCGGCTCGTACGGCAGGAGGACGCCGTCGCGGCCGCGCTGCGCGCCCTCGCCGTCGCGTCGGCCGAGCACGCCCTGCCGACCGAGCGGGCCGCCCTGGACGCGACCGCCACGGCCGTCGACGGGCTGCGCGAGCAGGCCGACGTCTGGCTGGACGCCCACCTCGCCTGGGTGGCCGCCCGGCACGCCTGGGACACCGCCCGCGGCCACGCCGAGGCCGCCGGGGAGGCCGCGGCGGAGAGCGCGGCCGAGGCGGAGGAGGCCGAGGCGGCCGCCCGAGGGCTCCGGTCCGCGCTCCAGGCCGTCGAGAGCACCGTCGGCGAGGACTACCGCCAGGTGGCCGCCAGGATCGGCGACCTGCGGACGTCGCTCGACCGGACCCGCCGTGAGATCGACGCCGGCACCCGGGCACTCATCGCGCTGGAGGGCCGGATCGGCGCGCTGAGCGCCGTCACGGCCCAGGACGCGGGCCGGCGCGACGAGGCCGTGGCGGCCCGCAACGAGGCCGCCCGTGGCTTCCGGCGCCTGTGCGTGCTCGGATTCCCCGAGGACGCGGGCCTCGGTCTCACCCTCACCGCCGCGGACGGTACCCGCGCCACCCTCGAAGCGGCCCGCGAGACCGCCGCCACCTGGCCGGGACTGCCGCACGGCACCAGGAACCTCGGCGACTCCCTGAACCGCCTCTCCGAAGCCGTCCACCGCGCCCGCCAGAGCCTCAGCAGCCGCGCCGACCTCGAACTGGAGGCCGAGGAGGACATCCACGTCCTCACCGCCACCGTCGACGGCATCCGGGTCGGTGCGACGAGCCTCCTCGCCATCCTCACCGGCGACCGCGACCGCAGCCAGGACGACATCACCGCCGCCGAACGCGGACTCTTCGACCGGACCCTCACCGGCGACACCCGCCGCCACCTCGCCTCCCGCATCCGCCAGGCCGGTGAGCTCGTCGAGCGGATGAACGGCCACCTCGAACGGGTCCGCACCGCCTCGCGGGTGGCCGTCCGGCTGGTGTGGCAGATCCACCCGGACCTGCCCGCCGGCACCAGGACGGCCCGGGAACTGCTGCTCAAGGACCCGGCCAGGATCACCGAGGCCGACCGCGAGGCCCTGCACGCCTTCTTCCGGGGCCGCATCGAGGAGGCCAAGACCCGCAACACCGCCGCCACGTGGGAGGAGCAGCTCGCCGAGGTCCTCGACTACACGGCCTGGCACCAGTTCGTCGTCAAGCTGGACCGCGCCAACGGCGCCGGCTGGCAACTGCTCACCAAGAAGCTCCACGGCGCGCTCTCGGGCGGGGAGAAGGCCATCGCGCTCCACCTGCCGCTGTTCGCCGCGGTGGCCGCCCACTACGAGGCGGTGCCGGAGTCCCCGCGGCTGATCCTGCTCGACGAGGTCTTCGTCGGCGTCGACACCGTCAACCGCGGGCAGGTCTTCGCCCTCCTCGCGGCGCTCGACCTCGACCTGGTGCTCACCTCGGACCACGAGTGGTGCACCTACCGGGAGCTCTCCGGCATCGCCGTCCACCAGCTGATCACCGGCGGCGACGGCGACGACGCCGTCACCAGCGCCCGCTTCACCTGGACGGGCACCGACCTGCTGCCCGACGAGGCGGACCCGGACGGGGCCGACCCGGATGAGGCCGGCCCCGGCGCGGACGGGGCCGGCCCGGACGGACCGGCATGACGGACCGCCACCCCCTCGACCTCCCCGAGCTCCGCCCCCTCTGGGCGGCCGTCCACGACCGCCTGTCGACCGGCCGCCCCGTCAGCCGGGTGCGCTCCGGGCCGCTCGACGACGCCGGCCGGGAGGCCCTGGCCGACCTCCTCGGACTCGACCGGCTCCCCGGCGTCCAGCCGACGATCCACCTCGGCGGACTGGAGACCGCCGTGGTGGACGCCTGCGGGGGACCGGTCCGGGAGGTGGTGGCGGCGATCCTCGGCCCGATCCCCGACCGGGCCGCCGAGCGCGAGCGCAGGACCGGGCAACGCGACGCCCTGTGGGGGTGGCTGGCCGGCCACGACGTGGTGACCGCCCAGCCCGTCCTCCTGGAATGGGTCGCCCACCTGCGGGCCAACGGACTGGCCGACGGCTCGCCCGAGCGGACCCGCGACCTGCTGTCCGCCGCCCTGACGGTGCTGGCGGCCCTCCCCGCGGGCGGGGAACCGCTCCCGGTCATCGCCGCCCGGCACCTCGACGGGGACTCCCACGCCCTCGACGACGGGACCCGGCTGTCCGGCCTCGTCCTGCGCGCCCTGGCGGTGCTGTACGGCACCGGCGTGCCGGACGGCGCCGAGGCCAGGCGCGCGCTCTGGAGCCGGGCCGGGGTGGCCGACGACCAGCTTTCCGCCACCGTGCTCGCCGTCGGTCTGCGCCTCGGCGGGGACGGCCCGGTCGCCGGGGTCTCCCGGATCTGCGCCGAGGCCGGTCACCCCGTCAGCCTCACCCTGGCCCAACTCCGCTCTCCCGGCGGACTCGCCGTGCCCGCGGGGCCGGTGCACATCGCCGAGAACCCCAGCGTGCTCGCCCTGGCCCTGCGCCGCTTCGGCCGGAACTGTCCACCGCTGGTCTGCACCTCGGGCTGGCCCAACACCGCCGTGATCCACCTGCTGCGCCTGCTCGCCGGAGCCGGGGCCTCCCTGCACCACCACGGGGACTTCGACGGCGAGGGCATCCGGATCGCCGCCCACGTCATGGCCAAGACCGGAGCCGTCCCCTGGCGGATGGCGGCGCAGGACTACCGCCGCGCCGCGGCGCTGGTCCGTTCGGGCCCCGACCCGGGGCGCCTCACGCCCGCACCGTGGGACCCGGCCCTCGTCGACGCGATGGCCGAACTGCGCACCGCCGTGGTCGAGGAAGTGACCGCGGACGCCCTGCTGGACGACCTGGCGACGGTCGGACGATGACAGCCGTGCCCGGCGGGGGGACGGCAGGGCGGATCGATCCTGTCCGTACAACTCGATGCGTTCGTCCGCCGTACGGCGGGCAGTCATGAACGGTCCGCCGGGCGGTACCCCGCACGCGCTGTCCTGGGGGCGCCGTCCTCCACCCTCATGACATGTCGAGGTCATCCACCCATGGCAGAGCCGAACCGTCGCCGCTTCCTCCAACTCGCGGGCGCCACCGCCGCGTTCCCGTCGCTGTCGCAGAGCATCGCGCGAGCCGCCGCCATCGCCCCGCTGGGCGGCACCGGCACCATCCAGGACGTCGAGCACATCGTCGTGCTGATGCAGGAGAACCGTTCGTTCGACCACTACTTCGGCGCGCTGAAGGGCGTCCGCGGCTTCGGCGACCCCCGTCCGGTGACCCTGCCGAGCGGCAAGCCGGTGTGGTACCAGACGGACGGCCTCAAGCGGGAGGTGCTGCCGTTCCGGCCCCAGGTCAGGGATCTCGGGATGCAGTTCGTCCAGGACCTCAACCACGACTGGGCCGGCGGCCACCGGGCCTTCAACGGCGGCAGGTACGACCAGTGGGTCCCCGCCAAGACGGCCACCACGATGGCCTACCTGACCCGCGACGACATCCCCTTCCACTACGCGCTCGCCGACGCGTTCACCGTCTGCGACGCCTACCACTGCTCGTTCATCGGCTCCACCGACCCGAACCGCTACTACCTGTGGTCGGGCTGCACCGGCAACGGCGTCACCGGCAACGGCCCGGTCCTCGGCAACCAGGAGGCCGGCTACACCTGGACGACCTACCCCGAGCGGCTGGAGAAGGCCGGGATCTCCTGGAAGATCTACCAGGACGTCGGCGACGGCCTCGACGCGGCCGGTTCCTGGGGCTGGATCGGCGACGCGTACCGCGGCAACTACGGCGACAACTCGCTGCTCTACTTCGACAACTACCGCAACGCCAAGCCCGGTGACCCGCTGTACGACAAGGCCCGCACCGGCACCAACGCCAAGGCGGGCGACGGCCTTTTCGACCACCTGCGGCGCGACGTCCAGGCCGGCACGCTGCCGCGGATCTCCTGGATCGCCGCCCCCGAGGCCTTCACCGAGCACCCCAACTGGCCCGCCAACTACGGCGCCTGGTACGTCTCGCAGGTGCTGGACGCGCTCACCGCCAACCCCGCCGTGTGGGCCAGGACCGCGCTGTTCGTCACCTACGACGAGAACGACGGCTTCTTCGACCACATGGTGCCGCCGTTCCCGCCCTCCTCCGCCGCGCAGGGGCTGTCGACGGTGGCGACCACCGCCGAGCAGTACGCCGGCGGCATCGGCTACGCGGCCGGACCGTACGGGCTGGGCCAGCGGGTGCCGATGCTGGTCGTCTCGCCCTGGAGCACCGGCGGCTACAGCTGCTCGGAGACCTTCGACCACACCTCGGTCATCCGCTTCATGGAGCGCCGCTTCGGCGTCCGGGAGCCCAACATCTCGCCCTGGCGGCGCGCCGTCTGCGGCGACCTGACCTCCGCCTTCGACTTCACCGCGTCGAACGCGACCCCGGCGGCGCTCCCCTCCACGGCCGGCTACCTCCCGCCGGACCGCGACCGGCACCCGGACTACGTGCCCACCCCGCCCGCCGCCGGCGCCATGCCGAAGCAGGAGCCGGGCGCGCGGCCCACCCGCCCGCTGGCGTACGCGCCGTACGTGGACGGTGCGGCCGACACCGCCACGGGCAAGTACCGCCTCACCTTCAGCGCGGGCGCGGCGGCGGGCGCCCAGTTCCTGGTGACCTCGGCCAACCGCACCGACGGCCCGTGGACGTACACCACGGAGGCGGGCAGGACGATCGCGGACGCCTGGAACACCACGTACTCCCAGGGCGTCACGGACCTGACCGTGCACGGCCCGAACGGCTTCCTGCGCCGCTTCCGCAGCCCCGGCAAGGCGGCCGGGCCCGAGGTCACCGCGCGGCACGACGCGACCACCGGCAACCTCGCCCTCACCCTCACCAACCCGGGCACCGCGGACGCCGTGCTCACCCTCGCCAACGCCTACGGCGGCGCCCCGCAGACCGTTGCCGTCCGCCGTGGCGCGACCGTCACGTGCACCGTCGACCTGAGTGCCTGCCGCCGGTGGTACGACGTGACCGTCACCTCGGGCGGGACCGCGGACTTCGTGCGCCGCCTCGCCGGCCACGTCGAGACCGGCGCCCCCGGCCTCTCCGACCCGGGCATCGCCACCTCCTGACGCCACCTCCGCACGACGCCACACGCTTCCGCACGCCGCCGCCCCGGGTCCCGCAGGCCCGGGGCGGCGGCGTGTGACGGGGATCACGGTCCGCGGGAAAACCGGGCGGCCCGGAGCGCCGTAAGACCAGGACGTGAAACGTTCACCGGCCTTGATGACCGATGCGCGGCTGGTCCGGCGCATCGCCCGCGGGGACACCGCGGCCTTCGACGAGCTGTACCGGCGCAGCGCCCCCTGGCTGACGGCGCGGCTGCGCCGGCGGTGCGCGGACGACGAGATCGTCGCCGAGGTGCTCCAGGAGACGTACCTGGCGGTGTGGCGGGCGGCCGGGTCGTTCGCCGACAGCATGCGCGGCGAGGAGGCGGGCGGGTGGCTGTGGACGATCGCCGCCCGCCGGCTGGTGGACGCCTTCCGGACACGTGGCCGGCACGGCGCGCCGCCGCCCCGGTCGGTCGCCCCAGGGCCGGCGCCCTCGGCCGAGCACGAGGTGCTGGAGGCCGCGGTGGGAGGCGACGTCGGGGCGGCCCTGGACCGGCTCGCCCCCGAGCTGCACCAGGTGCTGACCGCGATGGTGCTCGACGGGCTGACGGTCAGGGAGACCGCGGCGCTGCTGAAGATCCCCGAGGGGACGGTCAAGACCCGTGCCCGCCGGGCCCGCCTCGACCTGCGAAAGGCCCTGTCATGACTGCCCACGTCCCGCGTCCGCTGCTGGTGAGCTACGTGCGGGGGGAAGACGCCCCGGGCCCCGCCCCGACCGCCGGTGAGCTGTGGGCGGTGGAGGCGCACCTGGAGCGGTGCGCCGACTGCCGGGCCGAGCTGGCCAGGGCGTCCCTGGCCCACAGCCCGGCGGACACCGCACTGGTGGAGCAGGTGCGCGAGCGCCTGGCGCGGGCGGTGCCGCTGTCGCCGGTGCGCCGCCGCCGGTGGCGGCGGGTGCGGCGGGAGCTGGCCCGGTGGGCGGCCCCGGCGTTCGGACCGTGGGTCTGCGCGCTGCTGCTCGTCGTGCTCGGCGCCCTGGTGCTGTCGGCGGCCGGCGGGGGCGACTCCCCGGTCCTGTTGCTGCTGGCCCCGGCGATGCCGCTGCTGGGGGTGGCCCTGAGCTGGGGCCCGCACGCCGATCCGGCGCACGAGCTGATCGCGACGACGCCGCGGGCGGGGCTCGGCCTGCTGCTGCGAAGGACCGTGGCGGTGCTGACCCTGGTGGTCCCGGCGCTGGCGGCCGGCGGCGCGATCACCGGCACCGCGCCCGCGCTGGTCCTGCTGCCGGCCCTCGCCCTGACCTGCGCCGCCCTGGCGCTCGGCAGCAGGGTGGGCATCCAGCGCGCGGCGAGCGCGCTCGGCGCCGGATGGGCCGCGTTGGTGGTCGTCCCCGCGACGGACGGCCGGACCGTCCCCTCCTACCTGCGGGACTCGGCCGCCCCCGGGTGGGCGGTCGCGGTGGCGCTCCTGGGCGCCGCCGTCGTCCTGTGCCGCAACGCCTACCTGCATCCCCGTGAGGCCCGCGCGCGCCGGGGCTGACCGCCGGGTGGCCCGCCGTCACGGCAGGCCACCCGCCCCACCACGCACCCGCATCCTTCACCCGCACCCCCACCCCCGTACTTCAGCCGCATCCTTCACCCGCACCGCGAGGAGAAACGACCATGCCCGTCACCGGCATCGCGAGCGAGATCGCGCCCACCCGCTACGCCCACCACATCAGGGCCCGCGGCCTGACCGTCCGGCGTGGCCGCCGCCGCGCGGTCGACGGGATCGACCTGGACCTGGGCACCGGCGTGCACGGCCTGCTCGGACCCAACGGGGCGGGCAAGACCACTCTGATCCGTACCCTCGCCACCGTCCTGACCCCGCACGGCGGCGAGCTGGAGCTCCTGGGCGGCGCCCGCCGCGGCCGGGGCGAGCTGCGCGCGCTGCGCCGCCGGCTGGGCTACCTGCCGCAGGCGTTCGGGCACTACCGGCGGTTCACCGTAAGGGAGTTCGTCGAGTACATGGCCTGGCTCAAGGAGGTGCCCGGGCACCGGGCGGCCGACGCGGTGCAGCACGCCATCGACCGGGTCGACCTGACCGGCCGGGCCGACGACCGGATGGGCTCGCTCTCCGGCGGCATGCTGCGCCGGGCGGGCATCGCCCAGGCGATCGTCAACGACCCCGACATCCTGCTGCTGGACGAGCCCACGGTCGGCCTGGACCCCGCCCAGCGGATGGAGTTCCGCGCGCTGCTGCGCGGCATCGGCGAACAGTCCTGCGTCCTGGTCTCCACCCACCTGGTCGAGGACGTCGCCGCGGCCTGCACCAGCGTGGTGCTGATCGACGAGGGCGGCACGGTCTTCGCCGGCCACGTCGACGGGCTCCGCGGCGCGGGCACCGACGCCGACCCGGGCGACAGCGACATCGAGCGCGGCTACTCCGCGATCCTGCGCCGGCACCGCGAAGCGAAGGCCGGCGGCCCGAAGTAGGGCCGTCACCACCCGACCACCCCTCTACCCCTGGAGACTGTGAATGTTCCGCATGGTGCGCCTGGAGACGAAGCGCTCCGTCGCCCCGGCGCTGTTCCTGGCGCTGGCCGCCCTGACCCGGGTCTTCCTCTGGATGGACGTCCAGCAGTGGGCGGCCAGTTGGACGTCCCTGGTCCACTCGCTGCGGTCGACCGCCTGGGTCGTCCTGCCGCTGGTGCTGGCCGCCGCGATCTGGCACGGCGGGCGGGAGCGGCGCAGCGCGGTCTCCGAGCTGTTCGCCGCCACGCCGCGGCCGGGCCCGGTGCGGCTGCTGCCGGCCTTCGCGGTGACGGCCGGCGCGGCGGTGCTCGCGGTGGCGGCGATCGTCGGGTGGGCCGCGGCGATCGTCTCCGGGAACGCGACGTTCAGCGACGGCCAGTGGCCGCTGGGCCTCGCGGTGGGGCTGCTCGTCGTCGTCGCCGTCGCCCTGCTCGGGCTGGGGATCGGACGGGTCGCTCCGGCGCCGGTCGCGGCGCCGCTGGGGGCGGTCCTGCTGTTCCTGGTCCTGGCGGTCAGCCAGGTCAGGGACGGGCGGCCGGCGAACCGTCTGGTGGACACGGTGCTGCCGATGCTGCCGGTGACGGACGACTTCCACCGGGTGCTGCCCTCGCTGTCCGCGGGCCAGGCCGTCTGGTTCGCCGCCCTCGGGCTGAGCGGTGTGCTGCTGGCCGTCGCGGCGACCACGCGGGCCCGGGTGCTGGCCGCGGCGCCGGCCGTGGCCGGGCTGGCGCTCGGCTCCCTGGTCGCGCCGTCGGGTGCGATCGTCCCCGAGCCGCGGGCCACCGAGATGGTCTGCGCGGCGGAGGACGGCCGGGTCTGCGTCACCAGGGTGCACCGCGCCGCACTGCACGACCTGCTGCCGCCCGCCCGCAGGGTGCTGGACGCCTTCGCCGGGGTGCCCGGCGGCCCGACCCGGGTGCAGGAGGATCCGGTGAGCTGGATGATCGACGACGGCCGGGCGGCGGGCGGCGCCGGGGACCCCGGTACGGTGCGGATCGAACTCCCGTACCGGACCCAGCAGGGCGGCATCCGGTGGGAGCCCGCCACGGTCCTCGACCTGTTGGCCCAGAACGCCCTCGGCGACCGCGACTGCCCCCTCGGGGAGCGGGCACGGGCGCGTGCGTCCGACGCCTCCAAAGCGGTCACCGTCCTGCTCCTGGACACTCCCGCGGACAGGCTGAGTCCCGTCGCCCGCGCGGCCCTCGACACCCTGCGCGCGCTGCCCGCCGAGGAGCGCAGGCAGAGGATCGGGGAGGCCCGGAAGGCCGGGCTGGCCTGCGGGGATCCGCTCGCCGCCGTGACCGGTGACGCCGGTACGGGCGAGGCCGTCACGGGTGAGGAGGCCGGCCGATGACGCCGGGACTGCGCGGCCTGGTGCTGCACCTGCGGAGCCGGGCGGTCCCGGCCGCCCTGCTGGTCTTCCTGGTCGCCGCCGCGCTCACCTGGGCCGGGTACCGGCTGGACGATCCGGGCGCCGCGCGGATGGTCGGTCTGGTCGCCGCGGTGCTGGGCGTCGCCGCCGTCGCCCGCACCCTGGCGGGCCCGGACGAGGAACTGGAGCGCGGCACGCCGGTCCGCTGGCGGCTGGTCCGCGCGCTGCACGTGACGCTGCCCGGCGCTGTCCTGCTCGGCCTGCTCGCCGCCGTGCACCTGGCCGTCGGCCGGACGGCCCACGCGGTGCCCTTCGCCACCCTCGTCCTGGCCGTGCCGGCGCTCACCGGGCTGACCGGACTCGCGGCGGTGCTGCTCGGGGCGCAGGCCGCGTGGGTCCCGCCCGTCGGCTGGGGCCTGCTCATGCTGGCGGTGGGGGCCCGGCCCTCCCTCGTCGAGCAGGCGATGACCTGGATGGTCCAGGAGCCCCGCACCGACACCTCGACGGCGGTGGCCGTGGGCCTGACCGTGCTGGGCACCGCCGCCTACACCCTGCGCGGCAGCCGCCGGTGAGCAGGCGCGGGGCCCTGGCCGGGCCCCGGATGGCGGCGGCTCCGGCTCACGGGCGCCGCGCGGCGACGGGGGACGGGCGGCCCGATCGGGGTGTCATCGGTGGCGTCACCGGTGGCGTCACCGGCGGTGGGACCGGGGCGGAGCAGCCGCGGATGGCGCGGACGATCCGGGCGGCCCAGTCCCCGGGCCGTTCCCGGCCGAGGAGTTCGGAGAGCCGCTCCATGCGCGCCCGGCGTTCGGCGGGCGCGAGGTCGAGGGCACGGGCCAGGACGGCCGTGAGGTCCTCGGGCGAGCGGGGGTCGGTGAGCAGGGCGGCCTCGCCGAGTTCGGCGGCGGCGCCGGTGTGGCGGGAGAGCACCAGGACGCCCGGCGCGGCGTCCCGGTCCTGGAGGGCGGCCCGGGCGGCGACGTACTCCTTGGCGGTCAGGTTCATCCCGTCCTGGAGGGAGGTCACCCAGAGCACGTCCGCCGCCAGGTACTCGTCGACGACCCGGGCCGGGGGCAGGCCATGGGGCAGGTAGTCCACCGGCCGCCAAGTTCCCCGCTGCCAGCGGGTGTTGACATCGGCGACGCGCTGTTCGAGGTGGCGGCGGGTGGTGTCGTACGCGGTGATGCCGGGCTCGGGGGGCGCGCAGACCAGCCGGAAGACGATCCGGCCGAGCAGTCCGGGGCGGCGGGAGAGCAGACGGTCGACGGCCTCGACCTTCTGGACCGGGGCCTTGGCGTAGTCGAGGCGTTCGACGGAGAGCACCACGCGGACGCCGGCCGGAGCACGGCGCGGTGTGCGGAGGCGGGCGAGCCGCTCGACGGCCGGCCGGTCGATCCCGAGCGGGTGGACCCCGGTGCGCGGCGGATCGGGCAGACCGGCCAGGGCCCCGCGGAAGTTCCCGGCGAACTCCTCGGTGTGGAAGCCCGCCCAGTCGAGGCACGCCAGTGAGCCGCGCAGTTCGGCGGCGACCGGGAGGGTGGCGAAGACGTCCGGTGCGGGGAAGGGGGTGTGGTGGAAGATCCCGGTCCCGAGGTCGGGCCGGAGGCGGCGTAACAGGCCGGGGACCAGCCAGAGGTTGTAGTCGTGGAGCCAGACGGTGGCGCCCGGGGCGGCCTGGGCGGCGATGTGCCGGGCGAAGCGCGCGTTGACGGTGCGGTAGTCGGCCCAGGTCCGCTCGTCGAGGACCGACCTGCCCGGTTCGGACATCAGGACCGGCCAGAGGGTCTCCTTGCAGGCGCCGTGGAAGTAGCCGCGCCAGGTGGCCGTGTCCAGCGGTACGGGGGACAGCGGCAGCGAGGTGGGTGGCGGGAGGGCCGCCGTCCGGTCGCGGCCGGTCAGCGCGGTGACCCAGACGCCCGGCAGGCCGTCGGCGAAGGCGCTGGTCAGGGTGGGCAGGATGCCGTTGGGGCTGCCGGGCGGCTGCCAGCTCGCGCCGTTCCAGTGCAGCGGCGGGCGGTGGTAGGCCACCACGAGGGAGTGCCGGCGCGCGGGGCCTTCGGCGGCGGGGCCTTCGGCGGCGGGGCGTTGGGCGGCGGCGGAGGCGGCCTCGGGTTCGGGGGAGACCCAGCCGAGGTCCAGGAGCGCCGCGTGGATGCCGGCCGCGCCGGCCGGGCCCGGCCGGTGGACGAGGGGGTCCCCGGCGAGGGCGGTGAGCAGCGCGGGTTCGGCCCCGCCGACGACCACGGCGTGCACGCCGAGCCGGAACAGCGAGAGGTCGTTGAGCGAGTCCCCGGCGACCAGGATGTCCTCGGGCCGCCAGCCCAGCTTCGCGGCCAGGGCCCGTACGGCACTGCCCTTGGAGGCCCCCGGCGGCAGCACGTCGAAGTAGCGGTCCGCCGAGTACACCCAGGCGCAGCCGAGGGCCTCGACGGCCGCGGTGAGTTCGCCGGTGAGCCGGTCGGGGGCGAGGTGGTAGGAGCAGCGGCCGTCCTGGACGACGCCGTGCTGGTAGTCGAGCCCGGGGAAGCTGCGCAGCGCGGCGCGTACCCGCTCCTGCCCGGGCCAGCCCGCCCGCAGGTGTTCCTGTACCGGGTCCACGGTGGTGAAGTCGGTGCCGTCGACGACGGTGGCGCCGACGTCGGCGATGATCCAGCGTGGCCGGGGGACGAGCGGATCGCGGAGGACCTCCCGGACGGAGGCCGGCGAGCGTCCGGTGGCGAAGACCGGTGTCACCTCGGGGTGGTGGGCCAGGGCGTCCCGCAGCCTGCGCCGGTCGTCCCGGGTGCCGCCGAGCAGGGTGCCGTCCAGATCGGTGACCAGAATCCTCGACATCCGAGGGACGCTAACACCCTCACGCCCCGTGGTGAAGTGTTCACCTCGCGCTGATATCCGCCCCCGGTGCGGACGGGCGGGGAACGGGTTGAACCCGGGCGGGCCGCCGGGCCGTCTGACCGGTTGAGGAATTGGTACAGACCATATGTGGGGTTGCTGTGATAGAACCTCAACTCTGTACCGGGCGGGGTCTCGTGGCGCGTGCCCCTCCGCTCCGGAGGCCGGCGAGGGGAGCAGTGGATGATACTGGCGGGTATCCGGCGCCGGTTCGGGAGACACGGGCTGGTGCTGGCGGCCGTGGCCGCGAGCATCCTGGTGGCGACGGCGGTGCTGTCCGCGGTGGCCGGGCTGGCCGAGTCCGCCGCCGCCTCGGGGGTGCGCCAGCGGCTCGCGGCCGATGCCGGGCGGTCGGTCGAGGTGTCCGCGCACTGGACGGCGAAGGACCTGCCCGCGGCCGACCGGGCGGTGCGAGCCTCGCTGGCCCGGACGATGGGGGGCGCCCCGTTCCGTACCGAGACGGCACTGAGCGGCTCCGTCACCGTGGACCTGCCGCTGCCGCCCGCCATGCGCCGGCGGCCGACCGAGACGGTGCTCTCCGTGCTCCCGATCGGCCTGCCGGACCCGGGCCGCTACGCCCGGCTGCGCAACGGCAGCTGGCCGGACGCCCCGGCCGCTCCGGCCGCCCCACCTCCCGGTGACGGGCTGCGCGTCGCGCTCCCCGAAGCCGCCGCCGACCGGCTCGGCCTGGACGTCGGCAGCACCGCCGTCGTCCCCGGCCCCGCCACCGGCGCCCCGGTCACCCTCACCGTCACCGGCGTCTACCGGCCCGACCCGGCGGCCGTCGCGCTCTGGACCGGCCTCGGCGGCCCCGACGGCGCGACCCGCCCCCTGCTGCTCGTCGACGGCGGGCAGCTGACCGCGCTGCCCTCGTTCGGTGCCGTCGCCCGGGCCGTGTGGCTGGCCCTGCCCGACACCGGCGGGTTGAGCCTGCCCCAACTCACCGCGCTGCGCGACCGGGTGGCCGTCTTCGTCCGCGGGGACACCGCCCGCACCGTCTACCGCGGCGCCCCTCCGGCGCTGACCGACACCGTGGTGCGCAGCGGCTTCCCCGCCGCGGTCGACAACCAGGCGACGGCGGCCCTGGCGGCCAGGGCCGGAATCGCCGTACCGCTCGCCCTGCTCGCCGTACTCGCCTCCGTGGTCCTGATACTGACGGCACGCCGGCTGTCCGACGCGGTCGCCGGCGAGCAGGCCCTCCAGCGCTCCCGGGGGGCCGGATCGCTGCGACTGCTCGCGGCGGCGGCCGGCCAGTGGGCGCCGGCCGCGGTGCCGGCCGCGATCGGCGGACTGCTGCTGGCCGAACCGCTGCTGGCCGCCGTGCTGCGCGGCGTCGGGGTGAGCGGCTCCGAGGCGCAAGGGCTGGCCGCGGACGCCGGCCGGACGGCCTGGTGGACCGCAGGGTTCGCGCTGGTGGTGCACGGCGCGGCGCTGTTGCTGCCGCTCGCCCGGCAGGCGCTGGACCCGGGCGCCCGGCGGGCCCTGCGCGCGCGCAGCGGCCGCCGGCTGGGGCTGCAGCGGGCCGGCGCGGACCTGGCGCTGCTCGTGGTGGCGGCCCTCGCCTTCCTCCAACTGCGGCACTACCAGGGCCTGGTGGCGACGGGTGCGGGCTCCGGGTTCGACGCCGGGATCGATCCGGTGCTGGTGCTCGCCCCGGCGGCGATGGCGGTGGCCGGAGCGGTGCTGCTGCTGCGGCTGCTCCCGCTGGTCGGGCGGCTGCTGGAGCGGTCGGCCGGGCGGGCCCGCGGACTGGTCCTGCCGCTGGGCGCCTGGCGGCTGAGCCGTGACACCGGCCGCCAGGCCGTCCCCGTCCTGGCGACGCTGCTGGCGGTGGCCTGCGGCAGCCTGGCCGCCGGGGTGCTGACCGCGCTGCCGGCCAACGACCGCGCTCGCGCGGCCCAGACCGTCGGCGCCGACCTGCGGCTGTCCGGGGTGCCCGGCGCCCCGCCCGAACGGCAGGCCGCGCTGGCCGCCCTGCCGGGAGTGACCGGTCTGACCCCGGTGGCCGAGCAGACCGCCTTCGTGGGCAGCACGGTGGTCAGGACCGTCGCCCTCGACACCACGGGCGCCATGGCCACCGGGCAGCTGCCCGCCCTGCGCCGGGACCAGGCCGACCGCCCGGCCCCCGAGCTGCTGGCCGCACTGACCTCCGTACCCGTCCAGGGGCTCCCGGTGCCGGGCGGGCCGACCGCCCTGGAGGTGACCGTCCAGGCCACCGCCGACCTGCCCGTCCCCGCCCCCGGACTGCGTCTGAGCCTCCGGTTCCAGGACTCCCGCGGGCTGGCCGACCAGGTCACCGCCCCGCTGCCGGCCGACGGCGGCCCGCACACCGTGACCCTGGACCTCCCCGGCAGCGACCGGCGCGCCCTCCCGCTGACGCTCACCGGGCTCGACGTCCGGTTCCCCGCCCGGCTGGCCGCCCGCACCACCGTCGACCTGCGGGTGTCGGGCATCGCCGCCGTCACCGGCGGGCAGCGGACCGCTCTCGCGCTCCCGCCGGGCCGGCAGTGGTCCCCCGCCGGCACGGTCCTCCCCAAGCCGGTCGAGCTCCGCTGCCCCGGCACCGCGCCCACCCGGGAGGTCCAGATCTCCGACGACTCCGGGGCCTGCTCCTGGGAGAGCGGCGGCTCCGCGCTGCTGCACGCGGTGCTGTCCTCCCAGGAGCCCGAGCGACCGGACGGGAGCGGCGCCGACCTGTCCTTCGCGGTGGTGTCCGAGGCCGGACCCGGAGGCACGACCGGCGGACGGCCGTCCCCGGTGCTCCCCGCGGTCGCCGACCGCGCACTGCTCGACGCGGTGAACGCCAAGGTCGGCGACACCCTGCGGATCGACTGGGAGCGCGACGGGAAGAGCACCCAGCGGGTCCGGATCACCGGGGAGATCGCCGCCCTGCCGGGCTACGGCAAGACTCCGGGGCATCTCCTGCTGGACCTGCGCACCCTCGTCCAGACCCGCGCCGCGGCCGGGATGGCGCCGCCCGCCGTGGCCGGCTGGTGGCTGGCGAGCAGCGACCCGGCGGCCACCAGGGCCGCCGTCGACGGGCACGGCGAGTTCGGCCGGGCGGAGAGCGCCACGCAGGTCGCCGTGGCCCTGGCGGACGACCCGTTCCGGACCGGACTGCGCGGTGCCTGGCTGCTGGTCGTGGTCACCGCACCGTTCTTCGCGGTGACCGCCCTGGTCCTGCACACGGTGAGCGCGGCCAGGACCAGGCAACGCGAGTTCGCGGTGCTGCGCGCCCTGGGCGTGCGACGCGGCGAACTGACCAGGCTGCTGCGCGCCGAACAGCTGGCGGTGATTGCGCCGCCCGTCCTGCTCGGCGCCCTGCTGGGGCTGCTGCTGGCGGCCCTGCTGCTGCCGTTCACCGTGCTGGACGACAGCGCGGCGCCGCTCTTCCCGGCCCTGGACGACGCCCCCGGCCGGCCCGCCGCCGCGCTCACGGCGCTGGCGAGCGGCCTGCTGCTGGCCCTGGCCGTGCTGGTCCTCACCCGGCTGCTGGCCCGGGTGGACCTGGTCCGGGCCCTGCGCGCGGGGGAGGACGGATGAGCCGGGCGGACGGCCCTACGGGGAATGGCCCGACGGGGCACGGCCCCGTACCGGACGCCACGCGAGGACGGACCTTCCGACGGGGGGAGCCCCACATGCTGACACTGCGCCTGATCCGGCGCGAGGCGCGGATCGCCTGGCCGGTCGCGGCCGTGCTCGTGCTGCTCGCCGTGCTGCTCACGGCGATCCCGCTGAGCTGGCCGCCGCGGTTCGACCGGCTGGCGGCCGGCTCGTTCGCCGACCGGGTGGCCGCCGCGCAGGAGCCCGGAGCGCTGCTCTCGGTCGACACCACCACCAGGAAGGCGATCTGGCTGGGGACCTCGCCTCCCGGTGCGCTCGACCGCGGCCTGGACCGGATCGGCGCCACGCTGCGCGGCACCGTCACCCCGCCGCTGGCCGCCACCCTCGGCACGCCGCAGGTCAGGGTGTCCACCGAGCTCGCGGGCGCGATGGGGCCGGGGGTGACCACCGCGTACAGCGGGGCGCCGGGGATCAGCCTGGTCCACGCCCGGCCCGACGCCTCCAGCGGCCCGGTCGAGTACGTCCGGGGCCGGGCGCCGGACCAGCCGCCGCCGTCGAAGGACCCGTCCGCGGAGCGGGCGCCGATCGAGGTCGCGGCCTCCGAAGCGGTCATGAACAAGGTCGGCCTGGCGCTCGGGCAGCGGTTCGAGCTGAAGAGCAAGGGGTGGAGTGCCCCGATGGTCCTGGTCGGGGTCTTCCGCACCGACCACGGCGCCCGCCCGCTCTGGCAGCGGTTCCCGATGCTGGTCGAGCCCTGGGTCGTGCAGGGGCTGACCGGCGCCGAGCTGTACGCCCAGCTGCTGACCAGCGCGGGCGGGATCGAGCAGACGACCGACGAGGCGCCGCTCCACGTGTCCTGGGACCTGCCGGTGACGGTCGACCGCACCGGCCCGGCCGCCACCCCGGCGGGGCTCGCCGAACTGCGCTCCGGACTGGCCGGGCTGCGGTCCACCGGCCTGGACCGGCTGTGCGGGGAACAGGTGGTGAAGGACTGCACGCTGCTCGACCACATGGTGGCCGGGGTCACCGTCACCGACCGTCTCACCCCGGAGCTGGAGGCGTTCGCCGCCCAGCGCGGGCGCACCGAACAGCTCCAGGGCTTCGCGCTCGCCGGACTGCTCGCCATCGTGGTGGCCACCGCCGTCGCCGCGGCGCGGCTCGGTGCCCGCCGCCGGGCCAGCGCCTTCGCGCTCCAGCTCTCCCGCGGCGCCCGGTTGTCCGGGATCGCGGGCCGCCTGCTGGCGGAGGCCGCGGTGGCCGTCGGTGCCGGCATGGCGCTGGGGTGGGTGCTCGGGTGGGCGCTCACGCCACCGGGCGCCGGCCTGGGATCGCCGGTGCCGGTGCTGGTCGCCGGGGTGCTGGTCTGGTGCGCGCCGGCCGCGGTGCTGCTCGCCTCGGCCGGTCGGGCCCGCCCGGTGCGGCGCACCCGCCGGATCGTCCTGGAGGCCCTGGTGCTGCTGCTGACCGGGGCCGGACTGTTCGCCCTGCGGACCCGCGGGACCTTCGCCGGCTCCGGCATCGACCTCCAACTCTCCCTGACACCCGTGCTGTTGGCGGTGGTCACGGTGCTGCTCCTGCTCCGTCTGCTGCCGCCGGTGCTGCTCCGGGCCACCCACTGGGCACGTCGCTCGCGCGGTCTGGTCCCGCTGGTGGCGCTCGCCCGGGCCGGTGCGCACAGCGGCGCGGCCGCACTCGCCCTGCTGGTGCTGGTGCTGGCCACGGGGTACGGGGTGTTCGGCGGGATGGTCACCCGCACCGTCGCGGACAGCCGCGCGCAGACCGCCGAGTGGCGCACCGGCGGGGCGGCGGCCGCCCTGGTCGGCCCGCGCGACCGGCTGTCCGGCGACCTGTCGAAGATCCCCACCGTCGGCCACCGGGTGACCGTCAACGGCGTGACCGCGGAGATCACCGCGCAGGAGGACGGCACCAGCATCCCCGGGGCCCAACTGGTCGGGCTGGACGCCGCCGCACTGGGCGCCGCCGAGCCGTCCTCCCCGGTCGCCCGCGCACTCCTGGCCGCAGACGGGGCGGACGCGCCGGTCGAGCGGACCGGCGAGGGCGGCAGCATCCCGGTGCTCACCGCGCTGGCCGACCCGGACCTCGCCGCCCGCTTCCCCGACGCCACCTTCGAGGTCTCCGCGCCGGGTGTCGGCCGCAGCCTGGTCCGCGTCGTCGGCGCCCTGCCCGAGGAGGCACTGCGCGACCCGGTGCTCGGGCCGGTGCTCGGCAGCGGGCCGCGCAGCGGGCCGCTGCTCCTGCTCGGCGGCCGGTCCGGGCAGCAACTGCCCGCGCAGAACCGCCACGCGTCCGCCGTCCTGTTCTACCCGGCGGCCGGCGGCCCGCCGCTGGATCCGGCCGCGGTGCGGGCCGGCGCCGCGGCGCAGCTCGCCCCCGGCGGCGACACCTGGGGCTCGGTGGAGTTCCGCGACCCGGCCACCGAGCTCGACCTGCTGCGCGGCGACGGACTGGTCCGCTCGGTCGGGCTCGCCTTCCAGGTCACCACCGGGATCGGCCTGCTGCTCGCGCTCGGCGCGTTCGCCCTCGACCTGCTGCTCAGCGCGACCGAACGGGCCCGCACCTCCTCGTACCTGCGGACCCTGGGCACCGGCAGCCGCGCGGTGTTCGGACTTCAGGTGCTGCAACTGCTGCCGGTGCTGCTGGCCGCGGCGGCCGGTGGCACCGCGCTGGGCCTGCTGCTGCCCGGCGCGCTCGGCCCCGCCCTGCGGCTGAGGGCACTCACCGGTGGGCCGTTCGAGCCCGCCACACACATCGACTGGACGATCACCGTGGGGCTCGGCCTCGCGGTGGCCGTGCTGGTGTCGGCGGCCGCCGCACTGGAGGCGGCGATCAGCCGCCGCCGCGGCCTGGGCGCCGTGCTACGACTGGGGGAGGCGTTGTGACCGACCGTCCGACCGAACGACCTGCGGCGGGGACCGCGACGGCGACCGGGGCCGGAGCCGCGACCGGCCGGCCGATGGTGGCCTGCGAGAGCCTGGTACGGATCTACCGCACCGGCGCGGTCGCCCGCGGCGGAGTCGAGGTGCAGGCCCTCCAGGGGCTCGACCTGACCGTACGGGAGGGCGAACTGCTCGCCCTGGTCGGCGCCTCGGGATCCGGCAAGTCCACCCTGCTCGGCATCCTGGCCGGCCAGGACACCCCCAGCGCCGGCACCGCCGTGGTGGACGGCACCGACCTGGGCGCACTCAAGCGCCGCGAGCGCACCGCCTACCGGCGCCGGACGGTCGGGGTGATCCAGCAGCAGACCGCGAGCAACCTGCTGCCCTACCTGACGGCCCGCGAGAACGTGCAGCTGCCGATGGGCTACACCGGCGTGCCGCGCCGCGAGCGCGCCGCCCGGGCGCTGGAGCTGCTCGACCTGATGGGCATCGCCCACGCCGCCGACCGCACCCCGGCCGCGCTCTCCGGCGGCGAACAGCAGCGGGTCGCCATCGCCGTCGCCCTGTCCAACCGGCCCCGGCTGCTGCTCGCCGACGAGCCCACCGGCGAACTGGACACCGCAACCTCGGAGGAGGTCTTCGCCGCGCTGCGCACCGCCAACAGCGAACTGGGCACCACCGTGCTGATCGTCACCCATGACGCCCTGGTGGCCGACCAGGTCCGGCGTACGGTGCGGATCCGCGACGGGCGGACCTCCACCGAGGTGTTGCGCCGCACCGCCGCCACGGGCGCGGAGGGCGCCACCGCCGCCGAGGAGTACACCGTGCTGGACCGGGTCGGCCGGCTCCAGCTGCCGCGCGAGTTCACCGAGTCGCTGGGCCTGGCGGACCGCGTGCGGCTGGTCCTGGAACGCGACCACATCACGGTGTGGCCCGACCGGGACCGCCCGCCGGCGGGCGGCCGGGAGGAGGAGAGCGCCGGCTGAGCCGGTGCGCCCCGGCCTCGCCGCGCACTCCTCCGCCGCCGGGCGGGCCCGGTGCTGGGCCGGCTCGGTGCGGCCGGGGAGCCGCTACCCGAGGTAGGCGCGGTAGGCGCTGACCCAGCCGCCGATGCTGCTGTAGCCCGAGGCGTCGATGGTGATCGACCCTCCGGTGCAGTCGAAGTTGTCCCACAGCTCCACCCGGTCGCCGCCCTCGGTACGGGCGGAGCGGATCTTGTCGTTCCAGTTGTCGCCGACGTACGTGCACTGCCCCTGGGTGTTGGAGAACCAGGTGTCGGCGCCCGTGAAGTGGGTGCCGGTGAAGGCGTGGAAGCTCGGGTTGCGGGCGAGGTCGCCGCCGGCGGCGCGGGAGGCCGAGGGGGTGAGGGGCTGGGCGGAGGAGGAGGGGGCGACGAGCACGGTGGCGGTGAGGACCGCGGCCGTGAGCAGCACCCTGCGGACGATGGCCATGACGTCTCCTTCGGTCGGACACGGCCGGGCGAACGGGCCGGGGGAGGAGCGGGGCGCTTGCCGGTGCTCCGGCCCCGTCGGCACCTTCACTCGGCGGGCAGCTCAGGATTACCCGCGATGGCGGCGGATAGCTGCGTATGCGAAGAAATGGCGGAAACAGGTGCCGGATCCACGGCTTGGAGGGATTCCGAGGAATGCCGGGCCCCGTTCGGGGTTCGCGCGGGGATTCGAATGACGTGACCGGGCCGGAACGGTGGTCCTGGTGGGGCGCCTGGGGTCGCCCGGAGCGACAGTCCGTTCGATGACAGAGGGCCGCGCCTGGCGTTTCGGCGGCGATCGCACCGGTGTTCACCCGCCGGATCCGGTCGCACCCGATCGGATGCGGGTCGGACACCGGACGGACGCCGGTCGGTGCGGGGCCCCGTTTATCGCCCATTGGCCGTACGTCAACGCACAGTTGGTGATATCGATTGCCTGACCACGGACAACCGGAACACCGACGAGAGGGAACACTCCTTGACGACTCACCACCGGCACGGCGCCCGCGTCCGGACGCTGCCGGCGCTGGCGGCGGCCCTGTGCACGATCACCGGCGTCACCGCGCTCGGCACCACCCCGGCCGCCGCCGCGGACACCCGGCACCCGGTCTACGCCATCGCCCACCGGGTCGACACCCTGGACGGCGTGGACGCCGCGATCAACCACGGCGCCAACGCCATCGAGATCGACGTCTGCTCCTGGTGGAACCCGAACGAGTGGCGCGCCTACCACGACTGTTCCTCCGCCGGCGACAACCGGCTCGGCCCCGGCCTCGACAGCATGCTCGACCGTGCCCTGCCGCAGGTGCTGTGGACGGTGTCGGCCGGCGACGACACCGCCGTCTACACCGAGTTCGCCCACCTGGTGCGCGTCCTGCTCGACGCCGCCGAGGGCCGCACGGCAGCCCCGACCGCGCTGCTGGAGGCCGTGCTGACCGGCCTGGAGGCCCCCGACACGGGCGGTGCCGCCGCCGTGCAGAACGCGATCATGTGCGCGGACCGCGCGGCCTCGCGGGATCCGCTCGCCTACTACCGCGACGTCCAGGCCCACCGCACCGACGAGCCGCTGTTCGGCCCGCTCACCCGCAACCTCACGCCCTGCACCTTCTGGCCCGCCCAGCCCGCCGAACCGCCCACCCGGGTGCGCAACGCGGTGCCGGTCCTGCTGGTCGGCGCCGACGGCGACCCGGCCGCCACCTACCCCGGCCAGCTCTCCGCCCACCGCGCCCTGACCGGCTCCCGCCTGGTGACGCTCCGGGGCGCCTTCCACCACACCGCCTACGCGGGTCTGTTCGCGCCCCGCGACGCCTGCGTGGACGCCGCTGTCGACCACTACCTCCTGGACGGCGTCCTCCCGGCCCGGGACGCCGACTGCCCCGCCACCCGGCCGTGACCGGCGCCACCCGGCCCCGACGTGGTCGCCCCTGACGTGGTCGCCCCGATTCGGGAGCCGGCGCCGTTCACGCTGGGCATTTGTCCCGGGGCCCGAGGGGGAGTACTGTCTCCCAGTCGC
The DNA here is from genome assembly GCF_044757205.1 of Kitasatospora sp. NPDC091335. Taxonomy (NCBI): domain Bacteria; kingdom Bacillati; phylum Actinomycetota; class Actinomycetes; order Kitasatosporales; family Streptomycetaceae; genus Kitasatospora; species Kitasatospora sp. NPDC091335. The sequence continues at coordinate 431 of NZ_JBIVUM010000007.1, read as the reverse complement.
TCGACATGGGAGCACCGGACACGCGTCAGCGCGGACGGTCCCGGGGCGGCCAATCCTCTGGAACCCACACTTCCCGGCTCGGGCCGAGGCAGTCCTGTCATGTGCAGGTGCGGCCCGGTCTGTATTCGGTGTGTTCGTTTTATCGGATTGCAGCCGGATTCGCTTTCCGAAGCGGTGACCGGCTAGAGTTTGAAACGTCAGACAGGGCGCCAAGCGCTGGAAGACACCGGCAAGTCGGAAGCGAAAAGCCCCGGTAAACGGAGCGGAAAGCGTCTGATAGGCTGGGAATACGAAAGAACGAAGCCCGGAGGGTCTGCTGGAAGGCAGTCCGAAGGGAGCGTCCGTTCCTTGAGAACTCAACAGCGTGCCAAAAGTCAACGCCAGATATGTTGACATCCCCGGCCTCAGGTTTCCTGGGGTTGGAGATTCCT
>NZ_JBIVUM010000006.1:0-420569 GCF_044757205.1 Kitasatospora sp. NPDC091335 | reverse complement strand
GTGTGGGGTCTGGTGCGTTCGGCGCAGTCGGAGAACCCGGAGCGGTTCACGCTGTTGGACGTCGAGGACGTCGCGCCGGTGTGGGAGCGGTTGACCGAGGCGGTGTCGTCGGGTGAGCCGCAGCTGGCGGTGCGTGACGGCAGCGTGAGGGTGCCGCGTCTGGTGCGGGTGCCGTCGTCCTTGGCCGCGGAGCCGGTGGAGTTCGATCCGTCCGGGACGGTGCTGGTCACCGGTGCCGGCACGCTGGGCGGCCTGGTGGCCCGCCACCTCGTCACCGAGCACGGGGTCCGCCACGTGGCGCTGACCAGCCGCCGCGGCGCCGCGGCAGCCGGTGCGCGCGAACTGACGGAGGAGCTGCTCGAACTGGGCGCCGCCACCGTCGAGTTCGCCGCCTGCGACGCCGCCGACCGCGACGCCCTCGCCGGCCTCCTGTCCACCATCCCCGCCGAGCGTCCGCTGACCGCCGTGTTCCACACGGCCGGCGTGCTGGACGACGGCCTGGTGGCCTCCCTGTCGCCGGAGCGGCTGGAGGCGGTGCTGCGCCCGAAGGTGGACGCGGCGTACAACCTGCACGAGCTGACCCGGGACCTGGATCTCGCCGCCTTCGGGCTGTTCTCGTCCTCGGCGGGCCTGTTCGGCGACGCCGGTCAGGGCAACTACGCGGCCGCCAACACCTTCCTGGACGCCCTGGCGGAGCAGCGCCGGGCGGAGGGCCTGGTCGCGAGTTCGCTCCAGTGGGGCTTCTGGGAGCAGCGCAGCGGTATCACCGAGGGCCTGTCGGACGCGGACGTCGAGCGGATCCGTCAGGCGGGGATGAGCCCGCTGCCGACCGGGCGCGGTCTCGAACTGCTGGACGTCGTGCTGTCCGCAGGGCTCGCCGTCGCCTCCCCGATGGGACTGGAGCCGGACCGGATCCAGCCGAGCGACGGACCGGACTTCGCGATCCTGCGCAAGCTCGTCCGGACGCCGGTGCGGCGCGTGGCGCAGGCCGGCACTGGCACCGGCAGCGGCCCGGTGTCGCTGGGCGACCGGCTGGCCGGCCGCCCGGCGGCCGAGCAGCTGGAGTACCTGCTCGACCTCGTGGTGTCGAACGTCGCCGAGGTCCTGCGGCACGCGGGCTCGGGCGCGATCGAGCCCGAGCGGAGCTTCAAGGAACTGGGCTTCGACTCGCTGACGGCGGTCGAGCTGCGCAACCGGCTCAACACCCTCACCGGACTGCGTCTGCCCGCGACCCTGATCTTCGACTACCCCACCCCGGCGGACCTGGCGCAGTACCTGCTCGCCGAGGTCGGCGGTGCCGCCGAGCCCGCTGTCGCGCCCGTCGGTTCGGTGCTGTCGGAGCTGGACCGGCTGGAGTCCGCGATTGCCGCCGCCTCGCCCGAGGGCGAGGAGGCCGCGCGGATCACGGACCGGCTGCAGGCCGCGTTGGCCAGGTGGAACGAGGTCCAGAGCACGGCCCTCGGGGCCGAGCACGGGAACGACGACCTCGAGTCGGCCACGGCCGACGAGATCCTGGACATCATCCAGCGGGAGTTCGGCGGGGCGTAGTGCCATGGCGAGCCCGGACGGCCACGCGCCGTCCGGGCCGCCGTTCTGTTCTCAGGGGGACGGACGGGCCGAACCCGGGCCCGTCCGCCGAAGATTGACGTCGATAGGTGATGCGGAAATGGCGCAAGACGTGAAGCTGCTGGAAAACCTCAAGTTCGTGACCGCGGAGCTGCGCCGAACTCGCAATCGCCTGATCGAGGTCGAGGAGGCCGGGCGGGAGCCGATCGCGATCGTCGGCATGGCCTGCCGCTTCCCGGGCGGGGTGGGCTCGCCGGAGGAGCTGTGGCAGCTGGTCGCGGGCGGCGGCGACGCGATCGCCGACTTCCCGCAGGGTCGCGGCTGGGACCTGGAGGAGCTCTACGACCCGGACCCGGACCGGCCCGGCACCACCTACGTCCACCAGGGCGGCTTCCTGAAGGACGTCGAGGCCTTCGACCCGGCGTTCTTCGGGATCTCGCCGCGCGAGGCCGTCGCCATGGACCCGCAGCAGCGGCTCGCGCTGGAGGTCTCGTGGGAGGCGCTGGAGCGCGCGGGCATCGACCCGGCCTCGCTCAAGGGCAGCCCGACCGGGGTGTACCTCGGCGTGATCCACAACGAGTACGGCTGCATCCTCCCGACAGTGCCGGCCGACCTCGAACCGTTCCTCTCGAACGGCAACGTCAACAGCGTGGCCTCCGGCCGCATCTCCTACAGCCTCGGCCTCCAGGGCCCGGCGGTCAGCCTGGACACCGCCTGCTCCTCCTCGCTGGTGACCCTGCACCTGGCCGCGCAGGCGCTGCGGCGCGGCGACTGCACCCTCGCGCTCGCGGGCGGTGTGCAGGTCCAGGCGACGCCGATCTCCTTCACGGACTTCTCCCGCCAGCGCGGTCTCGCCGAGGACGGCCGGATCAAGGCCTTCGCGGAGGCCGCCGACGGCACCATCTGGGGCGAGGGCGTCGGAATGCTGGTGCTGGAGCGGCTGTCCGAGGCGCGCCGAAACGGCCACAAGGTCCTTGCCGTCCTGCGGGGTTCGGCCGTCAACCAGGACGGCGCGTCCAACGGTCTGACCGCCCCGAACGGCCCTTCGCAACAGCGCATGGTCCGGCAGGCGCTGGCCGACGCGGGCCTGTCCACGGGTGACGTGGACGTGGTCGAGGCGCATGGCACCGGCACCACGCTCGGTGACCCGATCGAGGCGCAGGCGCTGCTGGCCACGTACGGGCAGGGCCGGGAGGCGGGCCGCCCGTTGTGGCTCGGCTCGATCAAGTCCAACATCGGTCACACCCAGGCCGCCGCCGGTGTCGCCGGTGTGATCAAGATGGTGATGGCGCTGCGTGAAGGCGTCATGCCGCAGACGCTGCACGTGGACCGGCCGTCGACCAAGGTCGACTGGTCGGCGGGCTCGGTCGAGCTGCTGACCGAGAACCGCGAGTGGCCCGAGGCCGGGCGCCCGCGCCGGGCCGGTGTGTCCTCGTTCGGCCTGAGCGGGACCAACGCGCACGTGATCCTGGAGGAGGCTCCGGTGGAGGAGCCGGCGGAGGCCGTCGCGGTCACTGTCGACGCTCCGGTCGCGTGGGTGGTGTCGGGCAAGTCGGAGGCGGCGCTGCGGGCGCAGGCCGGGCGGCTGGCGGCGTTCGTGGGGGAGCGGCCGGAGCTGTCGCCGGTGGATGTCGGCTTCTCGTTGGCGGTGTCGCGGGCGCGGTTCGACCACCGTGCGGTGGTGTCGGGTTCGAGCCGGGAGGAGCTGCTGGCCGGGCTGGCAGGTCTGGCGGGCGGTGAGGCGTCCGGCGCTTCGGTGGGCCGTGGCAAGCTCGCGTTCCTGTTCACCGGGCAGGGCAGCCAGCGGGCGGGGATGGGCCGGGAGCTGTACGCGGCGTTCCCGATCTTTGCCGCCGCCTTCGACGAGGTGTGTGCCCGCTTTGAATTCCCGTTGAAGGACGTGGTGTTCGAGGCTTCGGAGCTGCTGGACCAGACGGCGTACACGCAGGCGGTGCTGTTCGCCGTCGAGGTGGCGTTGTTCCGTCTGGTCGAGTCCTGGGGTCTGAAGCCCGACTTCCTGGTGGGCCACTCGGTCGGTGAGATCGCCGCTGCCCATGTCGCCGGGGTCCTTTCCCTGGGCGACGCGGCGAAGCTGGTCGAGGCGCGGGGCCGGCTGATGCAGGCGCTGCCCGTCGGTGGTGCGATGGCCGCCATCGAGGCGACCGAGGCCGAGGTGTTGCCGCTGTTGGCGGGCCGGGAGTCGGAGATCGCCGTGGCGGCGGTCAACGGGCCTTCCTCGGTGGTGGTTTCGGGCGACGAGGCCGCTGTCCTGGAGGTGTTGGAGCACTGGAAGGAGCAGGGTCGTCGGGGTCGTCAGCTGCGGGTGAGCCACGCGTTCCACTCGCCGCGGATGGAGCCCATGCTGGCCGAGTTCCGCGCGGTCGCGTCCGAACTCACCTACTCAGAGCCGAAGTTCGCCGTCGTCTCCAACGTCACCGGCGAGCCGGCGACCGAGCTGACCTCGCCCGAGTACTGGGTGCGCCACGTCCGTCAGGCTGTGCGCTTCGCCGACGGCATCGCCTACCTCGCCGCTCAGGGCGTGACCACGTTCCTGGAGCTGGGCCCGGACGGCACCCTGTCGGCCCTTGCCCAGGAGATCACCGAGGGCCACTTCGCCCCGGTCCTGCGCAAGGACCGCCCGGAGGCGCTGTCCTTCACCCAGGCCGTCACCGGTCTCCACACCCAGGGTGTGGCACTCGACTGGGAGGCCGTCTTCGCCGGTCGCGGCGCGCGCCGCACCGACCTGCCGACCTACGCCTTCCAGCACCAGCGCTTCTGGCTGGAGGGCGGTGCCTCCGCCGGTGACGCCGCCGGGCTCGGCCTGGTGGAGAGCGCGCACGCGCTGCTGGGTGCCGCGGTGACGCCCGCCGGTACCGACACCATGGTGTTCACCGGGCGGGTCTCGCTGCGGTCGCACCCGTGGCTGGCGGACCACGCGGTGATGGGGACGGTCCTGGTGCCGGGCACGGGCCTGGTGGAGCTGGCCGTGCACGCCGGTGACCAGGTCGGGTACGGCCAGGTCGAGGAACTGACCATCCAGGCGCCGCTGGTGCTCCCGGCGGCCGGCGCGTTGCAGGTGCAGGTCGTGGTGGGTGCGCCCGAGGCGTCCGGTCACCGTTCGGTGGGCGTCCACTCCCGCCCGGACGGCGCGGCTGAGGAGCCGTGGACGACACACGCCGTCGGCTCGCTCGGCGCGGCCGCCGTCACGGTCGAGGCCGATCTGCTGTCCTGGCCGCCGGCCGGGGCGGAGCAGATCGGGCTGGACGGGCTGTACGAGGGGCTGAACGAGCAGGGGTACGAGTACGGTCCGGTCTTCCGGGGCCTGCGCTCGGTGTGGGTGCGCGGCGAGGAGGTCTTCGCCGAGGTGGAGCTCGCGGAGGGCACCGCGACCCGCGGATTCTCCGTCCACCCGGCGCTGCTGGACTCCGCGCTGCACGCCTCGATCGTCGCCGTGAACCACCGGGTCGCGGCCGCCGCCGCCGATCCGGCGGCCGGCGGGGAGGAGGAACCCGAGGTCCGGCTTCCGTTCTCCTGGGCCGGTGTCACCTTCCACGCGGAGGGCGCCTCCCACCTGCGGGTGCGCCTGACCATGGACGAGGAGAAGCGGATCACCCTGGCCGCCGCCGATGCCACCGGCGCGCCGGTGGTCTCCGTGGAGGGCCTGGCGACCCGGCCGGTGTCCGCCCGGCAGCTGGCCTCGGCGGGCGGCGCGGCCCGCCCGCTGTACCACGTGGACTGGGTGCCGGCTCCGGCGGTCGCACCCGCCACGGGCAGCTGGGCGACGGTGGGCGAGGACGCGTTCGGCCTGCACGCCGCCCTGAAGAGCGTCGCGGGCGGGGTGTCGGTCCACCCGGGCCTCACCGAGCTGCTCGCGGCCGTCGAGGCGGGCGGGCAGGTGCCGGACGTGGTCTGCCTGCCGTGGGCCCCGGAGGGCTCGGCAGACACCCTGCCGACGCTCGCCGAGGACGCCAGGGCCGCGACCGTACGCGCCCTGGAGACGGTGCGCGGCTGGCTGGCGGCGGACCGGCTGGACGGGGCCCGGCTGCTGATGGTCACCCGTGGTGCGACGGCCGGGCGGGCCGACGCGGCGCCGACCGACCTGGTGCACGCGGCCCTGTGGGGTCTGGTGCGTTCGGCCGAGGCCGAGAACCCCGGACGGTTCGTCCTGCTGGACCTCGACCCGGACGGCGCCGAGTCCGTCGGGTACGACGTGCTGGCGCTGGCCGCCGCCTCCGTGGAGCCGGAACTGGCCCTGCGCGACGGCGTGCTGTACGTGCCGAAGCTGGCCCGCGTCGAGCCGTCCGCCGGGGCCGTGGCCTCCGAGGTCGACGCCGCCGAGGCCGCCGGGTCCGGCGCTCCCCGGTTCGACCCCGAGGGGACGGTGCTGATCACCGGCGGAACCGGCTCGCTCGGCGGCCTCGTCGCCCGTCACCTGGTGACCGGGCACGGCGTCCGCCGCCTGCTCCTGACCAGCCGGCGCGGCCCGGCGGCCGACGGTGCCGCCGAGCTGGTGGCCGAACTGGCCGGGCTCGGGGCCGAGGCGACCGTCGCGGCCTGCGACGCCGCCGACCGCGAGGCCCTGGCGGCGCTGCTGGCGGGCATCCCCGCCGAGCACCCGCTCACCGGCGTCGTGCACACCGCCGGTGTGCTGGACGACGGCGTGATCGGCTCGCTCACCCCCGAGCGGCTGGAGGCGGTCATGCGCCCGAAGGTCGACGCGGCCGTCAGCCTGCACGAGCTGACCCGCGAGGTGGACCTGACGGCCTTCGTCCTCTTCTCCTCCGCCGCGGGCGTCTTCGGCGGCCCCGGCCAGGCCAACTACGCCGCGGCGAACGTCTTCCTGGACGCCCTCGCCCGGCACCGCCGGGCCGCCGGGCTCACCGCCCACTCCCTGGCCTGGGGTCTGTGGGAGCAGCGCAGCGAGCTGACGTCCGGGCTCGGCTCCGGCGACGTGCAGCGCATCACCGGCTCGGGCCTGGCGACGATCCCCTCGTCGGAGGGCCTGGAACTCCTCGACGCCGCGCTCGCGACCGCGCAGGCCGTGATCGTGCCCGTGCGGCTCGACCTGCCGCAGCTGCGGGCCCAGGCCGCGGCCGGCGACCTCACCGCCCTGCTCGACGGGCTCGTCCGGGTGCCGGCCAGGCGCGAGGCGTCGACCGCCGGCGCGGCGGGGGAGTCCCCGGCCGAGCTGCTGGTCAGGCGGCTGGGCGGGCTGAGCGAGGAGAAGCGCGCCGAGGTCCTGCTGGAGCTGGTGCAGATCAACGTGGCCAAGGTGCTCGGGTTCACCAGCCACCGTCAGGTCGAGGCGGGGCGCGGCTTCATCGACCTCGGCGTCGACTCGCTGACCGCCCTGGAGCTGCGCAACCGGCTCAACGGGGCGACCGGGCTGCGCCTGCCCGCGACGCTGATCTTCGACTACCCGTCGGCGGGCGCGGTCGCCGGACACCTCGGCACCCGGATCAGCGCCGGCCCGGCGGTCCAGGGCGCCGCACCGGTGCACGCCGACCTCGGCCGGCTGGAGGCCACGCTGTCCTCCGCCGACCTGTCGGACGAGGACCGGGACAAGGTGGTCAACCGCCTCCAGGGCCTGCTGGCCGTCCTCGGCCGCTCCGTGGTGGTGTCCGGCGGGGGCGCCGGCGCCGGCGGCGCGGTGACGGACCTGGACGCGGTGAGCGACGACGAGATGTTCGCGCTGATCGACCAGGAACTCGGCCTGGGCTGACCCCAGGGGCCCGGCAGGGCCCGCCGAACCCCCCCCCAGCCGTCCGGACGGCCGTCCCTCGGCCGTCCGGACGGCTGTTCCACACCTCTGTTCCCGCTGTTCCACACCTCTGTTCCACACCCCTGTACCGGACCTCCGCCCCACGCCTCCGCCCGGGATCTCCGCCCCGTATCTCCGTACCGGACCTCGGTCCCGTACGACCTTCCCGGCGGGCCGAATATCCCCTGGCCACTCGGCATTCCCGCCCCTCTGGGGTCGTAGGGGGGCGACTAGGGACGCTAGGGGTGGCCGCCGCGGGGAGCCAGCTCCTAGCGTCGCATGTGAAGTCATGTCGATGTCCCGCCGCGCTCCTCAAGAGGTTGCTTTAGATGCAGAATGAGCAGAAGCTTCGCGACTACCTCAAGCGGGTAATGGCCGATCTGCAGCAGACGAAGCAGCTGTTGAACGAGGCCGACTCGCGGGCGCACGAGCCCATCGCCATCGTGGGAATGAGCTGCCGCTATCCCGGTGGCGCCAATTCCCCCGAGGAACTCTGGGAGATGGTCGCCGAGGGCAGGGACGCGGTGTCCGCCCTTCCGTCCGACCGCGGCTGGGACATCGAACGGCTCTACAGCGCCGACCGGGAAAAGCCCGGAACGTTCTACAACCGGGAAAGCGGATTCCTTTACGAAGCCGCGCAGTTCGACCCCGCCTTCTTCGGGATTTCCCCCCGCGAGGCGCTCGCGATGGACCCGCAGCAGCGCCTTCTCCTGGAAATCTCCTGGGAGGCCTTCGAGCACGCCGGAATCGACCCGCACTCGCTGCGCGGAAGCCGCACCGGCGTATTCGCGGGCGTGATGTACCAGGACTACGCGACCCGGCTCGACCGCCTCCCCGAGGACGTCGAGGGGTACCTCAGCACCGGCAACGCCTACAGCGTCACCTCCGGCCGGATCTCCTACACCCTGGGCCTGGAGGGCCCCGCCGTCTCCGTCGACACGGCCTGCTCCTCCTCCCTCGTCACCCTGCACCTGGCCGCCCAGGCGCTGCGCAACGGCGAGTGCACGATGGCCCTGGCCGGCGGCACCACGGTCATGTCCACCCCCGAGGCCTTCATCGACCTCGCCCGTCAGGGCGGCCTCTCGGCCGACGGCCGCTGCAAGGCCTTCTCCGACCGGGCCGACGGCGCCGGCTTCGCCGAGGGCGTCGGCATGCTGCTGCTGGAGCGGCTGTCGGACGCGCGCCGCAACGGTCACAAGGTGCTTGCGGTGGTGCGGGGTTCGGCCGTCAACCAGGACGGTGCGAGCAGCGGCCTGACCGCGCCGAACGGCCCGTCGCAGCAGCGCGTCATCCGCCAGGCGCTGGACAACGCGCAGCTCTCCTCCGACCAGATCGACGTGGTCGAGGCACACGGCACCGGCACCAGCCTGGGCGACCCGATCGAGGCCCAGGCCCTGATCAACACCTACGGCCAGGAGCGCCCGGCCGACAACCCGCTGTGGATCGGCTCGTTCAAGTCCAACGTCGGCCACACCCAGGCCGCCGCCGGCGCGGGCGGCATCATCAAGATGGTCATGGCGCTGCGCAACGGCGTCATGCCCAAGACCCTGCACGTGGACGAGCCGTCGACGAAGGTCGACTGGTCGGCGGGCGCGGTGGAGCTGCTGACGGAGGCGCGGGACTGGCCGGCCGCCGGTCGTCCGCGCCGGGCGGCGGTGTCCTCGTTCGGCATCAGCGGCACCAACGCCCACGTGATCCTGGAGCAGGCTCCGGCGGAGGAGCCCGAGGAGGCGGCGGAGGCCACCGTCACCGCTCCGGTGTCGTGGGTGGTGTCGGGCAAGTCGGAGGCGGCGCTGCGCGACCAGGCCGCGCGCCTGGCGGCCTTCGTCGGGGAGCGGCCGGAGCTGCCGCTCACGGACATCGGATACTCGCTGGCGCTGTCGCGGGCCCGGTTCGAGCAGCGGGCGGTCGTCTCGGGCGCGGACCGCGACGAACTGCTCGCCGGCCTCGCGGCGGTGGCCGAGGACCGGACCGGCGCGGGTGTCGTCGCCGGATCGGCCGGTTCGGTCGGCGGGCTCGCGTTCCTGTTCACGGGGCAGGGGAGCCAGCGGGCGGGGATGGGCCGGGAGCTGTACGCGGCGTTCCCGGTGTTCGCCGCCGCCTTCGACGAGGTGTGTGTCAGGTTCGAATTCCCGTTGAAGGACGTGGTGTTCGAGGCTTCGGAGCTGCTGGACCAGACCGCGTACACGCAGGCGGCGCTGTTCGCCGTCGAGGTCGCGCTGTTCCGCCTGGTGGAGTCGTGGGGTCTGAAGCCCGACTTCCTGGTCGGTCACTCCGTGGGTGAGATCGCTGCTGCCCACGTTGCCGGTGTGCTGTCGCTGGAGGATGCGGCGAAGCTGGTGGAGGCGCGTGGCCGGCTGATGCAGGCGCTGCCCGAGGGCGGCACGATGGCGGCGATCCAGGTCACCGAGGCCGAGGTGTTGCCGCTGCTGGTGGGCCGGGAGTCGGAGATCGCTGTCGCGGCGGTCAACGGGCCTTCCTCGGTGGTGGTTTCGGGTGACGAGGCCGCTGTGCTTGAGGTGCTGGAGTACTGGAAGGCGCAGGGGCGCAAGGGCCGTCAGCTGCGGGTGAGTCACGCGTTCCACTCGCCGCGGATGGAGCCGATGCTGGCCGAGTTCCGCGCCGTGGCGTCCGAACTCGCCTACTCGGAGCCGAAGTTCGCCGTCGTCTCCAACGTCACGGGCGAGCTCGCCACCGAACTGGCCTCGCCCGAGTACTGGGTGCGGCACGTCCGTGAGGCGGTCCGTTTCGCCGACGGCATCGCGTACCTGGCCGCCCAGGGCGTCACCGACTTCCTGGAGCTGGGCCCCGACGGCACCCTGTCGGCCCTCGCCCAGGAGATCATCGACGGCCACTTCGCCCCCGTCCTGCGCAAGGACCGCCCCGAGACCCAGACCTTCACCCAGGCCGTCACCGGCCTGCACACCCGGGGCGCGGTGCTCGACTGGGACGGCGTCTTCGCCGGTCGCGGCGCACGCCGCACCGACCTGCCGACGTACGCCTTCCAGCACCAGCGCTACTGGCTGGAGTCGGCCGCGCCCGAGGAGCCGGCCGCCGTCAGCGGTGCCGCGCCCGAGGAGACGCGCTTCTGGGAGGCCGTCGAGCGGGAGGACACCGCCGCCCTCGCCGCCGCGCTCGCCGTCGACGGCGCCGAGCCGGCCTGGCTGGAGGCCGCGCTGCCCGTGCTGTCGACCTGGCGCCGGCAGAGCCGGCAGCGCAACACCGTCGACTCGTGGCGCTACCGCGTCACCTGGAAGCCGCTCTCCTCCGCCCCCACCGCCGGCGTCTCCGGCACCTGGCTGCTGGTCGTCCCGGCCGGCGAGGCCGCCGGGGACGCCTGGGTGCCCGCCGCCGAGCGTGCCCTGACGGCCCGCGGCGGCGTGGCCGTGCGGGTCGAGTGGGACGCCGCCGACACCGACCGCGCCGCGCTCGCCGAGCGGATCCGCGCGGCGGCCGGTGACACCCCGCCGAACGGCGTGCTGTCGCTGCTCGGCTTCGACGCCGCCCCGCACGCCGCCCACCCCTTCGTGCCCGCCGGGCTCGCCGGGACGCTCACCCTCGTCCAGGCACTCGGCGACGCGGCCGTCGAGGCCCCGCTCTGGCTCGCCACCCGTGGCGGCATCTCCGTCGGCCGCTCCGACCTCGCCGCCGACCCCGCGCAGGCGCAGGTCTGGGGCCTCGGCCGGGTGGCCGGCCTGGAGCACCCGAACCGCTGGGGCGGCCTGGTCGACCTGCCCGGCACCGTCGACGACCGTGCCGTCACCCGCCTCGCCGACGTGCTGTCCGGCCAGGGCGGGGAGGACGAGCTCGCGGTCCGCGCGACCGGCGTGTTCGGCCGCCGCCTGGTCCGCTCCTCGCTCGCCGACCAGGCGGGCGGCTCATGGACGCCGCGCGGCACGATCCTGATCACCGGTGGCACCGGCGCCCTCGGCGGCCACGTCGCCCGCTGGGCGGCCGCCAACGGCGCCGAGCACCTGGTGCTCACCAGCCGGCGCGGCGACCGCGCCCCCGGCGCGGGCGAACTGGCCGCGGAACTCGCCGAGTCCGGCGCCAGGGTCACCTTCGCGGCGTGCGACGCGGGCGACCGCGAGGCGCTGGCCGCCGTCCTGGAGCGGATCGACGCGGAGGCCGGCACCCTGCCGCTCACCGCGGTCGTCCACGCCGCCGGCGTCGGCGACACCGGCGCGCTGATGACCACCGACCTGGGCGAGGTCGCCCGGATCGTCGCCGCCAAGGCCGCCGGCGCCACCCACCTGGACGACCTGCTGGGCGACCGGCCCCTGGACGCCTTCGTGCTCTTCTCGTCCAACGCCGCCGTCTGGGGCGGCGCGGACCAGGGCGCCTACGCGGCCGGCAACTCCTTCCTGGACGCCTTCGCCGAGCAGCGCCGGGCCAAGGGCCGTACCGCCACCTCCATCGCCTGGGGACTCTGGGGCGGCGGCGGCATGGGCACCGACGGCGACGAGGAGGCGATGCTGCGCGTCGGCCTCAAGCGGATGAGCCCCGAACTCGCGGTCTCCGCCCTCGTCCAGGCCGTCGAGCACGAGGAGACCAACGTCTCCGTCGCCGACATGGACTGGGAGCGCTTCGCGCCCGCCTACTCCGCCGTCCGGCAGCGCCCGCTCATCGGCGGCCTGCCCGAGGTCCGGCGTGTCCTGGACGCCGCCGAGGCCCCGGCCCCGACCGCCGCCACCGGCGGCAACGCCCTCGCGCAGCGGCTGGCCGGCCTGAGCACGGCCGAGCAGCACGCCGTCGTCCTGGAACTCGTGCGGGCCCAGGCCGCCGCCGCCCTCGGCCACGCCGAGGCCTCCGCCATCGAGCCCGGCGCCGCGTTCCGCGAACTCGGCTTCGACTCGCTCACCGCCGTCGACATCCGCAACCGCCTCAACGGCGCCACCGGGCTCAGGATGCCGACCACGCTGGTCTTCGACTACCCGACCGCCACCGCCGTCGCCGACCACATCCGCACCGAGCTGGTCGGCGCCGACACCGCCGCGGCGCTGCCCGCCGTCGCCACCGCGCTCACCGCCGACGAGCCCATCGCCATCGTCGCCATGAGCTGCCGCTACCCGGGCGGCGTCGACACCCCCGAGGAGCTGTGGCGGCTCGTCCTGGACGGCCGCGACGCGATCACGCCGTTCCCGACCGACCGCGGCTGGCCCATCGACGACCTGTACGACCCGGACCCGGAGGCGACCGGTACCACCTACGCCTACGAGGGCGGGTTCATCGACGGCGCGGGCGGCTTCGACGCCGGCTTCTTCGGGATCTCGCCGCGCGAGGCGCTGGCCATGGACCCGCAGCAGCGCCTGCTGCTGGAGGCCGCGTGGGAGGCGCTGGAGCGCGCGGGCATCGACCCGCTGTCGCTGCACGGCACCCAGGGCGGCGTCTTCATCGGCGCCGGCTCGCAGGGCTACGGCATCGACGCCGACGCCCCCGAGGGCACCGAGGGCTACTTCCTCACCGGCACCCAGTCGTCGGTCATCTCCGGCCGAGTCTCGTACACCCTGGGCCTGGAGGGCCCGGCGGTCACCGTCGACACGGCCTGCTCCTCCTCGCTGGTCGCCCTGCACCTCGCCGCGCAGTCGCTGCGCCAGGGCGAGTGCGACATGGCCCTCGCGGGCGGCATCACCGTCATGGCCACCCCTGGCGCCTTCGTCGAGTTCAGCCGCCAGCGCGGCCTCTCCGGCGACGGCCGCTGCAAGGCCTTCGCGGGCGCGGCCGACGGCACCGGCTGGTCCGAGGGCGCCGGCCTGCTGGTGCTGGAGCGGCTGTCGGACGCGCAGGCCAGGGGCCACAAGGTCCTTGCGGTGGTGCGTGGTTCGGCCGTCAACCAGGACGGCGCGTCCAACGGCCTGACCGCCCCGAACGGTCCCTCGCAGCAGCGCGTCATCCGCCAGGCCCTGGCCGGTGCCGGGCTGACCACGGGCGACGTGGACGTGGTCGAGGCGCACGGCACCGGCACCCGCCTGGGCGACCCGATCGAGGCCCAGGCGCTGATCGCCACCTACGGACAGGGCCGCGAGGGCGCCGAGCCGCTCTGGCTCGGCTCGATCAAGTCCAACATCGGCCACACCCAGACGGCGGCCGGTGTCGCCGGTGTGATCAAGATGGTCATGGCGATGCGGGAGGGCGTCCTCCCGCAGACCCTGCACGTGGACGAGCCGACCCCGCACGTCGACTGGTCGGCGGGCGCGGTCGAACTGCTCACCGAGAACCGCGAGTGGCCCGCGCTCGGCCGCCCGCGCCGCGCGGCGGTCTCCTCCTTCGGCGTCAGCGGCACCAACGTGCACACCATCATCGAGCAGGCACCGGCGGAGGAGCCGGCGGAGGCCGTCGAGGCGACCGTCACCGCTCCGGTGTCGTGGGTGGTGTCGGGCAAGTCCGAGGCCGCGCTGCGCGACCAGGCCGCGAACCTGGCGTCGTTCGTCGGGGCCCGCCCGGAGCTGCCGCTCACGGACGTCGGCTACTCGCTGGCGCTGTCGCGCTCCCGCTTCGAGTACCGGGCGGTCGTCTCGGGTACGAGCCGGGAGGAGCTGCTGGCCGGGCTGGCAGGCCTGGCGAGCGGTGAGGTGCCCGGCGGCTCGGTGAGCCGCGGCAAGCTCGCGTTCCTGTTCACCGGGCAGGGCAGCCAGCGGGCCGGGATGGGGCGTGAGCTGTACGCGGCGTTCCCGGTGTTCGCTGCGGCCTTCGACGAGGTCGGCGCGCACCTGGACGCCCACCTGGACGTGCCGCTGAAGGACCTGGTCTTCGACGGGTCCGAGCTGCTGGACCAGACGGCTTACACGCAGGCGGCGCTGTTCGCCGTCGAGGTGTCGCTGTTCCGTCTGGCGGAGTCGTGGGGTCTGAAGCCCGACTTCCTGGTGGGCCACTCCGTGGGTGAGATCGCCGCTGCGCATGTCGCGGGTGTGCTGTCGCTGGAGGATGCGGCGAAGCTGGTCGAGGCGCGTGGCCGGCTGATGCAGGCGCTGCCCGTCGGCGGTGCGATGGCGGCGATCCAGGCGACCGAGGCGGAGGTGCTGCCGCTGCTGGCCGGCCGGGAGGCCGAGATCGCCGTGGCGGCGGTCAACGGGCCTTCCTCGGTGGTGGTTTCGGGTGACGAGGCCGCTGTGCTTGAGGTGCTGGAGCACTGGAAGGCGCAGGGGCGCAAGGGCCGTCAGCTGCGGGTGAGTCACGCGTTCCACTCGCCGCGGATGGAGCCGATGCTGGCCGAATTCCGTTCGGTCGCCTCCAAGTTGACCTACTCCGAGCCGAAGCTCGCGGTGGTCTCCAACGTGACCGGTGAGCCGGCGACCGAGCTGACGTCCCCCGAGTACTGGGTGCGCCACGTCCGCGGGGCGGTCCGTTTCGCCGACGGCATCACCTACCTGGCGGAGCAGGGCGTCACCAAGTTCCTGGAGCTGGGCCCCGACGGCACCCTGTCGGCCCTCGCCCAGGAGATCATCGACGGCCACTTCGCCCCCGTCCTGCGCAAGGACCGCCCGGAGGCGCTGTCCTTCACCCAGGCCGTCACCGGCCTGCACGCCCGAGGCGCCGAACTGGACTGGGACGGCGTGTTCGCCGGTCGCGGCGCGCGCCGCATCGACCTGCCGACCTACGCCTTCCAGCACCAGCACTTCTGGCTGGAGATGGGCGCACCGGCGAGCGACGTCTCCGTGCTGGGCCAGGTGGCGATCGGCCACCCGATGCTGAGCGCCGCGGTCGCTCTGCCGGAGTCGGACACGCTGGTCCTTACCGGCCGGCTCTCCCTCCAGTCGCACCCGTGGATCGCCGACCACCTGGTGATGGGCTCGGCCGTGCTGCCGGGCACCGGCCTGGTGGAGCTGGCGATCCACGCCGGTGACCAGGTCGGCTGCGGCCAGGTCGAGGAGCTGATGCTCCAGGCCCCGCTCGTCCTCGCCGAGCGCGGCGCCCTGGTGCTGCGGGTGATCGTCGAAGCGGCGGACGCGCTGGGCCGCCGCCCCGTGGCCGTCTACTCCCGCCCGGACGAGGCGGACACCGTGGAGCCGTGGACGCGGCACGCGGCCGGCTTCCTGGCGGCCGGTGCCGCCGAGCCGGCGTTCGACCTGTCGGTGTGGCCGCCGAAGGGCGCCCAGCCGGTCGAGGTCGACGAGCTGTACGAGGGCCTCGCTGCCACCGGTCTGGTCTACGGCCCGGTGTTCCGGGGCCTGCGCGCCGCCTGGCGTGCCGATGACGCCGTGTACGCCGAGGTCGAGTTGCCCGAGGGCGTGTCGGTCGACGGTTTCGGTGTTCACCCGGCCCTCTTCGACGCCGCGCTGCACGCCGCCGCCCTGGGCACCGCCCGTGACGCGGACGGCGAGGGGACGGGTCTGCCGTTCGCCTGGAACGGCGTCTCCCTGCACGCCACCGGCGCGTCGCTGCTGCGCATCCGGCTGACCCCGTCCGGCCAGGACGGTGTCTCCCTGGTGATGGCCGACGGCACCGGCAGCCCGGTCGCCTCGACCGACTCCCTGGTCTTCCGCCGGATCACGGCCGACCAGCTGTCGGCGGGCCGTGAGGCGATGCACGAGGCGCTGTTCGGGCTGGACTGGTCGGTGCTGGCGCTGCCGGCGGCCGGTGCCGGTTCGTGGGCGGTGCTGGGTGCGGCGGAGGGTGTCTTCGCCGGTGGCACCGGGTACGCGGGTCTGGCGGAGCTGGCCGCTGCCGGTTCGGTGCCGGAGGTGGTGTTCGCGCCGGTCGTGTCGTCCGAGGGCGTTGACGTGGTGGGTGCCGCTCACCGGTCGGCGCTGGAGGCGCTGGAGCTGGTGCAGGGCTGGCTGGCGGAGGAGCGTTTCGCCGGTTCCCGTCTGGTGTTCGTCACCCGTGGCGCGCTGGGCGACGAGCTGGCCGGTGCCCCGGTGTGGGGTCTGGTGCGGACGGCGCAGTCGGAGAACCCGGGCCGGTTCGTGCTGGTGGACGCCGACGCTTCGGTGACCCCGGGGCTGCTCTGGTCGGTTCTCGGCTCGGACGAGACCGAGGCCGTGGTGCGCGACGGCGCGGTGCGGGTGCCGCGCCTGACCCGGACGCCGGTCATCGAGGGCGGGTTCGAGCTGGACGAGGCCGGCACGGTGCTGGTCACCGGCGGTACGGGCGCGCTCGGCTCGCTGGTCGCCCGTCACCTGGTCACCGAGCACGGCGTCCGACACCTGGTCCTGACCAGCCGTCGCGGCCTGGCCGCCGAGGGTGCGCGGGAACTGGCGGACGAGCTGGTCGAGTTGGGCGCCGCCGAGGTGGAGGTCGCCGCGTGCGACGCCGCCGACCGCGACGCCCTGACGGAGCTGCTCGGCACCATCGCCGGCCGCCGCCCGCTGGCAGCAGTCGTGCACACGGCCGGTGTCCTGGACGACGGCGTGATCGGCTCCTTCACCCCGGAGCGGCTGGAGGCGGTGCTGCGCCCGAAGGTGGACGCCGCGTTCAACCTGCACGAGCTGACCCGCGACCTGGAGCTCAGCGCCTTCGTGCTGTTCTCCTCCGTCGCCGGTGTGATGGGCAGCGCCGGTCAGGGCAACTACGCCGCCGCCAACACCTTCCTGGACGCGCTGGCGGAGCACCGCCGCTCGCTCGGCCTGGCCGCGACCTCGCTGGCCTGGGGCCCGTGGGCCCGGTTCGGCGGCATGACCGCCGAGCTGGACGACGTCGACGTCAACCGGATGAACCGGGGCGGGCTGGCCGGTCTGTCGAGTGACGAGGGCCTGGAGCTGTTCGACGCCGGCTGGGTGTCGGACCGGGCGCTGCTGGTGCCGATGCGGCTGGACCTGGCCGCCGTGCGGGCGCAGGCCCCGGCCGTGGGCGTGCCGCCGCTGATGCGGTCCCTGGTGCGGGTCTCCTCGCGCCGGACGGCGCAGGCCACGACGGCCGAGACGGGCGCGCTGGCCCAGCGGCTCGTCGGCCTGGTGACCGAGGAGCGCCGCGCGCTGCTGCTGGAGCTGGTGCGCGGCCAGGTGGCCGCGGTGCTGGGCCACCAGGGCGCGTCGGCCGTCGAGCCGGAGCGGGCGTTCAAGGAGCTGGGCTTCGACTCGCTCACGGCGGTCGAGCTGCGCAACCAGCTCGGGACGGCGACCGGTCTGCGACTGCCGGCGACGCTGGTCTTCGACTACCCGAACGCGGTGTCCGTCGCCGAGTTCCTGCTCGGTGAGGTGTTGGGCGAGGAGCCCGAGGTCGTCGAGCCGACGGCCGTCCGCACGGCGATGGACGACGAGCCGATCGCGATCGTCGGCATGGCCTGCCGCTACCCGGGCGGGATCACCTCGCCGGAGGGGCTGTGGCAGTTCCTGCTGGCCGGCGGCGACGGAACCTCGCGCTTCCCGACGGACCGCGGCTGGAACGTCGAGGAGCAGTTCCTCGAGGACCCGGACCAGCCCGGCACCACGTACGCGCTGGCCGGTGGATTCCTGCACGAGGCCGCCGAGTTCGACCCCGCCTTCTTCGGCATCTCGCCGCACGAGGCCTTCGCCATGGACCCGCAGCAGCGCCTGCTGCTGGAGGCCTCCTGGGAGGCCTTCGAGCGGGCCGGCATCGACCCGGCGTCGGTGCGCGGCAGCCGGACCGGCGTGTTCGCCGGCGTGATGTACCACAACTACGCGGCGCGGGTCACCGAGATCCCCGACGGTGTCGGCGGTTTCCTCGGCACCGGCAACTCCAGCAGCGTGGTGTCCGGTCGCGTCTCCTACACCTTCGGCCTCGAAGGCCCGGCGGTGACGGTCGACACGGCGTGCTCCTCCTCGCTGGTCACCCTGCACCTCGCGGCGCAGGCCCTGCGCCGCGGCGAGTGCACGCTCGCCCTCGCGGGCGGCGTCACCGTCATGCCGAACCCGGACACCTTCATCGACTTCGCCCTCCAGCGCGGCCTGGCCTCCGACGGCCGGATCAAGGCCTTCGCGGGCGCGGCCGACGGCACGTCCTGGTCGGAGGGCGTCGGCATGCTGCTCGTCGAGCGGCTGTCGGACGCGCGCCGTAACGGGCACAAGGTGCTTGCGGTGGTGCGGGGTTCGGCGGTGAACCAGGACGGTGCGTCGAACGGCCTCACCGCCCCGAACGGTCCGTCGCAGCAGCGGGTGATCCGCCAGGCCCTGGCCGACTCGGGTCTGACCACGGGCGACGTAGACGTGGTCGAGGCGCACGGGACGGGTACCCGACTGGGTGACCCGATCGAGGCACAGGCGCTGCTGGCCACGTACGGCCAGGGGCGCGATGGCCGCGAGCCGCTCTGGCTCGGCTCGGTGAAGTCCAACCTCGGCCACACCCAGGCGGCCGCCGGTGCGGCGGGCATCATCAAGATGGTCATGGCGCTGCGCAACGGGGTGCTGCCGCAGACCCTGCACGTGGACGAGCCGACCCCGCACGTCGACTGGTCGGCGGGCGCGGTCGAGCTGCTCACGGAGGCGCGCGACTGGCCGGCGGTCGGACGTCCGCGCCGGGCGGCGGTGTCGTCCTTCGGCATCAGCGGCACCAACGCGCACGTGGTGCTGGAGCAGGCGCCCGCCGAGAAGGCCGTCCAGGCCGACGAGGTGACGGTCGACGCTCCGGTGTCCTGGGTGCTGTCGGGCAAGTCCGAGGCGGCGCTGCGGGACCAGGCCGCGCGCCTGGCGGCCTTCGTCGGGGAGCGGGCGGAGCTGTCGCCCGCCGATGTCGGGTACTCGCTGGCGCTGTCGCGCTCCCGCTTCGACCACCGTGCGGTCGTCTCCGGTACGGACCGGGACGAACTGCTGGCGGGCCTCGCGGCGGTGGCCGCCGGGGACGCCGCCGGGGCGGTCGCCTCGGTCGGCGGGCTCGCGTTCCTGTTCACGGGGCAGGGGAGTCAGCGGGCGGGGATGGGGCGTGAGCTGTACGCGGCGTTCCCGACCTTTGCCGCCGCGTTCGACGAGGTGTGTGCCAGGTTTGAATTCCCGTTGAAGGACGTGGTGTTCGAGGCTTCGGAGCTGCTGGACCAGACGGCTTACACGCAGGCGGCGCTGTTCGCCGTCGAGGTCGCGTTGTTCCGCCTGGTCGAGTCCTGGGGTCTGAAGCCCGACTTCCTGGTCGGCCACTCTGTAGGTGAGATCGCTGCCGCCCACGTTGCCGGTGTGCTGTCGCTGGACGATGCCGCGAAGCTGGTGGAGGCGCGTGGCCGGCTGATGCAGGCGCTGCCCGTCGGTGGTGCGATGGCGGCCATCGAGGCGACCGAGGCCGAGGTGCTGCCGCTGTTGGCCGGCCGGGAAGCCGAGATCGCCGTGGCCGCCGTCAACGGGCCGACGTCGGTGGTTGTTTCGGGCGACGAGGCTGCCGTCCTGGAGGTGCTGGAGTACTGGAAGGCCAAGGGCCGTCGGGGTCGTCAGCTGCGGGTGAGCCACGCGTTCCACTCGCCGCGGATGGAGCCGATGCTGTCCGAGTTCCGTGCCGTGGCGTCCGAACTCACGTACTCGGAGCCGAAGTTCGCGGTGGTCTCCAATGTCACGGGTGAACTCGCCACCGAGCTGACCTCGCCCGAGTACTGGGTGCGCCACGTCCGCGAGGCTGTGCGCTTCGCCGACGGCATCGCCTACCTCGCCGCTCAGGGCGTGACCACGTTCCTGGAGCTGGGTCCGGACGGCACCCTGTCGGCTCTGGCGCAGGAGATCGCCGAGGGCCATTTCGCGCCCGTTCTGCGCAGGGACCGCCCGGAGGCACTGTCCTTCACCCAGGCCGTCACCGGCCTGCACACCCGGGGCGCGGCGCTCGACTGGGACGGTGTCTTCGCCGGTCGCGGCGCGCGCCGCATCGACCTGCCGACGTACGCCTTCCAGCACCAGCACTACTGGCTGCGCGCGACCGCCGCGGCCGGCGACGCGACGAGCCTGGGCCTGGGGAAGACCGGTCACCCGCTGCTGGGTGCGGCGATCGCTCTGCCGGACTCGGACGGCGTCCTGCTGACGGGCCGCCTGTCGCTCCAGTCGCACGCGTGGCTTGCTGATCACGCGGTGTCGGGTTCGGTGTTGGTGCCGGGTACGGGTCTGTTGGAGCTGGCGATCCACGCCGGTGACCAGGTGGGCTTCGGTCAGGTCGAGGAGCTGATGCTCCAGGCCCCGCTTGTTCTGCCCGAGCAGGGCGGCATCGCCCTGCGGGTCTCCGTGGAGGCGGCCGGCGCGGACGGTCTGCGTCCGGTCGCGGTCTACTCCCGCCCGGACGACGCCGAGAACGACGAGCCGTGGACGCGGCACGCGGCCGGCTTCCTGGCGGCCCGCGCCGCCGAGCCGGCGTTCGACCTGTCCGTGTGGCCGCCGAAGGGCGCCCAGCCGGTCGAGGTGGAGGACCTGTACGAGGGTCTGGCCGCCGGTGGCCTGGTCTACGGCCCGGTGTTCCAGGGCCTGCGCGCCGCCTGGCGTGCCGAGGACGCCGTCTTCGCGGAGATCGCGCTGCCCGAGGGCGTGTCGGTCGACGGCTTCGGTCTTCACCCGGCGCTGCTGGACGCCGCGCTGCACGCCGTGGCCCTGGGCGAGTTCGTGGACACGGCCACCGCCGAGGGTTCGTGGCTGCCGTTCGCCTGGAGCGGGGTGTCCCTGTACGCCACCGGCGCGTCCGTCCTGCGGGTGAAGCTGTCACCCGCCGGCACGGACGCGGTGTCCATCGCGACCGCCGACGAGACCGGCTCCCCGGTCGCCGCCGTCGCGTCGATGGCGCTGCGTCCGCTCGCCGCTCAGCTGTCGGCGGGCCGCGACACGGCACACGAGGCGCTGTTCGGGCTGGACTGGTCGGTGCTGGCGCTGCCGGCGGCCGGTGCCGGTTCGTGGGCGGTGCTGGGTGCGGCGGAGGGTGTCTTCGCCGGTGGCACCGGGTATGCCGGTCTGGCGGAGCTGGCCGCTGCCGGTTCGGTGCCGGAGGTGGTGTTCGCGCCGGTCGTGTCGTCCGAGGGCGTTGACGTGGTGGGTGCCGCTCACCGGTCGGCGCTGGAGGCGCTGGAGCTGGTGCAGGGCTGGCTGGCGGAGGAGCGTTTCGCCGACTCCCGCCTGGTCTTCGTGACGCGGGGTGCGCTGGGCGATGATCTGGCCGGTGCCCCGGTGTGGGGTCTGGTGCGGACGGCGCAGTCGGAGAACCCGGGCCGGTTCGTGCTGGTGGACGCCGACGCTTCGGTGACCCCGGGGCTGCTCTGGTCGGTCCTCGGCTCGGACGAGACCGAGGCCGTGGTGCGCGACGGTGAGATCGTCGTCTCGCGGCTGGTCCGCGCCTCCCGGACGAGCGCGACCGAGGTCGCTCTCGCCGAGGGCGGGACGGTGCTGGTCACCGGCGGTACGGGCGCGCTGGGTTCGCTGGTCGCCCGTCACCTGGTCACCGAGCACGGCGTCCGTCACCTCGTGCTGACCAGCCGCCGCGGCCTGGCCGCCGAGGGCGCGCGGGAACTGGCGGACGAGCTGGTCGAGTTGGGCGCGGCCGAGGTGGAGGTCGCGGCCTGCGACGCCGCCGACCGTGAGGCGCTCGCCGCCCTGCTGGCCACCGTTCCCGCCGGGCACCCGCTCACCGCGGTCGTGCACACGGCCGGTGTGCTGGACGACGGCGTGATCGGCTCGCTCACGCCTGAGCGGCTGGAGGCGGTGCTGCGTCCGAAGGTGGACGCGGCTCACAACCTGCACGAGCTGACCCGTGAGCTGGACCTGTCGGCGTTCGTGCTGTTCTCCTCCGTCGCCGGTGTGATGGGCAGCGCCGGTCAGGGCAACTACGCCGCCGCCAACACCTTCCTGGACGCGCTGGCGGAGCACCGCCGCTCGCTCGGCCTGGCCGCGACCTCGCTGGCCTGGGGTGCCTGGGAGCAGAGCGGCATGGCCGGCGACCTCGGGGACACCAACCTCAACCGGATGAACCG
Source organism: Kitasatospora sp. NPDC091335 (assembly GCF_044757205.1). NCBI lineage: Bacteria > Bacillati > Actinomycetota > Actinomycetes > Kitasatosporales > Streptomycetaceae > Kitasatospora > Kitasatospora sp. NPDC091335. The sequence goes on along the minus strand of NZ_JBIVUM010000006.1, from coordinate 398,430 downwards.
GGGCGGGCTGGCCGGTCTGTCGAGTGACGAGGGCCTGGAACTGTTCGACGCCGGCTGGGTGTCGGACCGGGCGCTGCTGGTGCCGATGCGGCTGGACCTGGCCGCCGTGCGGGCGCAGGCCCCGGCGGTCGGTGTGCCGCCGCTGATGCGGTCCCTGGTGCGGGTCTCCTCGCGCCGGGCGGCCCAGGCGGCGACGGCGGAGACGGGTGCGCTGGCCCAGCGGCTGGCGGGTCTGTCGGCCGAGGAGCGGCGGGCGCTGCTGCTGGAGCTGGTGCGCGGCCAGGTGGCCGGGGTGCTGGGTCACCAGGGCGCGTCGGCGGTGGAGCCGGAGCGGGCGTTCAAGGAGCTGGGCTTCGACTCGCTGACGGCGGTCGAGCTGCGCAACCAGCTCGGGACGGCGACCGGTCTGCGACTGCCGGCGACGCTGGTCTTCGACTACCCGAACGCGGTGTCCGTCGCCGAGTTCCTGCTCGGTGAGGTGCTGGGCGAGGAGCCCGAGGTCGTCGAGCCGACGGCCGTCCGGACAGCCCTGGACGACGAGCCGATCGCCATCGTCGGGATGGCCTGCCGCTACCCGGGCGGGATCACCTCGCCGGAGGGGCTGTGGCAGTTCCTGCTGGCCGGCGGCGACGGCATCGTGCCGTTCCCGGCCGACCGCGGCTGGGACCTGGACGGCCTGTTCGACGGTGACACCGACCGTCCCGCGTCCGACTACCTCCTGGAGGGCGGTTTCCTCCAGAAGGCGGCCGACTTCGACCCGACCTTCTTCGGGATCTCGCCGCGCGAGGCGCTCGCCATGGACCCGCAGCAGCGCCTGCTGCTGGAGGCCTCCTGGGAGACCTTCGAGCGGGCCGGCATCGACCCGGCCTCCGTACGCGGCAGCCAGACCGGCGTGTTCGCCGGCGTGATGTACCACAACTGGGCCTCCCGGCTCACCGAGATCCCGGAGGAGCTGGCCGGCTTCCTCGGCAACGGCAGCGCGAGCAGTGTGGTGTCCGGGCGTGTCTCGTACACCTTCGGCTTCGAGGGCCCGGCGGTGACGGTCGACACGGCGTGCTCCTCCTCGCTGGTCGCGCTCCAGATGGCGACCCAGTCGCTGCGGCGCGGCGACTGCTCGATGGCCCTGGTCGGCGGTGTGACGGTCATGTCCACCCCGGACACCTTCGCCGGCTTCGCCCTTCAGCGCGGTCTGGCGCTGAACGGCCGCTGCAAGCCCTTCGCGGGCGCGGCCGACGGCACCGGCTGGTCGGAGGGTGTCGGCATGCTGCTCGTGGAGCGGCTGTCGGACGCGCGCCGTAACGGGCACAAGGTGCTTGCGGTGGTGCGTGGTTCGGCCGTCAACCAGGACGGTGCGTCGAACGGCCTCACCGCCCCGAACGGCCCCTCGCAGCAGCGGGTGATCCGCCAGGCCCTGGCCGACGCGGGTCTCACCACGAGCGACGTGGACGTGGTCGAGGCGCACGGCACCGGCACCACGCTCGGCGACCCGATCGAGGCCCAGGCGCTGCTGGCCACGTACGGGCAGGGCCGCGAGGAGGGCGAGCCGCTCTGGCTCGGGTCGATCAAGTCCAACCTCGGCCACACCCAGGCCGCTGCCGGCGTCGCGGGCATCATCAAGATGGTGCTGGCACTCCAGGAGGGCGTCCTCCCGCAGACCCTGCACGTGGACGAGCCGACCCCGCACGTCGACTGGTCGGCGGGCTCGGTCGAACTGCTCACGGAGGCGCGGGACTGGCCGGAGCTCGGGCGTCCGCGCCGCGCGGCGGTGTCGTCCTTCGGCATCAGCGGCACCAACGCGCACGTGATCCTGGAGCAGGCGCCCGTCGAGAAGGCCGTCGAGGCCGACGAGGCGACGGTCGCTGCCCCTGTCGCGTGGGTGGTGTCGGGCAAGTCGGAGGCGGCGCTGCGTACGCAGGCCGCGAACCTGGCTTCCTTTGTCGGGGAGCGGCCGGAGCTGTCGCCGGTGGACGTCGGCTTCTCGCTGGCGGTGTCGCGGGCGCGCTTCGACCACCGTGCGGTGGTGTCGGGCGGGAACCGGGAGGAACTGCTGGCGGGTCTTGCGGGGCTGGCGGCTGGTGAGTCGGGTACGGAGACTGTCGCTTACGGGAAGCTGGCGTTCCTGTTCACGGGGCAGGGGAGCCAGCGGGCGGGGATGGGCCGGGATCTGTACGAGGCGTTCCCGATCTTTGCCGCCGCCTTCGATGAGGTGTGTGCCAGGTTCGAATTCCCGTTGAAGGACGTGGTGTTCGAGGCTTCGGAGCTGCTGGACCAGACGGCTTACACGCAGGCGGCGCTGTTCGCCGTCGAGGTGGCGTTGTTCCGTCTGGTGGAGTCGTGGGGCCTGAAGCCCGACTTCCTGGTCGGCCACTCGGTCGGTGAGATCGCGGCCGCGCACGTCGCCGGGGTCCTTTCCCTGGATGACGCGGCGAAGCTGGTCGAGGCGCGAGGCCGGCTGATGCAGGCCCTGCCCACGGGTGGTGCGATGGCCGCCATCGAGGCGACCGAGGCCGAGATCCTGCCCCTGCTGGCGGGCCGGGAGTCGGAGATCGCCGTCGCGGCGGTCAACGGGCCGACGTCGGTGGTGGTTTCGGGTGACGAGGCCGCAGTGCTGGAGGTGTTGGAGCACTGGAAGAGCGAGGGTCGTAAGGGCCGTCAGCTGCGGGTGAGTCACGCGTTCCACTCGCCGCGGATGGAGCCGATGCTGGCCGAATTCCGCGCCGTGGCGTCCGAACTCACCTACTCCGAGCCGAAGTTCGCCGTCGTCTCCAACGTCACGGGTGAACTCGCCACCGAACTGACCTCGCCCGAGTACTGGGTGCGGCACGTCCGCGAGGCGGTCCGCTTCGCCGACGGCATCGCGTACCTCGCCGCTCAGGGCGTCACCACGTTCCTGGAGCTGGGCCCGGACGGCACCCTGTCGGCCCTGGCCCAGGGCGTCCTGGCCGACGCGGAGGACTCGGTGTTCGCCCCGGTCCTGCGCAGGGACCGGCCGGAGGCGCTGTCCTTCACCCAGGCCGTCACCGGTCTCCACACCCAGGGTGTGGCACTCGACTGGGAGGCCGTCTTCGCCGGTCGCGGCGCGCGCCGCACCGACCTGCCGACGTACGCCTTCCAGCACGAGCACTTCTGGCTCAAGGCCACGTCCTCCGCCCCGGGCGACGCGAGCCGGCTGGGCCAGGCCGTGACGGGGCACCCGCTGCTGGGCGCGGCGATCGCTCTGCCGGACTCGGACGGCGTGCTGCTGACGGGCCGGGTGTCCGTCCAGACGCACCCGTGGCTTGCTGATCACGCGGTGTCGGGTTCGGTCCTGGTGCCGGGTACGGGTCTGCTGGAGCTGGCGATCCACGCCGGTGACCAGGTCGGCTGCGGCCGGGTCGAGGAACTGACCATCCAGGCCCCGCTCGTTCTGCCCGAGCAGGGCGGAGTCGCCCTGCGGGTGTCCGTGGAGGCGGTCGACGCCGACGGTTCCCGTCCGGTGGCGGTCTACTCCCGCCCGGACGACGCGGCGGCAACGGAGCCGTGGACGCGGCACGCGGTCGGCTTCCTGGCGGCCGGTGCCACTGAGCCGGCGTTCGACCTGTCGGTGTGGCCGCCGAAGGACGCCGAGTCCGTGGACGTCGAGGACCTGTACGAGGGCCTGGCCGCCACCGGCCTGGCGTACGGTCCGGTGTTCCAGGGCCTGCGGGCCGCCTGGCGTGCCGAGGATGCCGTCTTCGCGGAGATCGCGCTGCCCGAGGACACGTCGGTCGACGGCTTCGGCCTTCACCCGGCGCTGCTGGATGCCGCGCTGCACGGCATCGCGCTGGGCGACTTCCTGGCGGAGTCGGAGGGCGCGCGGCTGCCGTTCTCGTGGAACGGGGTCTCGCTGTACGCCACGGGCGCGTCCGTCCTGCGAGTGAAGGTGTCGTCGGCGGGCACGGACGCGGTGACGCTGTCGGTGGCCGACTCCTCGGGTGCTCCGGTCGCGGCTGTCGGTTCGCTGATGCTGCGCCCGGTGGATGCGGGCCAACTGGCTTCTGCGCGGCGGGCGTTCCATGAGGCGTTGTTCCAGCTGGAGTGGTCGGAGCTTGCGGTTCCGGAGTCGGTTGAGGCTTCGTGGAGTGTGCTGGAGTCGGGTGCGGGTCTGGCGGAGCTGGCTGCGGCCGGTTCGGTGCCGGAGCTGGTGTTCGTGCCGGTGGCGCCGTTCGAGGGCGATGACGTGGTGGGTGCTGCTCACCGGTCGGCGCTGGAGGCGCTGGCGTTGGTGCAGGGCTGGCTGGGGGAGGAGCGTTTCGCCGACTCCCGCCTGGTGTTCGTGACGCGCGGTGCGCTGGCCGAGGATCTCGTCAACGCGCCCGTCTGGGGTCTGGTGCGTTCCGCTCAGGCGGAGAACCCGGAGCGGTTCGTGCTCCTGGACGTCGAGGACGGGGTGCCGGCCTGGGAGCGGCTGGCGGCGGTGGCACTGTCCGGTGAGCCGGAGGCGGTGCTGCGCGGTGGCGAGATCGTGGTGCCGCGTCTGACCAGGACGCCGGTCGCCGAGGGCGAGGTCGTTCTCGCCGAGGGCGGCACGGTGCTGGTCACCGGTGGTACGGGTGCGCTGGGTTCGCTCGTCGCCCGTCATCTGGTCGCCGAGCACGGTGTCCGTCACCTGGTTCTGACCAGTCGTCGTGGCCTGGCCGCCGAGGGTGCGCAGGAGTTGGCGGATGAGCTGATGGGCTTGGGTGCCGTCGCGGTGGAGATCGCCGCGTGCGATGCCGCCGACCGTGACGCCCTGGAGAAGCTGATCTCGGCCGTCCCGGCCGAGCACCCGCTCACCGCGGTTGTTCACACCGCCGGTGTGCTGGACGACGGCGTGGTCGGTTCGCTGACCCCGGAGCGGTTGGAGGCGGTGCTGCGTCCGAAGGTGGACGCCGCCCACAACTTGCACGAGCTGACCCGCGAGCTGGACCTCAGGGCATTCGTTCTGTTCTCCTCCGCGGCCGGTGTGCTGGGTAACCCGGGTCAGGCGAACTACGCGGCGGCGAACACCTTCCTGGATGCTCTGGCCGCTCACCGCCACGCGCTGGGTCTGCCGGCGACGTCGCTGGCCTGGGGCGCGTGGGAGCAGAGCGGTGGCATGGCGGGTGGTCTCACCGAGGCCGACCGCCGTCGCCACGACGGCCTGACGGACACCGAGGGCCTCGCTCTGCTCGATGCCGCCTGGACCTCAGGACAGGCACTGCTCGTGCCCGTCCGGCTGGACCTGGCCGGCGTCCGCCGGCAGGCCGCGACGGCCGGCGTCCCGCCGCTGCTGCGGGCCCTGGTCCGCACCCCCGCCCGCCGCGCCGCGGCCGGGGAGCAGACGGGGACGGCGGGCACGGAGGCCCTCGCGGAGCGCCTGGCCGGCCTGGAGCCGGAGGAGCGGCGGGCCCTGCTGCTCGACCTCGTCCGGTCCCACACCGCGGCCGTCCTCGGCTTCGCGGGAGCGGACGACATCGACCCGAAGCGCGGCTTCCTGGAGCTGGGTGTCGACTCGCTCACCGCCATCGAGCTGCGCAACGGGCTCGGCAAGGCGACCGGACTGCGCCTCCCGGCGACGCTGATCTTCGACTACCCGGCCCCGGCCGGTGTGGCCGACTACCTGGCGGCGGAGCTCGGCACGGCGACGGACGAGACGGCGGCCCAGTCCGTCCACTCGGAACTCGACAAGCTGGAGTCGCTGCTCGCGGCGATCGCGGGCGGTTCCGACACCGGTACCGACGAGCGCTCCGGAATCACCGCCCGACTGCGGGCCGTGATGTCGCGGTGGACCGGAGCCCAGGCCGAGGCGGACGGCACGGACGAGGCCGACTCCCTGGAGTCGGTGACCGCGGACGAGCTGTTCGACCTCCTCGACAACGAGCTCGGCCAGTGAGCCCGCAGCCGCCCGTACCCACGCCCGCCGCAGCCCCTGCCGTAGCCCTCACAGTGGAGTGACCCCAGTGTCGAACGAAGAGAAGTTGGTCGACTACCTCAAGCGGGCGACGGCCGACCTGCGCGAGACCCGCCGCCGTCTGCGCGAGGCGGAGGACAAGGACCGCGAGCCCATCGCGATCATCGGCATGGCCTGCCGCTACCCGGGCGGCGTGACCACGCCCGAGGGGCTGTGGCGGCTGGTGGCCGACGGCGCCGACGGCATCAGCGAGGTCCCCGCCGAGCGCGGCTGGGACCTGGCGGCCCTGACCTTCGAGGAGGGCGAGGACGAGGACGGCCCCGGCGGGACACGCGTTCCGCAGGGCGGATTCCTGCACAGCGCGGGGGAGTTCGACCCGTACTTCTTCCGGATCTCGCCGCGCGAGGCGCTCGCCATGGACCCGCAGCAGCGGCTGCTGCTGGAGGCGTCGTGGGAGGCCTTCGAGCGGGCCGGCATCGACCCGGAGTCGGTGCGCGGCAGCAAGACCGGCGTGTTCGCGGGCCTGATGAACAACACCGACTACACGCCGTCCCCCGCGCAGGAAGGCCTCCCCGAGGGGATCGAGGGCTTCCTCGGCACCGGCGGCTCCGGCAGCGTGGCGTCCGGCCGCGTCTCCTACACCCTGGGCCTCGAAGGCCCGGCGGTGACGGTCGACACGGCCTGCTCCTCCTCCCTGGTCACCCTGCACCTGGCCGCGCAGGCCCTGCGCAACGGCGACTGCACGCTCGCCCTCGCGGGCGGCGCGACCGTCATGGCCACGCCCGGCACCTACCTGGAGTTCACGCGACAGCGGGGCCTGGCCCTCGACGGCCGCTGCAAGGCGTTCGCGGACGCGGCCGACGGCACCGGCTTCTCCGAGGGCGTCGGAATGCTCCTGCTGGAGCGGCTGTCCGACGCGCGGCGCAACGGTCACAAGGTGCTTGCGGTGGTGCGGGGTTCGGCGGTGAACCAGGACGGTGCGAGCAGCGGCCTGACCGCGCCCAACGGTCCGTCGCAGCAGCGGGTGATCCGGCAGGCCCTGACCAACGCGGGCCTGACCTCGGGCGACGTGGACCTGCTGGAGGCACACGGTACCGGCACCACGCTCGGTGACCCGATCGAGGCGCAGGCGCTGCTGGCCACGTACGGGCAGGGCCGCGAGGGTGGCGAGCCGCTGTGGATCGGCTCGTTCAAGTCCAACGTCGGCCACACCCAGGCGGCGGCCGGCGCGGGCGGCATCATCAAGATGGTGATGGCGCTGCGCGAGGGCGTCATGCCGCAGACGCTGCACGTGGACCGGCCGTCGACCAAGGTCGACTGGTCGGCGGGCTCGGTCGAGCTGCTGACCGAGGGCCGTGACTGGCCGGAGCTTGGTCGTCCGCGCCGTGCGGCGGTGTCGTCGTTCGGCATCAGCGGGACCAACGCGCACGTGATCCTGGAGCAGGCCCCCGAGGAGGAGCCGGCGGAGGCCGTCGCGGTCACTGTCGACGCTCCGGTCGCGTGGGTGGTGTCGGGCAAGTCGGAGGCGGCGCTGCGGGCGCAGGCCGGGCGGCTGGCGGCGTTCGTGGGGGAGCGGCCGGAGCTGTCGCCGGTGGATGTCGGCTTCTCGTTGGCGGTGTCGCGGGCGCGGTTCGACCACCGTGCGGTGGTGTCGGGTGCGAGTCGGGAGGAGCTGCTGGCCGGGCTGGCAGGTCTGGCGAGTGGTGAGGCGTCCGGCGCTTCGGTGGGCCGTGGCAAGCTCGCGTTTCTGTTCACCGGGCAGGGGAGCCAGCGGGCGGGGATGGGGCGGGAGCTGTACGCGGCGTTCCCGATCTTTGCCGCTGCCTTCGATGAGGTGTGTGCCAGGTTCGAATTCCCGTTGAAGGACGTGGTGTTCGAGGCTTCGGAGCTGCTGGACCAGACGGCGTACACGCAGGCGGCGCTGTTCGCCGTCGAGGTTGCGTTGTTCCGTCTGGTCGAGTCCTGGGGTCTGAAGCCCGACTTCCTGGTGGGCCACTCGGTCGGTGAGATCGCCGCTGCCCATGTCGCCGGGGTCCTTTCCCTGGGCGACGCGGCGAAGTTGGTCGAGGCGCGGGGCCGGCTGATGCAGGCGCTGCCCGTCGGTGGTGCGATGGCTGCCATTGAGGCGACCGAGGCGGAGGTGTTGCCGCTATTGGCGGGCCGGGAGTCGGAGATCGCCGTGGCGGCGGTCAACGGGCCTTCCTCGGTGGTGGTTTCGGGCGACGAGGCCGCTGTCCTGGAGGTGTTGGAGCACTGGAAGGAGCAGGGTCGCCGGGGTCGTCAGCTGCGGGTGAGCCACGCGTTCCACTCGCCGCGGATGGAGCCCATGCTGGCCGAGTTCCGCGCCGTTGCGTCCGAACTCACCTACTCGGAGCCGAAGTTCGCCGTGGTCTCCAACGTCACCGGCGAGTCGGCGACCGAGCTGACCTCGCCCGAGTACTGGGTGCGCCACGTCCGTCAGGCTGTTCGCTTCGCCGACGGTATCGCCTACCTCGCCGCTCAGGGTGTCACGAGGTTCCTGGAGCTGGGTCCGGACGGCACCCTGTCGGCTCTGGCGCAGGAGATCACGGACGGCCACTTCGCGCCCGTTCTGCGCAAGGACCGCCCGGAGGCGCTGTCCTTCACTCAGGCCGTCACCGGTCTCCACGCGTACGGCTCCGAACTGGACTGGGACGCGGTGTTCGCCGGTCGCGGCGCGAGCCGTGTCGACCTGCCGACCTACGCCTTCCAGTACGAGAACTACTGGCTGGACCTGCCCAACGTTGCGGGTGACGCCGTCAGCCTCGGCCTCGGGAAGACCGTTCACCCGTTGCTCGGTGCGGCGATCGCTCTGCCGGAGTCGGATGGCGTCCTCCTGGCAGGTCGCCTGTCCCTTCAGTCGCACGCGTGGCTTGCTGATCACGCGGTGTCGGGTTCGGTCCTGGTGCCGGGTACGGGTCTGTTGGAGCTGGCGATTCACGCCGGTGACCAGGTGGGCTTCGGTCAGGTCGAGGAGCTGATGCTCCAGGCCCCGCTTGTTCTGCCCGAGCAGGGCGGTATCGCCCTGCGCGTGTCGGTGGAGGCGGCGGGCACCGACGGTCTGCGTCCGGTGGCGGTCTACTCCCGCCCGGACGGCGCCGAGAGCGATGAGCCGTGGGTTCGGCACGCGTCGGGTCTGTTGTCCGATGCCGCGCCCGTGGCGCCGGAGGGCCTGTCGGTGTGGCCTCCGAAGGACGCCCAGCCCGTCGGCATCGAGGACCTGTACGAGGGCCTGGCCGCCACCGGCCTGGCGTACGGTCCGGTGTTCCAGGGCCTGCGGGCCGCCTGGCGTGCCGAGGGCGCGGTGTACGCGGAGATCGTGCTGCCCGAGGACACGTCGGTCGACGGCTTCGGTGTCCACCCGGCGCTGCTGGACGCCGCGCTGCACGGCATCGCCCTGGGCGGCTTCGTCACCGAACAGGACAGCGCGCACCTCCCGTTCTCCTGGAACGGTGTCTCCCTCCACGCCACCGGCGCCTCGGTGCTGCGCGTCAAGCTGGCATCGGCCGGCACCGACGCGGTGTCCATCGTCGCCGCCGACGAGACCGGCGCCCCCGTCGCCACCATCGGTTCGCTGATGCTGCGCCCGGTGGATGCGGGCCAACTGGCTTCTGCGCGGCGGGCGTTCCATGAGGCGTTGTTCCAGCTGGAGTGGTCGGAGCTTGCGGTTCCGGAGTCGGTTGAGGCTTCGTGGAGTGTGCTGGAGTCGGGTGCGGGTCTGGCGGAGCTGGCTGCGGCCGGTTCGGTGCCGGAGCTGGTGTTCGTGCCGGTGGCGCCGTTCGAGGGCGATGACGTGGTGGGTGCTGCTCACCGGTCGGCGCTGGAGGCGCTGGCGTTGGTGCAGGGCTGGCTGGGGGAGGAGCGTTTCGCCGACTCCCGCCTGGTGTTCGTGACGCGCGGTGCGCTGGCCGATGATCTCGTCAACGCGCCCGTCTGGGGTCTGGTGCGTTCCGCTCAGGCGGAGAACCCGGAGCGGTTCGTGCTCCTGGACGTCGAGGACGGGGTGCCGGCCTGGGAGCGGCTGGCGGCGGTGGCACTGTCCGGTGAGCCGGAGGCGGTGCTGCGCGGTGGCGAGATCGTGGTGCCGCGTCTGACCAGGACGCCGGTCGCCGAGGGTGAGGTCGTTCTCGCCGAGGGCGGCACGGTGCTGGTCACCGGTGGTACGGGTGCGCTGGGTTCGCTCGTCGCCCGTCATCTGGTCGCCGAGCACGGTGTCCGTCACCTGGTTCTGACCAGTCGTCGTGGCCTGGCCGCCGAGGGTGCGCAGGAGTTGGCCGACAAGCTGGTCGAGTTGGGAGCCGCCTCGGTCGGGATCGCGGCCTGCGACGCCGCCGACCGTGAGGCGCTCGCCGCCCTCCTGGCCACCGTCCCGGCCGAGCACCCGCTCACCGCGGTTGTTCACACCGCCGGTGTGCTGGACGACGGCGTGGTCGGTTCGCTGACCCCGGAGCGGTTGGAGGCGGTGCTGCGTCCGAAGGTGGACGCCGCCCACAACTTGCACGAGCTGACCCGCGAGCTGGACCTCAGCGCCTTCGTTCTGTTCTCCTCCGCGGCCGGTGTGCTCGGTAACCCGGGTCAGGCGAACTACGCGGCGGCGAACACCTTCCTGGATGCTCTGGCTGCTCACCGCCACGCGCTGGGTCTGCCGGCGACGTCGCTGGCCTGGGGCGCGTGGGAGCAGAGCGGTGGCATGGCGGGTGGTCTCACCGAGGCCGACCGCCGTCGCCACGACGGCCTCTCGGACACCGAGGGCCTCGCTCTGCTCGATGCCGCCTGGACCTCAGGACAGGCACTGCTCGTGCCCGTCCGCCTGGACCTGGCCGGCGTCCGCCGGCAGGCAGCGACGGCCGGTGTCCCGCCGCTGCTGCGGGCCCTGGTCCGCACCCCCGCCCGCCGCGCCGCGGCCGGGGCGGCCTCGGCGGCCCGCGGCGAGTGGGCGCAGCAGTTGCTTGCTCTGGGTGCCCCCGACGAGCGGCGTGCCTTCGCCCTCGCGCTGGTCAGGGCGCGGGTCGCGGCGGTGCTGGGCTTCCCGAACGCCGATGTGGTGGAGCCGGAGCGGGCGTTCAAGGAGATGGGCTTCGACTCGCTCACCGCCGTGGAGTTCCGCAACCAGCTCGGTGCGGCGACGGGTCTGCGGCTGCCGGCGACGCTGGTGTTCGACCACCCGAACGCGGTGGCCGTCGCGGACTTCGTCGTGGCCGAGGTCACCGGCGCCCATGCGGTGGTCGAGGTCGGTGCGCGGACCGCGACGGCCGCGGACGACGATCCGATCGTGATCGTCGGCATGGCCTGCCGCTACCCGGGCGGTGTGACCACGCCCGAGGGGCTGTGGCAGTTCCTGCTGGCGGGCGGCGACGGCATCGTGCCGTTCCCGACCGACCGCGGCTGGGACCTGGAGCGGATCCTCATCCCGGATCCGGAGCACCCCGAGGACGACTACGTCCTGGAGGGCGGTTTCCTCCAGAAGGCGGCCGAGTTCGACCCGACCTTCTTCGGGATCTCGCCGCGCGAGGCGCTCGCCATGGACCCGCAGCAGCGGCTGCTGCTGGAGGCGTCGTGGGAGGCCTTCGAGCGGGCGGGCATCGACCCGGCTTCCGTGCGCGGCAGCCGGACCGGCGTGTTCGCCGGTGTGATGTACCACAACTACGCGGCGCGGGTCACGGAGGTTCCGGAGGGGATCGAGGGCTTCCTCGGTACGGGCGGCTCCAGCAGCGTGGTGTCCGGGCGAGTCTCGTACACCTTCGGTTTCGAGGGCCCGGCGGTGACGGTCGACACGGCCTGCTCCTCCTCGCTCGTCACCCTGCACCTGGCCGCGCAGGCGCTGCGCAACGGCGAGTGCACGCTGGCGCTCGCCGGTGGTGTGACGGTGATGCCGAACCCCGACACCTTCTCCAGCTTCGCCCTCCAGCGCGGTCTGGCGCTGAACGGCCGCTGCAAGCCCTTCGCGGGCGCGGCCGACGGCACCGGCTGGTCGGAGGGTGTCGGCATGCTGCTCGTGGAGCGGCTGTCCGACGCGCGGCGCAACGGGCACAAGGTGCTTGCGGTGGTGCGTGGTTCGGCCGTCAACCAGGACGGTGCGTCGAACGGTCTGACCGCGCCGAACGGTCCCTCGCAGCAGCGGGTGATCCGGCAGGCGCTGCTGGGCGCCGGCCTGTCCACGGGGGACGTGGACGTGGTCGAGGCGCACGGGACGGGGACCCGACTGGGTGACCCGATCGAGGCGCAGGCGCTGCTGGCCACGTACGGGCAGGGCCGCGAGGAGGGCGAGCCGCTCTGGCTCGGGTCGATCAAGTCCAACCTCGGCCACACCCAGGCGGCGGCCGGCGTCGCGGGCATCATCAAGATGGTGCTGGCACTCCAGGAGGGCGTCCTCCCGCAGACGCTCTACGTGGACGAGCCGACCCCGCACGTCGACTGGTCGGCGGGCGCGGTCGAGCTGCTCACGGAGGCGCGGGACTGGCCGGAGCTTGGTCGTCCGCGCCGTGCGGCGGTGTCGTCCTTCGGCATCAGCGGGACCAACGCGCACGTGATCCTGGAGCAGGCTCCGGACAGCGCGCCGGTCGAGGTGGCGGAGGCCACCGTCGATGCCCCTGTTTCCTGGGTGGTGTCGGGCAAGTCGGAGGCGGCGCTGCGGGACCAGGCCGGACGGCTGGCGGCGTTCGTGGGGGAGCGGCCGGAGCTGTCGCCGGTGGATGTCGGCTTCTCGTTGGCGGTGTCGCGGGCGCGCTTCGACCACCGTGCGGTGGTGTCGGGTGCGAGCCGGGAGGAGCTGCTGGCCGGGCTGGCAGGTCTGGCGGGCGGTGAGGCGTCCGGCGCTTCGGTGGGCCGTGGCAAGCTCGCGTTCCTGTTCACCGGGCAGGGCAGCCAGCGGACCGGCATGGGGCGGGAGCTGTACGAGGCGTTCCCGACCTTTGCCGCCGCCTTCGATGAGGTGTGTGCCCGCTTTGAATTCCCGTTGAAGGACGTGGTGTTCGAGGCTTCGGAGCTGCTGGACCAGACGGCGTACACGCAGGCGGCGCTGTTTGCCGTCGAGGTGGCGTTGTTCCGTCTGGTCGAGTCGTGGGGTCTGAAGCCCGACTTCCTGGTCGGTCACTCGGTCGGTGAGATCGCCGCTGCCCATGTCGCCGGGGTCCTTTCCCTGGGCGACGCCGCGAAGCTGGTCGAGGCTCGTGGCCGGCTGATGCGGGCCCTGCCCGTCGGCGGTGCGATGGCCGCCATCGAGGCGACCGAGGCGGAGGTGCTGCCGCTGCTGGCCGGCCGGGAAGCCGAGATCGCCGTCGCGGCGGTCAACGGGCCGACGTCGGTGGTGGTTTCGGGTGACGAGGCCACTGTCCTTGAGGTGTTGGAGCACTGGAAGGAGCAGGGTCGCCGGGGTCGTCAGCTGCGGGTGAGCCACGCGTTCCACTCGCCGCGGATGGAGCCCATGCTGTCCGAGTTCCGCGTCGTGGCGTCCGAACTCACGTACTCGGAGCCGAAGTTCGCCGTCGTCTCCAATGTCACGGGCGAACTCGCCACCGAGCTGACCTCGCCCGAGTACTGGGTGCGACACGTCCGTCAGGCTGTGCGCTTCGCCGACGGCATCGCCTACCTCGCCGCTCAGGGCGTGACCACGTTCCTGGAGCTGGGCCCGGACGGCACCCTGTCGGCCCTTGCCCAGGAGATCACCGAGGGCCACTTCGCCCCGGTCCTGCGCAAGGACCGCCCGGAGGCGCTGTCCTTCACCCAGGCCGTCACCGGTCTCCACACCCAGGGTGTGGCACTCGACTGGGAGGCCGTCTTCGCCGGTCGCGGCGCGCGCCGCACCGACCTGCCGACCTACGCCTTCCAGCACGAGCACTTCTGGCTCAAGGCGACTTCGTCCAGCGCCGGCGACGCCGCAGGTCTGGGCCAGGCCGCGACGGGGCACGCACTGCTCGGTGCGGCGATCGCTCTGCCGGAGTCGGATGGTGTCCTGCTGACGGGTCGCCTGTCCCTTCAGTCGCACGCGTGGCTTGCTGATCACGCGGTGTCGGGTTCGGTCCTGGTGCCGGGTACGGGTCTGTTGGAGCTGGCGATCCACGCCGGTGACCAGGTGGGCTTCGGTCAGGTCGAGGAGCTGATGCTCCAGGCCCCGCTCGTCCTGCCGGAGCAGGGCGGTATCGCCCTGCGCGTGTCGGTGGAGGCGGCGGGCACCGACGGTCTGCGTCCGGTGGCGGTCTACTCCCGCCCGGACGGCGCCGAGGCCGATGAGCCGTGGGTTCGGCACGCGTCGGGTCTGTTGTCCGATGCCGCGCCCGTGGCGCCGGAGGGCCTGTCGGTGTGGCCTCCGAAGGACGCCCAGCCCGTCGGCATCGAGGACCTGTACGAGGGCCTGGCCGCCACCGGCCTGGCGTACGGTCCGGTGTTCCAGGGCCTGCGGGCCGCCTGGCGTGCCGAGGGCGCGGTGTACGCGGAGATCGTGCTGCCCGAGGACACGTCGGTCGACGGTTTCGGTGTCCACCCGGCGCTGCTGGACGCCGCGCTGCACGGCATCGCCCTGAGCGGCTTCGTCACCGAGCAGGACAGCGCGCACCTCCCGTTCTCCTGGAACGGTGTCTCCCTCCACGCCACCGGCGCCTCGGTGCTGCGCGTCAAGCTGGCCCCGGCCGGCACCGACGCGGTGTCCATCGTCGCCGCCGACGAGACCGGCGCCCCCGTCGCCACCATCGGCTCGCTGATGCTGCGCCCGGTGGATGCGGGCCAACTGGCTTCTGCGCGGCGGGCGTTCCACGAGGCGATGTTCCAGCTGGAGTGGACAGCGCCGGTGCTGCCGACGGCCGAGGCCGCCACGTGGGCGGTACTGGGTGCGGCGGAGGACGTCTTCGCCGGTGGCACCGCCTACGCCGGTCTGACGGAGGCGGCTGCGGCCGTGTCCGTGCCGAAGGTGCTGTTCGTGCCGGTGGCGCCGTTCGAGGGCGATGACGTGGTGGGCGCCGCTCACCGCGCGGCTCAGGAGGCGCTGGCGCTGGTGCAGGCCTGGTTGGCGGAGGAGCGTTTCGCGGACTCCCGCCTGGTCTGGGTCACTCGCGGCGCGCTGACCGATGACCTGGCCGGCGCCCCGCTCTGGGGCCTGGTCCGCTCCGCCCAGGCGGAGAACCCGGAGCGCTTCGTGCTCCTGGACGCCGACGAGTCGGTGACCTCGGAGCTGCTCTGGTCGGTCCTCGGCTCGGACGAGCCGGAGGCGGCGGTGCGCGGTGGCGAGATCGTGGTGCCGCGTCTGACCAGGACGCCGGTTGCCGAGGGCGGGTTCGAGCTGGACGAGGGCGGCACGGTGCTGGTCACCGGTGGTACGGGTGCGCTGGGTTCGCTCGTCGCCCGTCATCTGGTCGTCGAGCACGGTGTCCGTCACCTGGTTCTGACCAGTCGTCGTGGCCTGGCCGCCGAGGGTGCGCAGGAGTTGGCGGATGAGCTGATGGGCTTGGGTGCCGTCGCGGTGGAGATCGCCGCGTGTGATGCCGCGGACCGTGACGCCCTGGAGAAGCTGATCTCGGCCGTCCCGGCCGAGCACCCGCTCACCGGGGTCATCCACACGGCCGGTGTCCTGGACGACGGCGTCATCGACGCCCTCACTCCGGAGCGGTTGGAGGCGGTGCTGCGTCCGAAGGTGGACGCCGCCCACAACTTGCACGAGCTGACCCGCGAGCTGGACCTCAGCGCCTTCGTTCTGTTCTCCTCCGCGGCCGGTGTGCTCGGTAACCCGGGTCAGGCGAACTACGCGGCGGCGAACACCTTCCTGGATGCTCTGGCTGCCCACCGTCACACCCTGGGTCTGCCGGCGACGTCGCTGGCCTGGGGCGCGTGGGAGCAGAGCGGTGGCATGGCGGGTGGTCTCACCGAGGCCGACCGCCGTCGCCACGACGGCCTGACGGACACCGAGGGTCTCGCTCTGCTCGATGCCGCCTGGACCTCAGGACAGGCACTGCTCGTGCCCGTCCGGCTGGACCTGGCCGGCGTCCGCCGGCAGGCCGCGACGGCCGGTGTCCCGCCGCTGCTGCGGGCCCTGGTCCGCACCCCCGCCCGCCGCGCCGCCCAGGCCGCGAGCGGCGGCGCGCAGAGCACCGTCCTCGACGGTCTGCTGGCGCTGCCGCGCGAGGAGCGCAGGCCGGCGATGCTGGAGCTGGTCCGTGGGCAGGTGGCCGCGGTGCTCGGGTTCGCGGGCATCGCCGAGGTGCCGGCCGACCGGGCGTTCCGGGAGCTGGGCTTCGACTCGCTGACCGCCGTGGAGTTCCGCAACCAGCTCGGTGCGGCGGTGGGGCAGCGGCTGCCCGCGACCGTGGTGTTCGACCACCCGAACTCCGCGGACCTGGCCGACCACCTGCTGACCACCCTGCCCGGCGGCGACGACGCCGGGCGCAGCGTGGCCGAGGAACTGGACGTCCTGGAGTCGCTGATCGCCGAGTCCGAGCCGGAGGGCGGTGACCGGCTCCGGGTGGTCACCCGGCTCCAGGCGCTGCTGGCCCGGCTGGGCGACGGCCGGGGCGCTGAGCCGGCCGACGGCGCCGGCGCGGTCACGGACGTGATCGACGACGCCGCCGACGACGACCTGTTCGACTTCATCGGCCGGGAGTTCGGCATCTCCTGATTCCCCGCTTCCCCCACCCGAGGCCGGCCTCGACCCCCACCGAGGCCGGCCTCCCCTCCCTCGGCGCCGGTGACCCGTCACCCGGAAGAGCCAGGGCGCCGAGGGTTCAAGACCATCCGAGCGCAAGAGCGCCACATCACCAGAACGCCGGACCGCCAGATCCGCTAGGAGAAGAGACATCACCATGTCCAACGAGGAGAAGCTCCGTCACTTCCTCAAGCAGGTCACGGCCGATCTGCACCAGACCCGCCAACGGCTCGGCGAGCTGGAGTCGAACGCCCACGAGCCGATCGCGATCGTCGGCATGGCCTGCCGCTTCCCGGGCGGGGTGCAGGACCCCGACGGGCTGTGGGAGATGGTGCGCGACGGCGTCGACGGGGTGACGGCGTTCCCGACCGACCGCGGCTGGGACATCGCCGGGCTCCAGGGCTCGGACGACGACGGCTACGGCTCCGACACGGTCTTCGGCGGGTTCCTGCACGACGCGGGGGAGTTCGACCCGGCGTTCTTCGGCATCTCGCCGCGTGAGGCGCTCGCCATGGAGCCGCAGCAGCGGCTGCTGCTGGAGGCGTCCTGGGAGGCCTTCGAGAACGCCGGGATCCGGCCCGCCGAGCTGCGCGGCAGCCGGACGGGCGTGTTCGCCGGGCTGATGAACAACACCGACTACCTCGCCCAGGCCCCGGCCCTGCCGGAGGGCGTCGGCGGTTTCCTCTCCACGGGGACGTCCGGCAGTGTCGCCTCCGGCCGGATCTCGTACACCTTCGGGCTGGTCGGTCCGTCGATGACCGTCGACACCGCCTGCTCGTCCTCGCTGGTGACGCTCCACCTGGCGGTGCAGGCGCTGCGCAAGGGCGAGTGCTCGATGGCGCTGGCCGGCGGTGCGACGGTGATGTGCGCGCCGGGCACGTTCATCGAGGTGAGCAAGCAGCAGGGGCTGGCGGCGGACGGGCGCTGCAAGGCGTTCGCCGAGGACGCGGACGGCGCGGGCTTCTCCGAGGGCGCCGGGATGCTGCTGCTGGAGCGGCTGTCCGACGCGCGGCGGGCCGGCCGGCGGATCCTCGGCCTGGTGCGCGGTACGGCGGTGAACCAGGACGGCGCCTCCAACGGGCTGACCTCCCCGCACGGTCCGTCCCAGCAGCGGGTCATCCTGGAGGCGCTGGCCGACGCCAGGCTCGCGCCCGAGCAGGTGGACGCGGTGGAGGCGCACGGCACCGGCACCTCGCTGGGCGACCCGATCGAGGCGCAGGCCGTGATCGCCACCTACGGGCAGGGCCGCGACCGGGCGAACCCGCTGTGGCTGGGCTCGTTCAAGTCGAACGTGGGCCACACCCAGGCGGCGGCCGGCGTCGGCGGCGTCATCAAGACGGTGCTGGCGATGCGCCACGGTGTGCTGCCGAAGACGCTGCACGCCGACGAGGTGACCACGAAGGTCGACTGGTCGGACGGCACGGTCGCGGTGCTCACCGAGTCCCGTCCGTGGCCGGAGACCGGCGAGCCGCGCCGCGCGGGCGTGTCCTCCTTCGGCGTGAGCGGCACCAACGCGCACGTCGTCCTGGAGCAGGCGCCGGACGCGGAGCAGCCGGCCGAGCCGGGCACCGAGGAGCCCGCCGAGCCGGGCGCGGTGCCGGCCCGGGTGCTCCCGGCGCAGGCCGCGCCGTGGCTGCTGTCCGGGGCGTCCGAGCAGGCCCTGCGCGACCAGGCCGAGCGGCTGCGGGCGTACGTCGCGGCCCGGCCGGAGCTGGACCCGGCGGACGTGGCGCACGCGCTGATCGCCGACCGCACCGTCTTCGACTACCGGGCCGCGGTGGTCTCGGCCGGCCGGGACGGACTGCTGGCCGGTCTCGCGGCCGTCGCCGAGGGGCGGGACGCGGGCGAGGGCTCGGCGGTCGTGCGGGGCATGGCCCGCCCGGACCGCAAGGCCGTCTTCGTCTTCCCCGGCCAGGGCTCCCAGTGGCTCGGCATGGCGGCCGGGCTGCTCGGGTCCTCGCCGGTCTTCGCGGACGCGGTCGCCGAGTGCGACGCGGCCTTCGCCGAGTTCCTCGACTGGTCGGTGGCCGACGCGCTGCGCGGCGCCGAGGGCGCGCCGGACGCCGAACTCCTGGACGTGCTCCAGCCGATGCTGTTCACCACCATGGTGTCGCTGGCCGCGCTGTGGCGGGCCTGCGGCATCGAGCCGGCCGCGGTGGTGGGCCACTCGCAGGGCGAGGTCGCGGCCGCGTACGTGGCGGGCGCGCTCTCGCTGCGGGACGCGGCCAGGATCGTCGCGCTGCGCAGCAAGGCGCTCCTCGCGCTGATCGGCAAGGGCGCGATGGCCTCCGTGCTGGCGCCGGTGGAGCAGGTCCGCGCGCACATCGCCCCGTACGGCGACCGGCTGTCGGTCGCGGTGGTGAACGGTCCCGGCGCCTGCGTGGTGGCCGGGGCACCGGACGCCGTGGACGAGTTCGTGGCCGCGATGGAGGCGGCGGAGATCCGGGTCCGCCGGGTGCCCGGGGCGCTCGGCGCCGGCCACTCCGCGCAGGTGGAGCCGCTGCGGGAGCGGATCCTCGCGGACCTCGCCCCGGTCGCGCCGCGGGCGGCGACGGTGCCGCTGTACTCGACGGTCACCGGCGAGCTGTTCGACACGGCCGCGATGGACGCCGAGTACTGGTACCTGAACATGCGTCGGACGGTGGAGTTCGACAAGACGGTCCGGAAGCTGCTGGCCACCGGGCACCGGCTGTTCGTCGAGGTCAGCCCGCACCCGGTGCTGACCGTCCCGCTGGGCGGCATCCTGGAGGACGTCGGCGGTGACGCCGCCGTCCTCGGCACGCTGCGCCGCGGCGAGGGTTCGGCGCCGCGCTTCGCGGCGGCCCTGGCCACCGCCCACGCGCACGGGGCCGAGCCGGACTGGTCCGCGGTGATCGCGCCGGGCCGTCCGGTGGAGCTGCCGACGTACGCGTTCCAGCGCCGCCGCTACTGGCTGGAGCCAGGCCCGTACACCGGTGACGTCGCGTCGGCCGGCCTGGTGCCCGCCGACCACCCGCTGCTGTCCGCCGCGATCGAGCGCGCGGACGGGGACGGGCTGCTGCTGACGGGCCGGCTCTCGTTGCAGGCGCACGGCTGGCTGGCCGACCACGCGGCGCTCGACACGGTGCTGCTGCCCGGCACCGCCTTCGTCGAGTACGCGCTGTACGCGGGCGCCCTGGTCGGCTGCGGGGCGCTGGAGGAGCTGACCTTCGAGGCCCCGCTGATCCTGCCGGAGCAGGGCGGCGTCGCGGTGCAGATCGCCGTCGGAGTGCCCGACGGGGCGGGCCGGCGCGGCATCGACGTGTACGGGCGCGTCGAGGGCGACGAGGACGAGCAGGTGTGGACCAGGCACGCGACCGGCTGGCTGGCCGGGGCGCCCGCGGCCGCCGGGTTCGACTTCACGGCCTGGCCGCCGCGGGGCGGCGAGCGGCTGCCCGTCGACGGCCTGTACGACGACTTCCACGCCGCGGGCATCGGCTACGGCCCGGCGTTCCAGGGCCTGCGCGCGGTGTGGCGGCGCGGCGAGGAGATCTTCGCCGAGATCGCCCTGCCGGAGGAGCTGCACACCGAGGCGGGCCGCTTCGGCGTCCACCCGGCGCTGCTCGACGCGGCCATGCACGCCGTCGCGGCGGGCTCGGTGGAGCCCGGTGGAGAGTCGGGCGGCGGGCTGTGGATGCCGTTCTCCTGGCGCGGCGTCAGCCGGTACGGGACCGGGGCGACCGCGCTGCGGGTGCGCTTCGCGCCGGTTCCGGGCGAGGAGGCGCTGTCGTTGCAGGTGGCCGACGCCTCCGGGCGCCCGGTGGTGGCGGCCGAGGGCCTGGTGGTGCGGCAGGTGTCGGCGGAGCGGCTGAACGCGGCCGGTGCCCGGCACCACGAGTCCCTGTTCCGGCTGGAGTGGGTGCCGCAGGCCCTGGCGGCGGGCGGCGCCCGGCCGTCGGCGGCGGTGCTCGGCGCGGGCCTGGACGGCGTCGCGCCGGCCCGGTTCGCCGACCTGGCGGCGCTGACCGCCGCCCTGGACGCCGGGGAGCGTGCTCCCGAGCTGGTGTTCGCCTCCTTCGGCCCCGCGGTCGCCCCGGCCGGTGCGGACGCCCTGAGTGAGGCCGCGCACCGGGCCGCGCTGGACGCGCTGGCCGCCGTGCAGGCCTGGCTCACCGACGAGCGGCTGGCCGACACCCGGCTGGTCGCGGTGACCCGCAACGCCGTCCCGACCGGCGCGGACGAGGACGTCCCCGGCCTGGCCGCCGCTCCGGTGTGGGGCCTGCTGCGCTCCGCGCGCACCGAGAACCCGGAGCGGTTCGTGCTGGTCGACTCCGACGAGGCCTCCGAGGGGGCGCTGCTCGCCGCGGTCGCCTCCGGCGAGCCGGAGCTGGCGCTGCGCGCGGGCACCGCGCTGACCCCGCGGCTGGTCCGGATGCCGGTGGCCGCGGAGCAGGCCGAGCAGGCAAAGCATTCTGAGCAGGCCGAGGAAGCCGGGCAGGCCGGGCAGGAGACCGCCGGGCCGCCGCTCGACCGGGACGGCACCGTCCTGATCACCGGCGGCACCGGCACCCTCGGCGCCCTGGTGGCCCGTCACCTGGTCACCGTCCACGGGGTGCGCAGCCTGGTCCTCACCAGCCGGCGCGGCCTCGCCGCCGAGGGCGCCCGGGAACTCGCCGACGCGCTGACCGGCCTCGGCGCGGACCGCGTCGAGATCTCCGCCTGCGACACCTCCGACCGGGAGGCGCTGGCGGCACTGCTGGCGTCCGTGCCCGCCGACCGCCCGCTCACCGCGGTGGTGCACAGCGCCGGCGTGCTGGACGACGGCACCGTCGACGGGCTCACCCCGGAGCGGCTGGCGAAGGTGCTGCGCCCCAAGGTCGACGCTGCGCTGCACCTGCACGAGCTGACCGAGGGCCTGGACCTCAGGGCCTTCGTGCTGTTCTCCTCGGCCGCGGGCATCATGGGCAACCCGGGCCAGGCCAACTACGCGGCCGCCAACGCCTTCGTCGACGCGCTCGCCCAGCGGCGCAGGGCGGCCGGCCTGCCGGCCTCCTCGCTCGCCTGGGGCCTGTGGCTGGACAGCCTCGGCGCCATCGGCGAGGCCAACGGCGAGCTGGCCGCGGCCCGTACCGGCAACCGCATCCCCGGCCTCACCTCGGAGGAGGGTCTCGGGCTGTTCGACGTGGCGCTCGGCGCCGGCCAGGCGGTGCTGGTGCCGATGCGGCTCGACCTCCCGGCGCTGCGCCAGGCCGGGCCCGAGGCACTGCCGCCGCTGCTGCGCGGCCTGGTCAAGCCGGTCGCCCGCCGTACGGAGGGCGGCCAGGGCGGGGACGGGCCCTCGCTGACCGAGCGGCTGGCCGGGGCCGCCGAGCAGGACCGCGGGGCGATCGTGCTGGAGTACGTCCGCACCCAGGCGGCGCTGGTGCTCGGCTACACCGACGCCGAGGCGGTGCCGCCCACCCGCCGGTTCCTGGAGATGGGCTTCGACTCGCTCAGCGCCGTCGAGCTGCGCAACCGGCTCGGTGCGGCGGCGGGGGTGCGACTGCCCGCCACGGTGGCCTTCGAGAACCCCACGCCGGAGGCGCTGGCGGCCTACCTCACCCGCTCCCTCGGGGCGGCCTCCGCGCGCGCCGAGGAGACGGCGCGGGTCCGGGAGCCGGAGAGCGTGTTCGGCGCCATGGCGCGCCGGGCGGGCGAACTCGGCCGGCTCCAGGAGTTCATCCAACTCCTCACCAGCGCCTCGGAGTTCCGGCCGTCCTTCGAGTCGCCCGAGCAGCTCGAAGGTGAGCTGGACGTGGTCCGGCTGGCGAAGGGCGACGGCGGCCCCGAGCTGGTCTGCATCCCGTCGATCCTGCCGATGTCGGGCCCGCACGAGTACGCGCGCTTCGCCGCCGCGCTGCGCGACGTGCGCGACGTCTCGGTGCTGCCCGCACCGGGCTTCGTGCCGGGGGAGCCGCTGCCGGCCGCCGTCGAGGTGCTGGCCGAGGCGCACGCCCGGGCGCTGCTCGCGCACACCGGCGACCGGCCGTTCGTGCTCGCCGCGCACTCCTCCGGCGGCATGCTGGCGCACTCCCTGGTCAGCCACCTGGAGCGGCGCGGCGTGCGGCCCGAGGCGCTGGTCCTGATCGACATCTACCCGCTGGACACCAACGCCTTCAACGGCGTGCAGGCCCGTCTCGGGGGCGGCGCACCGGAGTCCGGGGCGCAGGACGGCGCCGACGGTGCCGGCGCCGCCGCGGGCGGCTTCGGGGCGCTCGGCGACGTCCGGCTCACCGCGATGGCCGGCTACTTCCGGCTGTTCGCCGAGTGGCGGCCGCAGCCGGTCGGCACGCCCACCCTGCTGGTGCGCGCCACCGAGCCGCTGCCGAACTGGCGCCACCGGGAGGACTGGCGCTCCACCTGGGCGCCGGAGCACAGCGCGGTGGACACCGCGGGCGACCACTTCTCGATGATGGAGGAGCACGCCGAGAGCACCGCCCGCGCGGTGCACGGCTGGCTGACGGAGCGGCTCGGCTGAGCCGCCGCACCTGACGGTTCACCGGCCGGGGGTGGAGAACGCGACCGCGTTCTCCACCCCCTTTTGTCCACCCCTGGCCTCAGGACCGGAAGCCTCGAAACGCCTAGTGTCGTCATCAGTTCTGAACGACATCGGAGGGTTCCCAGTGACTGACGGGATGCGAGACGCGCTCTTCCTGAGCGGCATTCTCATCACCATCGTTCTCTTCACGCAGGTGGGGCGACACCGATTCGGCCTCATCAAGCTGCTGATGCCACTGGGCCTGGTGGCCTGGTTCGCCTACGACATGCTGCACAACATGAAGGCGACGACGCCCAACATGACGTCGGCCGGGGTCGGGATCGCGATCGGCGTCGCCATCGGTATCGGCCTGCTCTACACGATGCGGATCGAGCACGACCCGGCGTCCGGAAAGACCTACACCAGGGCGGGAATCGCCTATCTGGCGATCTGGCTCGTGGTACTGGCCGGCCGGCTCGGATTCATCTGGACGCTGGAGAACAACGAGTCCTTCCGCGCCGATTTCGGCAAGTGGACGGTCGAGCAGCAGATCGACCCCGACGGGGTCGCCGCGTTCTTCGTCCTGATGGCCATGGCGATGGTCCTCTCGCGGACCCTCGGCGTCGCGATCCGCTGGCTGCGCCGGTCCTCCGTGGCCGCCCCCGCCGCCGTCAGGTAGGCCCGGCTCCGGGTCCCGGTGGGGCGTGGGGTGGGTAGGGGTTGTTCGCCTCTGCCCCCGGCGGAACCATCGGAGACAGCAGTGCGGAGGAATGCGAAATGCATCGGGGTAGGGAGAGTCGGGCCATGCGAGTTTTCTGTACGGTGACCGGGACGCAGGGGCACGCCAACGAGGTGCTGCCGCTCGCCCGGGCGCTCGCCGCGGCGGGTCACGACGTCCTGGCCACGGTGCCCGAGCACCTCGCACCGGTCTTCGCCGGATCCCCGGTGGCGATCGAGCCGGTGATGCCGACCATTCCCGAGATCATGCAGGCCATCTTCTCGATGCGGGACCGTCGGGAGGCGCGCGGGGATTCCGAGGAGATCGTCGTCGACAACCGGCTCCAGATGATTCTCTGGGGCGGTGGTCCGCACATCACGACGACCTTCGAGCGCATTCTTCCGATCGCCAAGGAATTCGCCCCCGACCTGGTCCTGCGGGACGGCGGTGAACTCACCGGAGTCCTGATCGCCGAGGCGCTCGGAATTCCGCACGTGTCCTGCCCGTCCGGCCCGACGAACGTCACCGACCCGGAGGGTCTGCTGCCGTTCCTCAACGAGCGGCGCAGCGAGGTCGGGCTGGTCGCGAAGGACGCGCCGTGGTCGATCTACCCGCACGGCCGGATCGACTGCGTGCCCGGTGACTTCTCCTTCGTCCGCTACGACGTGCCGCCGGCCTTCGCCTACCAGCAGCCGGCCGCGCTGGGCGGCGGCTCCAGCCTGCCGGTCGAGCTGGCCGGGCTCTCCGGGGACCGCCCGCTGGTGGTCGCCTCGGTCGGCAGCGCGCTGCCGACCGTGATGGGGATGAAGTCCCAGGGCATCGAGCCGCCGGAGGGCATGCTCGACCCGACCGAGACGCTGCGCGCCATCATCGAGGGCCTGTCCGCCCTCGACGTGCACGCGGTGGTCGGCACGGCGGGCTTCCCGCTGGACGGCATCGAGATCGGCGACAACGTGGTCGTCATGGAGTGGCTGCCGCAGCAGCTCCTGCTGGAGTGCGCCCAGCTGTTCGTCACCCACGGCGGCTACGGCGGCGTCCGGGAGGCGATCCGTCAGGGCGTGCCGATGGTCGCCCTGCCGCAGTTCGGCGACCACCTGCACAACGCGCAGCGCCTCGCCGAGCTGAACCTCGGCGTGCACGTCACGGAGGTCACCCCCGAGGGTGTCGCCGAGGCCTGCCGCCAGGTGCTGTCCGACGAGCGGATCGCGGCCGGCGTCCGCACCGCGCACCGTCAGATGCTCGGCCTGCCGGACATCGACGACGTGGTGGCCTACCTGGAGCGCGTGGTCGCCGAGAACGCCGCCGTCTGACCCGAACCCCCAGAGCCCGTTGCCGGTCCCCCGTCCGGCAGCGTCAGGGCGGGCGCCGGTCCGAGACACCTCGGACCGGCGCCCGTCTTTCTCCGCGTTCCGGGGCCGGAGCGCGGCGGAGGACGGCGGAGGGCGGCGGAGGGCGGCCCGGCGAACGCGAAGGCCCCGCCGCGGACCACTGTCCGCGGCGGGGCCACCGCGCTGTGCCTCAGCAGGCCGCGCCGCGCCTCAGCCGGCCGTCGCGGCCGGCTCCGCGCCGTCGAACGGCGCGATGGTGCGCAGCAGTCCGCGCGGGTGTCCGCGCCGGCGCCACTCGCGCGGGTAGCCGATGGACACCTCCTCGAAGCGCACGCCCTCGTACCAGGTGGTGCGGGGGATGTGCAGGTGCCCGTAGACGGCGGCGGCGACGTTGAAGCGGGTGTGCCAGTCGGCGGTCAGCACGGTGCCGCACCACTGCGCGAACTCCGGGTACATGAGCACGTCGGTGGGCCGGCGCACCAGCGGCCAGTGGTTGACCAGGACGAGCGGGACGGCCGGGTCGTGCGCGCGCAGCCGCTCCTCGGCCGCGGCGACCAGCGCCCGGCACCACTCGGCCCGCCCCGGGTAGGGGTCGGGGTGGAGCAGGAACTCGTCGGTGCAGACCACGCCGGACTCGTGGGCGAGCCGGAGCGACTCCTCGGCGGTCGCCGCGCCCGGCACCCGGAACGTGTAGTCGTACAGGGTGAACAGCGGCGCCACCGCGAGCGGGCCGCCGGGCCCCGTCCACACCGGCCACGGGTCCTCCGGCGTCACCACGCCGAGCTTCGCGCAGCGGGCGACCAGGTGCCGGTAGCGCTCGACGCCCTTCAGCTGGACGGAGTCCTCGCGGGGCGTCCACAGTTCGTGGTTGCCCGGGGACCAGATGACCTTGGCGAAGCGGTCGGCCAGCAGCCGCAGCGCCTTCTCGATGTCGGCGGTCAGTTCGCCGACGTCCCCGGCCACGATGAGCCAGTCCTCGTCGTGGCCGGGGCGCAGCTGCTCGACCAGGGGCCAGTTGTCGGCCATCCCCACGTGCAGGTCGCTGACGGCGAGCAGGCGGGGGCCGGGGGCGGCGCGGTCAGGCGGAGTGGGCGACATGGGAGTCCAAACTGGTCGGCAGGTCCTGGCGCTGGCTGATGTTGATCTTCCGGTACACCCGGGTGAGGTGCTGCTCGACGGTGCTGACGGTGATGAACAGCTTGTCGGCGATCTCCCGGTTGGTGTGGCCGTGCGCGGCGAGTGCCGCGACCCGGCGTTCGGCCGCCGTCAGCGCGCCCTCGGCCGCCGGGGCCGGGCGCAGCGGACGCACCGAGCCGTCGGCGGCACTGCCCGCCGCCGAAGGCTGGAGCGCCTGGAAGAGCTCGTGCGCGCCGCAGCTGCCGGCCAGGCACAGGGCGCGGCGCATCAGCACCCGGCCCTTGGCCCGGTCGCCGAGGCGCTTGTGGGCCCGGCCGAGGTCGGCCGTGGCCAGGGCCAGCGTGTACCAGTCGTCCGTGCCACGCAGTAACTCCACGGCGGTTTCCAGGAGTTCGACCTGTTCGACGGCCGGCCTGGTGGACGCGAGCACCCGCAGCGCCTGGCCGCGGGTGCGGTCCTGGGCGGGGTAGACGCGTTCGAGGTGTTCGTCGAGCAGGGCGACGGCCCGCTCGCGCTGGTCCAGCCGCAGCCACGCCTCGGCCGCGCCGAGCCGCCAGGGGGCGAGCGCGGGGCAGTCCAGGCCCCACTCGGCCATCAGCCGTCCGCACTCCAGGAAGTCGGCGAGGGCGGCGTGGTGGCGGCCGGTGGCGAGGTGGAAGCGACCACGCGCGTAGATGAAGCCCAGCGCGAATCGGGTCCGGTACATCGCGTCCGGCACCGGCTGGTCGAGGGCGTCGGCGGCGGCCTCGTACTCGCCCATGTGGCTGCGGGCCTCGACCAGCACCGCGAGCGGCAGGCCGATGCCCACACCCCAGGCCCGCGGCGGCAGTTGACGCAGCGCGGACTCGGCGAGCCCGGCGGCCTCGGTGAGCCGGCCGCGGCGCAGCGAGATCAGCCCGCGCATCGCGGTCAGCACCGCGAGCGTGGTCGGGGCGTGCTCGCCGGAGACCTGGCCGAGCAGCCGGTCGCAGGCGCGGGCGGCGGCGTCGAGCCGGTCGTGCAGGACCAGGGTGAGCAGGGCGGCCCTGAGCGGCTCCAGGCTGTGGTCGGTGAGCCGGGTGGACTGGAGCACCTGTTCGGCGTCGGAGACGGAGCCCGGGCCGGGACCGCAGGTCGGCACCAGCACGCTGGTCAGCTCACGGAACGCGGTGAGCCCGGAGGTGTCCGGGGCCCGGTCGGGAATCCGGCCGGCGACCGGCTCGGGGTCCGGGCAGGCGGACGGCGGCTGCCCGGCGCCGTCCAGCGCGCCGGGGTAGGTGGCGGCCATCAGCAGCCGGGTGGCCTGGAGTTCGGCGTCCAGGCGCGGGGCGTCGTCGTCCTCGTCCAGGCAGGAACTGATGCCCCGGAAGACGGCGGCGGCGTCGTCCAGGTGCCCGTACCACATGAGCTGGGTGACCAGGCGCAGGGTGTAGTCCGGCGGGAGCAGGCCGTCGCAGGCCGGCTCGGTGAGGGAGCGGAGCTGCTGGGGCGCGGCGGCGGGCCGCATGCTCCAGGTGAGGTGGGCCAGCACGGACTTGACGGCGAGCCGGGCGGCCTCGTTCGGGCAGTGCCGCTCGGCGAGTTGCAGGCAGCGCATGGCGTAGTGGATGTCGTCGCGCACCAGCGCCCGGTGCGCCGCCTCCTGGAGCACCCGGTAGACCCAGTCCTGGTCGGCGGGCCGTTCGGTGTGGTCGAGGCCGAGCAGCTGGTCGGCGACGCGCATCGGGTCGGCGCCGCCGTGGTGCAGCAGTTCGGCGGCCCGGCGGCGCAGCCGGGTGCCCTCCTCGGCGGGCAGGTCGTCCAGGACGGCGGAGAGGACGGCCTCGTGCCGGAAGCGCGAGCCCTTGAGGATGCCGGCGACGCGCAGCGCGGCCACCGCGCCCCGGGCCCGCCGGTCGTCGAGGCCGACCAGCGCGCCCAGGTGCGGGGTGCCGTCGGCGCCGCCGAGCAGGGCCAGGCCGCGGGCGGCGGCCAGGGCCTCGTCGCCGCTGCGGTGGATGCAGCGCAGCGCGGCCTGCCGGAACGTCTCGCCCGGCGCCTGGTGGGTGAGGTGGTCGGCCAGCAGGGCCTTGACCAGCAGCGGATTTCCGCCGCCGGCCTCGTGGAGGACGGGGGCCAGGCGCCTCGCGTCGGCGGCGGGCAGCTGCCCGGTGAGCACCCGGGCGACCTCCTCGACGGTCAGCGGGTCGAGCCGGACCTCCAGGACGTCCTCGTCGGCGAGCAGTTCGTCCAGCGGCGAGTCGGGACCGCCGGCCCGGTCGCCCCGGGTGAGGATGACGGCCAGTGTGTTGGCGGGGGAGTGCCGCACCAGGTGCAGCAGACACCGCAGGGAGTGCCGGTCGGCGAACTGGGCGTCGTCCACGGTGATCAGCAACCGACGCCCGGCGGCCGGCCCGGTGAACTCCCGGCGGACCTCCTCCAGTACCTGCGGCGGGACGGGCCCGTCGGAATCCGGCCACCGGGGCCGTGGTCCGCCGTCGCCCGGCAGGCCCTGCCGGAGCTGTTCGAGCACCTCGTACGGCAGGCTCTGCTCGGCCGGCGAGGCCACCGCGCCGACGACGGTGCACCCGCGTTCGGCGGCGTGCTCCGTGAGCTCGCAGAGCAGTGTGGTCTTGCCGGTGCCGGCCGCGCCGTCGATGCTCGCGATCCTCGGCCAGGGGTCGTCACCGACCCCCAGGAGGCCCCCTTCCAGAAATGCGTGGAGCCCAGTCGAGCGGCTGCTTCCGTTCCTCACCATCGCCCGTACCCTTTTCGTCCGCTGCTCACAGCGAGGACGGACGGGTGGGGCGGACCGTCGTCCGCGTCCCTGCCCGTCCGTGCTCCGCTGTGGTGCGCCGTCCCAGCCCGAAGACCGCCCACCGCGGGGCCTGGCCCCGAGTGCGGCTGTGGCCGCGCGCCCCGTGAAGTTCCCGCCGAGTGGTGTGACGTCCGGGAGGCGGTTCCCCGGAGCGCCGTGTCCTGCGATCGGACCGGCACCTCCGCCGAGTGCGGTCCGTGTGACGCGTGATGCTGATGTGACAGGAGCTAATTGTATAGACCGGCACCGACGGGGTGGGAGGCCAGCACCGCCACCGGCCCACCCACCGACGGCCCCGGGATCGCCTCCGGCTGGAGGTCGCTCGCGGACAGCTTGGTGGGCAGGTCACGGCGCCGCTTCACGTTCAACTTCCGGTAGATGCGGGTGAGGTGCTGCTCGACCGTGCTCACCGTGACGTACAGCTTGGCGGCGATCTCCCGGTTGGTGTGGCCGTGCGCGGCGAGCATCGCCACCCGGCTCTCCGCCTCGGTCAGCGAGGCGGTGTCCTGCTGCGGCACGGGCTCGTGGACCGGCACGTCGAACTCGCCGTCCCCGTCCGCGTAGCCCGGGATCAGCTGACGGTACAGCGGCTCCGCGCCGGAGGCCTTGGCCACGTGCCAGGCCTTGCGCACCAGCATCCGGGCCCGGTTGACGTTGTCGAGCGAGCGGTACGCCCGGCCCAGCTCCGCCAGCGTGAGCGCCAGCTGCACCCGGTCGCCGCCGTCCTCCAGCAGCTCCGCCGCGTCGTGCAGGTGCTGGAGCCCGTGCCGCCCGCCGGTCGCCGAGCCGAGCACCCGCAGGGTGACCCCGCGCAGCTGCTCGGGGCTGCGGGCGAGCTGCTCCTCGGCCAGTTCGCGGGCCTTGTCGGCCCGGCCGAGCGCCAGCCAGGTCTCCGCCGCGTCCAGCCGCCACGGCACCAGCTCGGGGACGTCGCAGCCCCACTCCTCCATCAGCTGCCCGCAGCCGAGGAAGTCCTCCAGCGCCACGTGGTAGCGGCCCATCGCGAGGTTCCAGCGGCCCCGGGCACGGCGGTAGTGCAGGCCGGGCAGCGTCCGGTCGAAGGACTTGGGCATGGCCCAGCCGAGCAGGGTGCGCGCCTCCTCGTACCCGCCCATGCCGGTGTGCGCCTGGACCAGGGTGGCCAGCGGCAGGCAGGAGCCGAGGCCCCAGCTCTTCGGGCTCATCCGGGACAGCGCCCACTCGGCGTGCCGCCGCGCCGCGGGCAGGTCGCCCTGGCGCAGCGCGATCTCGGCCCGCACCGACATCAGCAGGGCCTGCCAGACCGGTGCGTGACGGTCCGCCGACTCGGTCAGCAGCCGCTCGCACCAGGGCTGGGCGAGGTCGAGGCGGTCCGTGTAGACCAGCGCCCACAGCGCGAAGACCAGCGGCTGGATGAAGCCGTCGTTGAGCTGGTAGCGCTGGAGCACCCGGGTCGCCTCGGACACCGCGTCGGCGCGCCGGCCCTGCGCGGACAGTGCCGCGGTGACCGCCCAGGCGGTGTGCCGGTGCGCGGTGTCCGCGGCGCCGGCGATGGCGTCGCCGGCGCCCGCCGGGGTCCGCAGGCCGTCCGGCATGCGCAGCGACGGGCTGAGCATGGCCAGCCAGTGCCGGGCGGTGGTGAGCGCGGTGCGCTCCTCGTCGCCGGACCAGTCGGGGTGCTGCTCCAGGGTGTCCAGCAGCCCGGCCGCCTTGCCCAGCCGGCCGGACCAGGCCAGGTAGGCGACCGTGACGACGAGGTCGCTGGTGGACAGCTGCCCGGCCGTCGCGTCCGCCTCCGCGGCCGTGCCCGGCAGGAGCTGCGCGACCTGCACGTCGACGTCCGCCGGATTGGCCCGCCAGGTCACCCCGGCCAGCTTCACCTTGAGCGAGGCACGCAGCTGGTCGTCCTGCGAGGACTCCTGGGCCAGGGCCAGGGCGTGCCGGGCGAACTCCGTGTCGCCGTCGGCGAGCGCGTACTCGGCCGCCTCCTGGAGCACCGGCACCGTCCACGCCGCGCCGGGCCCGCCCGCCGCCACCAGGTGGCGGGCCACCTCGGGCGCCGCGAAGCCGTACGCGTAGAACATCTCGGCGGCCCGGGTGCGCAGCGCGGTCACGGCCGCGGCGGGCATGGCGTCCAGGACCAGGGCGCCGGCCCGCGGGTCGCGGAAGGCGCCCTGGTGCAGCAGACCGCTGCGGGAGAGGTCAGCCGCCGCCTTCTCGACGGTCTTGCCGGGGATGTCGAGCAGCTGCGCCACGAACTTCGGGGTGCCGGCCTCGCCGAGCACCGCCATGCCCCGGGCGACGGCCGGAGCCTCGGGCCCGAGCCGGCGCAGGCAGTCGATGACGGCCTGGGCGTAGTGCTCGCCGCGTACGACGGACGGCGTGGACTCGCCGGCCTCGACCGCCGTCAGGTGGTCCTCGATCAGCCCCCGCAGCAGCAGCGGGCTGCCGCCGGTGAGGTCGTGGAACCCGGCCGCGTGCGCGGCCGCGGCCGCCGGCGGGAGGAACTCCTCCAGCAGTTCGGCGGTGCCGGCCGGCGACAGCAGCCTGATCCGCAGCCGGGTGCAGTGCGGCAGGTGTGCGAGCTCGGCGTGCAGGTTGCGCTGCTCGGGCCCGGGCCGGGCCGGCTCGCTGAGCACGACCAGGACGCGGGCGTGCCTGATCCGCCGGATCAGGTAGAGCAGGAAGCGCAGTGACGCCGGATCACTGGCGTGGACGTCGTCGACGGCGATGACGAGCGGCTGCTCCTTCGCCGTGCCGAGCAGCAGCGTGACCAGCTTCGGCATCGCCAGCATCTGCTCGTGGGCCTCGGGTTCGGCCCCGGCCTCGTCCAGCAGCCGGGTCGCCTCCGCACGGGCGGAGGAGGTCAGCGGCGCGCTCTCGAAGATCCGCCGCGCCAGGGCGAACGGCAGGGCGCTCTCGGCCGGGTCTCCCGTGCAGTCCAGCAGGACCGCCCCACCCGCCGGCGCCGTGTCGCCGAAGTCCGTCAGCAGCGCGGTCTTCCCGCTCGCCACCGGGCCGCTGAGCAGGGCCACGCGTCCCCGGCCCTGCCGCGCGCCGGCCAGGAGCTTCCCCAACAGCGCGAGTTGTTCTGTACGTTCCGATATTTGAGTGGCCAAATGTCTCACTCTCCCCCGAGAGTCCGGCCTCCGCCCGCCTGGCAGACCGTCCGGAATGCATTGTGGAACACCGCGCGAAGGCGGTCGTCGAGCTATGGATTCGGTGCCGCGCCGGTGGTCAGCCGAGACAGCCGGCCACGATCCGCACCACGTCGTCGGCGTGGTCGCCGAGGAAGAAGTGGCCGCCCGGAAAGGTGTGCAGGGCGAAGCCTCCGCTGGTGTGGTCCTGCCACGCCGCCGCCTCCGTCGCGGAGGTGCGCGGGTCGGCGTCGCCGGTGAGCACGGTGATCGGTGCGCGGGTGCTCGCGCCCGGCTCCGCCCGGTAGGTCTCCACCGCCGTGTAGTCGCCGCGGATCGCCGGCAGGGCCATCCGCATCAGTTCCTCGTCCGCCAGCAGGCGGGCGTCGGTGCCGCTCAGCAGCCGCATCTCCGCGATGACCCCGTCGTCGTCGCGGGTGTGCACGGACTCCTCGCGGTGCGTGGACGGCGCCCGCCGGCCGGAGGCTACGACGTGCAGCGGGCCGGTGTGGCCGTCCTGCTCCAGCCGCCTGGCCACCTCGAAGGCGAGCATCGCGCCGAAGCTGTGGCCGAACAGCACCAGCGGAAGGTCCAGGTGGCCCTTCAGCTCGGCCGCGATCGCGTCCGCCAGCTCACCGACGTCGGTGATGCAGGGTTCGGCCCGGCGGTCCTGTCGGCCCGGGTACTGGACGGCGATCACATCGGCACGCGGGGTTAGTGCCCGGGACATCGGGAAGTAGTACGAAGCGGATCCACCCGCGTGCGGGAGACACACCAACCGTGCCTCGGCGCCCTGAGTGGGGTGGAATCGGATCAGCCACGGGCTATTTGTTGTCTGTTCAATCATGCTTACACGCCGCCTTCAAGTCGTGCACGGTTCATGCATGGCCATCCGCCTGATTCGTGGAGATCCCCCGGTCATGGGGCTCGACAGTAGTCGAGACGCTACTAGGGGTCTCTGCTGTGGCATGTTAGACAGTGGGGGGAAAGTAGGGGGTACCCCTTACTTTTTGTGCTGTGCGTGACACGCGCCGATCTCGCTCCGTGTCGGAACTGCCCGGTCTGCACCGGTTCAATCGGTGCCGAATGACCCTGATGAGCCCCTGTCCCGACAGGCTCCGTCCAGCCGCTTTTTGTTGCAGGTTTAACGGAAAGTTCCATTCCGCTTGGTGTCCGCACCGCGGCACCCGACCCCCTCCCGCCCTCGTCGCCTGAGGTCCCCGCCCGATGGCGGTCCCGATCATGCCAATCGGGGCGGGTCGCGGGTGGCGGTGGTGCGGGAGTGACTCCGGTGGTCCCGCGAGGTGGATGGGCCGGATGGGGCCGGTGGGGCCCGCTGGTGACCGCGGGTGACCGGCATCGGCGTCCGGCTGTGGGGAAAGTCACCTCCCCCTGTGCGCGGCTCCCGGCGCGTCCCTGCGGCCGCCCGCACCCGGCCGGACCGGCGGCTTTCCCCTTCGCCGCCGGGCGGTGAGCGGACGTCGGCGCTGTCGTGCAGAGGTCGTGTGGCCTGGCGTCGGGGGTTCTGTCGAGGTTCGGTGGAGGTGGCCGGCCGCCGGCGTGGCGCGCGGTGCGGGCGGGTCGGCGGGGGGCGTCCGGCGGCGCCGGCGGAGGCGGGCGCGGGGAGCCGTGCGGGCGCCGCAGCCGGCGGAGGCGGGGCGTGCCGGACGGCCGCCGGGTGGTGCGCCCGGGTCGGCGGTCGGCGCTGGGCGGTGTTCTCGGTGCCGCCGTGCGGTGTGGTCCGGTGGGAGGGGGGCGGCGGCCCTGTCGCGGGTGCGCTCCCGGTGAACCGGGAACCGTCCGGTGCCCCGGCTCCGCGGCCGGGCCTGTCGGGCGCCGTCGCGGGGAGTGCCGCGCGGGCGCAATTCCCGGCCATCAAGTTGGCCGGAAACGATCACCGCATTCGGGAATTGCCGTTCTTCACGAAAACCGCGCCACCGGTTTGCGGAGAAGGGGTGGGGGCCACGGAACCCGCCGGGATTCCACCCGGCCGGGACCACTCCCGTCACCGGGGGCGCAATCGCGAGCCGGTCACCGCCCTCCGGGTAAACCGCCCTGGGCACTGTACCGTGATTTCGTCACGCTTGGTAACGGAATTCGCCGGGTGGCCTTCTTGTGCCGGCGGTGGATTCCGGCACGTGGGATCCGCTCTGACCGCCGCGGACCCGACAAGAATGTGCAGGACAGACGCGGGTCGGCGGGGTCCGCGGCAGGCCCGGGCCGGGCCGGCGGGCCGGCCTCGGCGGCGCGCCGGCCCGGCCCGGTGACCTGTGCGGAGCGTTACGACAGCTCGGCGCTGAGTCGGCGGGCCAGCGCGCGGGCGTGGTCGGCGGCGGCCGGTCCGCGGGCCGGATCGGCGGCCTCGGAGAGGAACACCAGCGCCAGCATCAGCGCGGCGTCCAGCCGGCAGACCAGCAGGCACGGGTCGTCCTCGTCCGGGACGGGGGCGAGGCTCGCGTAACCGGCGCGGACCGCCGCCAGGTCGATCCCGTTCTCCGGATGGCGGGCGTACTCGGCGAGCCGGCCGAACTCCACGGCCGGGGAGCCGAGCAGGGCGTTCGACCAGTCCAGCAGTGCGGTGGTCCGTCCCCGGTCGCGGCGGATGTTGGCGTCGCGGACGTCGAGGTGGAGCAGGCTGTCCTCGGTGAGGCCGGCCAGGTGCCGGGCGAACAGCGCGGCGTCCGGGGCCTCGGGCCAGCCCTCCGCGCGGCGGGCGATCCCGGCCCAGCGGCGGGCCATCCGGGCGGCGATCACCCCGGCCGTGCCGCCGCCCTCCGCGGCGACCGGCCGCAGCCGGGGCGGCGGCACCCGGTGCAGCCGGGCGAGCAGCCGCCCCAGGCCGTGCGGGTCGAGCGGGGACCCGTCGTCCGGGACGAAGTCGCTGAGCAGCACGTCCGGGGCGCCGGGGTCGTCGGCGAGGACCAGCTCCCGGGCCCGGGCGACCGGCAGGCCGTGCTCGGCCAGGTGCCGCAGGACGGCGTACTCCTGGACGAGCAGGGCCCGGGTGTCCACGTGCGGGTCGTTGGCGTTCGTGTCGAACCGGCGGTGCGCGAGCCGGACGGCGACCGGCCCGCCGTCCGGCCCCACGGCCCGGAAGACGGTGAACTCCAGCCCCTTGCCGACGAGTTCAAGGCCGCTCAGGCCGCGCTGCGCGACCAGCCCGTCCAGCGGGGCGAAACGCTCGTTCATGGGCATCCTCGGGAGTCCTGGGCCGGCCGGAGGGGCCCGACAGTGCTTGCTACCCCGGGAGCTGACCGCGCGTCAAGCCGGGACCGCCCCGACCAAGGACAGCATTGTCGGAGCCGCGCAGGCCCTCCGCCGCGAGCAGGGCGGCCAGCCCGTCCAGGCCCCGGTCGAGGGTGGCCGGGTCGACCTGGCTGACGGAGAGCCGGAGTCGGTGCTCCCCGCCCGCGCCCGGATAGAAGTGCGACATCGGGGTCCAGATCACCCCGTACTCGGAGGCCGAGCGCTCCAGCAGCGCGTCGTCCACCACGCACGGCACCGTGAGCACCAGGAAGAACCCGCCGCGCGGCTCGTTCCAGGTCACCCCGCCGCCGGGCGGGAAGCGCCGGGCCAGGCCCTCCAGCACCAGTGCGAGGTTGCGCCGGTAGAGCGCGGCCGCCCCGGTGTTGGCGGCCCGCAGGCTGTGGCCGTGCTCCAGCAGCGCGCCGCCGATCACGGCCTGGGCGATCGGCGAGGTGTTCACCGTGGTCATGCTCTTGACCATGCCGAGCAGGTCCGCGAACAGCGCGGTGCCGCCCCGGCCGTCCGCCACCAGCTGGTCCGCCACCACGTACCCGACCCGGGCGCCCGGCAGGGCGGTCTTGGCGAAGGAGCCGAGGTGCACCACCCGGCGTCCGGTGTCCAGCGCCTTGAGCGAGGGCAGCCGCTCGTCGCCCGCGAAGACGCCGTACGGGTTGTCCTCCAGCAGCAGGAAGTCCTCCTCGGCGGCCAACTCCAGCAGTTCCCGGCGCAGTTCCAGCGGCAGGCTGGCCCCGCTCGGGTTGGCCACGTCCGGCACCAGGTAGAGCGCCCGCGGGCGCAGCCCCTCGGCCCTCGCGGCGGCCAGCCGGCGGCGCAGGTCGGCGAGATCGACGCCGTCCGGGCCGTCGGCCACCGCCAGGACCGGGAGGTCGGCCAGCAGTGCCGCGCCGGTCAGCCCGACGTAGGTGGGGGAGACGGCCAGCACCACGTCCTCGGGGCCGCAGCGCAGCGCCCGCAGCACCAGGAACATCGCCTCCTGGCAGCCCACCGTCACCACGATCGACTCGGCGGGCACCGCGATGCCCTCGTCCACCGCGAGGTGGGCGGCGATCAGGTCGTGGATGATCCCCTTGGTCCGCCCGTACTGGAGCACCAGGCGCCGGGCCGCCTCCTCGGTGAGCCCGCGCTCGGTGCGCAGGTGCTCGACGTAGCGGTCCAGGTGGCGGTGGACGGCGGCCAGCTCGAAGTACTGCTCGGCCGGGCGGCCGGCCGCGAAGGAGACCGCCTCCGGGTAGCGGATGGAGATCTCGTTGAGCAGGTTCATCGAGGTCATCGCAGGATCGGCGAGGGACGGGTGCAGGCCGGTCAGCAGCAGGTCGTGCGGTGCGGCGGCGGTGGTCACGGGGTGCTCCAGGTGGGGCAGGCGAGGGTGGTGGTGCGCAGGTCGGCGGCGGCCCGCAGGCCGGCGCAGCCGGCGAGGCCGAGCGCGTGCCGCAGTTCGGCGGCGAGCAGGTCGAGGACCTCGGTGCAGCCCGCCTCGCCGCCGGCCGCCAGGCCCCAGATCAGCGGGCGGCCGAGCAGCACCCCGGACGCGCCGAGGGCCAGCGCGGTGAGCACGTCCGAGCCGCCGCGGATCCCGCTGTCCATCAGCACCTGGCAGTCCCGGCCGGCCAGTGCCTCGGCGACCGCGGGCAGGACCGTCAGCGCGGGCACCGCCCGGTCGAGCTGGCGGCCGCCGTGGTTGGAGACCACCACGGCGGCGGCGCCGAGCCCGGCGGCCCGTACGGCGTCCGCCGGGTCGAGCACGCCCTTGACCACCAGCGGCAGGTCGGTCCGGTCGCGCAGCCATTCCAGGTCGGCCCAGGTGACGCCGGGGGAGAGCAGTTCGGCGGTGTGGGCGGCCACCGCCGAGACGGCGGCGGTGGACCGGTGCGCCCGCCCGGCGGCGCCTCCCTCCAGCAGCACGGCGCGGACGTCCTCGGGCAGCGCGAAGGCGTTCCTGGCGTCGCGCAGCCGGCGGCCCATGTACGGCACGTCGGCGGTGACCACCAGGGCCTCGCTGCCGGCCTCCTCGGCGGCCCCGACCAGGTCGAGCAGCCGGCCGCGGTCGCGCAGCCAGTACAGCTGGAACCAGAGCGTGGCCCCGGTCTTCGCCAGTTCCCCGAAGCCGACGCTGCTGAGCGTGCCGACGGTGAACGGCACGCCCGCGGCGGCCGCGGCGCGGGCCGAGGCCAGCTCGCCCTCGGGGTGGAACAGCCGGTGGTAGGCGACGGGCGCCACCGCCACCGGCAGGGCGGCCCGGCTGCGCACCAGGGTGGCGGCGGTGTCCCTGGTGGTGACGTCGGCAAGCACCCGGGGCACCAGGGCCACCCGGTCGAAGGCGGTCCGGTTGGCGGCGAGGGTCAGTTCGCGCTCGGCGCCGCCCTCCAGCCACTCCCAGACCTCGGGTGCGAGGACGGCCCTGGCGCGCTCGGCGTACTCCGCGACGCACAGTGCCGGGCGTCCGTCGGGCGGGCTGTCCGGGCTGTCCGGGCCGGTCGGAGTGGCCGGGGCGGCCGGTGGAACGCTGCGGACGGACGCGCTCATCCGGCCACTTCGCTGGCGTTGCGCTGGAGTTCCACGGCCTCGTAGAGGGCGCGGATGTTGTTGCTGCCGAAGTTGCGGGCCCGGATGCGCTCGATCACCTCGAAGAAGAAGGTGTTCCGCGGGTGCCGGGAGCGGGTGAAGATCTGGAACAGCTGGCCGTCGTGGTCCTGGTCGACCAGCAGACTCAGCTCGCGCAGCCGGTCGGTGGAGTGCCGCAGCGGGGTCAGCCGGCCGGGCAGCGCGTCGTAGTAGGTCTGCGGGGTGTGCAGGAACGGTACGCCGCGCTCGGCCATGGTGGAGACCGAGTGCACCGCGTCCCCGGCGGCGAAGGCGACGTGCTGCACCCCGGCGCCGCCGTGGCCGGCCAGGAAGGAGGCGATCTGACCGCCCGCGTCCGCGCCGAGCGGCTCGATCAGGGTGAGCGTGACGCTGTGGTCGGCGCTCTGCACGACCGCCGAGTCCATGCCGAGCGCGCCGACCTCGACCCGCTCCTCGAAGATCGTCCGGAAGCCGAAGACCTCGCGGTAGCGGCGCTCGGTGGAGCGCAGTTCGCCGAACGGGACCAGGACCGCGAAGTGGTCGACGGAGCGCAGGCCGACCTCGCCGGCGCCGGTCAGCGGGGCCGGGTCCGGCAGGCCGGGGATGCGGCCGGCGCAGACCCCGGGGCCGCGCTCGATCAGGGTGTGCACGACGTCGCCGAACGCGTCGACCACGGCGGTGACGCAGCCGTCCTCGGCCTGCGGCGGGCGCAGCGCGGCGGCGCCGCGGTCGGTCAGGGTCCGGAACGCCCCGGCGGCGTCCGGCACCCGCAGGCCGAGGGCGGCCACGCCGTCGCCGTGCCGCTCCAGGTAGTCGGTGGCCGGGTGGCCGGCCGCCAGCGGCTGGGTGACCAGCAGCCGGATGCCGGCCTGGCCGACCAGCGCGGAGAGGCAGCGCTCGGCGGGCCCGCCGCGCTCGGTGGGCGGGACGAGCAGCTCGAAGCCGTACTCCGCGGTCAGCCGGGTGGTCTCGGCGGTGACGTCGGCGACGTGGAACTCGACGTGGTCCAGCTCGACGGGGATCGGGGTGGCGGGGATCGGGTTGGCGGGGGGAGAGGAACGGTCGGTCATCTGAGGAGCTCTCTCGTGAGGAGACGGGAGGGGCTGAGGGTGTTCAGGTGAACGGGAGGGTGTGCGGGCGGGACGGGGACGTGAGGGCGGGCCGGGCGGGCCGGAGCCGGTTCAGCTGGGCTGGAGGTCCCTGGCGTCCTTCGGCTCGGCCTGGTCCCCGGGCCCGGCGCCGGCGCCGGCCGCGGCCTCCGGGGGCTCCGTCGGGGCCTCCGGCTTGCCGATCAGGTGGACGGCGGCGAGCAGCGCGCCGGCCACCATCACGCCCAGCACCACCCGGAAGTCCAGGGCGGCCACCAGGGCGGAGCCGACGCCGACGGCCAGCGCCTGCGGCGCGGTGAGCGAGAGGTTGACGGCCGCCTGGGCGCGCCCCATCAACCGCGGCGGGGTGGACGCCTGGGCGGCGGTGGCGAGCCCGACCAGGGCGGCCGGGATGCCCGCGCCCGCGATCACCAGGCCGGCCGACACCGCGTACAGCGACGGGGCGAGCAGCAGGACGGTCCCGAGGCCGAACACCGCCGACCCCGCCATGACCGTCCGGCGCGGCCCGAGCCGGCCGATCAGCAGTCCGCCGGCCACCGAACCGCCCAGCGCGCCGACGGCCTCGGTGGTCTCCAGCACGCCGAGGAACTGCGGTGAGCGGTGCAGTCCGTGCTGGGTCAGCGCGAACAGCACCGGCTGGAGCAGGCTCAGCGCGAAACCGGCGGCGGCGGTGGCCACCACCAGCGGGCGCAGGCCCACCGAGCCGCGCAGGTGGACGAAGCCGGCCAGCACCTCGGTCCGCCACCGCAGGCCCGAGGGCTCCGGTTCGGCCTCCTCCACCCGCAGGGTGAGGAAGCTCAGGGCCGCCAGCAGCAGCACGCCGAGGTCGGCCACCGCGACCACGTGCCCGCCGAACCAGCCGTAGAGCCCGGATCCGAGCAGCGGCGCCACCAGGGTGGTGCCGGCCCGGGCGCTCTGGGTCAGCCCGGCCGCCGCCCCGAAATCCTGACGTTCCGTCAGAATGCCGCGCAGCAGCGCACTCTGCGCCGGGGCCAGGACGGCCCCGGCCAGACCGCAGACCGTGGCGGTGCCGTAGATGATCCAGACCGTGCCCGGGCCGTCGACCAGCAGCAGCGGCAGCAGCGACACCGCCACCGCCAGGTTCACCCCGACCAGCAGCGGCTTGCGGCGGACCCGGTCGGCGAGCAGACCGCCCAGCGGAAGCAGCAGCAGGGGCGCGGAGAAGCAGAACAGCACCAGGCCGGCGGCGGAGTTGCTGCCGGTCAGCACCTTGGCCCAGATGCCGAGGGCGATGGAGAGGGCGCTGTCGCCGAGGACGGACAGAGTCTGCCCGACGAGGTAGCGCCGGAACTCCGGGCGGGCCAACAGCGGGTGCATGGCGGTTCCTTCGCTGCGCCGACGGCGCTTCGGGGTGTGCGGGGGTGCTCGGAGCGCCGGGGCACTCGGGGTGCTCGGGGCGCCGGACGGTCAGGGCGCGGCGGGGTGGGCCGGGGCGAGCGGCGCGACGGCCGCGAAGCCCTCGATCACCGCGTCGTTGGCGTCCTTCTCGCCGACGGCGATCCGGACGCCCTGGCCGGGGTAGTAGCGGACGGCCACGCCCAGGCGCTCCAGCTCGGCGCGCAGCGGGGCGTGGTCGCCGGGGGCGTCCACCCACAGGAAGTTGGTGACGCTGGGCGCCACCGTCCAGCCGAGCCGCAGCAGTTCGGCCCCGGTGCGCTCCCGCTCCGCGGCGATGGCGGCGATCCGCCGCTCCACCTCGTCCCGGGCGGCGACGGCGGCGAGCAGGCCCGCCTCCTGGAGCCGGTTCACCGCGTACGGCACCTGGTGCTCCCGCACCCGCCGGGCCACGGACTCCGCCGCCAGCGCGTAGCCGATCCGCAGCGCGGCGATCCCGTGCGACTTGGACAGGGTGCGCAGCACCACCAGGTTCGGCCACTCGGCGATCCTGGCCGGCACGTCCGGGGCCTCCCAGCCCAGGGCGAAGTCGACGTACGCCTCGTCAAGCAGGATCAGCGCGGTGGCCGGCACCCGGCGGAAGAAGTCCGTCAGCTCGGCCCAGGAGTAGACCGTGCCGGTCGGGTTGTGCGGGTTGCACAGCACGACGATCCGGGTGCGCCCGTCCGTCCGCCCGGCCATCGCCGCCAGGTCGTGCCTGGCGTCGGGGCCGAGCGGGACCGGCCGGGCCTCGGCCCTGGTGATCCCGCAGAACAGCGGGTACGCGTCGAAGCAGGGCGCCGAGTGCACCACGTTGTCGCCGGGCTCGACCACGGTGTGGAAGAGGTCCAGCGCCACGCCCGCCGAGCCGTGGCCGACCACGACCTGCCCGGCCGGGACGCCCTGCCAGTCGGCGACGATCCCGGCGATCCGCTCCGGACGGAAGTCCGGGTAGCGGTGCAGGTCGGCGGTGGCCTCGGCGAGGGCGGCCGGCACCGAGGGCGGCGGCGGGTACGGGTGCTCGTTCTGCGCCAGCAGGTGTCTGGCGGCGGAGGCGGCGGCCATCAGTCGGCCTGGAGGACGTAGAGCCAGGAGGACGGGGTGGCCAGCGCCTCGACGCGCTCGATCCGCAGACCGGCGTCGGTGAACAGCGTCTCGTAGGTGTCCTTGGTGTGCAGCGGGACGCCCATCATCGCGTGCGCCAGCTCGAAGCCGACCGAGAAGACCGGCTGGGCGCCCTCGGAGGTGCCCGGGTCGCGCAGCATGGTGTCGCCGAGGACGAAGGTGCGGGCCTTCGGGAACGCCTCCCGCATCCGGGTGAAGATCGAGGAGCGGGTGGTCGGGTCGGCCAGCAGGTCGTGCAGCAGGAAGAAGCTCATCACGGTGTCGACCTCGGCCACCTCGGCGGCCTCGGCGTCGTTGTCGATCTGGGTGCCGAGCAGGCCCAGCACGTCCGCGCGGACGGCGGTGACCCGGTCCAGCATCCCGGCCTCGGCGATGTCGCGGCGGGCGATGTCGGTGGCCGGGCGGCTGATGTCGATGCCCAGGCCCCGGGTGCCAGGGCGCTGCGAGACCACCCGGCGCACCCGGGCGGAGGTGCCCGAGCCCAGGTCGGCGATGGTGCGGAAGTCGATGCCGCTCAGCACGTCGGTCAGCTGCGCGGCGAACATCGACTGGTCGCACTGGGCCGAGCCGAGGGCGACCATCGCCTCGTCGCGGAGGACGTCCTCGCCGTAGCGGTGGGTGCCGGTGCTCAGGTGGCCGGCCCGGCCGAACACGTCGTGGTAGCCGCCGACGGCCCAGGTGAAGTACCCGCGCGCGGCGGCGATCTCCGTCCCCGCCTCGGTGGGCAGGTAGGTGTCGCCGTCGGCCTTGAGGTAGCCGTAGTCGGTGGCGGCGCGCAGTACGGCCTCGGTGCGGGCGGTGTCACCGGTGCCGGCGGTGGCCTCGGCGGCGGAGAGCGGCTCGCCGCGGCCGATCCGCTCCAGCAGGCCGATCCGGTCCAGGGCGAAGATCACGTTCGCGGCGATGAAGCCGTTGTAGGCGTCGGTCGAGGTGATCGGCGCCGGGGTGATGCCGCGCCAGGTGTCGGGGATGGCCGCAGTGGTCATGGTGGGGTCCGTTTCTCCGTGGGCGGGCCGGGTGCGGCCCGCGTGGTGTGCGCAGGGTCGGTCGCCTGCGGTCGGTGGGAGCGGGGAGCGGGGAGCGGGGAGCGGGGAGTGGCGAGCGGGTGGGACGGGTGGGGCGGAGGGGTCAGGGCGTCAGGCGGGCGGCGAGCACCGGGCCGATGACGGCGAGCGCCTCGGAGCCGGTCATCGCGCCGTGGGTGCTCGGCACCTCGTGGATGTCGAGCCGGCCGCCCAGGTGCGGGCGCCAGCTCTCGGGGTCGGGGGCGTCGGCCGGCCGGTCCTTGGCAGCGGTGAAGAACACCGCGCCGCCGTCGTAGCCGGGCAGCGGGAGCGTGTGGGACAGCTCGGCGTTGGCCTGGAAGACGGCGACCACCCGGGCCACCCCGGCGCCGCTGAGACCGGCGAGCGGGCCCTCGCCGTCCCGGACGAGCGCCGCGTAGCCGTCCTCGTCCGCGGGCCAGGCGGCGGTCTCCCCGGCCGGGTGGCCGAGCGAGTCGAGGATCACCGCGAGCTGCGCCGGGTCGTCCCGCCACCGCTCGGGCCCCGGCTCGCCGGTGCCCGGGTAGGCGTCCAGCAGGGCCAGCAGCCGTACCTCCTCGCCCTGTTCGCGCAGCAGTGCCGCGATCGCGTGGGCGACGGTCCCGCCGAAGGACCAGCCGAGCAGGGCGTACGGGCCCTCGGGGCGGACGGCGCGGATCTGCGCGAGGTGGGT
The DNA here is from genome assembly GCF_044757205.1 of Kitasatospora sp. NPDC091335. Classification (NCBI taxonomy): domain Bacteria; kingdom Bacillati; phylum Actinomycetota; class Actinomycetes; order Kitasatosporales; family Streptomycetaceae; genus Kitasatospora; species Kitasatospora sp. NPDC091335. The sequence continues at coordinate 355,171 of NZ_JBIVUM010000006.1, read as the reverse complement.
CCTGGCCAGCTCCTCCACCGAGGCCGGGCGGGCGGCCGGATCGGCCAGGCCGGGGGCCTGGAGGCCGTAGATCGGCTGCTCGGCGTCGAGGTGGCGCAGCAGCCCGGTGTACACCCAGCTGATGCCGGCGGCCGGGTGGACGCAGAACAGCGGCGGGCGCGAGCCCCGGGTGCGGATCGGCAGCAGGACGGGGAAGCTCTCGGCGGCCGGTCCCAGGGCGAGCCGCTCGGCCAGCAGGGCGACGGTCGGTGCCTCGAACAGCGCGCGGACGCCGATCCCCTCGCCCTCGCCGAGCAGTTCGCGCAGGCCCGCGACCAGCCGGCCGGCCAGCAGCGAGTGCCCGCCCAGCTCGAAGAAGTTGTCGTCCACGCCGACCCTGTCCAGCCCGAGGACGTCGGCGAACAGGCCGCAGAGCAGTTCCTCCCGGGGCGTGGCGGGCATCCGGCCGGAGCCGGGCCAGGCGGTGTCGGGGGCGGGCAGGGCGGTGCGGTCGACCTTGCCGTTGGCGGTCAGCGGCAGGGCGTCGAGGGCGACGACGGCGGAGGGGACCATGTAGTCGGGCAGGGTCCCGCCGACGTGGCGGCGCAGGGCGGCCGGGTCGAGCGTCCGGCCGGGGCGGGGGACGGCGTAGGCGACGAGCCGGCGGTCGCCGGGGCGGTCCTCGCGGACCAGCGCGAACGCCTGTGCCAGGTCGGGGTGCCGGGCGAGTACGGCCTCGATCTCGCCGGGTTCGATCCGGAAGCCCCGGACCTTGACCTGGTGGTCGGTGCGGCCGAGGTAGTCCAGCACGCCGTCGGCGGTCCGGCGGGCGAGGTCCCCGGTGCGGTACATCCGGCTGCCGGGGGCCCCGTACGGGTCGGCGGTGAAGCGCTCGGCGGTGAGGCCGGGGCGGCCGAGGTAGCCGCGGGCGAGGCCGGCGCCGGCGATGTACAGCTCGCCGACCACCCCGGCGGGGACCGGCTGGAGGCCCGGATCGAGCACGTACAGACGGGTGTCGGCCACGGGACGGCCCATCGGCGGGGTGGTCCGGCCGTGCAGCGGGCCGCTCATGCTGGCGCACACGGTGGACTCGGTGGGGCCGTAGGCGTTGACCATCCGCACCCGGGCCGACCACTGCCCGACCAGGTCGGGCGGGCAGGCCTCGCCGGCCACCACCAGGGTGGTGCCCAGGGGCAGCGCGTCCGGGGGCAGCACGGCGAGGGCGGTGGGCGGCAGGGTGAGGTGGGTGACGCCCTGGTCGGCGATCAGCTCCACCAGGGCGGGGCCGGGCAGGAGCCGGTCGGCGTCGGCGAGGACGGCGCGGGCGCCGGTGAGCAGGGCCATGCCCAGCTCCCAGACGGCCGCGTCGAAGGACGGCGAGGCGAACAGCAGCACCCGGCTGTCCGGGGTGACGGCCAGGCCCTCGCGCTGGCTCTCCACCATGCTCGCGAGGCCGGAGTGGGTGACCAGCACGCCCTTGGGACGGCCGGTGGACCCCGAGGTGTGGATGACGTACGCGGCCGAGTCCGGGGTGATCGCGGTTCCGGTGAGGTCGTGCGCCGGGTGGCCGGAGGCGTCCAGGTCCTCGATCAGCAGCCGGGGGACGGTGCTGCCGGCCGGCAGGCAGCCGGTCAGCGCCCTGCTGGTGAGGACGAGCGCGGGCCGGGCGTCGTCCAGCATGTGGGCGAGCCGGTCGGCCGGGTACCGCGGGTCCAACGGCTGGAAGACCGCGCCGGCCTTGAGCACCGCGAGCTGGGCGACGATCAGCTCGATCGAGCGCTCCAGGGCGATCGCGACGAACCGCTCGGGGCCCGCGCCGTGCTCGACCAGCAGCCGGGCGAAGCGGTTGGCGCGCTCGTTCAGCTCGCCGTAACCGACCTGCTCGGAGCCGAAGGAGAGCGCGACGGCCTCCGGGCGGGCGGCGGCCCGCGCCTCGAACAGCGCCGGGAAGGTGGCGGGCGCGACCGGCCGGGCGGTGTCGTTCCACCCGTCGACCAGCTGCTCCCGCTCCTCGGGCGCCAGCACCTCCACCAGGCCCACCCGCTGGTCCGGATCGGCCAGCACCGCGCGCAGGGCGCGCTCGAAGCGGGCGGCCGTCGCCTCGGCGGTGGCCCGGTCGAACAGGTCGACGGCGTACTCCAGCGTCAGGCCCAGCCCGGCGGGCGCGCCGGCCGCGTCGAAGCTCTCGCCGAACGCGAAGGTCAGGTCGAACTTGGCGAGGCCGGAGTCCGGTTGCTCGACCCGGCCGGGCAGACCGCTGAGGCTGATCTCCCCGGCGTCGCCGCCCGAGGTCAGCATCACCTGGCAGAGCGGGTGCCGGGCGGTCGAGCGCACCGGGTTGAGCAGCTCGACCAGCCGCTCGAAGGGCACGTCCTGGTGCGCGAAGGCGTCCAGGGTGGCGACCCGGACGCGCTCCACCAGCTCCCGGAAGGTCGGGTCGCCGCTGGTGTCGGTGCGCAGCACCAGGGTGTTGACGAAGAAGCCGACCAGGTCGTCCAGCGCCTCGTCGGTGCGGCCGGCCACCACGGTGCCGATCGGCAGGTCGGTGCCCGCGCCGAGCCGGCCCAGGGTGGTGGCCAGGGCGGCCTGCATCACCATGAACACGCTGGCGCGGCTCCGCTGCGCCAACTCGACGAGCGCGGTGTGGAGTCCGGCGTCCATCCGGAGTTCCACGGTGGCGCCCCGGCGGCTCGGGGCGGCGGGGCGGCGGTGGTCGAAGGGGAGTGCCAGCTCCTCCGGGAGGTCGGCCAGGGCCTGCTGCCAGTAGGCGAGTTGGCCGGTCAGCAGCTCGCTCGGCCGTTCGTCGGTGCCGAGCAGCCGGTGCTGCCAGAGGGCGTAGTCGGCGTACTGCACCGGCAGCGGTGGCCAGTCGGGGGCGGTGCCGGCGCGGCGGGCCTGGTACGCGGCGGCGAGGTCGCGCAGCAGCGGGGCGACGGACCAGCCGTCGGTGGCGATGTGGTGCGTCAGGACCAGCAGGACGTGCTCGTCGCCCGGCAGGGAGAACAGGGTGGCGCGCACCGGCAGGTCGCGGGCGAGGTCGAAGACCTCCGCGCAGGCCTCGGCCAGGGCCGCCCCGAGTTCCTCCTCGCCGGCCACCGGCGCGGTGCGCAGCGGGAGTTCGGGGTGCTCCAGGAGCAGCTGGTGCGGCTGCCCGTCGGTGGTCGGGTAGACGGTGCGCAGCACCTCGTGGCGGTCGAGCACGTCCGTCAGCGCCGCCTGGAGGGCGGTGGTGTCGATCCGGCCGGCGAGCCGCAGGGCGCACGGGGTGTTGTAGAGCGGACTCGGGCCCTCGAACTGGTCGATGAACCAGAGGCGTTGCTGTGCGGGGGAGAGCGGGACGCGGGCGGGCCGCCCGGTGGGCCGCAGGGCCGGGCGGGCGGTGCCGGGGGTGGGCAGCGCGGCGGCCAGCGCGGCCACGCTGGGGGCGTCGAACAGGGTCCGGACGGGCAGTTCGGTGCCGAGCGCGGTGCGGATGCGGCTGACCAGCTTGGTGGCGAGCAGCGAGTGGCCGCCCAGGTCGAAGAAGCTGTCGTCGATCCCGACCCCGGCCGACCCGAGGACGTCGGCGAAGAGTTCGCAGAGCACGCGCTCGGTGTCGGTGCGCGGGGCCCGGCGCTCGGCCGTCCCGGTGTAGTCGGGGGCGGGCAGGGTGCGGCGGTCGACCTTGCCGTTGGCGGTGACCGGCAGGGCGTCGAGGACGACCACGGCGGCCGGGAGCATGTAGCCGGGCAGGCTGTCGGCGACGGCGGCGCGCAGTTCGCCGGGCGTGGCCTTGCCGGTGGCGTACACCACGAGGCGCTTGTCGCCCGGCTGGTCCTCGCGGACCATCGCGAAGGCCTGGCCGACGGTGGGCAGGGCGGTGAACGCGGCCTCCACCTCGCCGAGTTCGATCCGGAAGCCGCGGATCTTGACCTGGTCGTCGGCGCGGCCGAGGAACTCCAGCACGCCGTCGGCGGTCCAGCGGGCGAGGTCTCCGGTGCGGTACATCCTGCCGCCGCTCTCGCCGAACGGGCAGGCGACGAAGCGTTCGGCGGTCAGGTCGGGGCGGCCGACGTAGCCGCGGGCCAGGCCGGCTCCGGCGATGTACAGCTCGCCCGCGACGCCGGCCGGCACCGGGCGCAGCCCGGCGTCCAGCACGTACAGCCTGGTGTTGGCCAGCGGTCGGCCGATCGGCACCACGGCGGGGACGGGATCGTTCGCGCCCATGGTGAAGGTGGTCTTGATGGCGGTGGTCTCGGTCGGCGCGTAGACCGCGAGCACGGAGGTGTCCGGGCAGGCCCGCAGGAGCCGGCGGACGGACTCCGGCGGCACGACGTCGCCGCCGGTCCACACCTGCCGGACCCGCCGGAAGGCGGCCGGGTTCTCGTCGGCCATCAGCCGCAGCAGCCCGGACGGGGCCTGGACCAGGGTCACCTCGTGGGCGGTGATGGTCCCGGCGAGGCGGCGGATGTCCAGTTCGCCGGGCTCGGCGAGGACGATCGCCCCGCCGGTGACCAGCGGCGCCCAGATCTCGGTGGTGGAGGCGTCGAAGGCGGTGGGCGAGTGGAGCAGCACGCGTTCGTGGTGGCCGGCCCTGAAGTGCGGGTTGCCCAGCAGGTCCACCACGTTGCGGTGGGTGACGGCGACGCCCTTGGGCACGCCGGTCGAGCCCGAGGTGTACATCACGTAGACCAGCTGGCCGGGCAGCACCGGTGTGGCGGGGTTGCCCGCCGCCGGGGCCCCGGCGAGCAGCGCCTCGGTGACCTCGACGGTGTCGAAGCCCTCGGTGGCGAGCACCGGATGCCCCTGGTGGGCCCGGTCGGTGAGCATGAGGGCGGTACGGGTGTCGGCGAGGATGTGCCGCAGCCGGTCCAGCGGGTAGCGGTCGTCCAGCGGGACGTAGGTGCCCCCCGCCTTGGCGATCGCCAGGACGGCGGTGAGCAGGGCGGCGGAGCGTTCCGTCAGCACCGCGACCGGCTGTTCGGTGGTCAGGCCGCGCTCCAGCAGCAGTGCGGCGAGCCGGTTGGCGCGGTCGTTCAGTTCGGCGTAGTCGAGCCGTTCGGTGTCGGAGACGACGGCCGGTGCGTCGGGGGTTGCGGCGGCCTGGGCCTCGAACAGCCGGGGCAGGCTCTGCTCGGTGACGGGCGCCACCGGTCCCTGCCAGCCGGTGAGCAGCTGTTCGCGCTCGGCCGGGTCGAGGATGTCGATGGCGCCGATCGGCGCGTCCGGGGCGGCCACGGCGGCGCGCAGGACCCGCAGCAGCCGCTCGCCGAGGGCGGTCGCGGTGGCGTGGTCGAACAGGTCGGCCGCGTAGTCGACGGCGGCGCGCACCCCGAGGCAGCTGCCGTCGGCGGCGAGGCGTTCGACGAAGTTGAAGTTGAGGTCGAACTGGGCCTGGGCCTCGCCGACTTCGAGCGGGGTGCCGACCGCGGCGCCGAAGGCGAGGTCGCCGGCCTGTTCCGCGTTCAGGGTGACGACGGTCTGGAAGAGGGGGTGGCGGGCGGGGGTGCGGGTGGGGTTGAGGTGTTCGACGAGGCGTTCGAAGGGGATGTCCTGGTGGTCGTAGGCGTCCAGGTCGGTGCGGCGGATCCGGTCGAGGAGTTGGTGGAAGGTGGGGTCGCCGCTGGTGTCGGTGCGTAGGGGGAGGGTGTTGACGAAGAAGCCGACGAGGTCGTCGAGGGCTTCGTCGGTGCGGCCGGCGACGGGGGTGCCGAGGGGGAGGTCGGTGCCGGCGCCGAGGCGGGTGTAGAGGGTGGCGACGGCGGCCTGGAGGGCCATGAACAGGCTGGCGTTCCGTGCTGTCGCCAACGTGGTGAGCGCGCCGTGCAGTCCGGCGTCGATCCCGAAGTCGGCGGCGCCGCCGCGGCGGCTCGGCAGGGCCGGGCGCGGGCGGTCGTACGGGAGCGCCAGCTCCTCCGGTAGGCCGGACAACTCATGCTGCCAGTAGGCAAGTTGGGTGGAGACAACGCTCTCCGGGTCGTCCTCCTCGCCGAGCAGTTCGCGCTGCCAGAGGGTGTAGTCGGCGTACTGCACGGGCAGCGGTTCCCACTGCGGCGCGGTGCCGGCGGATCGGGCCCGGTAGGCCTCGGCGAGGTCGCGGAACAGCGGGGTGACCGACCAGCCGTCGCTGGCGATGTGGTGGGTGAGCAGCAGCAGGACGTGCTCGTCCGGTGCGGGCAGGGCGTACAGCCAGGCCCGGACCGGGAGGTCGGCGGCGAGGTCGAAGACCTGCCCGGCCGCCTCGCGCAGCAGCCGGGGCAGCTCGGCCTCGTCGGCCACCGGCACCCGGTGCAGCGGCGGGCGGCCCTCGGCGAGGATGTGCTGGTGGGGCCGGCCGTCGGTGGTCGGGAAGACGGTGCGCAGCACCTCGTGCCGGTCCACCACGTCCCCCAGTGCGCCTTCGAGGGCGGCGGCGTCGAGCGCACCGGTCAGCCGGAGGGCGAACGGGGTGTTGTAGAGGGCGCTCGGGCCCTCGAACTGCTCGATGAACCAGAGCCGCTGCTGGGCGAACGACAACGGGATCAAGGTCTGCCTCCGACTGGCGACGTACGGCTGCTGTGGCGGGTGACTGCTCTGTGGCGGGCGGTGAGGCGGGCGCGCGGCGGGCGCGGGCCGCCACCGGTGGGCGGTCCCGCGCGCCGCGGCCGGTCAGGCCCCGCCGCCGGGGCGGCGCATCGGCCGCAGGGCCGGGCGGGCCTTCTTCGGCGCGGGCGCCCGCTCGCCGCCGGGCAGCACGGCCGCGAGGGCCGCGACCGTGGGCGCGTCGAACAGCGTGCGGATCGGCAGCTCCGCGCCGAGGGTGGCGCGGATGCGGCTGACCAGCCGGGTGGCGAGCAGCGAGTGGCCGCCGAGGTCGAAGAAGCTGTCGTCGATCCCGACCCCGGCCGACCCGAGGACGTCGGCGAAGAGTTCGCAGAGCTCCCGCTCGCGCTCGGTGCGCGGGGCCCGGCGCTCGGCCGTCCCGGTGTAGTCGGGGGCGGGCAGGGTGCGGCGGTCGACCTTGCCGTTGGCGGTGACCGGCAGGGCGTCGAGGACGACCACGGCGGCCGGGAGCATGTAGGCGGCGAGGCTGTCGGCGACGGCGGCGCGCAGTTCGCCGGGCGTGGCCTTGCCGGTGGCGTACACCACGAGGCGCTTGTCGCCCGGCTGGTCCTCGCGGACCATCGCGAAGGCCTGGCCGACGGTGGGCAGGGCGGTGAACGCGGCCTCCACCTCGCCGAGTTCGATCCGGAAGCCGCGGATCTTGACCTGGTCGTCGGCGCGGCCGAGGAACTCCAGCACGCCGTCGGCGGTCCAGCGGGCGAGGTCTCCGGTGCGGTACATCCTGCCGCCGCTCTCGCCGAACGGGCAGGCGACGAAGCGTTCGGCGGTCAGGTCGGGGCGGCCGACGTAGCCGCGGGCCAGGCCGGCTCCGGCGATGTACAGCTCGCCCGTCACGCCGGCCGGCACCGGGCGCAGCCCGGCGTCCAGCACGTACAGCCTGGTGTTCGCGAGCGGGCGGCCGATCGGCACCGTGCCCGGCACCGCCGCGGCGAGCGGCATCGGGTACTGGGTCGCGCACAGGGTGGTCTCGGTCGGCCCGTACAGGGCCCGCACCGCGATGCCGGGGACGGCCTCCAGCACCCGGCGCACGGCCGGGGCGGAGACCACGTCACCACCGGTCAGCACCTCGCGCACGCCGGCGAAGATGCCCGGGTCCTCCTCCGCGACGACCCGGAACAGGCCGGCGGTGACGTGCACATGGGTGAGCGCGTGGACCAGGACCAGCTCGCGGATCGAGGCCGCGTCCAGGTCGCCCCGCGGTGCCACGACCACCTGGCCGCCGGAGAGCAGCGGCACCCAGATCTCGTAGGTGGAGGCGTCGAAGGCGTGCGGCGCGTGGAACAGCACCCGCAGGCCCTCGTCGTGCCGCCAGCACGGGTCGGTGGCGAGCTGCACCACGTCCCGGTGGCTGATCGCGATGCCCTTGGGCTCCCCGGTGGAGCCGGAGGTGAACATCACGTACGCGAGCTGCTCCGGGTGCGGTGCGCCGCGGTGGGCGCGCCGTTCGCGCGGACCGTCGGACCAGCCCGCGGTGAGCGGCAGGACGGGGCAGGGGGCGTCGGCGGCCAGCGGGTGGCTCCGGTGCGCCGGGTCGACCAGGACGAGTGTCGCGCCGGTGTCGGCGGTGATCCGCCGCAGCCGCTCGGCCGGGTGCCGGTCGTCCAGCGGGACGTAGCAGCCGCCCGCCTTGGCCACCGCGAGGATCGCGGTGAGCAGGTCGGCGGAGCGGTCCATCAGCAGGACCACCGGCGCCTCGGCGCCGACCCCGGCGGCGGCCAGGCGGGCGGCCAGGTGCTCGGCCCTGGAGTCCAGTTCGGCGTAGCTGAGGGTGCCGTCCTCGGAGACCACCGCCGGTGCGTCGGGGGTTGCGGCGGCCTGGGCCTCGAACAGCCGGGGCAGGCTCTGCTCGGTGACGGGCGCCACCGGTCCCTGCCAGCCGGTGAGCAGCTGTTCGCGCTCGGCCGGGCCGAGGATGTCGATGGCACCGATCGGCGCGTCCGGGGCGGCCACGGCGGCGCGCAGGACCCGCAGCAGCCGCTCGCCGAGGGCGGTCGCGGTGGCGTGGTCGAAGAGGTCGACGGCGTACTCGACCGCCACCGTCAGGCCCGCCCCGGGGCCCTGCTCGGTGAAGCGGAACGACAGGTCGAACTTGGCCACGTCCAGTTCGAAGGGGTGCTCCGAGCAGCCCAGGTCGCCGAACTCGGTGGGCACCGTGGCCCGGCTCTCCAGCGCGACCAGGGTCTGGAAGAGGGGGTGGCGGGCGGGGGTGCGGGTGGGGTTGAGGTGTTCGACGAGGCGTTCGAAGGGGATGTCCTGGTGGTCGTAGGCGTCCAGGTCGGTGCGGCGGATCCGGTCGAGGAGTTGGTGGAAGGTGGGGTCGCCGCTGGTGTCGGTGCGTAGGGGGAGGGTGTTGACGAAGAAGCCGACGAGGTCGTCGAGGGCTTCGTCGGTGCGGCCGGCGACGGGGGTGCCGAGGGGGAGGTCGGTGCCGGCGCCGAGGCGGGTGTAGAGGGTGGCGACGGCGGCCTGGAGGGCCATGAACAGGCTGGCGTTCCGTGCGGTCGCCAACGTGGTGAGCGCGCCGTGCAGTCCGGCGTCGACGGTGACCTCCACCAGGCCGCCCCGGTGCCCCGGCACGGCTGGACGGGCGCGGTCGTACGGGAGCGCCAGTTCCTCCGGGGCGTCGGCCAGGGTCTGCCGCCAGTAGGCGAGTTGCTCGCTCAGCAGGGCACTGGGCCGCTCGTCGGTGCCGAGCAGTTCGCGCTGCCAGAGGGTGTAGTCGGCGTACTGCACCGGCAGCGGTTCCCACCGCGGTGCGGTGCCGGCGGATCGGGCCCGGTAGGCCTCGGCGAGGTCGCGGAACAGCGGGGCGACGGACCAGCCGTCGCCGGCGATGTGGTGCATCAGCACCAGCAGGACGTGCTCGTCGTGCGGCAGCGAGACCAGGGTGGCGCGCACCGGCAGGTCGTGGGCGAGGTCGAAGAGCTCCTCGCCGGCCGCGAGCAGCGCGGTCCGCAGCTCCTCCTCGTCGGCCACCGTGACCTGCCGAAGGGCCAACTCTCCCGCTTCGGCCACCAGTTGCCGCGGCTGCCCGTCGGTGGTCGGGAAGACGGTGCGCAGCACCTCGTGCCGCTCCACCACGTCCCGGACGGCCCGCTCCAGGGCGGGGGCGTCGACGGCGCCGGTCAGCCGGACCGCGACGGGGGTGTTGTAGAGGGCGCTCGGCCCCTCGAACTGCTCGATGAACCAGAGGCGTTGCTGGGCGGAGGAGAGCGGTACGCGTTCGGGTCGCTCGGCGCGGCGCAGGGCCGGGCGGGCCGTGGCGGAGTCGGGCAGCGCGGCGGCGAGCAGGGCCACCGTCGGGTTGTCGAAGAGCGCGCGGATCGGCAGTTCGGCGCCGAGCCCGGCCCGGATGCGGCTGATCAGCCGGGTGGCGAGCAGTGAGTGCCCGCCGCGGTCGAAGAAGTTGTCGTCGATGCCGGTCCTGGCCAGCCCGAGGACCTCGGCGAACAGCTCGCACAGGGCCCGCTCGGTGGCGTCGCGCGGCTCGCGTCCGCCGTCGGCGCCGTGGTAGTCGGGCGCGGGCAGGGCCTTGCGGTCCACCTTGCCGTTGGGGTTCACCGGCAGCGCGTCGAGGACGACGATCGCGGCCGGCAGCATGTAGCCGGGCAGCCGGTCGGTGACGAAGGCGCGCAGTTCGCCGGCTCCCACCTCGCCGGTGACGTACGCGACCAGGCGCCTGTCGCCCGGCTGGTCCTGGCGGACCGCCGCGCAGACCTGGCCGACCGCCGGGTGGGCGCTGAACGCCGCCTCCACCTCGCCGAGTTCGATCCGGAAGCCGCGCAGCTTGACCTGGTCGTCCGCCCGCCCGACGAACTCCAGTTCGCCCGTGGGGGTCCAGCGCACCACGTCGCCGGTGCGGTACATCCTGCCGCCGCTCTCGCCGAACGGGCAGGCCACGAAGCGTTCGGCGGTCAGGCCGGGGCGGCCGACGTAGCCGCGGGCCAGGCCGGACCCGCCGATGTACAGCTCACCGGCCACGCCGGCCGGCACCGGGCGCAGCCCGGCGTCCAGCACGTACAGCCGGGTGTTGGGCAGCGGGCGGCCGATCGGCACCACGTCGGGCACCTCGGCGGCGGAGGCCATCGGGAAGCGGGTCGCGAAGGTGGTGGTCTCGGTCGGCCCGTAGACGTTGACCAGCCGCAGCCCGGGGCAGCTGTCCAGCACCCGCCGCATGGCGGCCGGTGAGGCGATGTCGCCGCCGGTCCACACCTCCCGGAGCCCGGCGAAGGTCTCCGGGGCCTCGGCGGCCAGCACGTTGAAGAGGCCGACGCTGATCCAGGCGGAGGTGGTCCGTTCCTGGCCGATCACCGCCGCCAGCTCGGCGATCCCGAGCCGGCCGGCCGGGGCGATCACCAGTTGGCCGCCGGAGAGCAGCGGCGTCCAGATCTCGTAGGTGGAGGCGTCGAAGGCGGAGGGGGCGTGCACCGGCAGCCGCTCGTGGCCGCCCCCGGTGAAGGTGCCGCCGAGAGCGAGGTCCACCACGGAGCGGTGGGTGACGGCGATGCCCTTGGGTCTGCCGGTCGATCCCGAGGTGTGCATCACGTACGCCAACTGCTCGGCGTCCAGCGGCAGTCCGAGGTTCTCGGGGTGCTCGTCCGCGTGCGGGTCGAGCACCGACAGCCCGGCCAGCGCGGGGTGGTCGCGGTGCGCGGCGTCGGCCAGTACCAGCCGGGCGCCGGTGTCCGCGAGGACGGTCCGCAGCCGGTCGGCGGGCTGGGCGTCGTCCAGCGGCACGTAGCAGCCGCCGGCCTTGAGCACGGCCAGGATCGCCACCACCTGGGCGGCCGAGCGGCCGATCATCAGCGCGACCGGCGTCTCGGGGCCGGCCCCGGCCTCGACCAGCCGCAGCGCCAGCCCGTTGGCGTGGGCGTTGAGCCGGGCGTACGTCAGCTCGGCGTCCTCGGCGGTGAGCGCGGGCGCGTCCGGGGTCTCGGCGGCCCGAGCCTCGAACAGCCCGGGCAGTGAGCCGGCCGGCAGGGGGGCGCTGGTGCCGCTCCACCCGATCAGCCGGGTGCGCTCGGCCGCGGTCAACACCTCGACGGTGCCGACGAGTTCGGCCGGGTCGGCGACGATCCGGTCGAGCAGGGCGAGGAAGCGGTCCAGCAGGGCGCGGGCCTCGTCGGCGGTGAAGGCGTCCGGCCGGTGGTCCAGGCGCAGCTGGAGGCCGTCGCCGGGGGTGAGGGCCAGCACCAGCGGGTAGTGGGCGCTGTCGACGTCCTCGACCAGGGTGACGCGGGTGGCGCCGCTCGGGTCGGCGTCGTCCAGGGCGGACGGGTCCGGGTAGTTGCCGTACACCGTGACGGTGTCGAACAGGCTGCCCATCCCGGCGAGTTGCTGGATCTCGGTGAGGCTGAGGTGCTGGTGGTCCAACAGCGCTGACTGCTCGTGCTGGAGGCGCAGCAGCAGCTGCCCCCAGCTCTCCGCCGAGTCCAGGCGCACCCGCACCGGCACGGTGTTGATCAGCAGGCCCATCATCCGCTCCACACCGGGCAGGTCGTGCGGCCGGCCGGAGACGGTGGCGCCGAACAGCACGTCCTCGCGCCCGGTCAGCCGGGCCAGCAGCACGCCCCAGGCCGCCTGGACCAGGGTGTTGAGGGTGACGCCGTACCGGCGGGCGGTGCGGGCGAGCGCCTCGGTGGCCTCCGGGGAGAGGCCGGTGTGCAGGCGCAGCGGCAGCTGCGGGGCAGCGGCGGAGCGGGCGGGGGCGAGCAGGGTGGGTTCGTCGGCGCCGGCCAGCGCCCGCGCCCAGGCGGTGCGGGCGGCCGTGCCGTCGCGCCGGGTGAGCCAGTGCAGGTAGTCGCGGTACGGGGCCGCCGGGGCCATCGGCCGCTCGAAGTACAGGCCCCACAGCTCCTCGGCGAACAGCGGGGTGGACCAGCCGTCCAGCAGGATGTGGTGCGCGGAGGCGATCAGCCGGTGGCGTCCGGGGGCGAGCCGGAGCAGGGTGTAGCGCAGCAGCGGTGGCCGGGCCAGGTCGAAGCGGCGGCCGTACTCGGCGGCGGCGATCCGGGCGGCCTCCGCCTCCGGGTCGGCGTGGGCGCTCAGGTCGACGACGGTGAAGGGCAGGTCGACGCCGTCCGGGACGGCCTGCACCGGAGGGCCGTCGGGCCGCTGGTGGAACGCGGCCCTGAGGTTCGGCTGGCGCACCAGCAGCGCCTCGGCGGCGGCGCGCAGCCGGTCGGCGTCCACCGGGCCGGTGAGGTCGAAGGTGACGACCGAGGTGTAGACGTCCGCGCCGTCGGCGTCGTACGCCGCGTGGAAGGCCATGCCCTGCTGGAGCGGCGAGGTCGGCCAGACGTCGGCCAGGCGGGCGGGGGCGTGGTGGGCGGCCAGCTCGTCCAGCTCGCCCTGGGTGAGGGCGGCCAGCGGGAAGTCGGAGGGGGTGTGCCCGCCGGCGTCCGGCCGTTCGGCGTGCTCGGCGAGCGCGCCCAGCGCGGCGAACCAGGCCTCGGCGAGGGCGCGCACCCGCTCCTCGGAGAGCAGCCCGCCCGCGTACGACCACTGGGCGACCAGCAGCGGGCCCTGCGGGGTGTCCACGGTGGTGGCGTCCAGGCCGAGCACCCGGCCGAGCGCGAGGCCGGTCGCGGCGCCCTCGGTCATCGCCTCGCTGCCGGCGAGCACGTCCTCGGCGGTGACGCCCTCGGGCGCGAAGCGGCCCAGGTAGTTGAACTCGACCTGCGGGTCGGCGTATCCGGCGAGGACGGCGGCGGTGTCCGGGTTGAGGTGGCGCAGCAGGCCGAAGCCGATGCCGTTGTCCGGGACGGCGCGCAACTGCTCCTTCACCCGGCCGAGGGCCCGGCCCAGCTCGGGGCCGGCCGCGGTGACCTCGGACCAGGCAGGCGCCCCGGGGGCGAGCCGGACGGGGTGGACGGAGGTGAACCAGCCCGCGGTGCGGTGCAGGTCGACGCCGTCGACGACCTCCTCGCGGCCGTGGCCCTCCACGGTGACCAGCACGGCGCCGTCGGGGCCGGTGGTCTCCAGGCCGCGCCAGTGGCCGAGGGCCAGCGCCAGGCCGGTCAGCAGCACGTCGTTGACCTGGGCGTGGTAGGCGGCGGTGACCTTGGTGAGCAGCGCCCCGGTGGTCTCGGCGGGCAGCACGAGGCGCAGCACGCCCTCGGTGGCGTAGGTGTCCCGCGCCGCGTCCAGCGGGCGGTCGCCGAGCAGCGGGTCCGGGGTGGCCAACGCGGCTTCCCAGAGCGGGAGTTCGACGTCCCGGCGGCCGCTCCGCGCCTCGGCGGTGAGCCGCTGGGCCCAGCGGCGGAAGGAGGTGGGCACCGGCGCGAGCCCGACGGCGCGGCCCTCGCGCAGGGCGGCGAGCGCGCCGAGCAGGTCCTCCTCGACGATGCGCCAGGTGACGCCGTCCACCACCAGGTGGTGGATCACCAGCAGCAGCCGCGAGGGCAGCCCGGGGCCGGCGTCGAAGTGTACGGCCCGGACCATCCGGCCGTCCTCGGGCGACAGGCGCTCGCGGGCGGCCGCGGTCTCGGCGCGCAGCGCCTCGGCGGTGGCCGGGCCGTCGACCCGGCTCAGCACGTCGGCGGCCAGGACGGCGCCGGGCCCGGGCACGTGCAGCGTCCAGGGACGCTCGGCGAGCGGGGAGGTGCGGGCGCGGAACAGGTCGTGGTGGTCGAGCAGCGCCTGGACGGCGGTGGTCAGGTGCTCCCCGGGCGTGCCGGCGGGCAGGGTGAGCAGGGTGGACTGGTAGAAGCTCTCCACCGCGCCGTGCTGGGCGGCCAGCCAGTGCACGATCGGCGTCGGCGGCACCTCGCCCAGGCCGGCGCCGGCGGGCTCGGCGGCCGCCGGCCCCTCCAGCGGCCGGGCGATCCGTGCCAGCGCCTCGACGGTCGGGGCGAGGAACACCTCGCGCGGGGTCAGCCGCAGGCCCGCCCGCCGGGCCCGGGAGACCAGCTGGATGGCCACGATGGAGTCGCCGCCCAGCTCGAAGAAGGAGTCCGTGACGCCGACCCTGGGCAGGCCCAGCACCTCGGCGAACAGCCGGACCAGGGTGTGCTCCCGCTCCCCGGCGGGGGCCCGGCCGCCCTCCTCGCCGGCGCCGAACGCCGGCGCGGGCAGGGCGCGCCTGTCCACCTTGCCGTTGGGCGTGAGCGGCAGCCGGTCGAGCACCACGACGGCCGGCACCATGTGGTCGGGCAGCCGCTCGGCGCAGTGCGCCCGCAGCTCGGCCGGATCGGTGGCGCCCACCGTGTAGCCGACCAGCCGGCGCTCGCCCGGGCGGTCCTCGCGCACCAGCACCACGGCCTGGCGCACCCCGGGGTGGGCGGAGAGGGTCTGCTCGATCTCGCCGGGCTCCACCCGGAAGCCGCGGATCTTCACCTGGTCGTCGGCCCGGCCGAGGAAGTCCAGCTGGCCGTCCGGGCGGAGGCGGCCGAGGTCGCCGGTGCGGTACATCCGGCTCCCGGGCTCGCCGAACGGGCAGGCCACGAAGCGTTCGGCGGTCAGGCCGGGCCGGCCCAGGTAGCCGCGCGCCAGGTGCGGTCCCGACACGTACAGCTCGCCGGCGGTGCCCGGTTCGACCGGGCGCAGCCGCTCGTCCAGCAGGTGGATGCGTACGTCCCGGCAGGGGTGGCCGATCGGAGGCTGCTCGGCACCGGTGAGCGGCTCGCTCATGCTGACGATGACGGTGGCCTCGGTCGGCCCGTAGCTGTTGAGCATCAGCCGGCCGCGGCCGCAGCGGGCGGCCAGCTCGCGGGAGACCGCCTCGCCGCCGCCGATCAGGGTGCGCAGCGAGGGCATCGGCAGGTCGGGCAGGGTGGAGATCATCGCGGTGGCGATGTCGGCGTGGGTGACGCCGTACCGGTCGATCAGGGCGGCCAGCGGCTCGCCGACCAGCTCGCTCTGCTCGCGCGGCAGGACGAGCGCGGCGCCGGTGGTGAGCGCCACGGACAGGTCGGAGACCGAGACGTCGAAGCTGAGCGAGGAGGCCTGGAGCACCCGGCTGCCGGGGCCGACCCCGGTCGCGGCGACCTGGGTGGCGACCATGCCGGGCAGCCCGGTGTGAGTGACGGCCACCCCCTTGGGCCGGCCGGTGGAGCCGGAGGTGTAGATGACGTACGCGGTGTTCAGGGCGCTCACCGGCCGGACCCGCTCGGCGGCGGTGAAGGGCGTGCCGGGGCGGGCTTCGAGCTCGGCGCGGTGCTCGGCGGAGTCCAGCAGCAGCCGGGGGGTGCCGGTCCCGGGCAGCTGCCCGGCGGCCTCGGCGGTGGTGAGCACCAGGGCGGCCCCGGAGTCGGTCAGCATGTGGCGCAGCCGCTCGGCCGGGTAGGCCGGGTCGGCGGGCAGCCAGGCGGCGCCGGTCTTGGCGACGGCGAGGATCGCGGCTATCGCCTCGGGGGACTTGGGCAGGGCCAGCGCGACGACGTCCTCGGCGCCCAGGCCGCGGGCGGCCAGCACCCGGGCCAGCCGGTTGGCGCGGGCGTCCAGTCCGGCGTAGCCGAGGGTGGTGTCCTCGGCGTACAGCGCGGGGGCGTCCGGGGTGCGGGCGACCTGGGCGTCGATCAGCTCGGTGAGGGTCGGACGGGTGTCGGGACGGGGTGTCCGTGCCTCGGCCAGGCGGGCGGCCAGGGCGGCTGGGGAGGGCGCGTCCAGCAGGGCGGACGGCGTCAGGCGGACGCCGAACCCGGCGTGCACGCGGTCCAGCAGCCGCTCGGCGGCGGCCCGGTCACCGCCCAGGCCGTGGAAGTCCGCCGCGGGGTCGACCGACTCGCGGCCGAGCACCTCCGCGAACAGTCGGCACAGCACCTCGGCCGGATTCGGCCGCTGGTCGGTTCTGTGCGTCTGCTGGACCCCGGACATGTGACTCTCTCCCTCGTGCGGCTGGCCCCCGCGGTGGCGGGAGGGGCTGGCTGGGTTGACCTCGGGCGGTCGGCCCGGTGGTCGGCGGAGCGATGTTCTGGTCGTGGTGCGGTGGTGTGCTGCGTTGTGCTGTGATGTGCGGTGGTGCCGGTGCTGGGGTGGTGCGGGCAGGACGGTGCCGACGGTGCCGGGTGGCGGCGGGGCGCGACGGTGTCGGCCGATACACGCGCGTAGACGCGGGGCACGGGACGACGCCGGCGGCGTGACGGTGCGGCCGCGCGGCGTGGGGTGCTGCGGAGGTGTGGGCACTGCGGTGGCGTGGGTGCTGCGGTGGCGTGCCGGTGCCGGCGGGCTCCGGGTGAGCGGCGGCTCGGGAGGGCGGGGCTGCGCCGCGTCGTGCCGTGCCGTGCAGCGTCGTGCCGTTCCGTGCCGTGCCGGAGCGGGGACGGCCGGGTGAGCGGCCTCGCGGCTCAGGGCCGGGGGACGGAAGCGCGGTGGTGCCGGCGGACCGGTGGGCGGTGTGCGGCGGCCGGGATCAGCTCTCGGCCAGGTGCGCGATCAGGCTCTTCGGCCGCAGGTCCTGCCAGTTCCGCTCGACGTAGTCGAGACAGTCCTGCCGTCCGGCGGTGCCGAAGACCTGCTGCCAGCCGGCGGGCACCGGGCTGAAGGCCGGCCAGAGCGAGTGCTGTCCCTCGTCGTTCACCAGGACGAGGTAACTGGCCTCGGCATCCTCGAACGGGTTCGCCATGGTCGGGATTCCTCTCTGTTCGGAGCACTGTTCTGTTCGGAGCACTGCGGGACGGGGCTGAGCGGCGGCATGGTGGCGAGACGGAGCGGAGGAGCGGGCAGGAGCCTCGGCTCACGGACCCCAGCCGGAGTCGGCCTGCGGCCCGGCGACGGCGGTGACGAAGCCCGCGGCCGGGTGCGGCTGGGTGTGGAGCTGGAGTTGGAGGCCCACCACGGCGGTCAGCAGAACGGCGAGAATCCCGAGCATCTTGTGAATGCGAACGGCAGGGTTGGTCATCGCGAATCCTCTTCCTGAGGAGGGCGGTCTGCCCTCTTCGCTCTGCCCCGCATCCTGCCGAAGGCCCAAACGGGCTTGGAAGCTCTGGTTGTGATCGTGAACACGCAATGCGGGAACCGGAAGCCCGGGCAGATGATGTCAAACGCAGACAGAAGCGATCCAAAGCACACCTGGCTCTGTCAGATCAGTGGTGGGGGACCAGCGCGGAGCCGCGACCGCGGACGGGGGAGGCGGTCACTCCGCCGCGCCGGGATCCGAGCCCCGGCGCAGGTCCTCCCGGACGGCGGGCCAGTCCTCCACCCACGGCCGTCCGGCTCCGGCCGGCGACTCCAGGGCGAGGGTCGCCAGGTAGGCGCGCTTGAGCGCGGCCCGCTCGTCCTGCACCCGGCCCGAGGCCTGCTCGATCCGGCGCAGCCGGGCGTGCAACCGCTCCAGCGCGCCCCCGCCCGTCAGCAGGCGCCGCGCCTCGGGCCCGAACCGGAAACCGGGGGACAGCAGTGGCCAGGCCGACCGCCAGACCCGGAACACCTCGCGGTGGCCCGGCCCCCACTCCCGCTCGGCCCGGGACAGCCCCTCCAGCGCGGCCCGCTCGGTCGGCGCCGTACAGGTCTCGCGCAACGCCCGCGCGAGCGCCCCCCAGTCCTCGCCGGGGGCGTGCCGCAGCGCGGCGTGCAGCAGGTGGGCCACCGACCCGTGCACCACGGTGCGCGGCCACTGCGCGGCCGCCGCCTCGGCCAGGACCGCGCCGGTGCCGCCGACCAGCACCCAGACCTCCCGCACCCCGCGCCCGGCGAGCCCGGCCAGCACCCGCGGCCACTGCTCCCCGTCCGCGGCCGGCCACAGGCCCAGCACCTCGCGCCGGCCCTCGACGGAGACCCCGAGCGCCAGGTGCACCAGCGGCCCGCCCGAGCGGCCGCTGCGCACCGAGTCCACGAAGACCACCGGGTAGACCGGGTCGAGCCGCCGCGCGCGCCGCTCGGAGAGCTCGTCGAGCACCTGGTCGGTGATGGCCGAGACGGTCTCCCGGCTGAGCTCGACGCCGTACACCTCGGCCAGGTGCGCCACCAGTTCGCCCGAGCTGAGGCCGCGCGCGGTCAGCGAGATCACCAGCCGGTCGAGCCCGGGCAGCCGGCGTGCCCGGGGGAGCAGGGCCTTGGGGGAGAAGGTGCCCTCGCGGTCCCTGGGCACCCTCACCTCGACCGGGCCGACCTCGGTGAGCAGCCGTCTGGCCCGGCTCCCGTTGCGGCCGTTGCCGCCGCTCCCCGCACCGACTCCTGCTCCCGCACCCGCTCCCGCACCCGCGCCGGAGCCGCGCAGGTGCTCCCGGAGTTCGAGCTCCAGGGCGCCCTCGATCAGCTGCTTGGCGTAGGCCTGGAGCAGCCCGCCCTCGCCCAGCAGCCGTACCGCGCCGGAGCCGACCTGTGCGGCGGCGGCCTCCGCCAACTGCCGTACCAGGCGCTGGTCCACCAGACCGGCGGGGGTGGCGGACGGTGCCGCCGGGTCGGACTCAGCTCGCAACTGGGGATGCCCTCCGTCTGTAGGCCGTTCCGCCCCGCCGATCCCCCGCTCCGGACGCCCCGGCGGGGCGGCGGGCGCGGCTTCCCGGCGGTTCCCCGGTCGCCGTCGCCGGGTGCGGTCGTGTCCGGGACCGTCACCGCCGACGCCCCCGTACGCGTGTTCGTTCGACTACCGTCAGCCGGTGATTTCCGCGCCCATTGGGCGTACACTCACGGCTGTCGGAGCCCGGGGGGCGGCTTCTGAACGGCAGTCACCACCATCTTGCCGGTCCGGATGCCCGGCTGTGACCGGTACGGGCATTCGTGAAGCCGCAATGCCGAAGCCGGAAGGATGCCCAGATGTGCCCAACCCAGGACAACTGCGCGGAAACGGGGACACCCCGGCTCTGCGACCTGGGCATCGAGTTCTACCGTTCGGCGCTGGCCGACGGCGAGGCGCGGGGGGAGGCCCCCGAGTGCCTGCTGGCGATGGGCCTGCTGCGCCCGCTGCCCGGCTCCGGCGACCGGCTTGCCGCCGTCCCCCCGGACGTCGCGGCCACCGGACTGGCCCGGCCGCTCGAACTCGCCGTACTGGCCCACCAGGAGCGGCTCGCCGAACTGCACACCTCCTTCACCGTCGCCGAGCACGCCTACCGGGACGTCATGCGGCGCTCCAGGCTGCCGATCCGCCTGCTGGCGGGCGACGAGATCAATCCGGCGCTGGAGAAGGCCGTCGCCGACTGCTCCGAGGAACTGCTCACCGCCCAGCCGGGCGGCGGACGCGGCCCCGACCAGCTGGCCGACGCGCTCCCGCGCGACCTCGCCCTGGCCGGCCGCGGCGTGCGCCAGCGCACCCTCTACCAGCACACCGTGCGCTCGCACGGCCCGACGCTCGCCTACATCGAGCAGGTCACCGCGCAGGGCGCCCAGGTGCGCACCCTGAACGAGGTCTTCGACCGGGTCATCATCTGCGACCGCACCACCGCCTTCATCCCGGCCGGCGCCGACCGCGAGGCCGCGGCGATGCTCGTCCAACTCCCGCCGCTGGTCGAGTACCTGCTCAAGATCTTCGAGCTGATGTGGGAGCGCGCCGAGCCCGTCACCTACCAGGCGGGCCACCACCGCCCCCGGCTGCTGACCACCCGCACCCGGCAGAACGTCCTGCGCCTGATGGTCAACGGCTACACCGACGAGGCCATCGCCTCCCGCCTCGGCATGAGCACCCGTACCGTCTCCAGCCACATCCAGAAGGCCAGCGAACTCCTCGGCAGCCGCAGCCGCGGCCACCTCGGCTACATCATCGCCCGCCAGGGCGTCCTCGACGACCCCCTCGACGAGCTCTGACCCCCCGGCCCCCGCGGCCATCGGTGCCCAGGGCCCCGGCCGTTGCCGAGTTCTCCGACGAGCACGAATGGTGATCATGGAAGTGTCCCGTCCCGACCGTCTGACCTCCCTTGCCGTGTGTGCCGGTGCGGGCGGCCTCGCGCTCGGTCTCGAACAGGCGGGTTTCGATCCCGTGCTGCTCCTGGACAACCGCCCGGTGGCCTGCGCGACGCTGCGGCTGAATCGCCCGGATTGGCACGTCCTCGAGGCCGACCTCCTCGACTTCGTCCCGGAGGAGCACCGGGAGTGTTACGACGTGGATCTCCTGGCCGCCGGTCTGCCCCGGGTGAAGGCGAACGCCGCGGTGCGGCGCGAGGACAGCGCGGAGGAACTCCGGCTGCTCGATGCGACGGTCATGCTCCTGCACGGCGTACAGCCGCGTGCCCTGCTCATCGAGAACCTCTCCGAGTTGGCCTCCAAGCCCGCGTACGAATCCATCCGTTCGGAGGTCGGGACCGAGCTCGAACACCTCGGGTACGAGTACGCGTGGTTCGTCGTCAACGCGAAGTGGCACGGTGTGCCCCAGGACCGCAAGCAGGGGATCCTGGTGGCGCTGAAGGACGGCTCCATGCGTGACTTCGTGCCCCCGGCGCCGGACGCCGAGCCCCCGCTGACGGTGGGGGAGGCTTTGGGTGCCTCGATGGCCACCCGCGGGTGGCCGCACGCCGCGGCTTGGGCCGCACAGGCCGACGAGGTCGCCCCGACCCTGGTCGGGGGTTCCTGGAAGCGTGGCGGGCCGGATCTGGGGCCGACCGGAACGAAGCGATCCTGGGCCCGCATGCGCGTCAACGGCGGCACCGTCGCCAATGAGGTGCCCGGGCCCGAGGACCGCTGGGACCCGTCACCGGACGGCACCGACATGGTGAAGCTGACGGTCGAGCAGGCGGCCCGACTGCAGGGCTTTCCCGAGGATTGGTCCTTCGCCGGCGGCAAGACGGACCGCTACCGACAGGTGGGCCACGCGTCGCCGCCCCCGGTGGCCCGGGCCTTCGGGCTCGCGATCCGGTCCGCGCTGGGCCACCCCGCACCGGTGCCGCGGGACCGGGGTGAAGTGAACTGAGCCCCGCGCCGGGCGGGACGGCACCGGCTGTGTCGTCCCGCCCGCCACGTCACCTCCCGGCGCTCAGCGGGTGAGCAGGTGCGAGAGGAAACCGATCGACGGGTCCTCCGGTGTGCCGACGAGCATGGCCCGATCCAACAGGCCGTTGTTGTGCTCGCAACTGGTCTCCGGGAGCATCACGCAGGCGTGACAGGCGGCCAGGTTGGTGCCTCCCGCGCCGGAGATGTCGGTCTCGATGCAGAGCGGGTCGGCGGAGCACCACTCGGCCCGGTGGACCGCCGAGCGCACGGCCTGGGCGAGGCGGTCGATCTCACCCTGGGCGACCAGGCCGCCGAGGCTGCCGGCCGAGTCGCTGGTGGCCGTGTAGATCAACACGCCGGCCATCTCCTCGCCCGAGTAGATCCGTTCGCGCAGCGAGGCGGCCGGGTAGCCCGATTCCAGGCTCCACTCGTTGATCATCACGTGCGCGAAGGTGTGCAGCAGGGCCATGCGGGGGGTGGCGGGAGACTCCGGGACCCGAGCCGGGTCTGAGGCCCGCTCGGTGAGGACCTGTTGGTGGCGGTGTCGCATGCGTGCCACGCGGTCGACGACGGCGGGCAGTTCGGCCCAGGCGCCCAGCCGCTCCTCGTCGAACCGGAGGAAGACCCCCTCGCCGTGGACCTCCATGGCGGGCAGCCAGCCGGTGGGAGCGAGCGACAACTCCGCCTCGTGGCTCTCGGAGGAGGTCTCGGGATCGATGACCCGGGTGAAGGCCTTGAGGGCACGGACCTCGCGCAGCTTCTTCACCAGCATCGGGGTGACCAGGCCCAGGTCGGTAAGGGGTTCCTCGTCGCCGATCGGCGGCTCACAGACGAACTGCTCGGTGTGCCGGCCGGATTCCTCCGGGTTGCCGGCGCACAGGCGCTGGTACTCCAGGTCGCGCAGGGCCCGGTAGCGCTGCTCCTGGTCGCGATCGGGGGCGTCCTCGGAGGAGGGGTCCTCGGCCTCCATCGCGGCGATCAGGTCCAGGACCTGCTGAGGGCTGACCGGGGACGTGGACCCCTTGAAGATGTACTTCAGGTGGATCTCGATCTGGGCGAGGTCGGAACAAGCACGAAGATCGTCCCAGTGTTCGTCCAAGGCGTGTACCCGGGTGTCACTCCATGGCGGGATGGACAGGGCCGAGCGCAGTACGGGCTGCCAGACGGAGGAGGAACCGCGCTGGAGGGTACGGGGAGTCCGAGAGCAGGGAACCCGATCGGCTCCCTTCAGCCAGGGGCGCTCGCCAAGACATTTGATTTCCAACTCCTGGAGGGCGCCGGCCCGGAAGGAGCCCTCCATGGACACCTCGGGCACTCCGCAGGAACAGGAGAGCACCACCGAGCGGAGCGACGAGGTGCGGCCCGAGGACCGAAGGCTCATCCGGCCGTCGCAGGCGACGGTCGTGCCCTCGCCTCGACGCCGTCGGTGCAGCCACCCCCGGTACGGGAAGTCGGAGATGTGCCCGTCCTCGCAGGCGACCACGAAACGGGAGGGCACCAGCGGCTCGGCGCATTCGCCGCACTCGTTGCGTCCGGGCGGCGAGTTGAACTTCCGCACGTGATCCAGCGCGTGGCACTCGGGGCAGTGGTGCCAGAGCGGGAAGCGGCGCACCCGGATGCCGTCGCGGCTGCCGTCGCCGGAAGCGGGTGGCAGGCGGAAGTGCGTCACTCCCAACACCCGGGCGAGGCGGGGTTCGTGGATCACCGGGGCCTCGTCGCGCGGCCACTGTTCCGCCGCACCGTCGATGCCCGAGACGATGAAGGACTCCTGCTCCACGGCGACCAACGAACCCACCCCGTAGGTGGTGATGGCCTGGGCCCGACGGACCGCGCCGCGGCGGGGCAGATTGTGGGCCGGAGCGGCGGAGCCGTCGGTGCGCCGGCGGCGGGACGGGGGCGGGGTCATCGGGATGCCTCCATGAACAGGGCGGACTCGGCGTCGACGTCGCGCAGGGACCACAGGGTCTCCCACGCCTCGACGTCCTCCAGGGCGTCGTCGTAGGGCTTGAGCAGCGAGGGGGTGGAGCGCCCGCGCTTCGGTTCGTAGCACAGGCCGTCGTTCGCTTCGGCCTCGTCGTACCACCACTCGACGAACTCGTCGAAGGCCGCGTCGACGTGGGCGACCTCCTCCGGGGCGACGTTCGCGACCCGGTCGAGGATCAGTGGACGGATCCGTTCCCGCAGTTCCTTGTGGAAGAGGTCGATCCTCCCCGCGTCCTCGTCCTTGCGGGCCGCCGGGATCAGGATGCGGGCCAGCGCGACGATCACCGCGTGCAGCCCGCGATCGCGGGCCCGGGCAGAGAACGGCGTGACCGAGGTGGACTCGACCTCACGGTAGAGCGCGGAGTGGAAGTGCTGGAAGTTCTCGTAGTGCGAACGGTCCCGTGAGCGCCCCGAGTTGAGCATCACGGCGACCAGGCCGGGGTGGGCGCGGCCGACCCGGCTGGTCGCCTGGATGTACTCGGCGGTGGTCTGCGGCTGGCCCATGACGGCCATCAGGCCGAGCCGGTCCACGTCCACGCCGACGGCGATCATGTTGGTGGCCAGGAGCACGTCCACCACGTCCGCCGGGTCACCGTCCGTCAGCCTGCGCTCGATCTGCTTCAGGCGGGCCGGGATGTCACTGGCGTCCACCCGGCTGGTCAGCTCGGAGTAGTTGCCGACGGAGCGCGGCTCGCTGCCGTCGCGCTCGGCCAGGTGGTCCAGGTAGGCCACGACGTCGTCGTGGACCTGGAGTTCGGCGGCGGACAGCAGACGAAGGCTGTTGAAATAGCCGACCAAGGTCCAGTAGGCGTCGCGTACCTTCCGGTCCGCGTCGGTGCGCAGGGCCTGGTGGAGCAGCGTGGCGTAGGTGCGGATCAGCAGGGTGGACTGGCTGGTTCCGGGGGTGAGCAGGCCCACGTAGCGGCGGGACGCCTTCTCGCTCGCGGGGGTCTCCACGGCGAACCAGGAATCGCGGGCGTCCAGTCCGGCGGGTGGGAACTGCCTCACCTCGCGCGAGAACAGCGCCCTGCCCTGGTCGGCGGCCCGGCGGATGGTCGCGGTGGAGGCGATCACCTTGGGGCGGTCCGCCAGCACGTCGACGGCGGTTTCGTACAGGCCGGTCAGGGTGCCGAGCGGTCCGGAGATCAGGTGCAGCTCGTCCTGAACGATCAACTCCGGGGGAGGGGTGGAGTCCTGACGGTCCCGGTTGAAGAGGGCGGCGGTCTGCTCCCGCCACGGCATCGAGGCGAACTTGTCGACGGTGGCGATCACGAGGGTGGGCCGGGCCGCGTACACGGCCTGGTCGACCAGGTGGACGGGCAGCCCGCCGGAGAACGCGCAGTCCGTGCCGGGGCAGCGCACGTCCATCCGCTTCGCCTCCTCGTCCACCGCGTAGTGATGGGCGTCGAGGGCGGTCCCGCACCACGGGCAGGCGTGCAGCTGGACGGGGTTCTCCGTCTGGAGCACCCGGCCGGATCGGGCGGTGGCGAGTTGCCGGGAGGCCACCTCCAGGGTGTTCGGCGTGGCGGAGCGCCCGACCCACATGCCGACGGAGATCTCCTCGTGGCCCAGTTCCTCGGGGTTCTCCAAACGCATCCGCTCCATGGCACAGATCAGGATCGCGGCGCGTTCGAACTGCTGGAGGGTCAGCAGGCGCAGTGTGTAGCGCATCAGGACGGTGACGCCACCGCCGGCCGCCCCGAGCCGCTTTCGGCGCAGGAAGGTGGTCAGGGCGATCAGGCCGAGGTACGCCTCGGTCTTGCCACCACCGGTGGGGAACCACAGCAGGTCGGACACGCCCCGGTCGGCGTGCTCCGGATCGTTCACCCCGGCCAGGCACAGCAGCACGAAGGCGATCTGGAACGGTCGCCAGCGTGCCTTGGCCGGTTCGGGTTCGCCGGTCCGGCCGTCCTTGACCCAGGCGCTGCGTGCCCGCTGGGTCGCCATCGCCCGGTTGGCCAGACGGAATGCCCACATCAGGTCGGGTTTGTCGCGCAGCAGCGCGATGCCCTCCCGGATCCGCTCCAGGGCCTCGCGGCACGCGCGGACCTGGTCTGCGGCGGCCGTCTCGTAGGAGGTGCCCGCGAGTTCGGCGGCCTCGTCCGACTTCCGCTCGATCCACCGCTCGTAGCCGTCGGCCAGCCCGTCCAGCGCGGCGATCACCTCGGCGTCCTCGGCCTCGGCGAGACCGAGCATGGTGAGGGCGCTCGCGTCGATCGTCCGGTTGGAATCGGTGAGCAGCACCTCGTGGGTGGGCACGAACTCGGTGCGCACCTCGCGCACGCCCGCGGGCACCACGTCGGTGAGGCCGATCGGGGGCGGGGTCCAGTCCCATACCGCCGCGCAGCCGTGGCCGGTGGCGAAGGTGGGGGCGTGCCGGTGCAGCAGCCGACTGCTCTCCAGCTCGGAGTCCACGGCGGCCAGGGTGGTCGGACGCTCCACGAAGGCACTCGACCCGTCGGCCGCACGGACCGTCAACCCGACCTGGAACAGGGCGAAGGCGTCCTGGAGTTCCCGCTCGCCGACCCGCTGTTCGTTCACCAGCGTGACCGTGACGGTGACCGTGCCGGTCTCCTGCGACGGGCGGCGGACGTGTACGTCCAGTCGGACCGGGCGGTCGATCGGGTAGTACTCCTCGCGACGGCCGGGGACGGCGAGGTCGATCCTGACGTCCGCCAGGTCGAGTTCCACCCGGCGCCAGTGTTCCCGCTGTTCGGAGGTGGTGCGGGCCTCGGTGCGGCGTGCCGAGACCTTGCGTCCCTCGGCGTCCTCCGGCTCGTACACGGCGGCGCGGGCCGAGACCACGATCTCCTGGCACTCGGTGGGGTCGACCGCGAAGGTCAGGCCGACACTGGACGGCCGCCGGCCACCGGAGTCGGGGCGGTCGACAGTCGGACCGGACTCGTCCAGGCCTGCCGACCTGGGCAGCGGCTCCCCGTCGAGGCCCTTCTGCTCCTCGCGGTCCTCCTCGAGACGGCGGTTCGCCTCCGCGTCCGCCGGGCGTGGGTACAGCACACCGATGGGGTAGCGGGTGATCGGGGCGTCCTGGTCCAGGACCTCGGCCCGGTCCTCGGCGGAGTCTCCGCCGTCGGGGCCCAGCAGCTCCCGGCGGAGCCGGGACACCAGGCCCTCGCGGACCCGGTAGTGCTCGGCGTGCGGCCCTTCGTGGATGGTCATTCCTGCTCCTCCTCGGTTCCGGCGGTGTGCCGGAACCGTCCGATTCCGCTGATGCGAGGGGCGATCCACACCCCGTGGTCACCAAGGCCCGCGTTGGCCCCGGCGGCCGGACTGCCCGCGACCGACTCCAGACAGTCGATCCGCAGACCGGAGATCTCCTCGGGCCAGCGGATCTCCCACTTCGAGCCGACCTTGAGGACGGAGTGCAGCTGGCTCCGGAAGGCCTCGGAGGCGTCGCCGATCTCCCGTCCCTCGTGCAGCAGCGCGTACCGAGGGCTCTGCTCGGAGCCCATGGGCAGGGTGTCGCGCAGCCGGAACGACACCGAGTCCCCCTGCCGCACCCGCTCCAGCAGGTACGCCTGGGCGCCGGAGGCGTCACCGGGGGCGTCGGCCGGTTCCAGGGCGTCCACGTCGCCGGCCCGCACTTCGACGCCGTCGCGCCGCCACTGCAGACGCTGGTTCGGGACTCCCCGGTACAACCGTCCGGTCGGCTTGTGCCTGAGCACCGTCACCGTGTCGGGCGCGGAGACTCGGTACAGGTCCTCCCGCGCCCGGGTCATCGCCACGTAGAGAGCGCGGGCCTCGGCGGGCACGTCGGGTGCTTCGGTGCGCCGACGCAGTTCGGCGACGGTCGGCGGGTTGAGCACGATCACCCGGTCGAACTCCAGGCCCTTGGAACGGTGCACCGTGGACACCACGAGCCGGGCCGGTTCCGGGTCGGCCAGCTCGTCGGGGAACCGGCGCTCCGCCACCAGACGACGCAGCCGCACCACGTCGAGGGTGCCCCGGCCGGCGCCGCGTGCCGCCGGTCGCAGGGAACGCCACACCCGGTCGGGGTCGGTGCCCTCGGGCAGCGGGATTGCGGCGAGCAGTTCGCGCAGTCGCTCCTCGGACAGCGTGGCGGCCGCGGTCCGACGCAGTACCTCGGCGACCCAGTACGGCACCGGCCGGTCCCGGAGCGGGCGACGCAGGGCGTGCGGGACTCCCTGGGTGTGCAGCAGCTCCGAGACGACCAGCGCCTGTCGGTTGTCGCGGCACAGGACCGCGCAGGTGCCGGGGAAGGACCGCAGGGTGTCCAGGGTGAACGAGTCGGTGAACGAGCCCAGGTCGGGCAGGTCGAACAGCAGCCCGCGCAGCTCCCCGTGGAGACGTTCGGCGGCCGTGTCCGCCCCCTCGGGGGCGCTGCCGACGGCCTGGACGGCGGGGCCCAGCGGGAGCGCGGTGCGCGCCTCCGGAGTGACGGCCCGGAAGTTGCGGGTCAGTCGCAACTCCTCCAGGTCGTCGGCGTAGGAGATCCGTACCCAGCGGAGGAAGAGGTCGGCACGATCGGCGAACTCCTCCGGGTCCTCGATCTGGAAGTCGTAGATCGCCTGGGCGGAGTCGCCGACCAGGGTGAACCCGCAGGAGTCCTGGAGTCGGTCGAGCAACGACTCCACCATCTCCCGGCGGGCGCCCACCAGGTCCTGCACCTCGTCGATGATCACGTGTGTGGGTGGGCCGGCCTCCAAGGACTCCAGCGCGCCCTTCTCGATCGCGTCGGTGGCCGCCCGGATCCGCTGGTCGAAGGAGAGCGCAGCCCACTCCCCGTCCGGGTACGCCTGGAGCAGCAGGGAGTAGGCCCAGGAGTCGAAGGTCTGCACCCGTACCCGCCGTGCGTGCTCGCCGTGCCGGGCGATCCGGTCCCGCAACTCCCGGACGGCGGCGCGCGAGAAGCTGAGGACCAGCAGTTCGGAGGCCTCCAGCGCCTCGTCCGGGTCGATGTGTCCGACGAGCGCGTCCATCCGGCGCACCAGGGTGTGGGTCTTTCCCGTCCCCGCCCCGGCGGTGACCAGCAGTCGGGTGTTCCACGGCCGGTCCACGACGGCCTGCTGCTCGGTGGTGAGGACGGGGCCGTCCTCGGGGTGGACGGTCATCGGTTGCTCCACAGGTGCTCGAACTGCGTGAAGGCGAGGGCGGTGTCGAAGTTCCGGATGTTGTCGCGGACGTTGAGGATGAGGCAGGTGTCCTTGCCGCCGTTGCGCGGGCCGCGCAGACCTCGTCCGATCATCTGCTGGTACACGTTCGGGCTGTAGACGGGGCGGGCGACGACGACCGCGCGCGTGGCCGGGGCGTCGAAGCCCTGGGTGAGCACGCCGTAGTTGGTCAGCACCCGCACCCGACCGTCGCGGAAGTCCCGGATCCGGGTCCGGCGGTCGCTGTCGGAGGTGGTGGCGTCCACCGATGACGCGGAGATCTTCTGGTCCATCAGCATGGCCGCCAGGAGCTTGGCGTGTTCCACGGAGGTGGCGAACACCAGCACGGGCCAGTTCTCGTCCATCGCCGCGACCTCCTCGACGATGCGGCGGCTGCGGTCGTGGTCCTCCGCGAGCCGCTGCTCGGCGGCCTTGGACAGCAGGCTGAACTGCTCGGCACTCTCCCGCTCCTGGCGGGACAACTCGATGGTGCCGCCGGTCAGTTCCCGGTGCTCGACGCGCGCCAGCACGCCGATCTCCTGGAGGTGACCGTAGGCGTCGTCGGAGGGGAAGACCCCCTCGTCCAGCCGTCGTGCGCCGAACCTGTTGACCAGCCGGCGGGTCTCCTCCTCGTTGTGGCCGCGGAAGGGGGTGGCGGTGAGACCGAGCAGGTGCCGATCCGTCCGGTGCTGGGTCAGTCCGAGCAGGCTCAGGATCTCGGTGTAGCTCGGACTGGTCGCCACGTGTGCCTCGTCGACCACCACCAGGGCGGCCTCCCGCAGCCAGGCGTAGCGGTCGGTGTCGAGGCACACCCGCAGCTTGGCGTCGGTGGCCACCACGAGCTGGGGTCCGTCGGTGACCGGGGCTGCCTCGTTCGAGGTCCACAGCCGGTTGATCGTCAGTCGCTCCTGCGCGCCGGCCTTGCTCCAGACGAACTGCCAGCTCTGCACGGCCTGTTCGCACAGTTCCTCAGTCTGGGCGATCCACAGGATCGGGCCCTTCAGCTCGCCGGTCTGCTTGACCCAACGGATGACGGCCTCGGCGGTGACGCGCGTCTTGCCGGCACCGGTGGGCAGCGAGAGCATGGCGCGCTGCGGGGCGAGTCGGTCCAGCATCTCGAAGATGTTGAGGGCGAGACGCTCCTGGTACTCGTGCAGGCGAGGGAAGTCCCGGGGGCCTTCCACGGTCAGGCTCTGTTCGAGGGTCGGAGCCCGGTACCCGGCGAAGGGCGCGGGCAGGCCGAGCTCGGCGACGAAGGAGACCGCCGCAGGTCCGCCGGTGTAGGAGGACGGGGCACTCGGGAAGCGCTCCTGGATGTCGCGCGCGTGGGTCTTGAGCACGGTGTCGCCGTGCGCGTTGAACGCCATCTGCGCGATCCGGCGACCGGTGGGCTCCTGCCCGTCCGGATCCTGGCGCTCGGCGTCCATGAGGCCGGAGGGGAGCCGGTCGCGCAGGGCCTCCGCGCCGATCAGCAGTTCCAGCTTGGCCGTCACGTCCTCGGCCTCGCGGATCGCCTTGAGCGCGGATCGCACCTTCTCGTCCTGCTCCTGGCGGGCCTGGGCCTCCAGGAGCGCCCGGCAGCCGGCCTCTCCCATCCGCAGGCCCAACTCGCGGTCCACGGCCCGGAGCGTGCCCAACCGGTCCAGCGAGTCCAGGACCTTGATCACGCTTCCCTGGCGGGCGCTCTCCAGGGACTTCGCCCGCGCGCCGTGCGGGGTGCGGACGACCTCCTCCAGCGTGGAGCAGCGCAACATGGAGTAGGTGCCGACGGAGCTGCCCATCTTCTGGCGCAGCGTCGGGAACTCCTCGACCAGTGGAACCGGCTCCACGCTCGACTCGTGTCGGGTCTCCCGGCTGACCACGTCGTCGTGGCGCAGCATGCCCCACTGCTCGACCATGAGGTCGGCGGACTCCTGGTCCGGCATCAGCAGCGCGGGCACCCGCTCGGCCTGCAGGGAGCGGTACTCCTCCGGGTTCGCGGCGACGGCGATCTCGCCGTCCGCCCGGGTGTCCCAGCTGTCGCCGACCCGGCACCGGGTCAGCGATCCCTCGGGGAAGGGGATCTCCAACCGGGTCAGCAGCGCGTAGGTGGAACCGACGAAGGTGTCGTCCTCGCTCTCCTGGAGCTTCTCCAGGAGCTGCTCCCACTGCTTCGGACGGACCTTCTCGACGCTGTCGGCGAGCCCCAGCTTGCGGGCCTTCTCCCCGCTGATCGACGCCACCGGGAGCACGTCACGGTAGGCGTCGAGCTGCGGCCCCACGGCCTCCTTGAGAGGCTTGAGGCCCTGCGAGGTCTCGACCAGGCCGTGCCGGGAGAGCATCCAGCGGATGGGGGAGAACACCGAGCAGCGGGTGCCCGCCTGGGCCCCGATCTGCAAGGTCCACTGCGCCACCAGGGCGTCCTCGGGCAGCGCCCGCAGGTAGGCCGCACGGGCATTCTCGGAAAGGCGGGGCAGCAGGTGCAGCGGGCCACCGACCGGAGAGCCGTCGATCTTGGTCCTGGCGAGGGTCGGACGGCTCGCCCGGTCGTCGAGCGTGCGGCAGTAGGCCGCGTGGATCGCTTCCCGGTACTCGCCGAACCAGGTTTCCTCTTCAGGGCGGTGCCCGGAGGTCGGGCGGTCTCTCAGGCCCAACTCGCGGAAGAAGCCGGCGTCGTCGGAGTGGAAGCGCACGTCCACCGCGATCTCGGGGTCGCTCTCCGGGGTGACGACGACGCCGGGCAACAGGCAGTCGCGCATGGCGCGGAAGCGGTTGTCCGCCGTCCGTACCATCAGTGTCTCCATCGGCGCGGGCACCCGCGCGGTCACCTCGTGGCCCACCACGGCGGCGCCCGCCCGATGGAACAGCTCCCAGAAGCGGGTCCACTCCTGCGGGCCGTACGAGCCGAAGCCCTGGTCGAGGACGCTCACGAAGCGGCCCCGGACGTCGGCTTCCTGGATGCCGAGGGTGGTGAGGGCGGAGTGGAGCGAAGGGTCGTCGGACAGCACGCGGTCCACGTAGTCCAGCGATTCCGGCAGGCCGTCCTCGTCGGTGCGGCGGTACACCTTGCCGCCCAGCGGTGCGACCATCCCCTTCTCTTCGGTGAGCACGATCTCGGCCCTACGGGCCTCGGCGGCGCAGGAGGCGTTGGAAGCGATCATGTC
This sequence comes from Kitasatospora sp. NPDC091335, assembly GCF_044757205.1. Taxonomy (NCBI): domain Bacteria; kingdom Bacillati; phylum Actinomycetota; class Actinomycetes; order Kitasatosporales; family Streptomycetaceae; genus Kitasatospora; species Kitasatospora sp. NPDC091335. The sequence goes on along the minus strand of NZ_JBIVUM010000006.1, from coordinate 323,556 downwards.
GGCGACGATCCGGATGGCGGACGCCGAGGCCTCCGCCGTGCCGTCGGAGACCAGCGCCTCCAGCCACTCGACGACCGAGGCCCGTCGCCGGCCGGCCGCGCCCAGGATGTGCTGGACCTTGCCGGCCCGCAGGTCGGTGGCCTCGACCGAGGGGTGCACCCAGTCTCGGGGGCGTCCGGGGTGCGCGTGCCAGGCCCGCAGCCAGCGGTTGACCGCGGTGCTGTCCTTTCCCAGGTCCGGATGGATGTTCAGGCCGCCGGGCACGCGCAGGACGCCGTCCTGGTCCGGCAGCGACGGACGCAGCGCGACGGTGGCCCAGATCTGTTCGGTGAGCAGCCGGTCGGCCCAACTGATCGTTTCCGCGACCTTGGCACGGCCCGGCAGCAGCGGGAGGTACGCGCCGGGGTCCTCCGCCGGTGCGAGTTCGGGCAGCGAGTCGACCACCAGGCCGGCGGCGGTCCGGATCATCTCGACGTTGAACGGCGAGGAGTCCAGCAGGTTCTGCCTGTCCTCGTTGGTCTTCCAGGCCCCGTTCAGGATGCCGCTCAGGGTCATCTCGTACTTGGTCGGGAAGAAGGACCAGAACCGGCCGCGCCCTCGGGCGTCGGTGGCGCTGAGCAGCCCCCGCTCGTCCGCGGCCCCGTAGGCCGGGACCGCCCAGGCCAGTTCGACGGTCAGCCGGCCGTGCAACTCGCCGGCGTCGCGCCGGGCGACCTCGCTCGGTTCGTAGGGGCGGGTGAAGACCCGCCACCGTGAGGTTGCCGGAGGCTTGCCCACCCGCTCTTCCTGGATCGTGTGCAGGCTGCCGGTCTGCTCGGAGCGCAGGGCCCGGCGCGCGATCGGGCGGGGCCGGCGGTCCTCCAGGACCACCTGGCCGACGTGCGGGGAGAACAGGTGGAATCCGGACGGGAATTCCTCGCGGCTGTCGTGACCGGCACCGCCCTGGTGGCCGTGCATGTCCTTGCCCAGTCGGGCGGCGGCGCCGGGCAACAGCGGAAGGCGGACCACGGTGGTGGCCCACGCCAGCAGTTCGTCCAACACCTGGTCCTTGAGGCGTTCGGCCGCCATGTCCAGCTCGCGGGCCATCCGCAGTACCGGCGCCTCGAACTGCTCGCCGAGTCGCTCGCGCACCCCGGGCACGTTCCGGATCGACTCGTACGACCAGGCCCGGTCGAAGCCGAAGCTGCCCTCGCGGCTGAAGAACTCGGGTGCGTCGGTCACGACCAGGACCGACTTCACCCCCACGCCGAACCGCCCGATCTGCCCACCGCGCTTGCGGGACATGCTCATGCGCAGGATCGTCTCGGCGCCCTCGGGCGTCACCGGGTTGCCCTGGTTGGCGCAGTACAGGTGAGTGCCGGTGAGGACGACGTGGATCCGGCCGTCGGGCTCGTCGCGCAGCTCGTCGGCCGCGTTCTGGACGAGTTCGAAGAGCTGTCGGTCGCCGTACCCGCCCTGGGTGATGCGGCGTTCGCCGTTGGCGTGTTCGGGGATCAGGCCCGGGTCGACGGCGTAGGTCTCCAGGACACGGAGGGACTGCTCGACGACGGTGCGGATCACGGGGGACTGCGGATCGGCCACGGATGGTTCCACTTCGGGTGCGGAGGAGAGGGGGTCGAGGGTCGTGGTGCGAAGTCTCGGGATGCCGTCAGTGGCGGTGGTGCACCGTGAACATGACGCCACAGCAGGTACGGCCGGTGATGCGCTGGCACTGTCCCGGGTTCCGGCGGGGGCGACGTGCCCGGGCCGCGGCATCGCGGATGGCGTTGCGGTAGGCGGCGACCATGTCGTGGTCGAGGTCGTTCAGGAAGAGGTAGAGGTCCAGGGCGTGCGGGTCGTCGGCGAACCGGTCGCAGTCGGAGACGACGGAACGCATGCGGTCGAGCGGGAAGTTCTGCGGGAACACCGGAGGTACCTGCGCTTTCGCTTCGCTTTCGTGGAATTACACGATCGGTGGTGCGAGGTGGTGCAGGAGGAAAACGGGCGCGTCAAACCACGGAATCCGCGAAAGGATTCCGGAGGCGGCCGCAAGGAATTCCCCCCAGGAAAACGGGCATGCCAGGCCCTGTGTCAGGGCTGCTTCCACAGCGCCTGCTGTGGAATTGGGAAGAACCCTAGCACAGGGAATCCGGGGTCGAGCAACCCCGCGTCGAAGTGGGATTCATCGGGCTTTTCGGGGTAATTCGGGCATGTGGCGAGTACTTCCGAAACCCTTTTATTCGATCGCGTTCGGCCTTCGTGTCCGTCGGGCGTGACCACTGTCAAGTGTCAGTTGACAAGAGTATGTCGCTGTCAACAGTGATGCGCTAGGGTGGCTCTCACCTCGTGAAACAAGCCATCCGGAAGCAGGTGGGACGTGAAGGCGGCTGAGGACTTCGGCCCCTGGCTGGCGCGCCAGCTCAAGAACGCAGGGAAGACCCAGACCGATCTGGCGCTGGAGCTGGGCAAGACCCGGGCCGCCGTCTCGGCTTGGATCGTCGGCCGCTCCGTGCCCCGGGACGAGACCATCCGGGCCATCGCCGCGTACCTCAAGACCGATCTGGAGACCATCCACACCCGCAGCTCCGACGCCCAACTCGGCTTGCCCGTCGACTGGTACCACCGGCCGGCCCATGTCGACGGCGGGCGCGAGTACGGCAACGCCGCGGCGTTCGCCTTCGAGGCCGATGTCTCGGTGCTCGCCCGCGAGGCCACTCAGAACAGTCTCGACGCCCGTCTCGATCCGGTCGAGCCGGTCCGCGTACGCTACACCCTCCACGAGCTCACCGGTGAGGCTCTCGCCCGATTCCGTGAGGCCATCCGATGGGATCGCCTGCGCCCGCACTACGAGGCGCTCACCGCCGAGGGCGGGAAGCAGAGCAAGGTCTCGCGGACGATCGCGGCCGGACTGCGCGACATGTACCAGCACGACCGCCTGGTGCTTCTCCGGGTGGACGACTACAACGCGACCGGACTGACCGGCGACGACTACGGCGACGGGCTCTTCGCCGCCGTGGTGCGTCGCCAACTCGACAGCCACAAGCGGGACGTCGGGGCGGGCGGTTCCTACGGCCTGGGCAAGGCCACCCTGTGGGCGACCAGTCGACTCGGCCTCGTGCTGATCAACTCCACACTCTCCGAACCCCACGAGGGGCGCACCGAGCGGCGACTCATCGGCCGCTTGGACCTTCCCTGGCGCGAGGTGGAGGGCGGAGCGTGCGCCGGTCCGGCCTGGTTCGGACGTGTCGACCCGGCCAACGGATCCGCGGAGGTGGTCCGTTCCTGGTGGGCCGACGAGGAGACCGTCGAAATGCTCCACCTCACTCGCGAGAGCGAGGCCCCGGGCACGTCCTTCCTCATCGTGGGCGCCCACGACGTGGCCAGTCTGGTGGCCGTCAACGATGCCGGGGGCGGGGAGGAGACCACCGAGGACGACGACTCCGTCCATCGCATGCACGCGCGACTGGTGGACGCGCTCGGTCGCAACTTCTGGGCCGCGATGACCGGTGGCGGCGACCACAAGCCGCACCTGGAGGCGTCCGTCCGCACCTATCGCAACGGTGAGGTGCTCATTCCCGAGGAGCACGTGGATCCGGCCGCTTCCCAGCCTTCCCGCACCCGCGCCCTGCGGGCCTTCTTGGAGGGGACCACCGTCGACCGGCTCACCGGACCGGGCCAGGTCGCCCGGGCCACGGTGCGGATCGAGGTGCCGCTCCACGGCGGCCAGCTGCGGGGCGGGGTGGAGCACGAGGCGGTGGTCCTGGTCACCGAAGCCGAGGACGCCGACGGTCGCTCCAACCGCGTGGTGTCCATGCGGGGCAACCGCATGACGGTCAAGGACAGTGCCGTTCCCAACCTGCCGATCGGCACCAACCTCTTCCAGGCCGTCCTGCTCACCGGCCGCGCGGCGGGCCAGGACGCCCCCGGTGCCGAGGCCGCCGAGGAGTTCCTCCGGGCCTCCGAACCGCCGGAGCACAACAAGTGGGGCCAGACCGAGGAGCTGCGACTCTCCTACTCGCCTTCCGCCTACCGGCGCATCAACTCCCTGACCACCGCGGTGAACAACGCCGTGCGCGATCTCGTCGCCGTGCCCAAGGCCAAGCGCCGCAACGGGGGCGAGGCGAAGATCGCCGGCCGACTCAAGGTCGGCGGGGCAACGAAGACGAAGCGGACGCGTCAGACGGCGGCCTCGGCGCTGCCCGAACTGGACAACGTGGACGCCCTGATCGACGAGACCGGGGCCTGGTCGGTGACCGTGGACCTCCGGGTGCCGACCGGTGCGGCCACGGACCGACCGATCACGCCGGTCGCCAAGTTCGACGTGCGCTCCGGCCCCAGGCCCGCAGTGCCCTGGAAGAGTCTCGTCGCGGTCAGCGGATGCGAGGTCGTGGACGGGGCCCTGCGCCTGTCGGCGGGCAGTCGCAAGGCCGTCTTCCGAGGTGTCACCGATGTCTCCCGTCACCCGGTCCGCGCCCAGCTCACCGGTCTCGTGGTCGAACTCCGCAGCGGAAAGGGGGAGCAGGCGTGAAGGTCTACCCCTACCGGCGGCTCACCGGCAACGTGTCCTGGCGCGTGGACAGCGCCCAGCTCAAGGCCGAGGGCGAGCCGTGGGAGGACGTGGAGAGCAAGTACCTCTCCACGGTCGAGCGCGTCGTCGCCCTCGGGTCGGACGAGGATCGTCCCGACTGGATCGAGGCCAGGCTCCGTCTCTCCGTCGACCTCCCGGCCAAGGCGGTGGATCCTTCCGGCCCCTGGGAGGACGTCAAGGTCGTCGCGATCCTCTCCGAACGTGCCACCAACACCCGCACGGCGGTGGATTTCTCTTCGGTCTCGGAGAACGGTCAGAAGCGGACTGCCGAGCTGTACCTGTACCGGTGCGACCTCCTCGACCGCGCCTCCCTCGCCGTGCACGTGGTCGCCACCGTCGACGGAGTGCCCGGTCGGGTGATCGCCACCTCCGACGTGGAGTGGTTCGTCGACGTGGCCGAGGCGGTGCCCTCGCTCGCCCGCGAACTCGACGTCAAGATGGTCAGGTTCGGGTCCGGAGCGAGCCGGCTCCAGCGGTTCAAGGAGTCGCCCTGGCTGGTCGACACCACCGGTCGGATCCCCGCCGTGCGCGTCAACACCGACTTCGACGGCCTCGGCGACCTGATCGGCGCCGACGGAGGCAGCGGTCCGGAGAAGACCGTCCGGGAACTCCTGCTCGCCCAGATGTGCTCCGAGGTCTGGACGGCTGTCTTCCACTCCGCCGTCGGCGACCTGGAGGTCGAGGAGGACGGGACCCCGGTGTTCCCGCACGGGTGGCAGGGCGAGGTGCTCCGGGAGATGCTCCCCGACGTGTACGCGGACCGCGACCCGGAGGCCGCCCTGCGGGCGGTCCACACGGCACGCACCGGAGTGTCCGCCGCCGGGTGGGGGGAGTTGCAAGCGCGGATCCACTACGCGGCCTCCCGCCGCGCCGGCGTCCCCAGGACGCTCTCCACCACCATCCACGACCTGGAACGCCTCACTCAGGGGGACGACGCATGACCGACCGGCCCGACCACCTCCCGGAGCGGCTCGCCCTGCTGCCCGGTGCCGAGGTGACGGACTTCGTCACCGAAGGCCTGCTCACCGGCCGCGAGAACGTGCCGAGCATCAGCCTCAACAAGGTCACCGAACCGCTCCCGCACGCCGACCGACGCGGTGAGTTGCGCCCCGTCCGGGACCTGGTCGAGGATGCGATGGCCTACTGCCGGGCCAATGGGCTCAAGGCCACCCAGGCCGACGCCTGGCTGGCCCCTCGCCTCCACGCGGCGCTCCGACTCACCCGGCGAGAGGCGGCCGATCCCGCTTTCTGGAACTACCTGGCCCTGGGCGTCGCCCCGGACTACGTGGTCTGGCGGCACACGGCCGAGCCCAAGGACGGCAAGCCGGTCGCGGTGGCGGCCGACCGCTTCCGGGGGCCTTACCACAAGCAGGCCTTCTCCCGTCTCTGGTGGGCGGCCGAGCTCTTCCGCGACGGCCCGGACTACGAGCCGGTGGTCAAGGCCTGCGGTATCCAGGACATGCTCAACACGACGCTGCGGATGTCGGTGATCAACCACCGGCCGACCGCCCAGGCGATCGTCCGGCTGATCGACAAGGGCACGATCACCGGTGGGCGGGAGGCCAACGCCCTGGCAGGCGCCGTCAACGCCTCCGCGGCGACACTGATGTACGACGTGATCGCTCCCGACCATGCCGACCGCGACTCCCGCCCGCTGCGCGACTGGATCGACGAGGCCGAGACCGCCCGCCAGGTGTCACGGAACGCGCTTCCGATCGGCCCCGACGAGGAGCCCGCGCCCGAGCTGTCCGTGAGCCTGCTGGTGGACTACTTCGCCGAACTCTTCTCGGACGCGCTGGTCCGGGGACGGGAGGTGGCAGCGGTGGAGGAGGAAGCCTGACCCTCGGGCTTCGGGCAGTCGGTGCCACAGCCCTTCTCGGCGTCGCAACCTTCCAGACGGAGCTTCTTGTACTTCGTCGATTCCGTGTCGAGCCGGGCCCGGCTTTCCCGCAACACCTTCTCCGAGGGAAGAGGGATGTTCAGTGCCGCTGCCAGTACGTGCATGCCGAACAGCGGAGGCACCGCGTTGCCGACCTGCTGGGACCGGTCGCCACCGTCCCAGGGATAGTCGGGCGGGAAGGTCTGCAGGATGCCGGCCTCGGGGATCGTCAGGCGGTCCGGGTCGGGGATGCGGTCGTCGGGGTGTCGAACGGCGTTGCGCGAGACCTTTCCGGTGACGGTGAACGACGGCTGCCTGTCCGTCCGGATGCCGCGCTTCTTCGGGTCACCGCCGCTGCCGTAATTCGACACGATCTCGAAGGGAGCCTCCCGGCCCTTGAGCACATCCCCCATCGGGACCCAGGGCAGCAGCGGCGCCGCGACCCCGTCCAGTGCGCTCCTGATGTCCTGGGGACCGCCCTGCTCGGGCTTGCGCAGATCGAAGCCGTGGTGGGTGGGGGCGGGGAGCCGGGGAGCGTCGTACTCGGAGAGCCGCGCGATCAGGATCGTGCGGCGCCGGGTCTGCGGCACGCCGTACGCCTCGGTGTGCAGGGTCTTGACCTCGGCGACGTTGTACCGGACCGGCGTTCCGCCCTCGCGGGGCAGGCCCTTCTCCAACGCTTCCTTGTAGACCTCCCAGAGCGCCTTGACCGCAGGCACCTGCTCCAGGACGATCACGTCGAACGGTCGCCGGTTCCGGTTCGGGGAATCGAGGGCCTTGATCGCGTATCGAAGAGGCTCCAGGACCAGGGCGGTTCGGGGATCGCCGCCCATCCTCTCCAACTGCTCGTCGATCTCCGCCTCGCCGACACCCTCCACCAGCTGGTGGATCAGCTTCTCGACCTTCTCCAGGGCCTTGCGCCCCGCCCCGTTGCCGGCAACCGAGTACGTCTGGCAGGGCGGACCGCCGGCCAGGACGTTCAGGTCCGCATCGAGTTCCTCGAAACGCTTCTGTCGGACCTCGCTGACGTCCGCGTGCCACGTCCTGAGCCCGGCCGCGTAACGCGTCTCACAGGCGTTCTTGTCCCACTCGATCCCGAGCGAGGGCACATCGAGCATCTCCGCGGCCACGTCAAGACCGCCCGGACCGGCGAAAAGGTCCAGAATGTACGGTTTTGCGAGGAATGAAGCGGCTGCGCCCGAGCTGGTCATGTGGCCAGAGTCTAGCCGGCGACGGGCGGTGCGACGTACTCGGTCACTTCCGGTGCCGTCTTCCGCCCGCCGCCCGCCCGTCGCTCGTGCACCAGCGCGATGATCCGCTCCGCGGCTTCGGGGGCGCTCTCGTGTTCCCAGACGCGGACCGACAGCCAGCCGGCCTCGGCGAGGCGGGCGTCCGTGTCGACATCCCTCGTACGGTTCTTCTCGATCTTCTCCCGCCAGAACTCGGCGTTGTTCTTCGGCCACGTCGCGTGCTCGGGGCAGCCGTGCCAGAAGCAGCCGTCGACGAAGACCGCGACGCGGGCGGGGCCGAAGAGGACATCGGCCTCCCGGCGTACGCCCTTGAGCGGCTTGCGGTGCACGCGGTAGCGGAGTCCGGCGGCATGCAGGGTCCTGCGAAGCGTGACCTCGATACCCGTGTCGTGGCTGCGCTGCTTGCTCATCCGGGCGCGGATCTTCGGAGTGGTCTCCAGAGAGGGCATGATCCCATTCTGGCTCCCGGCGCCGACATCGCGTCGAGTGGAGCCGGGCGGGAACGCCGGTACCGCCGGCCCCCGGTGGGGCCGGCGGTGGGGTGGGGGGAGCCGGAGGGGGGACGCGGCGGCTGCCGGGCTTATGACAACGGCATTGACGTGTGGCGGCGCCGCCGGTTTCATGGCACGCACTTCCGCCCCGGTCACCCCCTCCGACCGGCGCGGGAGTTCCCCCACACACGCGCACCCCACACGCGCACACCACGACCAAGGCGGTGATCCGTTGGCATCGACGGTGAAGGACACGGGCGGCGGCCCGGGAACGGACGCGGGTGGCTCCCACGTCGCGATGCGCCAGTCGCTCGGCCTGCTGGACGGAGCGGTGATCGCCGCCTCCAGCACGGCCGCCACCAGCAGCATCGGGATCGGCCTCGGCCTGATGGCCGGGGTGGTCGGCCTGCACCTCCCGGCGATCATGCTGCTGGCCTTCCTGCCGGTGCTCGCCATCGCGGGCGGGTACGGCCGGCTGAACGCCGTGGAGCCCGACGCGGGCAGCAGCTACCGGTGGGTCGGGCGCACGCTCAGCCCCTGGCTGGGGTTCCTGACCGGCTGGGTGAACACCGTGGGGACGGTGGTCTTCATGGCGTACACCACCACCGTCACCGGCTCCTCGATCATCCAGCTGCTCGACCAGGCACACCTGCGCAGCGTCGCCGGGCTGCGGCTCGACGCCGACTCCACCGTCCAGTGCACCCTGCTCGGCCTGGTGGTGCTGATGGGCGCCGCACTGGTCGCGGTGCGCGGGCTGGACCTGGCGGCCCGGTTGCAGAAGGCGCTGCTGGTGTTCGAGTACGCGGTGCTGCTCGGCTTCTGCGGGTACGGGCTGTTCGCCGGCGACCAGCCGTTCTCGCTCCAGTGGTTCAACCCCTTCGACATCCCCTCCTTCGACGCGGTCGCGCAGGGCATGGTGCTGGCGGTGTTCTGCTACTGGGGCTTCGAGTCGGTGTTCAGCGTCGGTGAGGAGGTGCGCGACCCGCGGGACGCCTCCCGGGGCGGCATGGTCGCCCTGGTGGTGATGCTGCTGCTGTTCCTGCTCGCCGGTACCGCGTTCCAGCGGGTGCTGCCGATGGACGAGCTGGCCGACAACGGCGCCCACGGGCTGGCCTACTTCGGCTCCAAGCTGGCCCAACAGCCGCTGGCGGCACTGCCGTTGATCGCGCTGATGTTCTCCGCGGTGGCCTCGCTGCAGTCCTCGGTGATCCCCACCGCGCGCGGGATGTACGCGATGGGGCGCGACCGGGTGCTCGGCCCGGTCTGGACCAGGCTGCACCCCAGGCACGCCACGCCCGCCGCCGGCACCCTGCTGGTCACCGCCGTCGCCGTCGCCCTGGCGCTGGTCTCGGTCGCCATCCCGACCGTCAACGACCTGATCTCGGCCGCGGTCAACGCGATCGGCATCATCGTCGCGCTCTACTACGCGCTGACCGCCGCCGCGGCCGCCGTCCGGTTCCGCGGGCTGCTGCGCACCGACCCACTGGAGGGGCTGCGCGCGGTGGTCGGGCCGCTGCTGGGCGCGGCGGCGCTGCTCGCCGTCGGCGGCTACCTGGCCTGGACCTTCTACGACTCCACGGACCACTTCGAACTCGCCGCCGACAACGGCTGGTTCGAGCTGTCCGTGGTGATCCTGATGATCGTCAGCGGACTCCCGGCGGCGGCCTGGGCCCGCTGGCGACGGCGCTCGCCGTACTTCCTGGGGGATCGCGCGGGTTAAGCCCCGTACGACGCACGCCAGGCACCAGCACACGAGAACGGAGCACCACCCATGACCGAGGCCGATCTGGTCTTCACCCGCGGACCCGTCCACACCGGCGACGCCGCCCGCACCCGGGCGAGCGCCCTGGCCGTGGTCGGCGAGCGGATCGCCGCCGTCGGGCACGACGAGGTCCGGGAGCTGATCGGGCCGGGGACGGAGGTCGTCGACCTCACCGGCAAGCTGCTGCTGCCCGGCTTCCAGGACGCCCACATCCACGCGGTGTTCGGCGGGGCCGAGTTGGCGTCCTGCGACCTCACCGGGACGGTCGGCGTCGCCGACTACCTGGCGCGCGTCCGGGAGTACGCCGAGGCCAACCCGGAACAGGAGTGGATCACCGGCAGCGGGTGGTCGATGGAGAGCTTCGAGGGCGGGCTGCCGACCCGGCAACTGCTCGACTCCGTCGTCCCCGACCGGCCGATCTACCTGACCAACCGGGACCACCACGGCGCCTGGGCCAACACCAGGGCGCTGGAACTCGCCGGCGTCACCGCCGGCACCCCCGACCCGGCCGACGGGCGGATCGAGCGCGAGGCCGACGGCACCCCGAGCGGCACGCTCCAGGAGGGCGCCACCGGCCTGGTCGCCCGGCTGCTGCCGCCCGCGACCGCCGCCGACCGGCTGGACGGACTGCTGCGCGCCCAGCGGCTGCTGCACTCGCTCGGCATCACCGGCTGGCAGGACGCGCTGCTCGGCGAGTTCAACGGCCAGCCGGACCCGTCCGACGCCTACCTGGCCGCGGCCCGCTCCGGCGCGCTGACCGCCCGGGTCGCCGGGGCGCTCTGGTGGGACCGGGACCGCGGCGCCGAACAGATCCCCGAACTCGTCCGGCGGCGCCACGAGTTGAGCCACGGGAGGTTCCGGGCCGGCTCGGTGAAGATCATGCAGGACGGCATCGCGGAGAACTTCACCGCCGCGATGACCAGCCCGTACCTGGACGGCTGCGGCTGCGCCACGGCCAACTCCGGCCTCAGCTTCGTCGATCCGGCGGCGCTGCTCGGGTACGTCACCGAACTGGACGCGCTCGACTTCCAGGTGCACTTCCACGCGCTCGGCGACCGGGCGGTGCGCGAGGCGCTGGACGCCGTCGAGGCCGCCCGCACCACCAACGGCCGCCGCGGCACCCGGCACCACCTCGCCCACCTCCAGGTGGTCCACCCGGACGACCTGCCGCGCTTCGCCCGGCTGGGCGCCGTCGCCAACATCCAGCCGCTCTGGGCCGCGCACGAGCCGCAGATGGACGAGCTGACCATCCCCTTCCTCGGGCCGGAGCGGGCCGCCTGGCAGTACCCGTTCGGCGCCCTCCAGCGGGCCGGCGCCACCCTGGCGGCGGGCAGCGACTGGCCGGTGAGCAGCCCGGACCCGCTGGCGGGCCTGCACGTGGCGGTCAACCGGATGGAGCCGGAGGCCACCGACGGGCGGGTCTTCCTGCCCGAGCAGCGGCTCGACCTGGGCTCGGCCATCGCCGCGTACACGGCCGGCAGCGCGTACCTGAACGGGCACGACGACGCCGGGGTGCTGGCGGCCGGGCGGCTCGCGGACCTGGTGGTGCTCGACCGGGACATCCTCACCGGCCCGCCGGAGGAGATCGCGCACGCCAGGGTGGAGCGCACCTACGTCGGCGGGCGGCTGGTGCACGCGGCGGACTGAGCCCGCGAGACGGGACGGGACGAGACGGGACGGGACGAGACGGGGCGAGACGGAGCGGACCGGCCGGCGGTGGTGAGCGCACGGGGGCTCACCACCACCGGCCTTGCCACGGGGGCCTTCAGCCCCGCGCCGCCAGCAGCCGCGCCTCGGCGGCCTCCAGCAGCAGGTCGAGGGCGCACGGGTACCCGCTGCGGTTCATGTCGGCGGTGAGCAGGTGGGCGGTGGCCGCGATGTTGGGGTGGCCGACGGCGTCGAGGCGGGCGTAGGAGGCCTGCCAGACCTGGTGGTCGGCGTTCCTGGCGGTGTCCGGGAGGGCGAGGGCGGCGGCGTCCAGGGCGGCGAAGCCGAGGCTCTGGTCGACGAAGGCGTGGTAGATCAGGACGGCCTCCGGGTCGGGGAAGCCGGCGGTGCGCAGGATGCCGAGGATCGTCTCGACGGCGGCGATCTCGTGGGCGCGGCCGGTGGTGCGGTGGGCGGCGAGGATGGCGGCCTGCGGGTGGGCCTGGTAGCTGGCGTGGATGCGCAGGCCGATGGCGCGCAGGTCGGCGCGCCAGTCGCCGGTGGGCTGCCAGCCGTGCTGGGCGCGGCCGATGAGCTCGTCGGCGACGGCGAGCAGCAGGTCGTCGGTGCTGTGGAAGTAGCGGTAGACCGCGCTCGGGTCGGCGCCGAGCGCGGCGCCGAGCCGCCGCACCGTGAGCGCCTCGGCGCCGTGCCGGCCGACCAGCCGGATCGCGGTGGCGACGATCAGCTCGGCGGACAGGACGACGCCCTGCTTGGTGGGGCGGCGCCGACGTCGCTGCGGTTCGGGGACTACGCGATCGCTCATGCCGAGAGGCTATGCCGACATCGTTGACATAGGCCAGAGGGCGGGCGCCCGCTGCCCGGTCCTCGGCCGGGGCCCGGCCCCGGCCCCGGCCGGAGTGGAAGCACCCCGGCGCCCTGGCCGGGCATTCCCGGCTCCGGGCGCGCGGGCACACCTCGGTACGATCCCTTCATGGGTGGTACGCGGGACGAGGCCTGGGACGCCGACGCGGCGGAGCGGGCGGTGGCGGTGCTGAAGGCGGTGGCGGACCCGTCGCGCTACCGGCTGCTGTGGGCGCTGAGCGCCCGGGAACTGCCGGTGAGCGAGCTGGCCGAGCTGCTGGGGGCGCACGTGGCGGCGACCTCCCAGCACCTGGCGAAACTGCGGGCGGCCGGGCTGGTGGTGGCGCGGCGGGAGGGGACGCGGATCTTCTACCGGGCCACCGAGGTACGCGGGCTGCTCACCGAGGCCGCGCTGATCGCCCAGGACCTGCCCGACCGTCACGGCGGGGGCGGCGACGGTGCCGCCCCGGCCGGCGCGACCGCCCCGCAGCCCTTCGCCCGTACCGCCCGCGCGGTGCGCCACCGCCCGGCGACCGGCTGACCGGTCAGCGGGCCGGGGGTTCCAGCCGGTACTCCTGCCGGTCGGCGTCGTACGCGAAGAGCCCCGCGTAGCGGCCCCAGTCGGTCGCGGTCTCCAGCTGCCGGTCGGTCTGTTCGACGGTGTAGTGCCGGCCGAGGAGGTCGCGCAGGAAGCCGGTGCGGACGGTGGCGCCGGGCCGGTCGCCGAGGCTGTTGGCGATCAGCTTGACCAGCGGGACCTCCAGGGCCGCGGCCGCGAACACCGCGCGGGAGTCCTGGGCGTCGGCCCCGGCGTAGGCGGCGCCGGTCCCGGTGAGCAGCAGGTCGTCGCCGTGGACCTCGGCGAGGCCGAGCAGGTCGAGGGCGTCGACCTGGGGGAGCAGGTCGTCGATGTCCAGGCCGAGTTCGTCGGCGAGCCCGGCCAGGTCGCAGCTCCCGCCCCGGTGGGCGACCGTCTCGGCGAGACCGGAGAGGCCGTCGACGCTCGCGGGGGGCAGCGGGGTGCCGGCGACGGTGCGCCGATCGGGATCGGAGCCGGCGCGGCCGGGCGGCCGGGGGTCCATGGGCCGGCCGGTCATGATCCGGTACACCCGGTCCACCAGTTCGTCGAAGGCCGCCGAGTCGCGGTCCCGAGGCCGCTCCAGGGCGACCTCGACGGTCTCCCGGATGGTCCCGTACGGGCGGGCGCCGAGCACCACGATGCGGTCGGCCATCAGTACGGCCTCCTCGATGGTGTGGGTGACCAGGACGACGGCCCGGGTGGGGAACTGGCCGGAGTCCCACAGCTCCATCAGCTCGCCGCGCAGGTTCTCGGCGGTGAGCACGTCGAGGGCGGAGAACGGCTCGTCCATCATCAGCACGTCCGGTTCCACGACCAGTGCCCGGGCGAAGCCGACCCGTTGGCGCATCCCGCCGGAGAGCTCCTTGGGGTAGGCGGACGCGAAGCCGGTCAGGCCGATCAGGTCGATGGCCTGGGCGGCGGCCAGGGCGCGTTCCCCGGGCGGCACCCCGCGGGCCTCCAGACCGAGCTCGACGTTCTGCCGGACGGTCAGCCAGGGCAGCAGCGCGAAGGTCTGGAAGACCAGCGCGGTACCGGGGTTGGCGCCGGTGAGCGGGGTGCCGCGGTAGCGGACGGTGCCGGAGCTGGGCGGGATCAGGCCGGCCAGGCAGCGCAGCAGGGTGGACTTGCCGGAGCCCGAGCGCCCGAGCACGGCGACGATCTCGCCGGCCCGCACGGTGAGGTCGATGCCGGAGAGCACCGGCAGTTCGCCGGCCGCCCCGGCGTAGGCCTTGGTCAGGCCGACGGCCTCCAGCAGCACCTCCTCCTCGCCCTGGAGCACGGGAACGGGCACGGGAACGGGAACGGGCGCGGCGGCGCGGCGGCGGAACGGGAAGCGCATCGGCGGACTCCGGACTACAGCGAGTATCGGCGCTCGGCCAGCCGGTACAGCCGGCGCCAGAGCAGACGGTTGAGGATGACGACGTACAGGCTCATCACCGCGACCCCGGCGAGCAGGCGCGGGTGGTCGCCGTGTTCGGCGGCCCTGGCGATGTACGCGCCGAGGCCGGTCGCGGTCAGGGTGGTGGAGCCGAAGGTGACCACCTCGGCGACGATGGAGGCGTTCCAGGCGCCGCCGGAGGCGGTGATGCCGCCGGTGACGTACGCCGGGAAGATCGCGGGGATGATCAGCCGCCGCCAGCGCTGCCGGCCGCGCACGCCGAGGTCGTCCATCGCCTCGCGCAGGTCGGCGGGCACGGCCATGGCGCCGGCGATCGCGTTGAACAGGATGTACCACTGGGAGCCGAGGGCCATCAGCAGGATGCCGCCGAGGTCGATCGACACCCCGGTGCGCAGCAGCAGCCAGACCACCAGGGGGAAGAGGAAGTTGGCCGGGAAGCCGGCCAGCACCTGGACGACGGGCTGGGCGATCCTGGTCAGCCGGGGCGAGAAGCCGATCTTCACGCCGATCGGCACCCAGACCACGGTGGCCACCGCGACCAGCACGACCACCCGGGCGAGGGTGGCGAGCCCGAGCAGCAGCGGCTCGCCGAAGACGCCGAGGCCGGTGCGGCCGGCGAGGTAGCGGCCGAGGTCGACGACGCCCCACAGCACGACGCCGCCCAGGACGAGGGCGAAGGCCAGGTCCCCGGCCCGGCGCCGGCCGGGGCGGCCGGCCGTCGGGCGGCCGGCGGTGCCGAACACCCGCCCGGCCCGGTTCAGCGCCCGTCCGGCGGGGCGCAGCGCCCCGCCGAGCGCGGCGGGCAGCCGGGAGCGGCGCAGCAGGTCCAGCACGACCGAACGCTGCACCTCGGCGGCCTCGGACTGCTCGTTCTTGAACCGCTCGGCCCAGGCGGTGAGCGGCCGCCAGAACAGGAAGTTGACGCCGATCACCAGCACCATCATGGTGGCGATCGCCCAGCCGACCCGGCCGAGGTCCCCGGCGGCGATGGCCGCACCGGCGTACGAGCCGACCCCGGGCAGCGCGTACCGCCGGCCGTCCACGGTGATCGCCTCGGAGGCGACCAGGAAGAACCAGCCGCCGCCGAAGCCGAGCATGCCGTTCCAGACCAGGCCGATCATGCCCGAGGGCAGCTCGACCCTCCAGAACCGTGTCCACCGGCTGAACCCGAACGAGCGGGACAGCTCGTCGAGTTCGGTCGGCAACGAGACCAGCGCCTGGTAGAAGGCGAAGGTCATGTTCCAGGCCTGGGAGGTGAAGATGGCGAACACGGCGGCGCATTCGAGGCCGAGCACCGAGCCGGGGAAGAGCGCGAGGAAGCCGGAGACCGCGACGCTCAGGAAGGCGAGCACCGGCACCGACTGGAGGATGTCCAGGGCAGGGATCAGCACCCGCTCCAGCCGGCGGCTGCGGGCGGCGGCGTAGGCGTAGCAGAAGGTGAAGACGACCGAGACGGCGAGCGCGGCGAACATCCGCAGCAGCGAGCGCGCCGCGTCGTACGGCAGCCGGGCCGGGTCGGTGTCGACGGCGGCGTCCCGGGCGGTGGAGAACCGGACGGAACCGCCCTGGCCGAGCCGCAGCACGAGGTAGAGCAGGACCAGGACGGCGGCCGCGACGACCAGGTCGACCCAGACCCGCCCGCCGAGGCGGCTCGCCGCCCGCGCGGGCAGCGATCCCCGGGACCGGCCCGGCAACGGGCTCCGGGACTGGCCCGGCAACTGGCTCCGGGCCCGGCCCGGGGCGGGCTTCGGCAGGGTCATGGCGGTACCTCCGGCGCAAACCCGGGCAGTCTGCTCCCTCGGTACGTCCGTACGCAAACCCGTCCGCGTCCCGTCCGGCACCGCGTCCCGCCCGGGGGCTACCGGGCCGGCCCGGCCCGGCGCTGCCTCCGGTCCGCCGTGACCGCCGTGACCGCCGTGACCGGCGGGGCCGGTGTGGCAGTGCCGGTCCGCCGCCGGGTGCCGGCCAGCAGCAGGGCGAGCAGCAGCCCGGCGACCGAGGCGCCGAGGAAGGCGCCGGACAGGAACAGCCGCAGCGGGTGGGGCGCGAGGCCGACGGCGAGGCCCTCGGTGGTGATCAGCAGCAGGACGCCGCACAGCGCGGTCCCTCGGCCGGTCCGGGGGAACAGGACGGTTCGGGTCATCGAGGGGTCCTCCTTCGGGGTCTGGTCGGGTGGCGGCGGGAGCCCGGACGGGGCGGGCCGTTCAGCGGTCGGGGTGCCAGCGGGCTTCCAGCCGGGTGGTTCCGTCCGGCGCGGTGACGGCCCGCCAGCGGGCCCGCAGCCCGCCGGTGCCGGTGCCGATGCCGGTGCCCGCCGGGCCGGCGCCCCCGTCCTCCTGGTCCGCGGCGAGGGCCGGGAGGGCCTGGAGGACGGGGGTCTCCAGGGGGCTCGCCGCCAGCCGTCGGCCGACGGTGAAGAGGGTGGAGAGGGCGGAGCGCGGTCGGCCCCGGTCGGTGGACGGACGGGTGGGCCGGAAGACGGCGACGATGGTCATGGCAGGTCACCTCCGTGACGGGACGGCGGGCAGAGGGGGAGCACGCGGCGGGCCGGACGGCTCAGCGGTCCAGCGCGGTCTGGACGATCTTGACGACGACCATGGCCATCGCGAGCAGCAGGTAGGCGCGCAGCGCGCCCATGCCGATCTTGCGGGCGGTGGACATCACCGGCTTGTCGAGGGTCTCCAGCGGGGGCATCCGCCAGTTCTCCCGGCCGGTGCGGTCGATGGGGTCCTCCTTGGTGCCGCGGCGTCCGGAGGTGAAGGAGTACCCGGCGACGAGCACCCCGGCGACGCCGCAGCAGGCCATGATCCACAGGATCGCCCCGGAGCTGATGTCCGGCCAGACCACGGCGGCGGTGAGGATCAGCGAGAGCGTCACCAGGACGCCGACCACCGCTGAGGTGAAGGCGTTGGTCCTGGGACCGTTCACCCAGGGGCCGAGCACGGCCCTGTCGTTGCAGAGCAGCAGCAGGAAGACGGTCGCGGAGGGCAGCAGAACCCCCGCCAGCACCTGGACGAACTGGGTCATCAGGCCCTGGGCGCGGTCGGTGGAGAGCAGGGTGATCGCCGCCGCCGCGACGACCAGGCCCGCGTAGATCCCGTAGAAGCCCTTGGCGCCCTTCACCCCGCGGTGCAGCGAGTGCCTGATGCCGAAGACGTCGCCGATCGCGTACGCGGTGGACAGGGAGACCGCGAAGGCGCCGATGATCGAGGCGTCCAGCAGCGCGATGGCGAACAGCACACCCGCCAGGCGGCCGGCCTTGTCCTCGATGCCCCGGGCGACGGCGGCCGCGTCGGAGAACTGGCCGGCGCCGTCGGTGCCCGCGAAGGCGGCGGCGGTGAAGCCCATCATGGCGGCGGCGCCGACGATCACGATCACGATGCCGATCCAGAGGTCGGCCTTCTCGTACGTCATGAAGCGGGGGGTGATCCGCTTGTCGATGACGTAGGACTGCTGGAAGAACAGCTGCCAGGGCGCCACGGTGGTGCCGACGATGGAGATGATCACCAGCATCACGGCCGCCAGCTCGCCCGCGCCGCCGGGCATGCTGGGCACCACGAAGTCGTGCGCCAGCTGAGAGGTCTTCGGGTGGACCAGGAAGTAGACCGGCACCAGCAGCAGCGAGCCCAGGCACAGGGTGACGGCGACCCGTTCGAAGCGCCGGAAGGAGCCGGTGAACGCCGAGGCGATGATGATCCCGGCGGCCAGGACCACCGAGGCCGCCTTCGGCAGCCCCAGGTACCCGGCCGCGAGGGTCACCCCGATGAACTCGGTGACCAGCGTCAGGGCGTTCAGCAGGAACAGGTCGATCACGCTGAACGCGCCCCAGAACTTCCCGAAGCGCTCCAGGATCAGCCGGGCGTGGCCGACACCGGTGACAGCGCCCAGGCGCAGCACCATCTCCTGGTTGACGTAGAGCACCGGGACGAGCATCAGCAGCGTCCACAGCAGCCGGGTGCCGTAGTTCTGCCCGGCCTGTCCGTAGGTGGAGAAGGCGCCGGCGTCGTTGTCGCCGACCATCACGATCAGGCCGGGTCCGACGACCGCGAGCAGGGTCTTCAGCCGCGCCGACAGGCCGTGGCGGGGTGTGGTGTCGTCGAGCCGGATGGTGCCGAGCGCGCCCCTGATGTCGCCGACGTGCGCGTCGTCGAGGACGGCCGAACGCGGCTCGGGCGCCGTGGAGTCGATGGAGTCGTGGGTGGTGGTGGCGGTGGCGGGGGTGGTCTGAGTGGTCATGGGTTTCCTCCTGGAGCCCGGACGGGCGGCCCGGGGCGGGTCGGAGGCAGGCGGCAGCGATCCCTGCGGGCGGGCACGGCGCGTCGGCGCGCGGCGGAGCGGCCCGGACGAAGGCGTGCGGGCACGGCGGAGTCGCGTGCGGAACGACGTGGCGTCTTAGCTGACGAATCGTCAGGACATCGTGCAGGGAAAGGTGTTACCGCATGCCGGAGGTGCACGAGGACAGGCGGGGGTAGGGGCGACTGTGGCCCGGACTACTGCAATCCATGTCTCTCGCCTCCTCCCGGCCGGCGCACCCCGTGGTGCGTGTCATCGACGCGGCAAGGAGTTCACCGGCCCGCGGAACGCGACCGCCGGTTCACCCCAACTCGTCAGAGCCTAGCCCCACCCGGAGGTGATACTTGCGCACTTGGTTAAATCTTTACCTTCTGTGGGTGCTTCGGTACGGCGGCCGGCCGGGTGACGGGGGTTTGGCCCTCCGGCCGTCACGGAACGACTTCCCGCCGTACCCGCAGCGGCACCAGGGTGTGCCCGAACCCGAGGGATGGCATGGCGACCGCAGACTCCCAGGGGTCCCCCCGGCAGGCGCGGGCGCTGACGCTCGCCCGCCACCCGAAGCTCTGGCTCTTCCCGAGCCTCCTGTGCGGCCTGCTGGCCGTCGTCCTCTCACTGCTCTACATGGGCGGCATCCTCGACCCGAGCGGGCACCTGCACCGGCTGCCGATCGCCCTGGTGAACGAGGACCAGGGCCCGCCGCCGCCCGGTCAGCCGGCCGCCCTCGGGGCCCAGCTGGCCGGCGCCGTGGTGGCCGGCACCCCCGACGGCACCGTCGAGTGGCGGCAGGTCGACGCGGCCGGGCTGCGCGAGCAGCTCGCCTCCGGCAAGGTCTACGGCGCGCTCGTCGTCCCGAAGGACTTCAGCGCCGCCGTCACCGCACTGGCCACCGGCGGGGCCACCGAACGGCCGGCCGTCACTGTGCTGACCAACCCCGGCATGGGCAGCCTCGGCGCCTCGATCGCCGCGCAGATCGCCCAGAACGCCGCCCACCAGGCCTCGCTGGCAGCCGGTAAACAGCTGCTCGCCGCCGTACCCGCCTCCGGCGTCCCCGGCCCGGACACCGGCGCCACCGCGCGACTGCTGCTCGCCGACCCGATCGCCGTCACCACCCGGGTCGGCCACCCGATCGGCGGCCACAGCGGGCTCGGCCTGAGCGCCTTCTACTACACCCTGCTGGCCGTGCTGACCGGCTTCATCGGCGGCAACATCATCCACAACGGCGTCGACGGCGCGCTCGGCTACAGCGACAGCGAGCTGGGCCCCTGGCACACCCGCCGCCCGACCGTCCCGATCAGCCGCACCCAGACCCTGCTGCTGAAGATGGTCATGACGGCCGGGATCATGCTGCTCACCACCTCACTGGTGCTGCTCTGCTCGGTCGGCATCCTCGGCATGGACGCCCCGCACCAGGCCCTGCTCTGGATCTTCGCCTACTGCGCGAGCCTCGCCGTGGGCCTCGGAGTGCAGGCGATCAACGCCGCGTTCGGCGGGATCGGGCAGCTGGTGTCGATGTTCGTCTTCATCGCGCTGGCGCTGCCCTCCTCCGGCGCCACCGTCCCGCTCCAGGCGGTGCCGGGCTTCTACCGCTTCCTGAGCGTCTTCGAGCCGATGCGCCAGCTCAGCGATGGCATCCGGGCGATCCTCTTCTTCGACGCCAGGGCCGACGCCGGGCTGACCCGCGGGTGGATCATGATCGGCGTCGGCGTGGTGCTGGCCCTGCTGTTCGGCTTCGGGATGACCCGCTACTACGACCGCAAGGGCCTGCACCGCTGGACGCCTCAGCCCTCCGACTAGCCCGTCCGGTCCGTCCGGCCCGTCCTTCCGGCGGCTAGCCCGTCCTTCCGGCCCGTTCGACGGTCACCTTCAGGTGCTTCATGATCGGCTGGTCGCTCTGGGTGCTGAAGTCGCCGATCGCGCACAGCACGTTCAGCTCCGGCATGTACCCGGCCGCACAGCCGCGCGGGATGTCGTAGGGGACGGCCAGGTAGCCGTGCACCGAGCGGGTGCTGCCGTCCCCGGCGGTGCTGGTGACGTCCACCCGGTCGAACTCGGCCAGGCCGCGCTCGCGCATGTCGTCCGGGTTCATGAACACCAGGGTGCGCAGGTTCTTCACGCCCCGGTAGCGGTCGTCGTCCGAGTAGATGGTGGTGTTCCACTGGTCGTGCGAGCGCATCGTGCCCAGCGCCAGGGTGCCGGGCGCGGGGACCACGTCCGGCAGCGGGGCGGTGGAGAACTCGGCCTTGCCGGAGCGGGTGAGGAAGACCAGTTCGCGGGCCGGCTGCTTGATCCGGAAGCCCAGCGGCAGCCGCACCCGGCGGTTGAAGTCCTCGAAGCCGTCCAGCACCCGGGCCATGGTGTCGCGGACGCGGTCGTAGTCCTCGATGTACCACTCCCACGGGGTGGGGCTGTCCGGCAGCGCGGCGCGGGCGATCCCCGCGACGATCGCGGGCTCGGAGAGCAGGTGCGGCGAGGCCGGGCGCTTCATCCCGACCGACAGGTGCACCATGCTCATCGAGTCCTCGACCGAGGTGGACTGCACCCCGGCCCGCTGGTGGTCCTTCTCGGTGCGGCCCAGGCACGGCAGGATCAGCGCCCGCCGCCCGTGCACCAGGTGGCTGCGGTTCAGCTTGGTGCTCACCTGGACGGTCAACTCGCAGGCTGCCAGGGCCTGGTGGGTGTACGGGGTGTCCGGTGCGGCGAGCGCGAAGTTGCCGCCCATGCCGACGAACACCTCGATCTCCCCGCGCCGCATCGCCTCGATCGTGCCGACGGTGTCCAGCCCGTGTTCGCGCGGCGGCTCGATCCCGCACACCTCGGCGAGCCGGTCCAGGAACGCGTCGGCGGGCCGGTGGTCGATGCCGCAGGTGCGGTTGCCCTGGACGTTGCTGTGCCCGCGCACCGGGGAGGGCCCCGCGCCCTCGCGGCCCAGGTTGCCGCGCAGCAGCAGGAGGTTGACGATCTCCCGGACGGTGTCCACCCCGTGCTCGTGCTGGGTGACGCCCAGGCACCAGCTGAAGATCGAGCGGTCGGCCTCCCGGTAGACCCGTGCCGCCTTGAGGACGGCGGCCCGGTCCAGCCCGCTCTGGCGCTCGATCTCCTCCCAGGGCGTGCTCTCGCAGACGTCGCGGTAGGCCTCGAAGCCGCTGGTGTGGCGCTCGACGAACAGCCGGTCCAGAGCCCGCTCGTCGGTCGCGGACTGCTCCAGGATCGCCTTCGCCATGCCGCGCAGCAGCGCCATGTCGCCGCCGATCCGCGGCTGGAGGTTCAGGGTGCCGGTGCGGGTCGCCCGGTTCAGCGCCATGTCGGTGAAGTCGTGCGGGATGATCGTCCGGGTCGCCGCCGCCTCGACCAGCGGGTTGATGTGGACGATCTGCGCGCCGCGCTTGTACGCCTCGGCGAGCGAGGTGAGCATCCGGGGCGCGTTGGAGGCCGCGTTGACGCCCAGGATGAACAGCGCGTCGGTGACCTCCCAGTCCTTGAGGTCGACCGTCCCCTTTCCGGTGCCGAGCGCGGCCTGCAACGCGCGGCCACTGGCCTCGTGGCACATGTTGGAGCAGTCGGGCAGGTTGTTGGTGCCCAGCTCGCGGGCCAGCAGCTGGTAGAGGAAGGTCGCCTCGTTGCCGAGCCGGCCCGAGGTGTAGAACGCGGCCCGGTTCGGGTCGTCCAGCCCGCGCAGGGCGCCGCCGACCAGGGCGAACGCGTCCTTCCAGCCGATCGGCACGTAGTGGTCGGTGTCCGCGTCGTAGACCATCGGCTCGGTGAGCCGGCCCTGGTCCTCCAGCGCGAAGTCGCTCCACCCGGACAGCTCGGTCACCGAGTGCGCGGCGAAGAACTCCCGGCCGACCCGTTTGCGGGTCATCTCCCAGGTGACGTGCTTGATGCCGTTCTCGCAGATGTCCAGGTGCAGGCCCTTGGTGTCGTCGGGCCAGGCGCAGCCGGGGCAGTCGAAGCCGCCGTCCTCGTGGTTCATCCGCATCACCGCGCGCGGCCCGTCCAGGTACGCGCCCTCGCGCAGCAGGAAACGGGTGACGCTCTTCGCTGCTCCCCAGCCGGCGGCCGGGTGGTGGTACGGCTGGACGTGGGGCGGGCCGGCGGGGGAGGGGCCGTCGTTCTTCGGCCGCTCCCGCGGCTGTTCCGGTGGCGGTCCCTGCTGTCCCTGCGGTCCCTGCTGTTCCTGCTGTTCCTGCGGTCCCTGCTGTTCCTGCTGTTCCTGCTGTTCCTGCGGTCCCTGCTGTTCCTGCTGTTCCTGCGGTCCCTGCGGTCCCTGCTGTTCCTGCTGTTCCTGCTGTCCCTGCTGTCCCTGCGGTTCCCGTGGGGGAGTGGGGGCGGTGTCGTCGGAGGTGGTCACGGTGGTCGCCTTCCGTCGCTCGGGAGTCGGGCACCCGGCGTTGGGGTCGACGCTACGTCCGGCGGTCGGGGGCCGCGCGCCGAGCGCTCACTCCTCCGGCAGGGTGGCGAGGACGGCGGCGACATCCGTCCGCCGGGCGACCGCCAGCAGCGCGCGGGCCATCACCGAGCCGGGCTCCCGGGCGGCGGTCACCAGGGCGATCGGCGCGCTGTGCGCCGGCTCCGCCAGCGGGACGGCCCGCATCCCGCGCGGCACGCCGAACACGTGCAGCCAGGCGTACGGGACGATGCTCGCCCAGTGGCCGGTGCGGACGTGGGCGAAGAGCGAGGCCACCGAATCGGTCTCGACGCTCGGCGCCGGCGCCAGCCCGAGGCCGGCGAACACCCCGTCCAGCACCCGACGGCCCTGCATGCCGGGTTCCAGCAGGCACAGCGGCAGCCGGGAGGCCTCCTCCCAGGTCGCCCGCGGGTGCCGGGCCAGCTCGTCGGCCGGGCCGGTCAGCAGGACGTACCGCTCCTCGTAGAGCGGGAGCGCGCGCAGGCCGTCGGTGTCGCGGGTGTCGTGGGTGTCGTGGGTGTTGCCGGTGTCGTCGGTTTTGCCGGTGTTGTCGGCGCCCGGGTCCGGCAGGTAGGTGATGCCCGCGTCGATCTCGAAGTTCCGTACCTGGCACAGGAGTTCGTCGGAGCGCAGATCGGTGGACAGTTCCACGGAGGCCAGCGGGTGGGCGGCGCAGAACGGCGCGGTGAGCAGCGGGACGGCGCCCGAGGCGGTCGGCACCGAGCCGATCCGCAGCCGTCCGCCCAGGCCGGTGCGCAGCGCGTCCACCTCGTCCCGCAGGGCGTCCCGGTCGGCCAGGATGCGCTGCGCCCGGAGCACGATCCGCTCGCCCTCGGGGGTCAGGCCCTCGTAGGCGCGGCCGCGCCGCACCAGGAGCACCTCCAACTCGTCCTCCAGCTTGCGCAGGGCCTCGGAGAGGGCGGGCTGGGAGACGTGGCAGGCCTGGGCGGCACGGGCGAAGTGGCGCTCGTGGGCGAGCGCGACGAGGTATTCCAGCTGGCGGAAGAGCATCTGCTACTCGGCCCTGGTGGCGGTGTCGACGTGGTCCGTGGCGACGCGGTCGGTGCCGGTGCGGTCGGTGTCGACGCGGTCCGTGCGGGTGTACACGTTCATCGAGTCGCCGCGCAGGAAGCCGACCAGGGTCAGCCCGGTCTCCTCGGCGAGGTCCACCGCCAGCGAGGACGGCGCGGAGACCGCCGCGAGCACCGGTATGCCCGCCATCACGGCCTTCTGCACCAGCTCGAAGGAGGCCCGGCCGCTGACCATCAGCACCGTGCCGCGAGCCGGCAGCAGCCCCTCGCGCAGCGCGTGGCCGACCACCTTGTCCACGGCGTTGTGCCGGCCCACGTCCTCGCGCAGGCAGAGCAGCCGCCCGTCGGCGTCGAACAGGCCCGCCGCGTGCAGGCCGCCGGTGCTGTCGAAGACCTTCTGGGCGGCGCGCAGCCGGTCGGGCAGCGCCGAGAGCAGCGCGGGGGTGACGCGAAGCCCGTCCTCGGCGACGCTCCACGGCGCGGTGGTGCGCACCGCGTCCAGGCTGGCCTTGCCGCACAGGCCGCAGGAGGAGGTGGTGTAGAAGTTGCGCTCCAGCGAGGCGTCAGGGGCGGGCACGCCGGGGGCGAGCAGGACGTCCACCACGTTGTAGGTGTTGCCGCCGTCGGCGGTCGCGCCCGCGCAGTAGCGGATGCCGGCGACCTGCCCGGCGGCGTGCACCACGCCCTCGCTGACCAGGAAGCCGGCCGCCAGGTCGAAGTCGCTGCCGGGGGTGCGCATGGTCACCGTCAGCGGGCGCCCGCCGACCCGGATCTCCATCGGCTCCTCGGCGGCCAGGGTGTCGGGGCGGTACGAGGGTACGCCCTGGCGCAGGCGCAGCACTCTGCGGGGTACGGTCACTCGGCCCATGGTCGTCGGCTCCTCGGTGGTGTC
Organism: Kitasatospora sp. NPDC091335; assembly: GCF_044757205.1. Lineage (NCBI taxonomy): Bacteria > Bacillati > Actinomycetota > Actinomycetes > Kitasatosporales > Streptomycetaceae > Kitasatospora > Kitasatospora sp. NPDC091335. Next base: position 298,496 of record NZ_JBIVUM010000006.1, on the reverse strand, counting down.
GCTCCGGTCTGTACGGATGAATCCTCCCTCCTGGCGGCGGCGCGCGGGCCGGGAGGGCCGGGCAGGCGGGGCTGGTCGGGTTGGTTGGTCTGCTCGGGCAGGCCGTCCCGGCCCGTCGCGCTGGCCTGACCCGGTAGGTCGTCCCGGCCCGACGGGCCGGGCAGATGGCGGCGGCCGTGGGCGGCGGTGACCGCCAGGCAGAGCAGGCCGATGGCCGCCATGCCCGCCAGCAGCGCCGGATAGGAGGCGTGACCGGCGGTGCCGGCGAGCAGCAGCGGGGTGAGGAAGCCGCTGGAGGTGGTGCTCTGGTAGAGCGAGGCGGAGGTCGGCCCGGAGGAGTGCGCCGTCAGCCGCTCCACCTCGTGCAGCCCCGCGCCGAGCGTCAGCCCGTACCCGGTGCCGAGGACGACGGCGGCCACCACCACCAGGCCGACCGAGTCACGGACGACGGCGAGGGCACCGAGCAGCAGTCCGGCGATCACCGTGGCCATCGCGGTGAGGGTGGCCCGGGCGCTGTCCGCGTCGTCCAGCCGGGCGGCGAAGGGCTGGGCGACCACCCCGGTGGCCAGGGTCAGCGCCGCCACCAGGCCGCTGAACAGCGGCGCGTAGCCGGGCACCCGGTCGGCGACCAGCGGCGGCAGCACCACGTACGCCACGGTGGCGGCGCCGAGCACGGCAGGGCTGGCGGGCAGCACGACGTAGCGGAACCGGGGGTGGCGGACGGCCGCGGTGCGCTGCGGCGACGTGTGGTGCGGCGACGTGCGGTGTGGTGACGTGCGGTGCGGTGGTGTGCCGTGCGGTGGCGTGCCGCGGTCGCGCCGGGCGGTCTCCGGGAGCCCGCGGGTGGCCCGCAGTACCAGCAGACAGCCCAGAGCGTGGGCGAGGCCCGGCAGCACCATCGGTCCCGGCAGCCACTCGGCGACCACCCCGGAGACCAGCGCCCCCGCCGCGAAGCCCGTACCGGTGGCGTACATCGCACGGCGGGCCGCCGTTTCGGGTGCCGTCCCGGGGCCGGACAGCTCGCGCAGCCAGGCCGTCCCGGCCAGGAAGGCCAGCCCGGCCGCGAAGCCGGTGCCCAGCCGGGCGGCGTACACGCCCGGCTCGTCCGCCAGGGCCAGCACCACGCTGGCGGCGGCGGACAGCGCCAGCGCGCCGCGCACCGTCCGCCGCCGCCCGTAGCGGTCGGCGGCGGGGCCGCCCAGCAGCAGCCCGGGCACCAGGCCGACCAGGTAGACCGAGAACATCGCGGCCAGCGAGAGCGCCGACCAGTCGGTGCGCGCCCGGTACACGGTGGCCAGCGCGGTGAACTGGTTGGCGCCCCAGGCGGCGACGGCGACGGCGGCGGCCGCCGGAAACCAGCGGCGGGCGGAGCGCGGAACGGGAATATCTTCGGTGCCGCCCATGCGCTGTTCTGCCCCGTTTCCGACTTTCCGGCCATTCCTGGATCTCCGCAGGTCCAGTGTGTGGTCCGTCGTCGCGGGGCGTCAAAGAAGCCGTTCCTTTGAGCTGACAGGCGGCGCCTATCGAAGAATTCCCGAATGCACTGTCCGGCATGCCATCGAAATGCCCTCGGAATATCCTGAACAATGCGATCGGGAATTCCGCCCGGGCTATGCCGTGGCGCCCACCGACAGCACCACCGCGCTGGCCGCACCGGCCGGGGTGTCGTAGTGCACCGTCTCCCCGGCGTGCCGCCCGAGCAGCGCCTTCCCGAGCGGGCTGTCGAAGGTCACCAGGGTGAGATCCCGCTCCTCCGCCAGCTCGGAGATCTCGACGGTCTCCTCCGCGCCGTCGTCGAACCGCACGGTCACCGTCGACCCCACCCCCACCACCCGCGCGGACGGCTCCCCGGCGACCTCGGCCTCCCGCAGCCGCACCTCCAGCTCGGTGATCCGCCGGTCCAGCCGGGTCACCTCCGACGCCCGCTGCAACTCGTCCGCCGCGTCCGCCCGGTCCCCCACCGGCTCCACCCCGCGCAGCGTCGCGGCCACCTCCCCCCGCTCCGCCCGCAGCTGCGCCAACTCCTCCCGCACCGCACGCAGGCCCTCGGCACTGATCGGTTCCGGCCCACCGCTCATCCCAAGCTCCCGGAGCTGCTCGTCACACGCTCGAACACCGGCCGCCTCCCATTACCCCACCGCCCGCGGCCCCGGGCAAGTCCGGCCGGACCGGAGGCGGTGGGCGGATTCCGACGGCCGGCGGGTCGGCGGCCTGCCGGGCCGGCGGCCTGCCGGCCGTCCGTGTGCGAGGCCAGCCGTCCGTCCGTGTCAGCGGGTCAGGACGCCGAACCGTTCCTGCACCGGAACCCGCTGCGCGACGACCGGTTCGAGGAACGGGCTGGGTGCCCCGTGCCAGGAGACGGCGAGGGCTTCCCGGGCGCGCGTGCACGCCACGAAGAGCAGGCTCAACTCGCCGTCGAGGTCCTCCTGGTGCTGCTGCGGGTCGGTGTCCGCCGGGGTGATCGCGCTGCGCAGGGGAATCAGGCCGTCGCTCACGCCCACCACGGCGACACAGCGGAACTCCAGCCCCTTCATCCGGTGCATGGTGCCGACCCGGACGCCGGGGGACGGTGCGTTGCCGAGGGGGGAGGCGGGAATCCCGCTCCGCTCCAGGGTCTGGGCGATGTCGCGGCCGAGCCGGCCACTCCGTACGGCCACTCCGATGTCCTCGGGGCTCGCGCCCGAGGCGATCCACTCCTCGACGCGGGCGACGAGGGCCCGGATCTCCTCGGCCTTGTCGGGATGGCCGTGGACCTCGGGGTGCGCGCCGTGCAGGGTCGAGTGGTAGCCGGCCAGTGACTCCGTCCCGCCGTCCATGTCGTCCGGGCGCTCGCCGGTGAGCAGGGAGGCGGACCAGCTGAGGATCTCCTGCGTCGTCCGGTAGTTGATCCGGAGGCGGGAGGAGCGGCCGACCACCTGGATGCCGAGCGAGCGCAGCGAGACCTTGTTCCCGTAGATCCGCTGGTGCGGATCGCCGACGAGGAACAGGTCGTCCGGCCCGGCGGCCACGAGCGCGCGCAGGAAGCGCCACTGGACGGGGTGCAGGTCCTGCGCCTCGTCGATCACCACGTGCCGGAACGGGCGCTCGTCCCGTTCGTCGAGCACCCGTGCGGCCTGCGCGCAGACCTGGAGGAACGTCAGCTCCCCGGCCTTCCGCAGCTCCTCCTCGAACGCGGCCACCACGCGCCACAGCCGGGCCCGCTCCTTCGGCCCCATGGCCTTGCCGCGGCCGGACCGCGGTGCCCGCAGGTACTGCTCGGGGCTCTCGATCACCTGGGCCAGGACGACCTGACGCCACTCCTGGTCGAGGAACACGTCGGTGAACTCCGAGCCGAGCCGGCGGGCGACGCGTCCCCAGCGGGCGAGGACCGCGTGCTGCTGGAAGAGGACCTTCTGCGGGGCGCCGCCGCGCGTGCGCCGGAGGACCTCGTCGGCGAGCGCGTCGACGGTGACCACCCGGATCTTCGCCCGGCTCCGCTCGTCCGTGACGAGCAGGGCGAGGCAGCGCTCCAGCTCCGCGGCGAGGTCCTCGGAGAAGGTGGTCAGCAGAATCGATCCGTCAGGCGCGTCCGCCGGCAGCCGGCGGGCCAGGTGATGGGCCCGGTGCAGGGCCACCACCGTCTTCCCGGTCCCGGGACCGCCGGTCACCCGGGCCGGCCCGTTGTACGACTCCCGGTAGGCGACCCGGTACTGGGCCGGGTGCAGGAAGATCCGCCAGGCGTCGAAGGGGCGGGCCAGGATCTCCCGCAGCTCGTCGGGCCCGGAGACCAGGGCGACCCTGCCGCGCGCGCGGACCATGGCCGAGAGCAGTCCGCCGGCGGGCTGTCCGACGCTCGCGGGGGTGGCCGTCCGGACGTACGCCCGGACGATCTCGCGGTCGATCTCGGCCGGCTCCATCCCGCTCGCCAGGCCGATCAGGACGTCGAACTGCTGCTCCGGTAGCACGCGGTGGAGCGCCTCCAGGTGGGCCTCGTCGGGGAGCAGCCGGATGATCGGCAGGATCTCCTCGTCGACGCCCAGGCTGCGCAGGACCTTGTCGGAGCGGTCGGCGAAGAGCCTCCTGGGCTCGTCGGCGGCCAGCACCTTCAGCGACCGGGAGGCCCGCTCCAGCGCGACGTCGTTGCGGATCTCGACGCCCTGGGTGGCGGCGTTGACCGAGGCCCGGTGCTTGCAGGCCCAGTCGTTGGCCTTGTCGTGCGGGAGGACCTTCAGCAGGAGGTAGCCGTCGCCCCGGTCGGCCTTGAGGACGACCCCGCGCCAGAAGTCGGTGATCCGGATGGTCCGTATCCGGGGGTCCCGCTGGTTGGTGAGCTTCTCCAGGTGCAGGCCGGCGTGGGTGGCCTCGGTGAACTTCTCGAAGGTCTCGAAGACCCGCCGCTGCACCGGCTTCTCCAGCGCCGCGAACTCCATCAGGAAGTCCCGGTGCATGCCCAGCGTCGCCACCCCGGCCCCCTCGCGCCCCTGCCCGCCCGCGCGGCCGGGCAGTCCGCCTCACTGTACTGGCCGAGTGATCACCCGCGGCGGGCCGCCCGGCGGCGTGCGGTGAGCGGCTGCCGGCCGTCGACCGCGAGCCGGTGCTGGACGCCGCCGGCCCGGATGTGGCCGGGAGCGAGGACGACGGAGTCAAGGCGTGCGTGGTCGGCGGCGTACCGGCCGACAACGTACGGGCGTGACGCGGCAGTCGGGCGGCGGGGTTCGCTATTGACCCTGAGTCGGGAGGGTTTGTACGGTGTGTAGTCGAAGGTTCGCGCGACATGCCGGAGGCGTGATGAAGCAGCCGTGGGACGCCGACCCCGACGCCGTGCCTACCCGGCGCCTGGGCAAGTCGCCGACCGAACTGGGCACCACGGGAGGCCGGGACGGCTGCCCCGACGTCTGGGAACTCGACAACGGCGACATCGCGGTCATCGGGCGGGACCTGACCGCGGCGTACCGAGCCGGTCTCCCGGAGGACATGGTGGTCGGCGAGGGCGAGCGCCTCGTGGTCATCCCCCGGATCACACTCCTTTCCGCGAAGGCGGACCTGCCGGACGCGTGACCCGAAGGTCCCCGAAACGCCCTCCTGTTCGGCCGCTCGAAGGGCACCTCCGGATGGAGAGAACCCGGGTTGGCGTCGCTGCCGTTGACCGGGCTCGGGAGGCTGCCGTGCCGGCGGCTTGACTCGGTTCGCAGTCGACCGTCCGGGTCGGGACTCGTCCGGACGGCCGGTAGGTCGGACGGGCCGCCGCCCCCGCGAGCCCGGGGGCGACTGAAGGTGGCGGTGATCACCTTCGCGGAGCGGGGTGAGGGGTGAAGGCGCAGGTGGGGGGCTCGGGTGGAGAGGGTGGGGGAGGGACCGGCGGTCGGGGCGCGGGCGGGCGAAGCTACCATGTGGGCAACACCCTCAGCTCGAAAGATGGACTTGTGACTGTCAACGACGACGTGTTCACGGACTGGAAGAACCGCGAGGAGATCGCGGAGTCGATGATCCCGATCATCGGGCGGCTGCACCGGGAGCGGGACGTCACCGTCCTGCTCCACAGCCGGTCCCTGGTGAACAAGTCGGTGGTCAGCCTCCTCAAGACGCACCGCTTCGCCCGGCAGATAGCCGGCGAGGAGCTCTCGGTCACCGAGACGATGCCGTTCCTGGAGGCCCTGACCACCCTGGACCTCGGCCCCTCGCAGATCGACCTCGGCATGCTCGCCGCGACGTACCGGGCGGACGACCGCGGGCTGTCGGTGGCGGAGTTCACCGCCCAGGCCGTCGCCGGCGCCACCGGTGAGAACAAGCTGGAGCGCCGGTCCGGGCAGGACGTCGTGCTGTACGGGTTCGGCCGGATCGGCCGGCTGGTCGCCCGGCTGCTGGTCGAGAAGGCCTCGGCCAACGGCCTGCGGCTGAAGGCCATCGTCGTGCGCAACGGCGGCGGCGACGACCTGGTCAAGCGGGCCTCGCTGCTGCGCCGGGACTCCATCCACGGCCAGTTCCAGGGCACGATCACCGTCGACGAGGCGAACAACAAGATCGTCGTCAACGGCAACGAGATCACGGTGATCTACTCCGACGACCCGACCAAGGTCGACTACACGGAGTACGGGATCAAGGACGCGATCCTGATCGACAACACCGGCCGCTGGCGCGACCGCGAGGGCCTGTCGAAGCACCTGCGCCCCGGCATCGCCAAGGTCGTGCTGACCGCGCCGGGCAAGGGCGACGTCCCGAACATCGTGCACGGCGTCAACCACGACATGATCAAGCCGGACGAGCAGATCATCTCCTGCGCCTCCTGCACCACCAACGCCATCGTCCCGCCGCTGAAGGCGATGGAGGACGAGTACGGCGTGGTCCGCGGCCACGTGGAGACCGTCCACTCGTTCACCAACGACCAGAACCTGCTGGACAACTACCACAAGGCCGACCGCCGCGGCCGCTCGGCGCCGCTGAACATGGTGATCACCGAGACCGGTGCCGCCTCGGCCGTCGCCAAGGCCCTGCCGGACCTCCAGGCGAAGATCACCGGCAGCTCGATCCGCGTCCCGGTGCCGGACGTCTCCATCGCGATCCTCAACCTCCAGCTGAAGCGGGAGACCACCCGCGAGGACGTCCTGGAGTACCTGCGGAACATCTCGCTGACCTCGCCGCTGAAGCGCCAGATCGACTACACCGACTCGCCCGACGCGGTCTCCAGCGACTTCATCGGCTCGCGCCACGCCTCGATCGTGGACGCCGGCGCGACCAAGGTCGAGGGCGACAACGCGATCCTCTACCTGTGGTACGACAACGAGTTCGGCTACTCGTGCCAGGTCGTCCGGGTCGTGCAGTACATCTCGGGCGTCGAGTACCCGACCTTCCCGGCCCCGGCGGTCTGATCCACCGGTAGGGCAGGCAGAGGAGCAGCAGGGCGGGGCGGTGACCGGTCGGTCACCGCCCCGCCGGCGTTCCGGGGGCGGTACCGTGCGGGCGCTGCTCAGTGGTTGAGGCCGCACAGGTTCCGGTGGTAGCGGAGGTACGCCTCGTCGACGGGGTGGTCCCGGTGGCGGCGAAGCGGGCCGAGATCACCGTTGCCGTGGGTCTCGCGCACGACGCCCTCGGCGTTGACGTGGATCTCCAGTCCGTCGAAGAGCACGTGGTGGTTCGGGCACAGGCACAGCAGGTTGTGCAGTTCGTCCGGGCCCTGGTGGGGGTTGCCGAGGCCTTGGATGTGGGCCGCCTCGGCGTAGGGCCTTCGGCGGGAGGCCAGCCGGGTACCGCACACCTGGCAACGGAAGTCGTGGATCTCCTTCACCCGGTTCGCCAGGGCGGTGTTCCGGACGATCCGGGAGGTGGTGGCTTTCTCGGTCAGGCCCGCGGTCGGCTGGTTCCGGTTGAAGAACGCGGTGTCCGGCATCGAGCGGCCGTCGGAACCGGAGACGCCGTGCACCTCCCAGAGGCCGCTGCCCTGGAGATACCAGAAGGGGGCCGGTCCGCCGCGACGCGGGTGATCGCCCAGAACAGGGAGAGCGGCTGGTGGCGGCTCGGGCGTCCGGCGGTGGCGTTGCGGTGGGTGTGCAGGGAGCCCAGCAGGCCGACCAGGTCCGAGCGGGTGAGGGCATCGCGGGTGCGTGCGAACGCTGTCGGCGGATCGTCGGTAGCCATGGGACGGGAGGATAGTCGCACGATCGGACAGTCTGATGGGAAGTTCGCGGGGCGGCCCCGGGGCGGGGTGGGGGTCGGGTGGTCGCTATGTTGAGGGGTCACTGACAGGTCGAGGGAGGGCGATGGGGATGGGTGGTCGGCGGGTGGTTGCCGCGGTGGCGGTGGCCGGGATGCTGACGGGTGTGCTGGTGGGGTGCTCCTCCGGGGGGTCGAAGAGTGCCGGTGGGGCGGTCGCTCCGGCGGGGTCCGGGTCGGGGCCGGCCGCGACGGCGGGGGCGGCTGTGGTGTCCGGGTCCGCGTCGGCGGCTGTGTCCGCGGCTGCGTCCGCGCCCGCCTCGGCGGCGGCCACCGAGACCGGGGCCACGGCTCCGGCGGCGTCGGGGTCCGCGTCGGCCCCGGCTGCGCCGGCGGCCGCGGAGGCGCCGCGCGGGGACCTGGAGGCGGCGCTGCTGGACGACAAGGTGGTCGCGCAGGTGCTGCCGGACGCCACCGTGATGGCCGGGTGGGAGGAGGAGAAGCGCCGGGTCGACACCGCCGACCACAAGGTGACCTGCGCCGGTGCCGCTGCCGCCTCCTGCGCCGGGAAGCCGCTGAGCGGGTCCGTCCGGTTCTCCTCGGGGGACGTGGTGGTCCGCTTCCTGGTGGACACCCTGCCCAGCCGGGACGCGGCCGGTCAGCGCCTGAAGGAGAGCTACGCCTCGTACGCCGCCGGGCAGTTCACGAAGCTGGACATGCCGGCGCTGGGCAGCGAGAGCCAGGCCTTCCAGGGGCCCCTGGCCGAGGGGGAAGGCGTCGGCATCGTGCTGCGCTCGGGCACCGTGGTGGCGAGCGTGACCAGCGAGGGCGGCCCGGTGGACGTGGCCAGGACGCGGCGGCTCGCGGTGATGCTGGTCAAGCGGATCGAGCAGGCGCAGTCCGGGAAGACGCCGGACGCCGGGCTCGGTGTGGGCTGAGGACACGGTCGTAGGCAGGCCCGGGCCGGTCCGGAGCGGTCCCCGGGTGGGGAAGGCTCCGGATCGGGAGGGCCGGCGGTCAGCCGTGGCGGGGCTCCCAGCGGAAGAGCCGGCGGGTGAGCATCGCGGCACCCGCGGTCCAGGCCGCGAGCAGGGCCAGCGAGCCCACCGTGTGGGGCCAGCCGCCGAACAGGCCGAGTTCGGGCAGTGGCGGCCCGGACCAGGTCTCCGTGCCGAAGGCCCGTCCGAACCAGGCGGTGCGCAGCCCCTCGACCACCGGGGTCAGCGGCAGCGCGTGGGCCGGGGCCTGCAACCAGCCGGGGAGCGAGCCGAGCGGGGTCGCCACCCCGCCCGCGAACATCGACAGCAGCAGCACCGGGGTCGCCACCAGCGGGGCCGCCTCGGCGCTCGGGGTCAGCCCGGACAGTGCCGCGGCCAGCAGGGCGAACAGGGCGAAGCCCGCCGCGAGGAACACGAGCAGCAGCAGCGGGTCGGCGGGCAGCGGCGCGCCGAACCAGCCGACCGCGAGCGCGCCCAGCAGGACGGTCTGGACCAGCAGCACCGCGCCCGCCGCGCCGAACTGCCCGGCCAGCACCGCGTCGGGCGGGACCTCGGTGCCGCGCAGGCGCTTGAGCACCAGGTCGTCCCGTCGGGCCACCAGGCCGTTCAGCAGGTTGATGAACACGGTCACCAGGGCGAAGCCGACGAAGCCCAGCGCGACGTACCCGGCCGCCGGCACGCCGGCGATCTCCCGGCCGCGCAGCGGCGCCGCGACGGCCAGGGTCAGCAGTACGGGGAGCAGGAAGCCGATGAAGGTGGAGCGGCGGTTGCGCCAGAACACCTTCCAGGACAGCCGGAACTGGGCGAGGGCGTAGCCGGTCCAGGAGGGGAGGGCCATCCAGGAGGAGGGGGTGGCGGGGGCGATCGGGGAACGGTTCACCGGGCCGACACCTCCCGAGTCCTGGGCGGCTCCGCTCCGGGCCTCGCCGCCTCGGGCGGCTCCGCTCCGGGCAGTTCCAGCCCGGGAAGGTCCAGGAACACGTCCTCCAGGGAGGCGCCGCGCACCTCCAGGCCGTCCAGTTCGACGGCGAGGCCGGCGGCCCAGCCGTGCAGGGCGGCCAGCGCCGGCCCGGTGCGCTCGACGGTGTACTCGGCCGTTCCGGCTACGACCCTGGCGTGCCCGCCGGGGACGAGCGGGAGCCGGTCGGCGCCGACGCCGGCGGGGAGCGGGAAGGTGATCCGGGTGCCGCGGCCCGACAGCACCTCGGCGACGGTGCCGAGCGCGGTGAGCCGGCCCCGGTCCAGGATGGCGACCCGGTCGGCGAGTTGCTGGGCCTCCTCCAGGTAGTGGGTGGTCAGCAGGACGGTGGTGCCCGCCGCCCGCAGGTCGCGGACGGTCTGCCAGGTGGCCTGCCGCGCCTGCGGGTCCATGCCGGTGGTCGGTTCGTCGAGGAAGAGCACCTCGGGGGTGCGCAGCACCGCCAGCGCGAGGTCCAGGCGCCGTCGTTCACCGCCGGACAGCTGCCCGACCCGGGTCCGCGCGCGGTCGGTGAGTCCGACCAGCTCCAGCGCCTCGCCGGTGGGCCGGGCACCGGTGGTGAAGGTCCGCCAGGCGTCGACGGTCTCCCGGACGGTCAGGTCGCGGAAGAAGCCGCCCTCCTGGAGCATCATCCCGGTGCGGCGCCGGACGGCCGTGCCCTGCGCGTACGGGTCGAGCCCCAGGACGCGGACGGTGCCGGCGGTCGGCGGGCGGTAGCCCTGGAGCAGTTCCAGGGTGGTGGTCTTGCCGGCGCCGTTGGTACCCAGCAGGGCGAGGAGTTCGCCGTGCGGGACGCTGAAGGAGATTCCCCGGACGGCTTCGTGGTCGCCGTGGCGATGGTGCAGCCGGTGCACCTCCACGGCCTTTTCCCGCCGCTCGGAAAGGCCTTTGTCTGATGTCATGGGAGCAGCCTGCGGGGGATGGTGGAGAGAGCGCAAGTGCGCGACGAAACCGCAGGTCAGAGCATATTCAAAATGTCATGCCGAGGGCTGTGAGTTTTTCCATGGGGGTTTTCCTGACATCTCCTACTGGGGCGTTCGGAAAGGGCCGGGCATAGTTTTCCTCGTCGCCGGGAGCAGCCGGGAAAACCGGAAGCGGAAACGGTGGCGAGGAATCCGACCGGCCCCGCCGGGGCCGGCGGACCGTTCCGGGAGGAGACCGCCATGGCGGACAACAAGGAGATCGCCGAGAACGAGCAGTTCGACATCGAGATCGAGGAGCTGGACGGCGTCAACGCGGGTGTCAGCGTGAGCTCGCTGGCCTGCGCAGCCTGCCCGGTCTCCAGCTTCAGCTCGGTCTCCAACGCGGTCGAGACCGCCGCGGAGTAAGGGATCCGTGCCGCGGTGGGCCCGCTCCGGCGGGGCCACCGCGGCACCCCTCCGCCGTTCCCCGGCGATCTGCGATCCCCGTTCCGCAAGCAGGACCTGACCAGTGAGGAGAGCCGGGCGATGGACAGCCTCCGGCACGCGCTGACGCGGTTCATCCAGGAGCCCGCCGCGCAGCACGACCCACCCGCGCTCTACCGTCGGCTGCTGGCCGAGGCGCCCGTCCTGGACCTCGGGCGGGTCCACGTCGTCTCGGGCCACTCCGAGATCGTCACCGTCCTCACCCACCCGGGGACCGTGGTCGACCCCACCGCGGTCGGCCTGCCCCGCAGCGGCGCCACCGCGCTCGCCCGGGTCGTCGCCAGGATGCTCCCGATGCGCGACGGCGCCGACCACATCCGGCTGAAGCGGCTCGCCACCACGGCGTTCAGCGCCCGCCGGCTGGAGCAGATGCGTGGACGGATCACCGCGACCGTCGACCGGATGCTCCAACCCCTTCTGAGCGCCGGGGAGTTCGACGTGGTGGCGGACCTCGCGGTGCCGCTGCCGGTCGCCGTCTCCTGTGCGATCCTGGACATCCCGGACAGCGAGCAGGAGCGCGTCACCGGCTGGGCCCGGCTGGTCGCCCGCTCGCTGCTGGACGACTTCGGGCCGGCCGCCGGGGAGCAGCGGGCCGCCGAAGGGCAGACCACCACCGACGAGCAGCGGGCCGCCGAAGGGCAGACCACCACCGACGAGCAGCGGATCGCCGAACTCGACGCCGAGTTCGAGCAGTTCCGCGCGTACGTCGAGGAACTCTGCGCCGCCCGCGCCGCCGCGCCGGGCGACGACCTGATCAGTCGGCTGACCGTGGCCAGGGCCGAGGGCCGGCTCGACGACCAGGACCTGCTGGCCTTCGTGGTCATGCTCCTGGCCAACGGGCTGGAGACCCTCACCTCCGGACTCGCCGTCGCCGTCTGGGAGTTGCTGCGCCGGCCCGGGCTCGCCGAGCTGCTGCGCGAGCACCCGGAGCGGGCCGAGGCAGTCTTCGACGAGGCCCAGCGCCTCGGCAGCCCGGTGCGCGCCAGCGCCCGCGCCCTCACCCGCGAGGTCGAGGTCGGCGGAACCGTCATCCCGGCCGGCCGGGTCGCCCTGCTGCTCTACGCGGCGGCCAACCGCGACCCCCGCCGCTTCGCCGACCCCGACCGCTTCGACCCGGACCGGGCCGAACTGCGCCATCTGGCCTTCGGCCACGGTCCGCACCACTGCCTCGGTGCCCCGCTGTCCCTGATGGCCGGCGCCGCGGTGCTGCGCACCCTCGCGGCGGCCGGCGCCACACGGGAGCTGACCACGCCGCTGGACGAGGGGACCGTCCGCTGGTCCCCGCAGTTCGTCTTCGGCGGCCTGCGTGAACTGCCCGTCCGGACCCCGCCGCGGGAGCCGGCCGGCGCGGGGGCGGGGCGGCCGTGAAGGCGGCGGAGCGGGAGAAGGGCCAGGTCACCGCAGGGCAGGAGCCTGGGACGGACGTGAAGTCCACGGGCCACCAGGACGAACCCGGCGGCGCCGTCGCGGCGGTCGCCGCCGCGCGCGCGGCGGCCGTGCTGGAGCCCGGGCAGGACCGGCCGGTGCGGCTGGTCGGGGCCAGGGGCCTGGCGGCCGTCGCGGCGCTGGTGCTGGTGGTGGCGGCCGGAACCGGCTGGGTGGTCTTCGGGAAGCTGCCCGCCACCGTGGCCGTCCCGGCGGTGGTGGCACACGGCAAGGCGCCGACGACCGTACGGGCGGACCAGGCCGGTGCGGTGCTCGGGTTCCGGGCGGAGCCGGGGCGGACGGTGGCCCGCGGTGAGCCGGTGGCGCTGCTGCGCACGCCCGACGGGGCCGAGGTGCCGGTGTCCGCCCCCGCCGACGGGACGGTGACGACGCTGCTGGCCGCGCCCGGCGAACAGGTGGCGCCCGGGGCAGGGCTGATGGCGCTGGACGAGACCGGGGAGCCGGCCACCGTCCGGCTCTTCGCGACCGACCTGCCGCAGGCCGCCAAGCTGGTGCCGGGGCGGGAGGTGCGGGTGCCGGTGCCGGGCGCGGGCACGGTGCGCGCGGTGATCACGGCGGTGGACGAACTGCCCGTCCGGGCCGACTCGTTGACTGGGACCTTCGCCGTCCCGGTGCCGGGGCTGCCCGGAGGGAGCGCGCCGGTGTGGCGCGCGTACGCCGAACTGCCCGGCTCCGTCGGCCGGGTGGCAGGACCGGTGCCGCTGACGGCCGAGGTCGACCTCGGCGCCCGCCACCCCTACCAGGCCGTGTTCGGAACGGAGGCCGGGCGATGAGCCTCGATGTCGGGGAGCCGCGGGCGGAGCGGGCGGAAGGGGCGGAAGGGGAGGACCGGAAGGAGCGCGGGGGCGGCTACGGGAAGCGCCCCGAGAGCCCCGAGAGACCCAGCCGCCCCAGCCGCCCCCGGCGCCATCTGCGCACGCCCGTCGTCCCGCAGATGGAGGAACAGGACTGCGGCGCGGCCTGCCTGGCCGTCGTCCTCGGGGCCTTCGGCCGCCGGGTGACGCTGCACGAGGCCTCGCGGGCCTGCGGGGTCAGCCGGGACGGTGTGAGCGCCGCCGCCGTGGCGCGGGCCGCCGGCCGGTACGGGCTGGTCGCGCGCGGCCGCCGGGTGGTCCGGGGCGAGGGGCGGTTGCAGGGCCTGGAGCGGCTGCACGTGCCGTCGATGGTCCTGGTCACCGGGCCGCACTTCGCCGTCTACGAGGGCGTGCGGCGCGGCCGGGTGCGGATCAACGACCCGTCGATGGGCAGCTACTCGGCGACCCCGGAGGAGTTCTGGGATTCCTTCGCCGGGATCGCGGTCGGCTTCGAACCGGGACCGGACTTCCTGGCCGGCGGACGCCGCTTCCCGCTGCTGCGGGCGCTGGCCGCGCGGCTGCGCCCGTACACCGGGGCGCTGCTGCTGGCGGTGGTGCTGGCGGCGCTGCTCGCGGTGCCGGGGGTGGCGGCGGCGTTCCTGCTGCGCGCCTACCTGTCCTCGGTCGTGGTGGGCGGGGCCCAGGACTGGGCGGTGCCGCTGACCCTGACCGCGGCGGGCGTCGCGGCGACCGTGCTGTTCGGCTCCTGGCTCCAGCAGACGGTGGTGAACCGGGTGTTGGAGGCGATGGCGGCACGCTCCTCCGCCGGCTTCCTGTGGCGGATGCTGCGGCTGCCGGGGGAGTTCTTCCACCGCCGTCAGCTCGGCGGCCTGGTCACCAGGGTGCAGCTGAACGACGGCCTGGCCGTGCTGCTCTCGCACCGCGCCGTCGGCGCCGCGGCCGCGGTCGCCGCGGCCGCCGTGCACCTGGGCGCCGTGTTCCTGCTGGAGCCGCGGCTGGCCGCGGTGCCCGTCGCCGTCGCGGTGCTGGACGTCCTGGCGCTGCGGCTGGCCGAACGCCGCCGTGGCGGTCTGCTGCACCGGTTGCACGCGGAGCACTACAAGCGGGACGGTGTCGCCTTCTCGGGGGTGTCGGCGATCGAGACCCTGAAGGCGGAGGGAGCGGAGGACGCGTTCTTCCGCTCCTGGGCGGGCTGGCAGGCCAGGGCGATGGAGACCGGGCAGCGGGTGACGAGCGCGGTGCTGGTGCCGCTGTCGCTGCCCGCGGCGCTCAACTCGGCCGCCGCCGCGGCGGTCGTGGTGATCGGCACCTCGCTGCTGATCGGCGGCTCGCTGTCCTTCGGCACCCTGGTGGCGGTGCTGCTGCTGATGAACGGCTTCCTCCAGCCGGTCGCCCAACTGGTCGGTATCGGCTCGGAGTTCACCATGGCGAGGGCGCAGAGCGCGCTGCTGGAGGACGTCGAGTCGGCCGAGGCGGACCCGTGGCTCACCCCCGTCCTGGACGCCCCGCCGGCCGGAGCCGACCGGGCTCCGAGCGGTGAACTGGAGCTGCGCGACGTCGCGTTCGGCTACGACCCGAACCGTCCGCCGACCGTCGAGGGGGTCTCGCTGCGGGTCCGCCCGGGCGAGTGGCTCGCCGTCGTGGGCGGCAGCGGCAGCGGCAAGTCCACCGTGGCCCGGATCGCCGCCGGGGTGCTGCGCCCCTGGTCGGGCGAGGTGCTGCTGGACGGCCGGCCGCGCGAGGAGTGGCCGCGGGCCGTGGTCACCGGGCGGATCGCCTACGTGGAGCAGCAGTTGCGGCTCTTCGAGGGAAGCCTGCGGGAGAACCTGACGCTCTGGAACCCGGCGGCCGACGAGGACGCGCTGCGGCGGGCCCTGGCGGACGCCGAGGCGGCGGACCTGGTGGCCGGCCGCGGGGGTCTGGACGCGGGCCGGGTGGAGGAGGACGCCAGGAACCTTTCCGGGGGCGAGCGCCAACGGCTGGAACTGGCCCGGGCGTTGGCGATCGATCCGGTGCTGCTGGTGCTGGACGAGGCGACCTCGGCGCTGGACGCCGACACCGAGGCCCGGGTCAACGCGCACCTGCGCCGCCGGGGCACCGCCTGCCTGGTGCTCGCGCACCGGCTGAGCACCGTCCAGGCGGCGGACCGGGTGGTCGTCCTCGACCGGGGGCGGATCGTCCAACAGGGCACGCCGGCCGAACTCGCCGCCGTACCGGGCCCGTACCGGACGCTGGTCGCGGACCTGGCGGGCGCCCCGGCGGCGACCGGGACGGCCGACACCGCCGACACCACCGACACCGCCACCGCCACCGCCACCGCCACCGCAGGAAAGCCGGGCACCACGACGAGGAAGGAGGAGGGGGAATGACCACCCGAGGCGACGTCCTGGACGCCACCGTCCGCGCCAACCGGGCGGCCCTGGCCGAGGCGCTCGGCGCCCTGCACCCTGGCCCCGGGCACCCGGGCACGCCCGCCCGGCTGGCGAAGGCCGGCGAAGGCGCGACGGACCCGGCGGACCGGGCCAGGGCCGTGCTGACGGCGCTCGGCCTGCCCGTCCCCCCGGCCGCCCGCCCCGACGGCGCCGACCCGCTGACCGCGCTGCTGCGCGCGGCCGGGGTCAGGCACCGGACGGTGTCCCTGCCGAAGGGCCGGGACGGGCACGGCGACCCGGCCGGGCTGGCCGGACCACTGGTCGGCTTCGCGGCCGACGACGGCCGGCCGGTCGCCCTGGTACCCCGCCCGTCCGGCGGCCACCGCCGCGTCGACCCGGGTGCCCACCCCGGCGGCCGCCGCGACCGGGGCCCGGCCCTGGACACCCGGGCGCTCCAGCTCTACCTCCCGCTCCCGCAGGAGGAGACGGGCCTGGCCGGCCTGGTCCGCTTCGTGCTCCGCACCCCCGGCGCACGGCGCGACCTGGCCAGGCTCACGGCGGCGGGCCTGGCCGCCGCCCTGCTCGGTCTGCTGGTGCCGCTGAGCACCGGCGTGCTGCTGCCCGACCTGCTGGCCGCGGACCGCCACCCGGTCCGCTGGCTGGCCCTGCTGCTGGGCACGGCGGTGGTCGCGGCCTGGCTGCTGTCACTGGTCCGCAACACCGCCGCCGTCCGGCTCACCGGCCGGGTGCAGGCCGCGCTGGAGCCGGCCGTCTGGGACCGTCTGCTCGGTCACGACGCCCGGTTCTTCCGCGACTACGCGACCGGCGACCTGGTGCACCGGGCGAACGCGGTTGCGCAGGCCAGGCAGGCGCTCTCCGAGGTGCTGGTGGGCGCGGTGCTCGGGGCGGTCTTCGCCACCTCGGGCCTGACCGTCCTGCTGCTGG
The DNA here is from genome assembly GCF_044757205.1 of Kitasatospora sp. NPDC091335. Lineage (NCBI taxonomy): Bacteria > Bacillati > Actinomycetota > Actinomycetes > Kitasatosporales > Streptomycetaceae > Kitasatospora > Kitasatospora sp. NPDC091335. The sequence goes on along the minus strand of NZ_JBIVUM010000006.1, from coordinate 281,909 downwards.
TGGACGTCCGGCTCGGCGCGCTGCTGCTGCTCGCCGTGCTGGCGGTGACCGGGCTGCTGCTCCTGCTCGGCCGCCGCCGCCAGCGCCACGAGAGCGAGGTGTTCGCGCTGCACGGACACCTCAACGGCCTGCTGTACGGGCTGCTGCTCGGCGTGGACAAGATCCAGACGGCGGGCCGCGAGGTGCAGGCCTTCGCCCGCTGGGCGGTGCCCTTCGCCGCCCAGAAGCGGGCGGACGCCGCCGCCCAGCGCAGCGACGCCGCCGCCGCCGCGCTCACCGCGGGCCTTCAGCCGCTGCTGCTGGCGGTCCTGCTGGCCGGGGCGACGGCGGCGGGGGACACCCCGTCCGGGCACCTGATCGCCGCGGGGGTGGCGGCCGGCCAGGTCGCCGCGGCGATCGGCCAGGTGACCCACGCGGCCTCGGCGGCGTACGGCATCGCCCCGGTGCTGGACCGGCTGCGGCCGATCCTCGCCCCGGTCGGCACCGGCCACGGCCCGGCGCAGGCCGGTTCCGGCACCGGCACCGGCACCAGCACCGGCCAAGGCCCGGCGCAGGCCGGCCCCGGCGTCGACCCCGGCGAGCTGCGCGGCGGGGTCGCGCTGGACCGGGTGACCTTCCGCTACCCGGGCAGCACCGCGCCCGCCCTGGACGAGGTGTCGCTGCACGCCGAGCCCGGGGAGTTCGTCGCGGTGGTCGGCCCGTCCGGCGCCGGGAAGTCCACCCTGATCCGGCTGCTGCTCGGCTTCGAGCGGCCGGAGTCGGGGGCGGTGCGCTACGACGGCCGCGACCTGGCCGGACTGGACGCCCGCCTGGTGCGGCGCCGGATCGGCACGGTGCTCCAGCACGGCCGGATGCTGCGCGGCTCGCTGCTGGACAACCTGGCCGGCGCCGACCCGGACGCGATCACCCTCGACCGGATCTGGGAGGCCGCCGAACTCGCCGGGATCGCCGACGAGTTGAGGCGCCTGCCGCTCGGTCTCGGGACGAGGGTCGGGGAGGACGCCCAGGGTTTCTCCGGCGGCCAGGTGCAGCGGCTGCTGCTGGCCAGGGCACTGGTGCGCGGGCCCGCCGTCCTGCTGCTGGACGAGGCCACCTCCGCACTCGACAACGCGACCCAGCGCCAGGTCGCCGCCGCCGTCGCCGGCCTGGACACCACCCGGGTGGTGATCGCCCACCGGCTCAGCACCATCCGCACCGCCGACCGGATCCACGTGCTGTCCGGCGGCCGGCTCACGGCCACCGGCACCTACCGCGAACTCCTCGACCACGACCCGCTGTTCACCCGACTCGCCCGACTCCAGGAGCTGTGAGATGTCGCTCGACCTGCACACCTGGCTCGCCGTCGACGGCGCCCCGGCCCCCGAGGCGCGCGTCGTCAGCGGCCCCGACGACGGGGAGCAGCGGCTGCTCCCCGGCCCGCCCCGGGCCGACGAACGGCTGCGCGCGGTGATCGCCGCCGCCGCGAGCTTCACCGAACGCGCCGCCGCCAGGCCGGACGGCAGCACGCCGTTCGCCCCCGACGAGCAGGAGGACCGCCGCGAGCGCCGCGCCGCGGTGGACACCTGGCTGCGCCGGGCCGGCGGCGGCAGCCCGGCCGGCGGCGCCGCCCTGCTGGACCACCTCGCCGCCACCGGCCGTCCGCTCGGCGAGGGCCTGCGCTCCGTGGTCCTCACCGACGACGCCGCGCTGCCCGACTGGGCGCTGGCGCTGGCCGCCTTCCTGCGCAGCCTGCCGGTGGCGCCCACCCCGGACACCTCCGCCCCGGGCGCGATCGCCGCGGCCTTCGCCGCCGCCGCCGACAGCCTGCTGCCGTACGGGCCGGGCGGGGTGCTCGGCGTCCCGCTGACCGACCGGGCCCGCGCCGACCTCGGGCGGCTGCTCACCGGCCGGCTCACCGAGGCCGCCAACCTCGCGCTCTGCCACGAGCTCCAGTCCGTCACCGGCCGCCCGCGCGCCACCGACTGGGACGCCGCCGGCGGCCTGGACGCCTCCAGGGAGGGCTGGCTGGCCCGGCTGGAGCGGCTGCCCGGCCTGGCCCACCTGGTCGGGACGGCCTGCCGGCAGTGGCAGCACACCCACACCGAACTGTTCGCCCGGCTCGCCGCGGACCGTACGCTGCTGGTCGAGCGGATGTGGCAGGGCGAGGACCCGGGCGCGCTCGACTCGCTGCGCGGCGAGGCCGGCGACCGGCACGCCGGCGGCCGCTCCGTCGCCCTGCTGCACTTCGCGGGCGGCCGCTCGGTGGTCTACAAGCCCAAGGACATGCGGCACGCCACCGCCTACCTCGGCCTGGTCGAGCGGCTCAACCGGGAGCTGTCGCTGGACCTCCCGCTGCGCACCGTCCTGCTGCGCAGCGACCGCGGCGACGACGGCCACGCCGCCTCGCTGACCGGCGCCGCCGAGGAGGACTACGGCTGGGAGGAGCTCGTCCCGCACCGGCCCTGCGCCGACCGCTCCGGCTTCGCCCGCTTCTACCGGCGCCTGGGCATGACCGTCCGGCTGGTCCAGCTGCTGGAGGGCCGCGACCTGTGGGCGGACAACCTGCTCGCGGACGGCGAGCACCCCGCGCTGATCGACCTGGAGTGCCTGCTCTACCCGAGGGTCCAGCCGCCGCCGGCCGTCCGGCCCGAGCAGCACGGACTGCTGGACGACCTGGAGTCCACCGTGGTGCGCACCGCGATGGCCTTCCAGTCCTGGACCCCGGCGCGCGGCCGCACCACCCTCGACATCGGCTGCCTGTCCCGGCTCGGCAGCCTGGAGGTCGCCCCCGGCGTGCCCGCGCTGCCGCTGCCGCCGTACCGGCCGGTGCTGGCGACGGACGACGGCGGCACCGAGACCGCCGACCCCTGGCAGTACACCGACGAGGTGGTCGCCGGCTACCGCGAGATGCACGCCGCCCTGTGCCGGCTGCGCGAGGAACTCGCCCACCCCGAGGGTCCGTTGGCCGGGTTCAGGGGCATCTGGGTGCGCTACATCTGGCGGCACACCTGGGACGGCTACAAGATCCTCAGGGCCTCCACCAGCCCGCTCGCCCTCGACTCCGGCGCCACCAGGGAGACCGTGCTCGCCGGCGCGCTGCACGGCACCACCCCGGTGCTCGCCGAGGTGCCGGGGCGCACCGACCTGGCCGAGGTGGTGCTCGCCGAGATCGAGGCCTTCCGCGAGCTCGACATCCCCTTCTTCCGCTCGCTGACCACCTCCTCCTCGGTCTTCACCGCGGACGGCCGGGAGATCCCCGGGCACTTCCTCGGCACCGGGTGGCAGCGGCTCGGCGAGCGGGTCGCCGAACTGGCCGGCTTCGACCTGGAAGGCCAGGTCGCGGTGCTCACCGGCTGCCTGGACGCGGCCCGCACCGGCACCGACCGCGAGCGGGAGCCGTCCAGGGCGGTGCGCGCCTCGGTGCCCTCCAACGGCGAACTGCTCGACCACGCGGTGCGGATCGGCGACGCCGTCCTCGCCGAGCGGCGCGGCACCGGCTGGCTCGGCCAGAGCTGGTACCCGGGCACCGGGCTGCGCCAGGTCGAGGTGCTCGGCCTGGACCTGGTCACCGGCACCCCGGGGCTCGCGGTGTACCTGGCCGAGCTGTGGGCCGCCACCGGCGAGCCCCGGTTCCACCGCGCCGCCCACCGGCTGCTCACCGAGGCCGCCTCGTTCATCGACCCGGACGCCCCCCGCGCGTTCGGCTTCGCCGCCGACACCCGGCTGGCCGGCGGCCACCCCGTGCCCGGCGGCCTGGCCGGACCGGGCTCGCTGATCCACGCCCTGGCCCGCGGCGCTGCCCTGCTCGGCGCACCCGAACTCACCGCCGCCGCCCAGGCGCTGGTGCCCGGGGCGCTCGCCGTCGCGGCCCCCGCGCCGGCCCGGCCGGGACGCCCGGCCCGGGACTCCTGGGACGACGCCCCGCTCGGCCGCGCCGGACTGCTGCTCAACCTGCTGCGGCTGCGCCGGACCGCCGGCGCCGGCCACGGGCCCACCGACGAGGGCGTCCGCGCCCTGGCCGCAGGGCTGCTGGAGGGCTTCGGCGCGGCGCAGGAGGAGGGCGACGGGATCGGCGACGGCTTCCTCGGCCTGGTGCCGACCGGCGCCGACTCCATCGCGGCCGCCCTCGCCCGCACCGCCGCCGAGGCGTCGGGACTGCTCGCCGCACCGGACGCCGTCCGCGAACGGCTACGCGCCCACCGCTTCGCCACCGCCACCCGCTCCGGCCGGCTCGCCTGCCTGGAGACGGCCACCGCACTCGGCTCCGCCGTCGTCGCGCCGGACGAACTGGACCTGCTGGCGCCCGAGGTGAGCGAACACCGGATCGCCGCGCGCAGCGGGCGGGAGCTGGTGGCCACCGCGGGGGAGGCGCTCACCGCGGCCGAGGCCGGGCTGCTGCACACCCTGCCGGAGGGCGCCGACTCGCTGCTGCCGGGGCCGTTCTACGACGGCCGGGAGGCGGCCGGGCTGCTCGCCGGCGAGCTGATCGCCCGCCACCGCGCCACCGGCAGCTGGTACCCCGAGCGGGTCGCCGACGACCGGATCAACCTCGGCACCCTGGACGGCACTTCGGCCGTCGGCCTGCTGCTGCTGCGCCTGCTCGACCCGGCCGCCGCCCCGCTCGCCACGCTGCGCTGAGCCGGGGCAGCCGTCCCCGGACCACTGAGGACCACCGAGGACCGCCGCCGACGGCCGAGGGCCACCGAGGACCACCACCGAGGACCACCGACCATCCCCAGGGACCAGCCATGCCCGAAACACCCGCACCCGCCATCGGCTTCCAGCCCCACTACACCCCGTACGTCGTCGAGGACGAGGCCCTCTACCTGGTCTCCGAGCGCGGCGTCTCCGTGGTCGACGGCCGCCTCGCCAGGGACCTCGCCCCGCTGCTGGACGGCACCCGCACCGCCGAGCAGATCGGCCGCGAACTGGCCGCCACCGTTCCCGCCGACCGGGTCCGCACCGCCGTCGAGCGGCTGCGCGAACGCGGCTACCTGACCGAGGCCGCCAGGCCCCGGGACCCGGCCGCCGCAGCGTACTTCGCGATGGCCGGCCTGGACGGCGCGGCGGCCGCCGAGACGCTGCGCACCGCCACCGTCAGGGTCGAGGTGTACGGAGACATCGACGCCGCGCCCTTCCTCGCCGCGCTGGCCGCCGCCGGGGTCACCGTCACGCCGGACGCCGGGTTCACCGTCGCCCTCACCGACGACTACCTGCACCCCGGCCTCGCCGAGCGGGACGCGGCCGCCCGCGCCTCGGGCCGGCCCTGGCTGCTCGCCCGCCCGGTCGGCTCGATCGTCTGGGTCGGCCCGGTGTTCGTGCCGGGACCGGACGGCGCCGAGGGCGCCACCGGCTGCTGGGAGTGCCTGGCCCACCGGCTGTCCGCCAACCGGCAGTCGCTCAGCTACCTCCGGCACCGGCTCGGCCAGGACGGCCCGATCCCCACGGCCGGCGCCCGGCTGGCGCCCACCCTGCAGACCGGCGTCCAGCTCGCCGCCCTGGAGACCGCCAAGTGGCTGGCCGGGCTCCGGCCCGCCGAGCCGGTGGTGCTCACCCTGGACACCGTGCTGCTGGAGACCGAGCGCCACCGCCTGGTCCGCCGCCCGCAGTGCGGCGCCTGCGGCGACGCCGGGCTGATGGCCCGCCGCCAGCTGGCCCCGGTCGCCTTCGAGTCCCGCGCCAAGGCCTTCACCTCCGACGGCGGCCACCGCTCCGCCTCCCCGGAGGACATGCTGGACCGCTACCGCCACCAACTCTCCCCGGTCACCGGCGTGGTGACCTCACTGGTCCCCGCCGGACGCACCCCGGCAGGGCTGCGGGTGTACGTCTCCGGGCAGAACCTCTCCCGGCACAGCGGCGACCTGCGCCAGCTGCGCACCGGACTGCGCGCGCTCAGCTGCGGCAAGGGCCGCACCGACGTGCAGGCCAGGGCCAGCGCCCTCGGCGAGGCGATGGAGCGCCACTCCGGCGTCTTCCAGGGCGACGAGGCCCGGCGCACCGCGAGCTTCCGCGAACTCGGCGACGACGCCGTCCACCCCGCCCGCACCCTGCTCTACAGCGACCGCCAGTACGTCGAGCGGGCCCGCTGGAACGAGAAGCGCTCGATGTTCAACACGGTGCCCGAGCGCTTCCGCGAGGACGAGCGGATCGAGTGGTCGCCCGCCTGGTCGCTCACCGAGGGGCGCACCCGCTGGCTGCCCACCATGTCGCTCTACTACGGCTACCGGCATGCGAACGGCTTCTTCGCGGCCGGGGACTCCAACGGCTGCGCGGCCGGGACGTCCTTCGAGGACGCCGCCCTCCAGGGCTTCCTGGAACTGGTCGAGCGGGACGCCGTCGCCCTGTGGTGGTACAACCGGGTGCGCCGCCCGGCCGTCGACCTGGACGCCTTCGGAGACCCGTACATCGGGCAACTGCGCGAGGTCTACCGGGGGTTGAACCGGGAGATCTGGGCGCTCGACCTCACCTCGGACTTCGGCATCCCGGTGGTCGGGGCGTTCTCCCGGCGCACCGACAAGCCGGTCGAGGACGTGCTGATCGCCTTCGGCGCCCACCTCGACCCGCACATCGCGCTCACCAGGGCGCTCACCGAGATGAACCAGTTCCTCGGCCCGGTCGCCGGCGACGCCACCGGACGGGTCGACTACACCGGCGCCGACCCGGAGCAGAAGGCCTGGTGGACCAGTGCCACCGTGGCCGGCCAACCGTACCTGCTGCCGGACCCGGCCGCCCCCGCCGCCGGCCCCGGCCGCTGGGCGCGGCTGGCCGGACCCGACCTCGCCGAGGACCTCGCGCTGGCCCGACGGCTGGTCGAGGAACGGGGGATGGAGTTCCTGGTGCTCGACCAGACCCGCCCCGACGTCGGCCTGCCGGTCGCCAAGGTGATCGTCCCCGGGATGCGGCACTTCTGGGCCCGCTTCGCCCCCGGCCGCCTCTACGACGTCCCGCTCGCCCTCGGGTGGCTCGACCGGCCCACCCCGGAGGAGGAGCTCAACCCCGTCCCGATCTTCATCTGACGCCGCCGGGCGCCGCCGCCCCTCGCCGGGAGGCGCGCGGCGCCCGCCCAGCCGGAAATGAGGTACCCCGATGACCGTGACCGAACAGCCGCCCCTGGGCCTCGCCACCGACGGCGCCCCACCGCGGACGCTGCTGCGGCTGCGCCCCGAGGTCGTCGTCACCGCGCAAGGCGACGACCTCGAACTCAGCCACCCCTGGGGCCGCCAGCGGGTGCACGCGCTCGGCGCCGAGACCGTCCGCCGGCTCGACGCCCTCACCAGGGAGAGCGCCGACCTGGACGAGCTGGGCCGGCTCGGTGACGGCGGACGGCTGCTGCACCTGCTGCGGCGCTTCCCGTACCTGGTCACCACCAGCCTCGCCGACACCTTCGGCGAACCGCTCGCCACCGCCGTCCCGATCGCCCGCTCGGCGGGCCTGCCCGCCGGTCCCGCCCAGCTGGACACCGCGGTGCTCTCCCGCTTCGCCTACCTGCGCCGGCTGCCGGAGGAGCACGCGGGGGCGTGTGTCCTGGAGTCCCCGACGGCGCCGTTCCGGCTCACCCTGCACCGGCCAGCGGCCGGGGCGTTCGTGGCCGCCGTCACCGCGGCCCGCCGGGTGGACGAGGCCGCGGCCCTCGCCGGGCTCGGCCCCGCCGAGGGCAGGTCACTGGCCGGACTGCTGGCCGGCGCCGGGTTCCTGGACGACGGCGCGGCCGGCGAGCCCCCGCTGTGGGACTTCCACGACCTGCTGTTCCACGCCCGCAGCCGCCCGGGACGGCACGACTACCCGAGCGGCGGCCTGTTCGCGCACCCCGGGACGGCCCAGCTGCCGGCCGTCCCCGGACCCGGCGCGCGCGAGGACGGCACCGCGATCGACCTGCCGGTGCCCGACTGGGACGCGGTGCTCGCCCGCGACCCGCTGCTCAGCGAGGTGCTGGAGGGCCGCAGCTCGGTGCGCTCCTACGCGGCGACGCCGGTCACCCTCGACCAGCTCGCCGAACTGCTCTACCGGGTGGCCAGGATCCGCCGGATCATCCCCGGCGACCCGGACGACCCGCACGGCTACGACGTGGTCGACCGCGCCTACCCGGCCGGCGGCGCCACCGGCGAACTGGAGGTCTACCTCTCGGTGATCCGCTGCGAGGGCCTGGTGCCCGGCGTCTACCGCTACGACGCGGCCGCCCACCGGCTGCGCCCCCGCCCGTTCACCGGACCGGCCGACGAGGCGGCGTTCCGCGAGCTGATGACGGCGGCGTGGCGGGCGACCGGCTGCACGGTGGACCCGCAGGTGCTGCTCACCGTCACCTCGCGGTTCGGGCGGCTCTCCTGGAAGTACAGCCAGATCGCGTACGCGCTGACCCTCAAGCACGTCGGGGTGGTCTACCAGACGCTGTACCTGGTGGCGACGGCGATGGGACTGGCGCCGTGCGGGCTCGGCTCCGGCGACACCGACGCGGCGGCGCGGGCGCTCGGGCTGGACTGGACGGCGGAGTCCTCGGTCGGGGAGTTCCTGATCGGCAGCCGGCCGGCCGGGCTGCCGCGCCGGGCGCAGCGCTTCGCCGACATCGTGGCGCGGTCGCGCGGGACGGGCTGAGCCGGACGCGCCGGCGCCGGCCGGGAGGGGAACGGACCCGCACCCGGACGTGCCGGTGCCCCCGCCGTGGAGTGGCGGGGGCACCGGCACGTCGCGGTGCCGCGGGAGCCGGCCGCTGCCCGGGGGCGGCTCCACGGCGGTCCGGGCCGGTCCTACAGCCAGCCGCGCTCGCGGGCGATCCGGATCGCGTCGCAGCGGTTGCGGCCGCGGGTCTTGGCGATGGCGGACGAGACGTAGTTGCGGACCGTCCCCGGGGAGAGCGAGAGCGTGCGGGCGACCTCGTTGATGGTCGCGCCGTCCGCGACGTGGGCCAGGACGGTCAGCTCGCGCCGGGTGAGCGCCACGTCCTCGGAGCGCACCGCGTGCACCACCAGCCGCGGGTCGTACACCCGTCCGCCGCGGGCGAGTTCGCGCACCGCGCTGATCAGGGCGGCCGGCGGGACGTCCTTGACGAGCAGTCCGGCGGCCCCGTCGGCGAGCGCCCGCGGCAGGTCGGCCGCGCGCGGCTGCGCGGTGAGCAGCAGGACGGCGGTGCCCGGTGCCCGGTCGCGGATCAGGGCGGCGGCCGGTCCGCCGGGCCCCGGCAGGTCGGGGTCGAGGACGGCGACGGTGGGCCGGGTCCTGGCGGCGGCCTCGGCGGCGGCCTCCGCGGTGGGAGCCTCGGCGACCACGGCCAGGTCCTCCTCCCGGTCGAGCAGGGCCCCGAGCCCGGAGCGGAACAGGTGGTGGCCGTCGGCGAGCAGGACCCGTACGGCGGCGGTGGGCTGGGGCGTGGTGAGGTGGTGCAGGGGTTGGTCCAGCAGGATGCTCATCCGGCTACCTCGGTGGGGTCGGCGGGAGGCGGGAGGCGGGCGGCGCGGGCGGCTCAGCCCCAGCCCCAGGTGTCGCCGCCGGCGCCGGGGCGGGTGGGCGTGGCGGTCGGGGTGGGGGTCGGGGTGGGTGTGGCGGTCGGAGCGGTGCCGTCGGTGGTGGCCGGGACGGTGACGGACGCGCCGGGGTCGGTGTCACTGGCGAGCGCGGTCGCGGTGGAAGCGGTCAGGATGCCGAGGCCGAGGGCGACAATCGTGATGAAACGGGCGGGCTTGGCCATGGCGGGTACCTGGTCCTCTCGATCGAATGGGCCCCGGGCTGCTTCCGGGACGCACTGGTGCGGCGCGGGCCGGTTCCGGCGGTCCTTCTCCGGGCCCCTGGGGGGCTGCTGTCCCGGTGTCCGGTCCGTCGTCTTCGGCGACACGACGAGAGTGGCCCGCGGCGGGGGCGCGTGTCAGCATCCGGAGCTGGCACCAGAGTGCCGTGACACCCTGAGGCCAGCTCGGGCGGCGCGTCCGGCGGGCCACCGCGGCCCCGCGGTCAGCGGTAGGTCGGCAGCTCGTGCAGGCCGAGGGCCAGCCAGGAGTCGGCGGCGCAGTGCGACACCAGCCAGCCGGGCAGCGGGCCCTCGGGGCCGGTCAGGGCGGTGCAGGCGGCGGCGACCGCGGACTCCGCGGCCAGCAGCGAGCCGGCCAGCACGAACACCACGGCGTCCACCGCGACGGGGCCGGTCAGGATCCGGGCGTGCTCGATCCGGACCGGGCCGCCGAGGCCGCGCTCAAGACCGTCCCGCAGGCTCTCCGGGGACGGCGGCACGACCCCTGCCGGAGTCCCGGCGGGGGCGTGCAGCTGAACGCGAATGGGGTGCACACCACCAGACTGACCGATCGCCGGCAGCCCGCGACGCCGATCCGGGTGTCAGAAACCTGTCAGGCAGCAACATGTCAGGGTTCCGGGACCCCGCACCGCCCGCCGGCCGGGGCGGCCGCGGGCCCCCGAAGGCCCGGGATGTTCACAAGTCGTACGAGTGGCCGCCATTTTCTCCGCAAAAGCGTTCTACCCCCGGACGGCTGCCGCTACGCTGGCCCCCCGAAGGGTCCGCCCGGTTCCGAGGTGGCAGCGGGAAGGGTTGCGATGGCGAACAGCACTGCGGGGGCAGCCCGTTGAGCGGCCCGAGACCACTGGGCCTGGGAGCCTTCGACGAGGCGGTCTACCGCACGATGCTGCTCCACCCCGAACTCGACACCGGGGGGATCGCCGGGCTGCTGGAGGCGTCCGTCGAGGACGTCCGCGGCGCGCTCGACCACCTCGCCGACCTCGCCCTCACCCGCCCCACCGGCAGCGCCGACCGGTGGCGGGCGGTCAGCCCCGAACTCGGCATGGCCACCCTGCTGGCCCGTCAGGAGGCCGAGGCCGCCCGGCACCAGCGGGAGATCGAGCGCAGCCGCTCCGCGATGGCCAACCTGATGGCCGACTACGCGAGCGTCAACGCGCCCGCCAACCTGCCCGGCGTCGAACTCGTCGCGGACCTGGAGGAGGTCAGGGACCGGCTCGTCCAGCTCGCCGCCGACGCCGCCGTCGAGGTGCTCTCCTTCGCCCCCGGCGGGCCGCAGCCCCCGCAGGTCATGGAGGCCAGCCGCGCGCTCGACCGGGAGACCCTGGAACGCGGGGTCCGGATGCGCACCGTCTACCAGGACAGCGTGCGCAACGACCCGGCCACCGTGCAGTACGCCCGCTGGCTGTACGGCCTGGGCGGCGCGGTGCGCACCGCGCCCGTGCTGCCGCTGCGGATGATCCTGGTCGACAACGCCACCGCGATCGTCCCGATCGACCCCGAGGACCCGCGCAAGGGCGCGGTCCTGCTGCGCAGCCCAGGCGTGATCGCCGCGCTGCGCGCGCTGTTCGAACAGACCTGGGAGCAGTCGCGCCCGTTCGGGGAGAGCGTCCAGCGCGATCCGCACGGCCTCACCGCCCAGGAGCGCGAGCTGCTGCGCCTGCTCGCCGAGGGCCTCACCGACGAACGCGCCGGGCAGCGGCTGGGCGTCTCGCTGCGGACGGTCCGCCGGATGATGGCCGACCTGATGGTGCGGATGGACGCCCGCAGCCGCTTCCAGGCGGGCATCCACGTCGCCGGCCTGGGCTGGCTCGGCGAGCCCAGCACCCACCGCTGACGGCGGCGGGCGTCCCGGTCGCCGCGCCCGTCCGCTCCGTCCGCCCCGCGGGCGGGGCGCTGGGCTGGGCAAACGGATGTCAGTCGACCGTGATATGTACCTATCGCACGGCCGTCGCGCGGCCATGCGAAAGATGCCGATGACGTTCGAGGGGGCCAGACATGCCGCTGTTCCGACGCCGCTCCGGCGGGGAGGGCGCGCAGGACCGGGCCGGGTGGCGCGGGTTCGGCTTCGGCCGACGGGGCGCCGGATCGCCGGAGGCGGCCGGTGGCGCCGCGCCGCGGCTCGACCCCGCCCACGGGGACGAGTCGGTGCGCCTGGCGCTGAGCCAGGCCGCCGCCGGGGACTGGGCCGCGCTGCGCCCCGCGCTGGCCGCCGCCGAGGACGGCCCCGCGCTGACCTTCCTCGCCGGGGCGATCGCCGACGTGCGCGGGGTCGAGGAGTGGACGGGCCGCGCCCTGGCCGACACCCCCGAGGACCCGTACGCGCTGCTGCTGTCCGGCGCCCGGCACGTCACCTGGGCCTGGGAGGCGCGCTCCCGTGCCCAGGCCAAGCACGTCGGGGAGGAGCAGTGGAAGCTGTTCCACCAGCGCCTCGACGTCGCCGAGGAGCGGCTGCTGGCGGCGGCCGAGCACGAGCCGTCCTGGCTCGCCCCCTGGTACTTCCTCCAGATCAGCGCCCGCGGCGCCTCGCTCGACCCCGAGGTCGCCACCTGCCGCTTCGAGGCGGCCGTCCGCCGGGCACCCGGGCACCCCGACTCGCACCGGCAGCGCCTCCAGCAGCTGTGCGCCAAGTGGGGCGGTTCGCACGAGGAGATGCACGCGTTCGCCCGCTCCGCGATGCTGGCCGCGCCCGAGGGCAGCGAGCTGGGCGAGCTGGTCGCCCTCGCCCACCTGGAGCACTGGCTGGACCTGCCGGACGGCGAGGACCGCGCCCACCTGACCAGCCCCGCCGTGGTGGCCGAACTCCAGGAGGCCGCCTTCCGCTCCGTCCTGCACCCGGACTTCCGCCAGGTGCGCGGCTGGCAGGGCAGCTTCAACACGTTCGCGATGGTCTTCTCGCTGGCCGGCCAGCGCAAGACCGCCCGGCTGCTGTTCGACGCGCTGGACGGGGCCGTCACCGAGTCGCCCTGGCACTACCTCGCGGGGGACCCGGCCAAGACCTTCCGCGCCCACCGCGACCGCTGCGCCGGGTACTGACGCCCGGTCACCCGCCACCGCCAGCCACCGCTGCCACCCACCACCGCCATCCGCCCCGCGATCGAAAGAGCCTCCGGTGTCCCCTACCGACAACCCGACGAGTGCGCACACCTTCCAGGTGGACCTGCGCGGCCTGGTGGACCTGCTCTCCCACCACCTCTACTCCAGCCCGCGGGTCTACCTGCGCGAGCTGCTGCAGAACGCGGTGGACGCGATCTCCGCCCGCCGCGCCCTCGACCCCGGGGCGCCGGCGACGATCACCGTCCGCGCCGACGACGTGCTGTCCGTCACCGACACCGGCATCGGCCTGACCGAGCAGGACGTCCACACCTTCCTCGCCACCATCGGCCGCAGTTCCAAGCGCGACGCCGACGGCCGGCTGGACGGCGCCGGACTGGCCGAGGCCCGCGGCGAGTTCATCGGCCAGTTCGGCATCGGCCTGCTCGCCTGCTTCGTCGTCGCCGACGAGATCACCGTGGTCACCCGCTCCGCCGCCACCCCGGACGCCCCGGCGATCGAGTGGCGCGGCAGCTCCGACGGCAGCTACACCATCCGCACCCTGCCCGCCTCGGCCAAGCCCGAGCCCGGCACCACCGTCACCCTCGCCCCGCGCGCCGACGCCGCCGAGTGGACCAGGCCCGGCCGGGTCCTCACCCTCGCCCGCGACTTCGGCAGCCTGCTGCGCCACGACGTCACCGTGGTCGACGCGAACGGCACCGGGCACCGGGTCAACCGCACCCCGCCGTGGGCCGAGCGCCACGCCTCCCCGCTCGCCCGGCGCGACGCGCTCGCCGAGTACTGCCGCACCGCCTTCGACTTCACCCCGCTCGACACCATCGAGCTGGACCTGCCGCTGGTCGGCCTGCGCGGCGTCGCGTACGTCCTGCCCGACGCCGCCCCGCCCTCGCGCCGGCACGGCCACCGGGTGCACCTCAAGGGCATGCTGCTCTCCGACCAAGCCGACGAACTGCTGCCGGACTGGGCGTTCTTCGTCCGCTGCGTCGTGGACACCGACGGGCTGCGCCCCACCGCCTCCCGCGAGGGCCTGTACGCCGACGAGACGCTGGCCGCCGTCCGCGACGCGCTCGGCGCCAGGATCCGCGACTGGCTGACCGGCCTGTCCGCGAGCGACCCGGCGCTGCTGCACCGCTTCCTGTCCGTCCACCACCTGGCCGTCAAGGAACTCGCCCGGTACGACGACGAGTTGCTGCGGATGATGCTGCCCTGGCTGCCGTTCGAGACCACCGACGGCAACGTCACCCTGGACGAGTTCGCCCGCAGCCACCCGGTGGTGCTGGTGACCCGTACGGTCGAGGAGTTCCGCCAGGTCGCCCCGATCGCCGGAGCGGCCGGGCTCGGCGTCGTCAACGGCGGCTACACCTACGACCGCGACCTGGTGCACCGGCTGCCCGAGATCCGCCCCGGCGTCTCCGTCGCCGACCTCGACCCGGGCACCGTCACCGCACACCTGGACACCGTCGACCCGGCCGCCGAACTGGCCGCGGGCGCGTTCCTGGCGATCGCCCGGGAGGTGGTCGGCCGGTTCGACTGCGACGTCGCGCTGCGCAGCTTCCACCCGACCAACGCGCCCGCCCTGCTGCTCGACAACCGGGAGGCCAGGCACGAGCGCACCCGGGCCCAGCTCGCCGACGAGGCCGACGGCCTGTGGGCGGACATCCTCGGCTCGCTGCGCGCCGAGGTGCCCCGCGCCCAGCTGGTGCTCAACCACCTCAACCCGCTGGTGCGCCGCGCCGCGACCGTCACCGACCGCGAGCTGGCCGTCACCGCCGTCGAGGCGCTGTACGGGCAGGCCGTGCTGATGACCCGCCGCCCGCTCAAGGCCAGCGAGTCCGCCCTGCTCAACCGCTCGTTCATCAGCCTGCTCGACCACGCCATGCTCGGCCACGAGGCGGCGGGCGGCACCGGAGCGGCCCCGGGCGCCGGCACCCGCCGCGACGACGAGAAGGAGGCGTGATGCTGGACACCCCCGACGCGGTGATGGCCGCGCTGCGCGACAACGACGCCCGCCCGTACGGCCGGACCAGGACCGTCACCGCCGAGGAACTCGTCGACGCCGCCGAGCAGTTCGACGACACCCGGGTCCGCTCGATGGCCCTGCTGGAGCTGATGGAGGCCTACGAGTTCGACGGCGAGAGCACCAAGGGCCCGGTCGTCTTCGCCCGCATCCTCAAGCTCTGGGACACCGACCCGGACGGCTTCGGCGAGTGGGCCGCGCACCAGGTGTTCTGGCGCTTCAAGTGGGTCGCCGACTCGCTCCTGGAGACCCCGGACGTCCCGCTCGCGGCGATCAGGCGCTGGCACACCGAGCTGCGCGACCGGTACCGCGCGGCCGGCCACGACCTCCAGCCGTACTACGCCCAGCGCTACCACCTGGCCGTGCACACCGGCACCGGAGTGCAGGACGCCTACGAGCTGTGGGCGGGGCGCCCGCGCTCCGAACTGAGCGACTGCCACGCCTGCGAGACCCGCGCCCGCGCCCGGCACTTCATCGCCGCCGGGGACGACGCCAGGGCGCTGGAACTGCTCGCCCCGGTGCTCGACGGCCGCAGCGGCTGCGAGCAGGAGCCCCAGCTCAGCCAGGCCAACGCGCTGCTCGCGCAGCTGCGCCTGGGCCTGCTGGACGAGGCCCGCTCCGGCCACCTGACCGGCTACCGCCAGGCCCGCGGCAAGGCCTCGATGCTGGACGCCGTCGGCCTGCACATCGAGTTCTGCGCGCTCTCCGGAAACGAGCCGCGCGGCCTGGAACTGCTCGCCGAGAACCGCGACCTGTTCGCGGTCACCGGTTCGCCGGGCTCCCGGCTGGAGTTCCTGACCGGTGTCGAGGTGCTGCTCGCCCGGCTCGCCGGAGCCGGCCACGGCGGCCTCGCCGTCACCGGCCCGCCCGGCACCGTCTGGACGGTGGACCCCCTGCTCGCCCACGTGCGTGCCGAGGCCGACGCGCTGGCCGCCCGCTTCGACGCCCGCAACGGCACCGACGCGGTCGGCGCCGGGCGGCGCGCCCGGCTGGCCGTCGGGCCGCTGACGGCCGAGCCGCTGGCCCTGGGCGTGCGGGCCGCCGCCGCGCCCGGGCTGTCCGCCGTCCCGGCCGCCGTGCCCGCGCCGCGCCGGGAGGCCGAGCCGGAGCCGGAGGACTTCACCGCGCTGGTGCTCAGGGCCCGCGAGCTGGAGTTGCTCGGCCACCCGGACTCCGACCGGCTGTGGAGGCGGGTCGCCGAGCGGGCCGGGGCCGCGGACTTCGTCCATCCGCGGAGCGACGAACTGGGCGGCCCGGAGCGGCTGCGTGCCGAACTCGCCGAGCAGCGCGCCCACGAGGCCCTCCACCGTGACGCGACCGCCGAGGGCAGGGCCGGGCTGCTGGCCGCCGCCGAGCTGTTCGAGCAGGTGGGGATGGACGGGGCGGCGCTGATGTGCCGTACCCGGACGCTGATCGTGGACCTGGACGAGACCGTCGAGACCGGCGAGGCCGGCGAGGCCGTCGAGACCGGGGAGGGCGGGTCCGGCGCCCGGCAGGTCGACTGGCCGGCGCTCGACGCGGCGCTGGTCCGGGCCGGGGAGCTGCGGGCCGGCGGCGCGATCACCGACGACGACTACCTGATCGTCCTGCAGTGCCGCGCCTACGCCGCCCACCACGACCTGGTCGGGGCGCTGCCCGAGCCGCCCGCCGAGGTGGCCGGGCGCTTCGGGACGACGGTCGAGGCCTACCGGCGGGCCGCCGTGGAGCTGGGCTCCGAGCGCCGGGCCGCCGCCGCCCGGCAGTACACCGCCGATGTCGCCGCCCGGGAGGGCAGGCAGGCCGAGGCGGAGGCCGAACTCCGCGAGGTGCTGGCCCGGCTGGACGAGGCCGGGCTGCCCTGGCACACCCCGCGGGTACTCGGCCTGCTCGGTCAGGTGCTGTTGCAGAGCGACGAGCCCGGCCAGGCGGCCGAGGTGTTCCACCGGGCGCTGGCCGAGGCCGTGCGCTGGGGCGACGACTCCTACCCGTACGCGCCGACGTACCTGATGCTCGGCCACTCCTGTCTCCGGACGGGCGACCTCGGCGGTGCGGTCCGCGCGCTGTCGGAGGCGGCCGCGCGCTACGACCGGCAGGGCGCCGAGGCGGTCGAGGACGCCGCCCGGGTGCGCCTGCAACTGGCCGACGTGCTGCGGGACACCGGCCGGGCGGCGGACGCGGTGGCCGTACTGGAGTCGGTGCTGCTGGACGCCTCGGCGGACCGGCTGGACGTCCGGATGGCCGCCCAGGCCCGGCTGGACCTCGCGCGCGGCCTGTCCGACCTGGAGGAGTACCGGGACGCCGCCGAGGAGTACCTGCGGCTGGCCGACCAGGTGGCCGGCTGGGAGGACCAGGAGACCCACACCATGGTCGCCTGCGAGGCCGCTCTGGCACTCGCCAGGGCCGACCGCTGGGACGCCGCCGAGGCCGCGCTGGCCCGGGCCCGCACGGCGCACGGCCGGGCCCCGCAGGTGGACCAGCTGGCCGCCACCCTGCGGGAGCTGGCCCGGCTGACGATGCGGGAGGAGGGTGAGGAGGGGCTGACCGCCTCGCTCGCCCTGCTGGCCGAGGCGGACGCGGTCGGCGAGGCGGCCGAGGCGCGCGGCGAGGAGTACAACTCCTGGCACCTGCGCGGCGGTTCGCACTACGAGCGGGCGCGCTCGCTGGCCGTCGCCGAGCGCTACGAGGAGGCGCTGGCCGAGGTCGAGCTGGCCATCCCCGCGTACGGGGCGGGTGGCGGGCGGGCCGAGTCGCCGCGGGCGGAGTCGGTCCGGCTGGCCGCGCTGATCGAGGGCGGCGACCTCGGGCGCACCGACGCGGCGGTGGCCAGGCTGACCGCCGGCATCGCGCGCTGCGAGGCGGCCGGGCTGCCGGAGGCGGCGGAGGTGCTGGCGGAGCTGCGGGAGCGGTTCGCCGGGGAGTGAGCCCGGGCGGCCGCCACCGTCGGTGAAGGCGGGGCCGGGGTTCACCTGGCCGCCGCCCTCACCGGGGAGTCCCGTCAGCAGGGGCCGTCGTCGGTCCAGACACCCCACTGGCCGCTCGCGCTCGGCACCTCGTTCAGCGTCCACCACTTGGCGTGGTAGCCGTGCCCGTTGTACGAGACCTTGGCGCCGCCGCTGTACGTGGTGCCCGCGTTCCACGCCGGGGCGGTGCAGGTGCCGGGGGTGGGCACCTTGGTGGTCGGGGTGCCCGGGCTGTCCGGGCCGGTCGGCGAGGAGCTCGGGGTGGTGGGCGGGGTCGCCCCGGCGAACTTCACCGTGAACTTGGTGAAGTCCCAGTCGTTCTGCGCCACGCTGGAGCAGGAGCCGGACAGCCCCGGGTCCACCGGGCCCTGGCACTGGCGGTCCCGGTTGACGGACCAGTAGGTGTACCGGGCCAGGCCGTGGGCGGTGGCGAAGTCCAGCACGGCCTGGAAGTCGGCCTGGCGGAAGTACTCGGCGGCGTCGGTGCGGCCGTTCATCAGCGACACGCCCTCGTGGGCGTACGCGGTGGCCTCGCTCCAGCCGAAGGTCGTCTGCAGGATCCCGTTGAACTTCACCAGCGCGTCGGTCTGCGCCGCCGCGCCGTTGAAGCCGCCGTCGAACGGCATGATCGAGTAGTTGTCCGGCGTGAAGCCCTGCGACTTGGCCTCGTTGAGCATCTGGGTGCCGAACCAGCCGGTGCCCGCGTTGGTGCCGGCGGTGGTGATCGAGACGTACAGCCCGGGATTGTTCTGCTGGAGGATCCGCGCCGCGCCGATCTCGTTGTGGATCGCCGCGGTGTTCTCGTACTCCGGCTCCTCCAGGTCGAAGTCGATCGCCTTGAGGCCGTACTTGGTGATCACCTTCTGGTACCCGGCGGCGGTCGCCTCGGGGGTGCCGCAGACCTGGCCGAGCTTGGTGCCGCCGTACCCGCCGACCGACACCGAGACGTCCCCGCCCTTGCCGCGGACGGTCTGGATGACGCCCGGCATGGTGGTGTCGGTGTCGATCGAGGAGGTGCCGCCCCAGGCGGGCGAACAGCTGTTGCCCTGGGCCAGGATGAACGCCAGCTGGAAGGCCTTCTGGCCGGTGGCGTCCATCACGGCGGCGGCGTCCGGCGGGCTGTTGTCCTCGGGCATCAGGTAGGGCGCCGAGGCGTACCAGTTGCTGCCGAGCCCTCCGGCGGCGGTGCCACGGGTGGTGTCCGCGGCGGCGGAGCCGGTGGCGGCCAGGGCGGCGACGCCGCCGACGAGCAGTCCGAGCACGCCCGCCACGGCGAGCGCGGCCCGCCGGGAACGGCGGCCGCGCGGGGCGGGCGGGGTGCGGTGTGGGGGAAGAGCGCGTTCCATCGGAGGCCTTTCCAGGAAACGGCGGTGGGGAGCGGCCTGGTCGCGCCGGGTGTGGGGGCGGCGTGACGGCCGAACGGGCCCTCGGTGCCGGGGAGTTGCCGAAGGTGCTCACTGGTATAGACCTGTCGGGAATGACGGTCAACCCCAAAGAGGTCAAGCTCCCTCGTCTCCGGGCGGCCGGGTCCCGGAGTCGACGGGTGGCCGGGGAGAACACGAACCGCGTGGACGGGCAGGCGCGCGCCCGCGCCCGACAGCCGGCAGGTCTGCGTCGTGGCAGGTCAGGCCCCGAGGGCGGCACCCGCCCCGGCACCCTCCCCGCTCCCCGCGCCCATGTCCGCCAGCAGCCCGCTGACCGCCGGGGACCACGGGCGGCCGGTCGGGCCGGTGAGCGTCAGCGTCCGGTGGACGGCGGGACGGATCGGGACCAGCACACAGTCGGCCGGAGCATGGTGAGCGCCAGCGCGGGCATCACCGAGACCCTGCTGACGATCGGCGTGATCGGCACCGGCCTGGCGTACCTGCTCAACCTGGCACTGGTCCGCGGCGCCGGAACGGCGGTGGCCTCCGCCGTCACGTACGTGATGCCGCTCTGGTCGACGGCGCTCGGCGCGGCCCTCCTGCACGAGCCGGTGGGCTGGAACGCCCTGGTCGGCGGCGCGCTGGTGATCGCGGCCGTCGCGCTGACCAGGCCGCGCCGGGCCGGGGCCGGGGCCTGCGAGGCGGCCTCCGAGGGGGCCGCGGGCGAGGCCCCGAAGGGTCGTCAGCCCGTCGGTTAGGGTGGACCGGGTGAACGAGGGGAGCAGCACGGGGCAGCGGCAGCCGGCCTCCGCGCGCGAGGCGCTGCGGGCGCACCCGCTGCGCTTCCCGTTCACCCGCTGGGCGCCGCGCTGCTGGGCGTACCTGCTCGGCGGCGCGCTGTTCGGGCCGGTGCTGCTGGTGGTCCTCGCGGTGCTGCTGGTGCTCGGGCTGGGCCTGTCGGTGGTCGGTGTCGGACTGCCGGTGCTGCTGGCCCTGGTGCTCGCGGGCATCCCCGCCGCCGGGGTGGCCCGGTGGCGGCTGCGGCTGGTCGACCCGCTCCCGCTGCCCGACCCGCACCGCGGCCTGCCGGGGGCGGGCCGCCGCGCCCGCGTCCGCACCCGGCTTCGCGAGCGGGCCACCTGGCGCGAACTCGGCCACGCCGTGCTGACCTCGACCGTCCTGGCCGCCGCCTCGCTCGGCTTCACCGCGCTGCTGGTGCTCTCCGGCGCGTACGTGCTCTCCCCGCTGGTGGTCTGGGCGCTCGCCCCGGAGACGGTGATGCTGATCCCCGGGCGCGCCGTCCCCGGCCCGCTCGCCGCCCTGCCGTTCACCGCCGCCGGGCTGGCCGGTCTGCTGTTCTGCGCGTACGCCGGGGCGCTGCTGGTCGGCGCCGAGGTCGCGCTGGCCCGCTTCCTGCTCGGGCCCAGGGAGGACGACCTCGGCCGCCGGGTGCTCGAACTCACCCGCTCCCGCGCCCGGTTGGCCGACGCCTTCGAGGCCGAGCGGCGCCGGATCGAGCGCGACCTGCACGACGGCGCCCAGCAGCAGCTGGTCGTGCTCAGCATGACCCTCGGGCTCGCCGAGTACGAGCTGCGCGACCAGGAGGGCCGGGCCGCCGAGCTCGTCACCCGGGCGCGCGGCGAGGCCGGGCGGGCCCTGGAGCAGCTGCGTGAACTGGTGCGCGGCATCCACCCGCAGGTGCTGACCGACCACGGGCTCGCCGCCGCCGTCGACGAGGTCGCGCAGCGCCACCCGATCCCGGTGGCCACCGACTTCGACCTCCCGGAGCGGCTGCCCGCACCCGTGGAGACCACCGCCTACTTCACCGTCACCGAGGCGCTGACCAACGCCGCCAAGCACAGCGGCGCCACCGCGATCACCGTCCACGGGCGGGTCGCGGGCGGCCGGCTGGTCGTCCGGGTGACCGACGACGGCCGCGGCGGGGCGGACCCGGCCGCCGGGACCGGGCTGGCGGGACTCGCCGACCGGGTGGCACTGCTGAGAGGACGACTGATGGTGACGAGCCCGACGGGCGGCCCGACGACGCTGCGGCTGGAGGTCCCGTGCTCCGGGTCGTGATCGCCGAGGACGCGGTGCTGCTGCGCGCCGGACTGGTCGAACTCCTCACCCTCGGCGGCCACCGGGTGACCGCCGCCGTCGGCGACGCCGGGGCGCTGATCGCGGCCGTCGACGCCGACCGGCCGGACATCGTGGTCACCGACGTCCGGATGCCCCCCGACCACACCGACGAGGGCCTGCGCGCCGCCCTCGCCCTGCGCGAGCGCCACGCGGGGCTGCCCGTCCTGGTCCTCTCCCAGTACGTGGCCACCCCGTACGCCACCCGGCTGCTCGCCGCCGCCGGCGCCCAGTCGGCCGGCCTGGGCTACCTGTTGAAGGACCGGGTCGGCGACGTCGCGGACTTCCTGGACGGGCTGCGGCGGGTCGCCGCCGGGGACACGGTGATCGACCCCGAGGTGGTCAGGGTGCTGCTGCGCGGTCAGTCCGCGGACCGCCCGCTGGGCCGCCTCACCCCGCGCGAGCGCGAGGTGCTCGGACTGATGGCCGAGGGCCTCAACAACCAGGCCGTGGCGGGCCGGTTGAGCATCACCGAGGCCTCGGTGGTGAAGCACTGCGGGAACATCTTCATGAAGCTGGACCTGGACCCGACCGAGGGCAACCGGCGGGT
The DNA here is from genome assembly GCF_044757205.1 of Kitasatospora sp. NPDC091335. Taxonomy (NCBI): domain Bacteria; kingdom Bacillati; phylum Actinomycetota; class Actinomycetes; order Kitasatosporales; family Streptomycetaceae; genus Kitasatospora; species Kitasatospora sp. NPDC091335. The sequence goes on along the minus strand of NZ_JBIVUM010000006.1, from coordinate 260,137 downwards.
GCTCGCCGTGCTGGCGCACCTGCGGGGGGAGTGAGCCCGCGGCCGGGCGGGGCGGCAACCGATCCACTTGTCACGGTGGTTGTGGTGCCGGAACGATGGCGTCATGGCGAGGACACGGGAACCGCAGAGCGCAATCGTCAACCGACTGCTGAAGGGTGAGGCCACCAGGGACGACAGCACGACCGCCCAGACGAACTTCCTGCTGTGGCTGCGGCAGGAGTGGGGCGGGGACGGGGACCAGGCGCTGGCGGCCTGCGCGGACCGGCTGGCCGAGGCCGGGGGCGAGGAGTGGCGGGCACTGTCGGAGCGCGATCTGTCCGCCCACGTCTGGCTGTTCAGCTTCTCCTGCCCGAGCCGGGACGACCTGGCGGGCCAGGCGCGGAACTGGGTGGCGGCGGTCCTGGCCAACGGCGGGGCGCCCGCGATCGCACGGCTGGTCAGGCACCTGCGCGGGCAGCCGGAGTGACCGGTGCGGCTGGCTCCGGCAGGGGCACGCCCGGGTCGAGCAGGTCGGTGAGCCGCCGCGCCGAGGCCTCCCAGGTCCAGTGCTCCTCCGCCCAGCGCCGCCCCGCCGCGCCCATCCGGGCGCGCTCGGCGGGCGGGGCGAGCAGGATGCGGGTCAGGGCCGCGGCCACCTCGGCGGGGGCGCGGCCGTCGACGACCGTGCCGGTGACGCCGTCGAGGACGGTGTCCGGGGCGCCGCCGGAGCGGCCGGCCACCACCGGGAGGCCCGCTGCGGCCGCCTCCAGGAAGACGATGCCGAGACCCTCGGCCTCCAGACCGAGCCGCCGGGTGCGGCAGGGCATCGCGAAGACGTCCGCCCCGGCGTAGTGGACGGCCGTCCCGGCGTGGTCGAGGCCGCCGGTGAACACCACGCTGCCCGGCTCGGCGGACCGGCGGGCCAGGCCCCGCAGCCGGTCCTCGTCCGGGCCCCGGCCGACCAGCACCAGGGTGGTCCCCGGCACGGCCCGGCGGATCGCGGGCAGGGCGCGGATCAGCACGTCCTGGCCCTTGCGCGGGACCAGCCGCGCCACGCACAGGACCACCGGTGCGGCGGACGGCGCCCCGGTGGGGGCGGGGTCCCCGCCGCCGGCCGGCCGGAAGAGCGCCGGGTCGACGCCGGGTACCAGCCGCGCCAGCCTGGCGCCGGGCCCCAGCGCGGGTGCGATCCTGGCGCGGGTGTACTCGCCGAGAAAGGTGACCACGTCCGTACCGCGCCCGATCCGGCGCAGCAGGCCGCGGGCGCCGGGGGTGCGGGCCCACCAGATCTCGTGGCCGTGCGTGGTGGCGACGGTGCGCCGGATGCCCGGCGCCAGCCGCCGCAGACCGGGCGCCATCGCGGCGAGCGGCGCGGCGGCGCCGAACCAGACCCGGTCGCAGCCGTGCGCGCGGGCTATTCCGGCGGCCCTGCGGGTGGCGCGCGGGGTGGGCAGCAGGGTGCGGGAGCGGTCGCGGATCACCGGGTAGGGGAGAGCGGCATCGTGGCGCTCGGCGCCGGGCTCGGCCGAGGTGTAGACCACGACGTCGTCGCCGGGGACGCGGTCGGCCATGGCCCGGACGAAGGTTTCGATGCCGCCCTGACGCGGCGGGAAGTCGTTGGTGACGACGAGGGTGGTGCCCATGGCAGGCCTTTCGGAGCGGTGAGGGAGCGGGAGAGCAGGACGAGGACGAGCGGCAGCGCGAGGTAGCCGAACCGTCCGGCGGGCGCCAGCAGGAAGGCCGCCGCCAGCCCGAGGGCCAGCCGGTGCGCCGCGGCGGCCGCGGTGCGGGGCGGGCGGGTGAGCAGCGAGGCCCCGACGGCGAGCCCGGCGAGCAGCAGCAGGGCGACGGCGGCGTACCAGCCGGCCGGGCCGAGGCCGGCGAGCAGCCGTCCGGGCAGCGGGCTGGCGGCCGGGGTCGGCAGCGGGCCGCGCCCGGTGGGGAAGGCGAACACCTGCTCCACCAGCGGCCCCGGTGCCCGCAGCGCCACCGGCAGCACCGCGAGAGTCGCCGCCCCCACCGCGACGGCCGTCCCGCGCAGTGCCGCGCGCCGTCCGGCGCCGACCGCGAGCAGGGCGGCGAGCACGGCGAGCGCGGGCCAGGCCGTCCACTTCATCGCGCAGGCGGCGGCCAGTGCCGACCCGGCCGCCACCGGCCGCCGTTCGGCGGCGCGGACCAGGGCGAGCCAGAGGAGTCCGGTGAGCGGCAGGTCCACCCCGCTGACGCAGAGCGGCAGCGCCACCACCGGTGAGACGGTGAGCGCGGCGGCGCCGAGCCTGCGCCCGGCGGGGACCGTCCGCAGCACGCAGACCAGGAACACCGCCGCGCACCAGAGCCGGGCGTCGCCGAGCGGCGAGGAGCCGAGCAGCGCCCTGGGCAGACCGAGCAGGGCCAGCCCGGGCAGGTAGGGGGAGTACTGGGCGACGGTCTGCGGGTCGGCCAGGTACGGCGTGCCGGTGTGCAGCAGCAGCGACCCGGAACGCTCGATCACCCCGACCTCGCTCTGCCCCCGCCCGTCCAGGACCAGGACGAGCAGCGGCACCAGCACCGCCCCGACGGCCGCGACGGCCACCGACACCTCGCGCCCGCGCCGCCGCGGCACCACCACGGCGAGCGCCGCCGCCAGGTACCCGACGGCCGCGCAGAGCCCCCAACTCCGGTGCGGCCCGAGCCCGGACACCACCGGAAACGCCCCCGCCCATCCCGCCGCCACCAGCCACCCGCCGCACCACCAGTACGTCCGCTTCGTCACCCCTCCATTGCATCGGCGCAGCTCAGCGGGGTCATCACGGCCAGGTCGAGTCCTGTGGTCGGGTTTCCCCCACCACCGGCCCGCCCACGACACCCCGGGTGCCCGCGCTGACGTTCGGTGGCCGTCGGGCTACTGATGGTCCGTGCCCGGCCGCTATCCTCGGCGTGTGCGGAGGTCGTGGGGTGCGGCGGTGGAGCGGGCGCAGGACCGGCTGGCGGCGGGGCCGCGGCTGCGGGCGGTCGGGCCGGGGGAGGAACGGCGGTTCGCGCTCTGGGACTTGGCGTCCCTGGTGGAGGGCGAGCTGGGCGAGCGGGTGGACCCGGACGGGCTGGCGCCGCGGGCGGAGCGCGGGTGGCGGGAGCGGCTGGGGGAGAGCGGGCGGGAGTGGCCGGGCGGAGAGCTGTACCGCCGGCGCTACTGGATCCTGGACGGTGCCGACACCGACACCGACACCGACACCGGCGCCGACGCCAGTGCGGACGCGGTCGTGGGCACCGTCGCGGTGGACAACTGGACCAAGGGCCCGAGCCAACTGGCCGTCTCCTCCCTCTACGTGACCCCGGCCGCGCGCGGGCGCGGGCTCGCGGCTTCCGCGCTGGACGAGGTGTACGCGGCGGCCACCGCCGAGGGCCTGCCGGGGTTCCGGCTGGAGGCGCACTGGGCCTGGCAGCCGGCGGTCCGCTACTACCTGCGCCGGGGCCTGTGGGTGGTGGGCTGGAAGCGCTCGCTGTCCTTCGCCCGGATGCCCCGACTCCCCGTGCACCGGGTGCGGGAGGAGGACGGGCGGCTGCTCCTGCTGGTCGCCGACCGGCTGCGCGGCTGGGTGCCGATACTGGCCGCCGGGCAGGAGGGCCGCTGGCTGCGGCTGGACGAGACGGCGGACTACCGGGGCTGCGACGGCTGGGTGCACGAGTACGCCCGCTCCACGCTGGCCCTCTGCCTGGCGCTGGCCGGACGGCCGCTGGTGCGCGGCCCGCAGTGGTGGGCGGAGGCGTGGCGCTGGTCGGACGCCGGGGAGCCGGAGGGCCTGGCCCGTCGGATCGAGGAGTTCGAGCGGGTGGCCAGGGCGGCGGGCCGTCCGGTGGTGAGCCCGTACCGCCCGGTGCCGCTGCCGGAGCCCGCCCCGCCGCCGTCCCCGCAGCTGGCAGACTCGGGGGATGGCTGAGATCGAGATCGACGGCGCCCCCGCCGACCCGGCGCGGCTGGCCGCCCTGGGGCTGCTCAACTACGGGCACTTCACCACGCTGCGCGCCGAGGCGGGCCGGGTGCGCGGCCTGTCGCTGCACCTGGACCGGCTGGTCAGGGACTGCCGGGTGCTGTTCGGTACCGCCCTGGACCGGGCGGCGGTGCGCGAGCGGATCGGCGCGGTACTGCCCGCCGACGGCGCGCCGGTGATCGTCCGGGTCACGGTGTACGACCCGGCGCTCGGCCTGGAGCGCCCCGCCGCCCCCGCCGCGCCCGCCCTGCTGGTGACCACCCGCCCGGCCGCGACGGCCGCACCCGCCCCGCTGCGGGTGCGCACCACGGCGTACCGGCGGGAGCTGCCCGAGGTGAAGCACGTCGGCCTGTTCGGCCTGGTCCACCAGCGCAGGCTGGCCCAACTCGCGGGCTACGACGACGTGTTGCTGGTCGACGACGCCGGCCTGGTGGTCGAGGGCGCGACCTGGAACGTCGGCTTCCTGGCCGAGGACAAGCTGGTCTGGCCGGAGGGCCCGAGCCTGCCCGGCGTCACCGAGGCGCTGCTGTCCGCCGCGTACCGGGGGCCGCAGTCCCGCGAACGGCTGCCCGCGGCCGGGCTGGACCGCTTCACCGCCGCGTTCGCGGTGAACGCGGGCGTCGGGGTGCGCCCGCTGGCGGCCGTCGACGGTACGGCCTTCGACCCCGCGCACCCGGCGCTCGCCGGGCTGCGGGCCGCCTACCTGGGGGTCTCCGCCGAGGAGGTGGGGGGATAACCCCACCACCGGTCCGCCGGTGACCTGCATGGTTCGCGCGTCCCGTCCTCCCTAGGTTGGAGGACGTTGACGACGAGCGACGCAGAACCGAAGGAAGGCCCCTCCATGGCACGCCGCCAAGACCGCCGCAGGACCGACGAGCGCGGGACGGACCCGTACGCCGGAGCCCCGTACGGCCCTGACGGGTACGGCCACGGCACCTCCTCCTCCACCGGCTTCCCCTCCACGGGCACCCCGCACCAGGCCCCCGCGATCGAGCTGCGCGGGGTGCGCCGCACCTACGGGCGCGGCGAGGCGACGGTGCAGGCACTGCGCGGCGTCGACCTGGCGCTCGCCCACGGCAGCTTCACCGCCGTGATGGGCCCGTCCGGTTCCGGCAAGTCCACCTTCCTCCAGTGCGCGGCGGGCCTGGACCGCCCGGACCAGGGGCAGGTCCGGCTCGGCGGCGAGGACATCTCCACACTGAGCGAGGACCGGCTCACCAAGCTGCGCCGCAGCCGGATCGGCTTCGTCTTCCAGTCCTTCAACCTGCTGCCCTCGCTGAGCGTCGAGCAGAACGTGCTGCTCCCGCAGCGCCTCGCCGGGGAGCGCCAGGACCGCGCCAGGGCACGGGAACTGCTCGCCCGGGTCGGCCTGGGCGAGCACGCCAGGCGGCGTCCCGGCCAGCTGTCCGGCGGCCAGCAGCAGCGGGTGGCGATCGCCCGCGCGCTGATCACCCGCCCGGACGTGGTGTTCGCCGACGAGCCGACCGGCGCGCTGGACACCCGCACCGCGCACGAGGTGCTGGGCCTGCTGCGGCAGGCCGTGGACTCGATGGGCGCGACCGTGGTGATGGTGACCCACGACCCGGTGGCGGCCTCCTTCGCCGACCGGGTGCTGTTCCTGGCCGGCGGCGCGATCGTGGACGACCTGCCGCACCCGAGCCCGCAGGCCGTCGCGGACCGGATGGTCGCGCTCACCGCCCGCCCGGTGGGAGTGGCGGCGTGACGAACGGACTCGCGCGCGCCTCGGTGCGCTTCCGCCCCGCGTCCTTCGTGGGCACCCTGGTCGCCCTGCTGCTGGGCGCCGCCGTGGTGGTGGCCTGCGGCACGCTGCTCCAGACCGGCCTGACCGCGAGCCTGGAGACCGACCGCTACGCCGCCGCCCCGGTGGTGGTCGCGGCCGACCAGGCGGTGAAGATCGAGCGCAAGGTCGGCGAGGGCACCGAGACCCAGGAGCAGGCCACCCCGGAGCGGGCCCGGACGGACGCCGCACTGGTCGGCCGGCTGACCGCCCTGCCCGGCGTCGCGGCCGCCCGCCCCGACACCGCCTTCCCGCTGCCCGCCGCCGGCCAGGCGCCGGCCATGACCGGCCGGGGCTTCGCCGCGCTCGGCATCGCCGGTCCCGGCGACACACTGGTCGAGGGCCGCGCGCCCGGCGCGAACGAGGTGGTGCTGGACGCCGGCACGGCGCGCGCCGCCCACCTGGCGCCCGGCGCGAGCCTCGCGCTCACCGCACCCGGCGGCACCGCGACCTACCGGGTCTCCGGTCTGGCCGCCGCCCAGCAGGCCGGCCCCACCGCCTGGTTCGCCGACGCCACGGCCGACCGCCTCTCCGGCCACCCCGGCCGGATCGACGCCATCGCCGTACAGCCCCGCGAGGGCGTGCCCACGGCCCAGCTCGCCGCCCAGGTCCGCCAGGCCGTCGGCGGCGACGCCAGGACCTTCACCGGGGACGACCGGGGTTCCGTCGAGCACCCCGCCCTCGGCGGCGCCCGCAGCATGCTGATGGCCCTCGGCGGCACCTTCGGCGGCTACGCCACCATGACCGCGGTCTTCGTGGTGATGAGCACCGTCGCCCTCGCCACCGGCCAGCGGGCCCGCGAGTTCGCCCTGCTGCGCGCCGTCGGCGCCACCCCGCGCCAGATCCGCCGCACCATCGCCACCGAGGCGATGCTGGTCGCGCCGCTCGCCGCGGCGCTCGGCATCCTGCCCGGACTGGCCCTCGCCCACTGGTGGTTCGGCCAGCTGGTCGACCGCGGCGCCGTCCCCGCGGACGTCCGCCTCGACGTCGGTCCGGTCCCGATGCTCGCCGCCGTCCTCGTCTGCACCCTCGCCGCGCTGACCGCCGGCTTCCTGGCCGCCCGCCGGCCGTCCCGGATGCGCGCCGCCCAGGCGCTCGGCGAGGCCGCCGTCGAGGCGCCCCGCCCCGGCAGGGTGCGCACCGTCCTCGGCCTGCTCTTCGCCGTCGGCGGCACCGTGGCCGCCGGCCTCGCCAACGCCCTCGACGGCACCAAGGCCGCCCAGACCGCGCTCGGCGTGGTGATGTGCTTCATGATGGCCGTCGCCCTGCTCGGCCCCTGGCTGGCCGGGATCGCCGCGGTGGTGCTCGGCGCCCCGCTGCGGGCCGGCGGCGCGTCCGGCTCGCTGGCCGCCGACAACACCCGCGCCAACGCCCGCAGGCTGGCCTCGGCGATCACCCCGATCGTCCTGGTCACCGCCTTCTGCGGCACCCTGCTGATCCTCCAGAGCACCGTGAGCCACACCACCGGCGAGAACGTCAGGGCCGGCGTCACCGCCGACCACGTGATCGGCGCCACCGGCCCCGGCCTGCCGGCCGGGACCGCCGGGAAGGCCGCCGGGGTGCCCGGTGTGGCAGCCGCCGTCGGCGTGCTGCGCACCGGAGTGGTCTACGAGAACGGCGGCATGCTGGGCTCCGCCCCCGTGCTCGCCGTGGACGGCGACCCGGCCCGGCTGCCGAAGGTGCTCGACCTGGGCGTGCGCAGCGGTGCGCTCGCCGATCTCGGCCGCGCCCCCGACACCATCGCGCTGAGCGCCACCCTGGCCGACTCGCTCGGCGCGAAGGTCGGCGACCGGGTGCCGCTCTGGCTCGGCGACGGCACCGCCGCGCGGCCCGCCGTGGTCGCGGTGTACGACCGCGGGCTCGGCGTCGGCCAGGCCCTGCTGCCGCGGGCCGCGGTGGCCGCGCACGTCACCGCCGGGTACGACAGCCAGGTGCTGGTCGCCACCACGCCGGGCGCCGACCGTACGGCGGTGGCCGCCGGGCTGGGCGCGCTGCCCGGCGCCGCGGTGACCGACCGGGCCGGTTTCGTCGCCCAGTCCGACAAGGATCTGGAGCTCAGCGGCTGGGCCAACACCGTGATGGCGGCCGTGCTCGGCGGGTTCGCCGCCGTCAGCGCCGCCAACACCCTGGTGATGACGGTGCTGGACCGGCGCCGCGAGGTCGCGCTGCTGCGGCTGGCCGGCACCACCCGGCGCCAGGTGCGCGGCATGGTGCGCTGGGAGGCGCTGCTGGTGGCCGCGACCGGGCTCGCGGTCGGCGCCGCGATCGCCGCGCTCACGCTGGTGCCGGTCGCCAGGGGCGTGGCCAACTCCGCCCCGTACGTCCCGCCGACGCTCGTCCTGCCGCTGGCCGCCGGAGCCGTGCTGCTCTGCCTCGGGGCGACCGGGCTGCCGGCCCGGGCCCTGCTGCGGACCCGGCCGGCGGCGCTGGGCGCGGCACGGCAGTAGCGGGCCGGGGGTGGAGGGCCGCCCGGTTCACCCGGACGGCGGAGTGCGGGAGGGCGTGCGGTGCGCCCTCCCGCACTCCTGTCCTAGCGTCGCCGGAAAGGACCCGCGACCCGCCGACGCCCGGAGCCGCCGCATGACCACCCCCGCCGAACGCCGCCGGCACGGCCGGGCCGCCCGGGAGCGGGTCTCCCGCTCCGCCCACGGCCGGTGGATCCCCGCGGCCGACCGGCCCGACCCGCTCGGCGTGCTGGAGCGGCAGGGCGAGGACCGGGTCGCCGGGCTGCTGCCGATCCGCCACGGGCGGATGGCGGACAGCCCGTTCGCCTACCTGCGCGGCGCCGCCGCCGTCCTGGCGGCCGACCTCGGCGCCCTGCCGAACACCGGCCTCACCGTCCAGCTCTGCGGCGACGCCCACCTGTTGAACTTCGGCGTGTACGCCTCGCCGGAGCGCGCGCTGCTCTTCGACGTCAACGACTTCGACGAGACCTTCCCCGGCCCCTTCGAGTGGGACGTCAAGCGGCTCGCCGCCAGCGTCGCCGTCGCCGCCAGGGACAACGGCCAGGACGAGCGGCAGGCGCGCAGGGCCGCGCTCGCCGCCGTCCAGGGGTACGCGGGCGCGATGCGGAAGCTGGCCGGCAGGGGCGAACTCGACGTCTGGTACGCCCGGGTGGACACCGCCGACCTGCCGGCGCTGCTGCGCAGGCCGAGGCAGCGCGAGCGGGCCGAGGCCGAGTTCGCGCACGCCCGGCGCCGCACCAGCCTCCAGGCCTTCGGCAAGCTCACCGAGGAACGGGACGGGCGGCGCCGGATCGTCAGCGAGCCGCCGCTGATCGAGCCGCTGAAGCGGACCGAACTGCGCGGCGTGGGCAAGGTGTTCAGCGACTACCGGTCGACCCTCGCGGAGGACCGCAGGGTCCTGCTGGACCGCTACCGCTTCGTGGACGCGGCGACCAAGGTGGTCGGTGTGGGCAGCGTCGGCACCCGCTGCTACATCGTGCTGCTGGAGGGCCAGGGCGGCCGCGACCCGCTGTTCCTCCAGCTCAAGGAGGCCGGCCGGTCGGTGCTGGAGGAACACCTGCCGCCGCTGCGGCCGGAGGCCGAGGTCACCGTCCACCACGGCGGCCGCCGGGTGGTCACCGGACAGCACCTGATGCAGGCCGCCAGCGACATCTTCCTCGGCTGGACCACGGGCCCCGCCGGGCGCCACTTCTACGGCCGCCAACTGCGTGACATGAAGGGCTCCACGGACATCTCCGACTTCCGGCCCGCCGGGCTGCGGGCCTACGCCGACCTCTGCGGCCGCACCCTCGCCCGCGCCCACGCCCGCACCGGCGACCGCCTGGCCATCGCCGGCTACCTCGGCGGCGCGGACACCTTCGCCGAGGCCGTCGCCGACTTCGCGCTGCGCTACGCGGACCGGACGGCGGCCGACCACGGCCGGCTGGTGGCGGCGGTCGCGGACGGGCGGGTGGCGGCGACGCGGGGGGTGTGAACCGGGGCCCACCGCGCCCGGCCCCGTACCCCCCGTTTCTTCCCGTACCGCCACCCGTGGCTCAGCCGACCCGCGGCCGCACCGTCGCCACCAGCAGCGCCGCCGCGACCAGCAGCCCGCCGGCGTAGAACGGCCCGAGGTCGCCGGCCGCCGTGCCGAGGGTGGCGGCGGCGAGCAACGGCCCCGCGGTGGCGCCGAGGTTGAGCGCGGCGGTCGCGTAGGCCCCCGCCAGAGTGGGGGCACCCGTCGCCTCGTACAGCACCCGGGTGATCAGCGTGCCGCCGACCGCGAAGGACACCGCACCCAGCAGGAACACCAGCGGCAGCAGCGCGGCCGGTACGCCCGCCAGGACGGCCAGGGCGGGCCAGCCCGCCAGCAGCAGCGGGCCGCCGACGGCGAGGACCAGGCCAGGGCGGCGGTCCGCGAGCCGCCCGGCGACGGTGACTCCGGCGAACGACCCGGTCCCGAACAGCACCAGCGCCACCGGTACCCACAGCTCACCGAGCCCGGCGGGGCCGGTCACCACGGGGGCGAGGAAGGTGAAGCCGCCGAAGGTCGCCGCGTTCACCAGCGCGGCGAGCAGCATCGCGCGGAGCAGGCCGGGGCGGCGCAGCTCGGCGACCTCCGCGCGCAGCGCCGGGGCGGGGCGCCCGCCGGCCGAAGTGGCGACGGGCGGAAGGCCCTTGGCGATGCCGGCGGCGGCGGGCAGGCAGAGCAGCGCGACGGCCCAGAACGCGGCGCGCCACCCGAACAGCGCGCCCAGCACCGCCCCGCCGGGGACACCGGCGACCGTCGCCACCGTCGTCCCGGACAGCAGCACGGCGAGTGCCCGCCCCTTGCGGTCCGCCGGGACGAGGGCGGCGGCGGTGGTCAGGGCCACCGCCAGGAACCCGGCGTTGGCGAGCGCGGCGACCACCCTGGTGGCGAGCAGCACCGGGAAGTTCCCGGTGAGGGCCCCGGCGGCATGGGCCGCCGCGAAGACCAGGACGAACCCGAGCAGGCTGCCGCGCCCCGGCCGGTTGCGGGCGAGCGCGGCCGTCAGCGGCGCGCCGACGGCCATCCCGACCGCGAAGGCCGAGGTCAGCCCGCCGGCCGTACCGACGGTGACGCCGAGGTCGGCGGCGAGGCCGGGCAGCAGCCCGGCGAGCATGAACTCCGAGGTGCCCATGGCGAACACGGCCAGGGCGAGCAGATACAGCGGAAGGGGCATCGAGAGGCTCCGAGGAGGCGGTGGGAACGAGGACAGGACGTCTCGTCACCGCACGCTCAGCCCCCGGGCGGCGCGGGCGCGGCGCTCGCCCGGACCTCGGTGGTTCGGGGTCTCCGGGTTTCAGGGGGCTGACGGCGCGTGACCGAAAGCCCCCACCCTGGATGCCTCAGGGCTCGACATGCCCCGCAGGCTACCCGACCGTCCGCCGCCGGAGCATCCGGTTTTCCGGTGGCCCCGGAGCCCGTCGCGCCGGAGCGGGGCCTCCCGGATTCGTCCGGAGGAGCGGGCCGTCTAGGGTGCCCCGCAAGGGGGTTCGATGAATCGTGTGAGAATCGGCGGGATCCTGGCCGCCACCGCGCTGCTGCCGCTGACCGTGGTCAACCGCGGTCAGTCGGAGCGGGAGAGCAACACCTTCCAGGTCGGCCTGGAGACCGGGACGGGCCCCTCGGCCCGCCGCTGGTCGGTCCTGACGGTCCAGCAGCAGATCCCGGGAGATGGGGAGTTCGTCTCGGCGCGGTGGTCCGACGCCGACCACATCCGGATCACCACCGACGCGGGCTACCGCGTCTACACCGTCGACCCCGACAGCGGAGAGCCGGCCCTCGCCGAGAGCTCCGGCAGGGTGCGGCCCGCCTGGCGCCTGCGGTCGGTCCCGAAGCGGCACCGAGGCCCGCGCACTCACCGGAGTGCGTGGGCCCCTTCCGTTTACCGACTCCCTTGGGACAGATGGGGCCTGTGGTGCTCCTGAGGTTTCCGAGCGAGCAAAATCGGTCAATGCTTGTTCGTTTTTGACTCGTATCGGAAATTTTCAAACGGAGGCGCGGATTCCATGGCCGGACTGTGTAGATTTCCGATCGGTCCAGGTGGCCAAGTGACTCACCTGGCAACGAAGTTGATTCCACTGGAGAGCGGGCTTGTCCTCAGGGGCCCCGCGGGACCGCAGGGGAGGGTCTCCATGCCTGAGATCGACCTCGGCGTGGCGTCGGACGTGAAGAGCGGCGACGCCAACGGCCGCGTCAAGCTGACGCAGAACCGGGTCTACGACAGCTCACCCAAGAGGGACGTGCTGGTCAGCGGCCCGCAGAGCATCGAGCTGTCGATCAACACCAACCTGGAAGTGGACCACGCGAAGAACAAGTTCTACTTCACGACCCACTGGGGCGGCACGAAGAAGTTCGTCGCGATCCTGGACTCGGAGGGCAACCTGTACCTGGCGGGCGGCGTGACCCAGGAGCAGTGGGGCGGCCTGAAGTTCTAGGCGGGTGCGCCGCCCCGCGGCCCGGAGGCCCGCGCGCTCCGCGGAGCGTGCGGGCCTCCGCCGTTGCGGCCGTTGCGGCCGTTCGTCACCGGGTGCACCGGGCCTGAACTGCGCGATCGGCCGCCGGGATTGTCAGTGGTACGTGCAAGGGTGGCCCCATGCTGGCGATCGCGGTGCAGAGGAACGAGACGCGGCACCTGAGGGTGACCGCGGACGAACTGGCGGGGATGGTCCGGCGCATCGGCGCGCCGGACGACCGCTTCCTGGTCGTGGAGCGGATACCGGACCTGCCCGACGTGTACGTCCAGGTGTGGCACGCCGACGGCGAGGACTACACCCTGGAGCACCGCGACGGTTCGGGCGAGCGGCACTTCGAGGTGAGCCTGTCCGATCCCGAGCGGGTGGCCGAGGTCATGACGGGCTGGGCGCGCGGCGCGGTGGGCTGGGACGACGGCCTCGACTGGCAGCCGCTCGACCTGGGCCCGGCACCGGAGGCGGTGCCGGCGCTCGACCTGGACGCGGGCGAGCGCCGGGACGTGGAGGAGCGGCTGCGGCTGACTCTGGCCTGCGGCTACACCGACCGCGCCCGGCTCGCCGAACAGGCCGAGGAGCACCTGGTCTCCGGTGACCGCCGCCCGCTCTCGCGCCCCCAGGCCGAGCAACTCGCCGACCGGCTCTGGCTGGAGCGCGTCGGCGAGCAGACCGGCTGGGTCGGCGAGACCGATCCGGAGCGCCTCACCAGGGCCTTCGCCGCCCTGGAGGCCGCCGGCATCACGGCCCGGGAGGACTTCTCCTGCTGCCGCTCCTGCGGCGAGGCCGAGATCGGCGCCGCCGGAGCCTCCGGCGCCCGCGGCTTCGTCTACTTCCACTCCCAGTCCACCGAGTCCGCCGCCCTCGGCCGGGGCCTGTCCCTGCTGTACGGCGGCTTCGACGGCTCCCCGGAGACGACCGTCGCCGTCGGGCACGAGGTGGTCGCCGCCCTGGCGGCGGCCGGCCTGCCGACGGTCTGGAACGGTGCCCCGTCCCAGGCGATCAAGATACGCCCGCTGCTGTGGCGCCGCCGCCTCGGCGGGTGAGGGAGGCCTCCGGCGGACGGGCGGTCAGGTCCGGCGCGCCCAGCGCCAGTAGTCGGTGAGGCCGAGGCCGGCGGCCGTCAGGGCGCGTCCGAGGTGGTCCGTCGCCGTGGCCCGCCCGGTCGGGCCGGACCACGGCGTCACCTTCTCACGGCACGAGCACCCGCAGGGCGTCCTTCTCCACGGCGACCTCCACCGGGAGTGAGGTGATGAACTCCCCGTCGGCGTAGGCGGTGATGCCGGGTGACTCGATCCGCAGCGACTCGGTGCGCAGCGTGGTGACTTCGGGGTACCCCACGTGGGTGCCCTTGAAGAGGGTGGGGAAGAACCGGGCGATGCGCAGCCGGGGCATGGCGTCGACGAGGGTGAGGTCGAGCAGCCCGTCGTCGGGGAGGGCGGCGGGGCACATCAGCATGCCGCCGCCGTAGCTGCGGGTGTTGCCGACGGCGGCCAGGGTGAGGTCGCGTTCGATGACGGTGCCGTCGGCGAGGGTGATGCGGAAGGGCAGCGGGCGCAGGTTGGCGAACTCGGCCACGATGGCCAGGTTGTAGCGCATCCGGCCGCGCGGCCAGCGCAGCCGGTTGGCGCGGTCGCTGACCAGGGAGTCGAAGCCGGTGGCGAGGACGGAGCCGTACCGGCGGACGGTCCCGTCCGGGCCGGTGATCCGGCCGAGGTCGACGCCGCGGGTGCGGCCCGCGGCGATGACGTCGGCGGCGTCCTCGGGGGAGCCGAGCGGCAGGCCGTACTCGCGGGCGTGGTCGTTGCCGGTGCCGGCCGGTATCACGCCGAGCGGGACGGGGGTGCCGGCCAGTGCCTGGAGGGCGAGGTTGATCATGCCGTCGCCGCCGACCACGGCCACCGCGTCCATGCCGTCCGCCGCCGCCTCGCGGGCGAGGCGGACGGCGTCCTCGGGGGAGCGTCCGGCGTGCGGTTCGACCTGGACGCCGAGGGCCCGCAGCCGGGCGGTGGCCCGGCGGGCGGCGGGTTCGGCGTGGCCGATGCCCGCCGCCGGGTTGGTGAGAACGGCGACCCTGCGGACGGTTCTCACGCCGGTCACGGGATCAGCTTGCCGGGGTTGAGGATGCCCGCCGGGTCGAGTTCGGCCTTGACGGCGCGCAGGATGCGCACGCCCAGTTCGCCGACCTCCTCGGTCATCCAGGGCCGGTGGTCCGCGCCGACGGCGTGGTGGTGGCTGATGGTGCCGCCCGCGCCGAGGATGGCGTCCCCGGCGGCGCGCTTGGCGGCGCCCCAGCGGGTGAGCGGGTCCTCGCCGAGCGCGGCGACGACGGTGAAGTAGAGCGAGGCGCCGGTCGGGTAGACGTGCGAGATGTGGCAGAGCACGAGGGAGCCGGGCAGGGCCCCGGTCAGTGCCTCGGTGACGGCGGCCCGCAGGGCGGGCAGCCGGCTCCAGCCGGCCGCGGTCTCCAGGGTCTCGCACAGCGCGCCCGCGCTGAGCAGCGAGTCGCGCAGGTAGGGGGCGTTGAACCGGCCGTGCTCCCAGGCCAGGGCGGGGGCCTCGCCGAGCGAGGTGCCGCCGGCGGCGAGCAGGGTGTCCCGGGTGAGCCGCTGCCGGGCGGCGACCTGGGCGGCGCCGCCCTCGAAGACGGTGACGGCCAGGCAGCCGGTGACGGCGGGGGCGCCGCCGATCTGCTCGGTCATGGCCAGGTTGATCATGGTCTCGGCCTCGTCGGAGAGCCGGATCACGGTGGGGCCCGCTCCCTGCTGCTCGACGGTGCGCAGCGCGGCCGTGCCGGTGGCGAAGTCGGGGAAGCTCCACGCCTCGTACGCCTTGACGGCGGGCAGCGGGTGGACGCGCAGCCGGACGGCGGTGATCACGCCGAGGGTGCCCTCGGCGCCGAGGAACAGCTGGCGCAGGTCGGGGCCGGCGGCCGAGGCGGGGGCGCGGCCGAGGTCGAGCACCCCGGCGGGGGTGACGACGCGCAGCCCGCGCACCATCTCGTCGAAGCGCCCGTACCCGGCGGAGTCCTGGCCGGAGGAGCGGGTGGCCGCGAAGCCGCCGATGGTGGCGTAGCGGAAGCTCTGCGGGTAGTGGCCGAGTTCCCAGCCGCGTTCGGCGAGCAGCGCCTCCGCCGCCGGGCCGGTGAGGCCCGCGCCGAGGACGGCCTCGCCGGAGGTCTCGTCCAGGTCGTGCAGTCGGTCGAAGCGGCGCAGGTCGAGCGAGACGACGGCCTCGAACGGGCCGCGCTCCGGGTCGAGGCCGCCGACCACGCTGGTGCCGCCGCCGAACGGGACGACGGCGACGCGGCGTTCGGCGCACACCGCGAGGACGGCGGCGATCTCCTGCTCGGTGCCGGGCAGCACGACGGCGTCGGGCGCGTCCTGCGGTTCGCGGCTGCGGCGGCGCAGCAGGTCGGGGGTGGACTTGCCGCCGGCGCGGGGCAGCCGGTCGGCGTCGGCGGCGCTGACGTGCGCCTCGCCGACGGCGTCGGCCAGCGCCTTGAGGTCCTCGGCGGCGATCCGGGACGGGCGCAGCACGACCTCCTCGGCGCTCGGCCCGGGGGCGGCGTCCCCGGTGACGCCGAGGGCGGCGGCGAGCAGTCCCTTGATGTCGGCGGACAGCTCCTTGGCGAGCGCCGGGTCGCCCCAGGCGTCCCACTTCATCGGGGGGAGCGGAAGTGCGGCGCCGGCCGGTCCCGCTTGCGTCTCAGGTGCCATGCGTTACAGTTTCACACATCATGTCAAGTAGTAACGCCGAGCCTCAGACGCCAGGCCAGCCCCCGACATCGGGCCGGACCCCGACATCGGACCGGACCCAGGGGCCGGGCCGGCCACCCGGGGCCCGCAGCACCGACGACGCGATCCTGGACGCCGCCGCCGACCTGATCGTGCACCTCGGCGTGCGCCGCACCCAGCTGTCCGAGATCGCCCGCCGCGCCGGGGTCAGTCGCCCGACCGTCTACCGCCGCTGGCCGGACGTCCGGGCGGTGATCGGCGCCCTGCTCACCCGGGAGATCCTGGCCACCCTGGAGGGCACCGAGCTGGACGTCCGCGACCGGGAGACCTTCGTCGAGCGGGTGGTGGAGGTCGCCGTCCGGCTGCGCGACCACCCGGTGCTCGGCGCACTGCTCCGCTCCGACGACTCCGACCTGCTGCTCCAGTACGTCGTCGAGCGGCTCGGCGCCAGCCAGCGCGGCCTGCTGGAGGCGCTGCGCTCCGGCATCGAACGGGGCCAGGAGCACGGCTCGGTCCGGGCCGGCGAGCCGCTCGAACTGGCCGCCATGGTCCTGCTGATCGCCCAGTCCACCGTCCAGTCGCACCGCATGGTCACCTCCCTGCTGCCCGAGGCGGCCTGGCGGCGCGAACTGGCCAGAGCACTGAACGGATACCTCGCGCCGTGACCCCCACCGCAGGCCCGCACGCCGGCCCATACGCCGGAACCTCCCGACTCGACGCCGCCCGCCGCACGCTGGAGCTCGAAGCACTCGGCGACGACGCCCGGATCGACCTCCTGGTGATCGGAGGCGGCGTCACCGGCGCCGGGGTGGCCCTGGACGCCGCCTCGCGCGGTCTGCGCACGGTGCTCGTCGAGGCCCGCGACCTCGCCTTCGGGACGAGCCGCTGGAGCTCCAAGCTGGTGCACGGCGGCCTGCGCTACCTCGCCTCCGGGCGGATCAGGGTGGCCAGGGAGAGCGCGGTCGAGCGCGGCGTGCTGATGACCCGCACCGCCCCGCACCTGATCCGGGCGCTGCCCCAACTCGTACCGCTGCTCCCGGACCTGCTGCGCCCCGGCCAGGCCGCGCTGATCCGCACCGGCTTCCACGCCGGGGACGCGCTGCGCCTGACGGCCGGCACCCCGGGCGCGCTGCTGCCCCGGGTGCGCCGGATCGACGCCGCCCGGACCCGCACGCTGGTCCCGGGCGTGCGGACGGACGGGCTGCGCGGCGCGCTGGTCGCCCACGACGGCCAACTCGTGGACGACGCCCGGCTGGTGGTCGCGCTGGCCAGGACCGCCGCGCAGTACGGCGCGAGCGTGCTGACCAGGGTGCGCGCGGAGCGGGTCACCGGCACCTCGGCCCGGCTGGTCGACACCCTGACCGGGCGGGAACTGGCCGTCCGGGCCGGCGCGGTGATCAACGCCACCGGCGTCTGGGCCGGCGAGGTGGAGTCCTCGATCAGACTCCGGCCCAGCCGGGGCACCCACCTGCTGGTGGACGCGGCGGCGCTCGGCGGCCCGACCGCCGCCCTCACCGTGCCGGTGCCCGGCTCCACCAGCAGGTTCGTCTTCGCGCTGCCGCAGCAGCTCGGCCGGGTGGCGATCGGACTGACCGACGAGGACGCCCCGGGCCCGGTCCCGGACGAGCCCCAGCCCACCGAGGCCGAGCTCACCTTCCTCCTCGACACCGTCAACGCCGCCCTCGCCACCGCGCTGACCAGGTCGGACGTGCGCGGCGCCTACGCCGGGCTGCGCCCGCTGATCGACACCGGGGACGGCAGCACCGCCGACATCTCGCGCGAGCACGCGGTGCTGGAGGGCCCGTCCGGGGTGATCACCGTGGTCGGCGGCAAGCTCACCACCTATCGCCGGATGGCCGAGGACGCGGTGGACACCGCCGTCCGGCTGCGCGGCCTGCCCGCCCGCGCCTGCTGGACGGCCAGGCTGCCGCTGATCGGCGCCCCCGGGCACCGGGACAGCCGCTCGCTCTCCGGGGCGGAGGTGCTGTCCTCGCTGTCGGCCCGCCACGGCGGCGCGGGCCACGAGGTGATCGCGGCAGGGGAGTTGACGCCGGTCGCGGAGGGCCTGGACGTGACCCGCGCCGAGATCGCCCACGCCGTCACCCACGAGGGCGCGCTGGACGCCGCCGACGTGCTGGACCGCCGGACCAGGATCGGGCTGGTCGCCGAGGACGCCGAGCGGGCCCGGCAGGCCGTCGAGGAGATCGTGGCGGAGCGCCTCGGGGAGGGCCTGACGGGCTGACGCGTCAGGCCGCGGCGCGGGGGAAGGGGAGCAGGCCCGGATCGTAAGGTTTCGTGGCATTCATGGGCAAACCACCCGAACGAGCGGTTTCAGCGCGCCGTGCGCTCGGGCATCGGGCGCTCGGCGCCGGCCATCTCCAGGACGCAGGAGAGCGGGTGCTCGGTCCGGCCGGTGCGGTCCAGTCGCACCGCGAGCGGCTCCGGCGGTTCCTCGGCGACCTGGGCGGCGAGGGTCAGCGGGTAGACGCCGTGCCCGTGGACACGGTGGAAGGCGCACTCCTTGCCGTCGACCAGGAGCTCGGTCTCGGTGATCCAGCCGGACCGGACGTTGACGGTCACCGAGTGCCCGTCCTGGTCGAGGTGGAAGCTGTACCGCTGGCGCATCGGGACCTCCGGCGACAGGGCCTGCGACGAGGGGAAATCCACTGTCAGTGTAGGGCGGCCCCCCGCCGGGGTGCTCGGCATGCGGAGCGCGGCGGCCGGAGTTCCCGTCCGCTGCCCTGAGAAATTCCCGGGGCGGGGCCCGCCTCCCGATGGATTCTCCTGATCTCTACAGTGTTGTAGATTCGTTCGCAGGGAGAGATCGAGGAGGGCATTGTGGGAGTTTCGCTGGCCAAGGGCGGCAACGTCTCGTTGAGCAAGGAGGCGCCCGGTCTGAGCGCCGTGATCGTCGGTCTCGGCTGGGACGTGCGCACCACCACGGGAGCCGACTACGACCTGGACGCCAGCGCGCTGCTGTGCAACGCGCTGGGCAAGGTGGTCTCGGACCAGCACTTCGTCTTCTTCAACAACCTCCGCAGCCCCGATGGTTCGGTCGAGCACAGTGGCGACAACCTGACCGGCGGCGGGGACGGGGACGACGAGCAGATCAAGGTCGACCTGGACCGCGTGCCGGCCGACGTGGCCAAGGTGGTCTTCCCGGTGTCGATCTACGACGCCGACGCCCGGCTGCAGAGCTTCGGCCAGGTGCGCAACGCGTTCATCCGGGTTCTCAACCAGGCCAACGGCCAGGAGATCGCGCGCTACGACCTGACCGAGGACGCCTCGACCGAGACCGCGATGGTCTTCGGCGAGCTGTACCGCAACGGCACCGAGTGGAAGTTCCGTGCCATCGGCCAGGGGTACGCCTCCGGGCTGCGCGGCATCGCGACCGACTACGGCGTCAACGTCTGACCGTTCCGTCCCGGTCCGGATCGACGGGGTTTCGACGGCCGCGGCGCGCGCTCAGCCCTTGCGGCCGAGCGCGTGGCCGCCGAAACCCCCGGTGCCGGTGAGCTGGTGCTGCCACCAGGCGGCCATGGCGGGTGCGTCCATCCCCGACCAGTCCGGCGAACCGGTGACCTGGGCCCGGCCTAGGGCGCGGCCCAGCTCCACCAACTCCCGCCCGGCCGCCGTCCGTTCGCGGTCATAGGCGGCCAGCAGGTCGGTCCAGGAGACGGCCTCCCGCCCGGCCAGCTCGAAGGCGTGGGCGTCCTGCATCGCCTTCACCGCGCCGCTGGTGTTGTGCGGGCGCACCACGGTGGCCGCGTCCCCGCCGATCAGCAGCCGGCCGGCCGTGCGGCGCGGGGCGGCCAGGTCGTAGATCGGCTGGAGGAAGGTCCGTTCGCGCGGGGTCAGCGCGACCACCCCGGCCCAGTACGGCGGCAGGTTCCGCTCCGAGAGCTGCCGCAGCTCGTCCAGCCGCGCGTCGGTGAGGCTGCCCGCCGGGATGCTGGTCGGGCCGTCCAGCCGCAGCCAGGCGGGGGTGGGGGCGTAGAAGACCCAGTTCACCTGGGTGCTGCCGGGTTCGAGCCCGGGGATGCGGTAGATCACCACCTGGCCGCCGGGGTAGCAGACGGTGGTGCAGTGCTCCTCCGGCCAGGGCGCCGCTCCGCCGGGCAGCCCGGCCAGCAGGGCGGAGTCGTAACTGCCGCGCCAGCACACGTACCCGGCGTACTCGGGCTCGGCCTGCGGGCAGACGGCCGTGCGGACCACCGAGCGGTAGCCGTCGGCGCCGATCACCAGGTCGTACGTCTCGCGGCCGCCGTCGGCGTCCTCGGTCCAGGCGCTGCCGGGTTCGCCGCCGGGCCCGTTGCCGACCGCCGTCACCGTGGTGCCCAGCCGGAACTCGACCTGCTCGGGCGTCCGTTCGCGCAGTGCCTGCCAGAGCACGCCCCAGTGGTGCGAGTGGAACGCGAAGGGCTGGGCCCAGAGCAGCCGCCCGCAGCCGTCCGGTCCGTCGCCCTCGCCGGCCGCGCCCCGGGTGACCCAGTGGCGCACGGTGAGGCGGTGGCGGCGGGTGTCCGCGGCGAGGTGTCCGGTCCTGACCAGTTCGTCGAAGCGGTCGTCGTGGGTGCAGAGCCCCACACCCCGGTCCTCCAGCCGGCCGGGGCTGCGCTCCAGCACCACCACCCGTTCCGCGCCGAGCCGGGCGGCGGCGCCGGCGAAGGCGCTCCCGGCGATGCTGCCCCCGACCACGGCCACCGAGCCACCTCGCACGGTCGCTCCTCTCCCGAACTCGCGATGTCCCAGCGCCGTCCCCCCGCGCTGTCCGGGACACGACGATACGCCGACGAGCGGGCCCCGGAGTGGTGTTCGAGTCATCCGGAGCACGGTCCCGGCAGGCCTTGCGCAACGGGCTTATGCAACTAGTTGCATACTGCGGCGCCCGTCACCTACTCTGCGGTAACAAAGCCCCCGGTCCGCCCCCGCCCGCGCCCCAGGAGACGTCGATGAGCGCCCACCCCGGCAGCAGCCGCTACCCGCACCTGCTCAGCCCGCTCGACCTCGGCTTCACCACCCTGCCCAACCGCGTGATCATGGGTTCCATGCACGTCGGCCTGGAGGAGGCCCCCGGCGGCTACGAGCGGATGGCCGCCTTCTACGCCGAACGGGCCCGCGGCGGCGTCGGCCTGATCGTCACCGGCGGCATCGCCCCCAACGAGGCCGGGCGCCCCTGGGAGGGCGGCGCGATGCTGACCACCGAGGAGGAGGCCGACAAGCACCGGGTGGTCACCGACGCGGTGCACGCCGCCGGCGGGAAGATCGCCCTCCAGATCCTGCACTTCGGCCGCTACGCCTACCACCGGGACCTCGTCGCCCCCAGCGCGCTCCAGGCCCCGATCAGCCCCTTCGTGCCCAACGAACTCACCGCCGGGCAGGTCGAGCAGACCATCGAGGACTTCGCCCGCTGCGCCGGGCTGGCCCGCCGCGCCGGGTACGACGGCGTCGAGATCATGGGCTCCGAGGGCTACCTGATCAACGAGTTCATCGTCGCCGCGACCAACCACCGCGAGGACGAGTGGGGCGGCCCGTACGAGCGGCGGATGCGCTTCCCGGTGGAGATCGTCCGCAGGGTCCGCGAGCGGGTCGGCGAGGACTTCATCATCGTCTACCGCCTCTCCATGCTCGACCTGGTGCCCGGCGGCTCCACCCTGGACGAGGTCGTACGGCTCGCCCAGGCCGTCGAGGCCGCCGGGGCGACCGTCATCAACAGCGGCATCGGCTGGCACGAGGCCCGCATCCCCACCATCGCCACCTCGGTGCCGCGCGGCGCCTTCGGCTGGGTGACCAGGAAGGTGATGGGCAAGGTCGGCATCCCGCTGGTCGCCACCAACCGCATCAACACGCCCGAGATCGCCGAGAACCTGCTCGCCGAGGGCAGCGCCGACCTGGTCTCGATGGCCCGCCCGCTGCTCGCCGACGCCGACTTCGTCGCCAAGGCCCGCGACGACCGCGCCGAGGCCATCAACACCTGCATCGGCTGCAACCAGGCCTGCCTCGACCACACCTTCAGCCTCAAGATCACCTCCTGCCTGGTCAACCCGCGCGCCTGCCACGAGACCGAACTCGTCCTCGGTCCGGTGATGTCGCGCAAGCGTATCGGCGTCGTCGGCGCGGGCCCGGCCGGCCTCGCGTTCGCCGTCTCCGCCGCCGAACGCGGCCACCAGGTCACCCTGTACGACGCCGCCGAGGAGATCGGCGGGCAGCTGGACATCGCCCGGCGCATCCCCGGCAAGGAGGAGTTCGACGAGACGCTGCGCTACTTCCGCACCCGGCTGGCCGAGTTGGCCGTCACCCAGCGGCTCGGCGCCACCGTCACCGCCGGGCAGCTGGCCGAGCGGGGCCACGACGAGATCGTCCTCGCCACCGGCGTCACCCCCCGAACTCCCGCCGACATCCCCGGAATCGACCACCCCAGCGTGCTCGGCTACCTCGACGTGCTGCGCGACGGCGCGCCGGTCGGCAAGCGGGTCGCCATCCTCGGCGCGGGCGGCATCGGCTTCGACGTGGCCGGGTTCCTCACCGACCAGGGCGACGAGGCCGGCCTCAACCCGCCGGTGTTCCAGGCCAAGTGGGGCATCGACCCGGAGTACCGCGAGCGCGGCGGCCTGCGCGCCCCCGAGCGGCCCGAGCCCCCGCGCAGCGTCCACCTGCTCCAGCGCAGGACCGGCAAGGTCGGCGCCGGCCTCGGCAAGACCACCGGCTGGATCCACCGCACCGAACTCAAGCACCGCGGCGTGGTGATGGTCCCCGGCGTCACCTACGACCTGATCGACGACGCCGGCCTGCACTTCACCGTCGACGGCGAGCGCCAACTGCTCCCCGTGGACACCGTCGTGCTCTGCACCGGCCAGGAGCCGCGCCGCGAGCTGTACGAGGCGCTGCGCGAGCGCGGCCTGCCGGTGCACCTGATCGGTGGCGCCGACGTGGCCGCCGAACTGGACGCCAAGCGGGCCATCCAGCAGGGCACCGAACTGGCCGCATCCATCTGACCTGCGGAGATTCCCGCCCGCGCGCCGCGCAGGGCCCCCGGTGGGACACTGGTTGCCTCGTCCCTGCCCGAACCCTCGACCGGGGGCCCCGTATGCCCTTTCCCAGGCCCATCCACGTCCTCGCCGCCGCCACCGCCGTCGTGGCGGTCGCCCTGGGCCCGGCGGTCCGGCCGGCCTCGGCCGCACCCGCCGAGACCCTGCCCACCGCCGACCAGCTGAAGCCGGCCCTGCTGACCCCGGCCGACCTCGGCCCCGGCTACACCGCGATCTCGGTGACGCAGAGCCCCAGTCCGGGCGGGAACCAGACCCCGGTGACCGGCTGCGCCGCACTCAGCGACCTGATCAACATGCACGCCACCCAGACCGGACCGCAGGTCACCCACGCCGCGGTCGAACTCGACGGCCCGGACGGCAACCCGATGGTCACCCAGGCCCTCGCCGCCGAGTCCTCCGACCGGCTCACCGCCGACTTCAAGAACGCCACCGACGCCCTGAAGAGCTGCCACAGCATCACCTTCGAGGCGGGCACCCAGGACTCCGTGACCTTCACCGTCAGCCCGGTCACCCTCGGCGACCGCAAGGACGCCCCCGCCGTCCACCTCGACGGCACCCTGGCCGGCGTCCAGCTCAACGGCTACGTCGGCATCGAACGCTTCGGCACGGTCACCATGCTCTTCGGCTACTTCGAACGCCAGGGCAGCAACGAACAGACCGCCTCGATGCAGTACCGCACCGCCGTCGCCAAGGTCGAACGCACCCTCGGCACCCACGCCGGCAGCACCACCGCCCCCACGGCCCTCCCGACCGCCGTCCCCACCACCGTCCCGACCGCCACCGCCTCCGAGGCCAAGCGCGTCTGAGTCCCTCCAGGCCCCCACCGAACGCCCAGGCGTCCGGTGGGGGCCGCGGTGCGGTCGCCGCCGAGCGCGCCTGCCAGAATGCCGGGACGGCGGCAGGGGCTCATGAGGCCCACGGTGCCTCCGGGGCGAGGGGGATAACACGTGATCGACTCTCCGTGGCTTTCGAGGCGGTATGTGCCGGAGCTGCTGGTGTGCGTGCTGCCGCTGGTCGCCTCGTGCACGGTGGGGAAGGCTCCGGAACCGGCCGTCACCGGGTCCTGGAAGACGAGTGTTTCAGTATGGCAAGGGCAATAACGGCGAGCAGCTCGGGATGACCGGAGTGGACGCCGGTCAGGAGCCGTTCGTTCGTCAGTAGCCCGGGGATCGCGAAATCTCGTCGAGCCCGTCTTCAGGAGCGCCCTATCCGTTCGTTGGATGGGGCGCTCTCGGTTCCCGGAGGTCTTTGGGTGATCAATTGGTGGAGGTGCAGTTGTGAAGTAACTGTGAGTTGTACTGTGGAGCCTGCTCGGCGGGCTGGTTGTGGACCTGTAGGCATGGGCCGGGGCCTATGTGGTGAAGCGCTGGGCGGTGCGGGTACGGTGCCGGCCGGCCACGGGTAGGCGGGGCGGGCGGCCGCACCCCCGCGGTGGCCGCCCGCGCCGTACCGGGTCTACGGGTGGTACACGACCTCGGGGAAGGCCGGCGACGGTCCGTCGAGCAGGTCGCCGCAGTGCCGGCCCCGCAGGTGGAGGTCGAAGAAGGCGCGCGGGTAGGCCTGTTGGACGCGGATCCCGCGCTGGGGGTCGAGGGTGCCGACCTTGGACCGGATCTGCTCCTCGGTCATGCCGAGCAGCCGGCCCGCCTGGGGGATCAGCGTCATGTTGTCGCCGTACGAGTTGTGCACGGCGCCGGTGGCCTGGACGTCGAGGCGCCAGCCGCGCAGGTGGCCCCAGAAGGTTTCGGCGTACGGGTTGGTGGCCCGGGCGAAGTCGGCGGTCATCATCATGAAGGGCCGGTCGATGTCGGTGGTGATGGCGGGGTTGGAGGCCATCGGCCCGTCGATGGCGAGCCCGGCGCGGATGCGTCGGTCGGCGACCAGGGCGAGGGCGGTGCCGGTGCCGCCCTTGGACCAGCCGAAGGCGCCGATGTTCCGCGTGTCCAGGCCGCCGGGCAGACCGGCCGGGAGGGTGCGCCCGTCGACGTCGGGGTTGCGGCCGTTGGCGAGGTCGACGACGCGGTCGAGCAGGAAGAGCAGGTCGGCGGCGTAGTCCCGCGGGTACAGCCCCGGGGCGGCGGCGTCCCGGGTGACGACCGTCCCGTCCGGGAACTCGGTGATGCCGTCGTGGGTGTGGTCGACGGTGACGACGGCGAAGCCGTGGCTGGCCAACTCCTGGACCACGATGGTGTGGTCGGCCCGGTGGCTGCCCGCGCCGTGCGAGTAGAGGACGACGGGCAGCGGCCGGCCGGTCCGGTGGACGGGGGCGCCCTGGTGGCCCGAGGTGAGCGGGGCGAGGGAGAGGGGGAGCGGGAATCCGACGTCGTCGAGGAAGGCCTTCAGGGCGCCCTCGGTCATCCAGGGGGCGAGCGGGTACGACGCGGCGTCGGCGGTCCTGGCCGGGTACCAGACGGTGGCCATCAGCTCGCGGTACCGTCCGGGCCTGGCGTTCGGGTCCGGCCGGGACTCGTCGCGCAGGTGCAGCGGCACCATGCCGACCGGGAAGGGGCCGGTGGGCGCGGGCAGGGTGAGCCGCCCGGGGGTGGCGGGAGGCGGTGAGGAAGAGGGAGCTGCCGAGGCGGGGAGGGCGAGGCCCAGTGGGGCGGCGGCGCCCAGCGCGAGGGCGGCGCCCAGCACCCGGCGGCGCGTCGGTCCGGCGTGGGCTGCGATCGGCGTGGTGTCCATGCGCGGAACGCTGTCACGGGCGGCGGATCGGCGGCATCGGCCCGCCGGTTGATCCTCCGTCACCTGCCATTGGCCCACGGATGTACATCCCCGGGCTGATGCGCGAGGGGTGCGCGAGGGGTGCGCGAGGGGTGCGCGAGGGCGGGAGGGTGCGGGAGAGTCCGGCGCCACCCGAGCGGGGTGGCGGCGCCGGCGGCGGCCCGGGCAGCGCCCGGCAGGGTGAAGATCGAAATGCGTGGACGGCCGCCGCCCGCCACGGTGGGACCGTGGCCTCGATCGTCGTCCTCTTCGAACTGGCCCCGGACCAGACCCTCGGCCCCGAGGGTGTCGGGCCGGGCGTGGTCGCCGTGCACGTCGCCGGACAGGACCCGGACGTCCCGGAGGACCCGCAGGCGCGGACCCTGTGCGGGCTGGACACCGTTCCGATGGAGCACTCCCACTACCGCCCCGTCCGGCCGGGCGAGCCGTGGTACCCGCCCGAGCTGGAGCAGCAGCGCTGCCGGCTCTGCGAGGCGGCGCTGCGCCGCCGGTGAACCTGCCCCGCGTTGTCCGGTGCCGCTCCGGGCGGTGTCGTGGGCGCGGTCAGGGCCGGCGGCCGGCGGGTCAGCCCGGCCGGTGGTCAGTGCGGCCGGCGGGTCAGTGCGGCCGGTGGGCGACGGCGGCGAACATCGTCACCGACAGGTGGAACGTCCCGGCCCCGGCGGCCGCGTCGAGGCCGGCGTAGAGCCGGTCGCGCTGCTCCTCGGTGATCAGGCCCCGGCCGACGGCCGCCGCGCCGAGCCCGCGGACGATCGGCCGGGCGACCGCGTGGGAGTCGTGCAGCAGGACGTCGCCGCCGAGGTGGTCGACGGTCAGCCCCGCCTCGACCAGCCGGCCCGCGAGGCTGCGTCCGGCGTCGGGCTGGGCGGCGGCGCCCTGGACGACGGTGGCCAGCGCGGGGCGGATCTCCGGGGCCGTCGGGTGCAGCACGAAGGTGGACCAGTCGGTGTCCAGCAGGGCGATCCGGCCGCCGGGGCGCAGCACCCGGGCCATCTCGGCGACGGCCCCCGCCGGATCGGTGAGGTGCTGGAGGACGCGTTC
Organism: Kitasatospora sp. NPDC091335; assembly: GCF_044757205.1. Lineage (NCBI taxonomy): Bacteria > Bacillati > Actinomycetota > Actinomycetes > Kitasatosporales > Streptomycetaceae > Kitasatospora > Kitasatospora sp. NPDC091335. The sequence continues at coordinate 233,404 of NZ_JBIVUM010000006.1, read as the reverse complement.
GCACCAGACCACGTCCGACTCGCCGTCGGGCAGCGGCAGTGCGAGCGCGTCGCCGTCCAGGAACCGGGCCCGGCTGCCGGCCTCGGCGGCGCGCTGCTCGGCGACGGCCCGCAGACCGGGGTGGGGCTCGATGCCGATCGCGTCGCCCTCCGGGGCGACCGCCGCCGCGAGCACCTGCGTCTCCGAACCGGTGCCCGCGCCGACGTCCAGTGCCCGCTCCCCGGGGCGCGCGGCGAGCCGGTCGTGCGCCCAGGCGCGCAGCCGCCGTACCCCGGGGTTGGCGGCCTGCACGTCCAGCGCGGTGACCAGCCGGCCGGTGACCGCCGGGTCGCGGTTGGCGGCGTTGGCGGAGTGGAAGGCCGAGGTGGGGCGCGGGTCCGTCATGGCGCTCACCGTAACCGGAGGTGACGGCCCGTCCGTTCGTGCCCCACCGCGGCCCCCCGGGGATCAATACAGCTTGTTCACGGCGGCGCGGACGGTCTCCTTGAAGGCGGGGACGTCGGGCTGGGTCCAGTTGCTCTCCCACTCGACGATGGCGACGGTGTTGCCGTCCCGGCCCACGCCGTACAGGAAGTTGCGGTAGCCCTCCCAGGCCGGGACCTTCTGAAGGTGCACGCCGCCGACCGTCGCGCCCTCCTCGACGTCGACCGTGCCGTGGTCGTACCCGGTCACCACGGAGGTCGGGGACGAGGCCCGGGTCCGGTCCGCGCAGCCGGCGAGGTACTGCCGCACGGAGTCGAGCGTGGCGACGGCCTCGGCCTCGGTCGGCAGCACGATGACGTTCTCGGTGGCGGCGGCGGTCTCGGAGGTCATGAAGTTCGCGGTGAAGAGGCGGTCCTCGGAGACCGCCGGACCCGCCCAGTTCCAGAGGCAGGGGGCGTCGTCCTTCCAGCCGGGGCCGATCGACGAGACCTGCCAGGTGAGGGAGTCCGGCGGCAGGTCGGTGGTGGCGATCAGCCCGGGCTGGGGCACCTCCTCCCGGGGTTGCGCCTGTGCCTGGGTCGTGGCCTGGGCGGTCGCCGCGGCGATCAGCAGTGCGGCGGCCACCGCGCGCACTGCGCTCCTGGTCCTGGGCCTGGTCCTCATCCGTCCACCTCCGGGTGTCGTCAGCTGCGCCCAGCATCGGTTGTGGCGGAAGTGTGTGCGGGGACGGACACGAAGGGAGGCCGGAACACCGCTCCCGGGGCGCCGGATCCGGCCGAAAACAGCCGGGAGGGCTCGGAGTGGGAAGTCGGGCGGGCCGACTTCCCATGCCGGACGGGTTCAGCTCGCGTCGCCGGTGCAGCAGGTGGCGGGGGCGCTGTCGGCGCTCTTGCCGAGGGTGTCGGCGTCGGCCTTGACGACGTAGACCTCCCAGGGTTCCTTGCCGGGGGCGGTCACCCAGACCTTGTCCTGGACGGCGTAGCAGCAGGAGGTGTCGTTCTCCTCGAAGGTGGCGAGGCCGGCGTCCCGGAGGCGGGTGGTGGCGGCGGTGACCTGCTCGGTGGAGGCGACCTCGACGCCGAGGTGGTCCAGCCGGGTGTCCTCGCCCGGCTCGCCCTCGATGAGGACCAGCTTCAGCGGGGGCTCGGCGATGGCGAAGTTGGCGTAGCCGGGGCGGCGCTTGGCGGGTTCGGTGCCGAAGAGCTTGGAGTAGAAGGCGACGGAGCCTTCGAGGTCGGCGACGCGCAGGGCGAGCTGGACACGGGACACGGTGGCCTCCATCAGGTTGGATCGATATCTTTCGATGCAAGATTGCGGCTTGGATCGAAGTTCGTCAACATAGAGGCATGTCGAAACAGGAACTTCGGGTACTCGGCCAGGACGACAGCCTTGACGACCGCGGGGCCGGTGACCGGGACGGCTGCTGCCCCGGGCTGCTGGGCGCCCCGCTGGACGAGGCGCAGGCCGCCGAACTGGCGCCGCTGTTCAAGGCGCTGGGCGATCCGGTCCGGCTGCGGCTGCTGTCGATGATCGCCTCCGGCGCGGGCGGCGAGGTGTGCGTCTGCGACCTGACCCCGGCCTTCGACCTGTCCCAGCCGACGATCTCCCATCACCTGAAGCTGCTGCGCCAGGCCGGGCTGATCGACTCCGAGCGCCGGGGCACCTGGGTGTACTACCGGCTGGTCCCCGCGACCACCGACCGCCTCGCGGGCATCCTCACCCGCCCGACGGGCGGGCCGGCCCGCGCCGAGTCGGCCTGCGCCGAGCCCGCTGGAGCCGCCACATGAGCGCCGCACCCGGGACGCCCGCCCCCGCGGCCGGCCGGCTGTCGTTCACCGACCGCTACCTCGCCCTCTGGATCCTCGCCGCGATGGCCCTCGGCATCGGCCTCGGCCGGCTCGTCCCCGGCCTGGGCGACGCGCTCGCGAAGGTGACCGTCACCGGCGTCTCGCTGCCGATCGCGCTCGGCCTGCTGGTGATGATGTACCCGGTGCTCGCCAAGGTCCGTTACGACCGCCTCGACACCGTCACCCGCGACCGCCGTCTGCTGATCCCCTCGCTGGTGCTGAACTGGCTGGTCGGGCCCGCCGTGATGTTCGCCCTCGCCTGGCTGCTGCTGCCCGACCTGCCGGAGTACCGCACCGGGCTGATCATCGTCGGCCTCGCCCGCTGCATCGCCATGGTGATCATCTGGAACGACCTGGCCTGCGGCGACCGGGAGGCCGCCGCCGTCCTCGTCGCCCTGAACTCCGTGTTCCAGGTGGTCGCCTTCGGCGCGCTGGGCTGGTTCTACCTCTCCGTGCTGCCCGGCCGGCTGGGCCTGGAGCAGGCGGCGCTCGACGTCTCGGTCTGGGAGATCGCCCGCAGCGTGCTGATCTTCCTCGGCATCCCGCTCGCCGCCGGCTTCCTCACCCGCCGCCTGGGCGAGAAGGCGCGCGGCCGCACCTGGTACGAGACCGCGCTGCTGCCGCGGATCGGCCCGTTCGCGCTGTACGGACTGCTGTTCACGATCGTCGTCCTGTTCGCCCTCCAGGGCCGGGCGATCACCGCGCGGCCCCTGGACGTCGCCCGGATCGCGCTGCCGCTGCTGGTCTACTTCGCCGTCATGTGGGCCGGTTCCCTGGCGCTGGGCCGCGCGGTGGGTCTGGAGTACCCGCGCGCCACCACCCTCGCGTTCACCGCCGCGGGCAACAACTTCGAACTGGCCATCGCCGTCGCCATCGCCACCTTCGGCGCGACCAGCGGCCAGGCCCTCGCCGGAGTCGTCGGGCCGTTGATCGAGGTGCCCGTCCTCATCGGCCTCGTCCACGTGGCGCTCGCCGCCCGCCGCTACTTCCCCCAGTCCGCCACCGACGCCGGAGGTTCCGTCCGTGCCTGAGCCCAATTCCGAGTCCACGCCGTCCAGGCCCTCGGTGCTGTTCGTCTGCGTGCACAACGCGGGCCGCTCCCAGATGGGGGCCGCCTTCCTCGCGCACCTCGGCGGCGACCGGGTCGAGGTCCGCTCGGCCGGTTCGGCGCCCGCCGACACCGTCAACCCGGCCGTGGTCCTGGCGATGGGAGAGGTGGGGATCGACCTCGCCGCCGAGACGCCCAAGGTCCTCACCGCCGAGGCGGTCCGGACCTCGGACGTGGTGATCACCATGGGCTGCGGCGACGCCTGCCCGTACTTCCCCGGAAAGCGCTACCTGGACTGGGAGTTGAGTGACCCGGCCGGCCAGGGCGTCGAGGCCGTGCGTCCGATCCGCGACGAGATCGAGCGGCGCGTCCGCGGCCTGCTGGCGGAACTCGGCGTCGCGCCCGCAGCGTGAGAAGGGGAGTGAGGCGAAACGCCTCACTCCCGGCACGCGCGCATCGGCGACCGCCGCGCCTGTCCGGAACGTGACGTCGTGTTTCCGCCGGTGCCGGTGGCCCCGCTCGGAGAGGGTCGGTGTGGGCTCGTGGTCCTGATCGCGGGCCGGTCCACCCCGCACTCCGTGAAAGGCACCGCGCATGCACGTCGTCCCCGGGCTCAAGGTCCTGTACTTCGGAACCCCGGTGGTGCTGGTCAGCACACTCAACGAGGACGGCACGGCGAACCTCGCGCCGATCTCCTCGGCGTGGTGGCTGGGCCAGTCCTGCATGCTCGGTCTCGGCAACAACGCCCAGACCACGGCGAATCTACGGCGGGAGGGCGAGTGCGTGCTCAACCTGCCCTCGTCGGCGATGGTCGACGCCGTCGACCGGATCGCGCTCACCACCGGGAGGCCGGCCGTACCGGACTACAAGGTGGAGCAGGGCTACCGGTACGAGCCGGACAAGTTCTCGACGGCCGGGCTGACCGAGCAGGCGTCGGACCTGGTCCGAGCTCCCAGGGCGGCGGAGTGCCCGGTCCAGCTGGAGTGCAGGGTCGTCTCGGCCCACCCCTTCGGCGTTCCCGAGCCGCACGCCACCGCCTTCCAGGTCGAGGTCCTCCGCGCCCACGTGGAGGAGGAGTTGGTCATCCCCGGGACGCACTACGTGGACCCGCTCGGCTGGGACCCGCTGATCATGAAGTTCTGTGAGTTCTTCGGTGGCGGGCAGAACGTCCACCCGTCGAGGCTCGCCGAGGGCTGGAACATGCCGCACGGACTCCGGTCGGCGGCCGCCTGAGCCACCGCGGACGGTCTCGCGAAGGGGGCGGGAGGCCGGCCCGGCCGACTTCCCACTCCCCAGGTGCCGACAGGCTCTGCCCGGTGGGTGGTTCGGCTAGACGCCGACCGCGGTGCCGGCGTGGGCGGAGGCGGCCTGGTACTCGTCGTCGCCCTCGAACCGGGCCTCGCAGCCCGTGGTGAGGGTGCTGGCGACGATGACCGGGTCGAGGATCTTGGAGCCGGAGTTCAGCTTGGCGATCCCGCTCTGGTCGGTGGTCGCGGAGCCGACCCGCTGGCCGCTCGCGGTGCTGTAGAAGGTGACCTGACGCCCCACGATCGGCTTGCCGTCCGCATCGGTCAGGGTGGCCTCGAAGTCGCCGCTGATCGGTGCGTTGGCGACCACATGGCCGCCTACCGTGCGTGCCTTGAGCTGGACTGGCTTCTTCTCGGAAGTCATGGCGTAACCTCCCGGATGCTCTGGGCTACTGCTTCCACCGTAGGCACGTCCCCGAGGGCCTGCACCCGGGCGGCATCGCCGCAGGTCAGGGTGGGGTCAGGCGGGCGAGTCGGATGGCGCCCCCGCGTGGGGCGGCGCCCGCGTGGAGCGGGCCCGGCCCGTTGGCCTCCGGCGGGAAGATCGGGAAGACTCGCACGCATGGTTTCGGTGTTGCAGAACGTGGCGATCGACTGTGCGGATGCCTATGGGCTGGCGCGGTTCTGGAGTGGTGTGACGGGCCGTCCGCTGGAGGCCGACTGCCGGCCGGGGGACCGGGAGACGCAGGTGCTGCTGGCGGGCGGCCTGGTGCTGTACTTCAACGAGGTGCCCGAGGCCAAGACGGTCAAGAACCGGGTGCACCTGTGCCTGCGGCCGGAGACCTCGCGCGACGAGGAGGTGGAGCGGCTGTTCGGCCTCGGTGCCACCCTCGTCGCCGATCACCGGAAGCCCGACGGTGCGGGCTGGGCCATCCTCGCCGACCCCGAGGGCAACGAATTCTGTGTCCTGCGCAGCGAGTCCGACCGGGCCGCCGCGCATCCCTGACGGTCGTGCGGGGGAGGACGCGGGGAGTGGGGGAGCCGGCTCGGTCGGCTTCCCGTGTCCCGGTGGCTGGAGGGCCTTGATGTCGGTGGCAGACATGATGGAAGCGGCGATCGCCGGAATACGGCGGGAGGGCTACGATCCGGCGGCGCTGGCGGGTGAGAGCTGCGTCCGGACGTTCGCCGACCTCCTGCGGATCGGATCGCAGAACTGGCAGCTGGTCGCCGACGCGGTCGCCGCCACTCCGCCCGATGTCGAGCTGGCCGGTTGGATCCTGCGGGCGAAGCTGACGTTCGAGGACGACCGCAATCCTCACGTCGCCTCCTTCGAGCAGGACGTACGGATCGCCGGGGACTCCAGAGCCCAGGGACACCGACTCGGCAGCGACGCGTTCCTGTTGGCGGTCGGGCCGGTGCGGCCGGCGCTGTACCGGGCCCAACTGGCCGCCGTCGGCGCCGTGGACGCCGCGCTGTCCGAGTCCTCCGAGCTGGCGGGGCTGCCCCGCCGGGCCGACGAGCTGCGGGGCCGGGCCGACCGGGCCCGCACCTCCTGGGGCAGGAGGCGGCTGGAGCGGCGGACGGCCGAACTCGACGGCCGAGCGGCCACACTGGCGGCGGGGCAGGAGGAGCGGGTCGGGCAGGCGCGGGAGGAGGTCGCCCGGTTCGTCGCGGACGTGGCCGCGACCGTGGCGCTGTTCGACGGCACCTTCGGGATCGACGGTCGGTAGACCGGTGACGGAGTGGGTAGTCGGTGGGGCCGGCTTCCCACTCCTGGTGGTTGATCGGGGCGTGGGGTATGGCGGGGTTCAGGGGGTGTCGGGGGTGGTGGCCGGATCGGTGGTGGGGGCCGGGTCGGGGAGGTCGATCTCGGCCCATACGGTCTTGGCGTTGGGGTGGCGGGGGATGGTGCCCCAGCGGTGGCAGAGGGCGTCGACGAGGGTGAGGCCGCGTCCGGTCTGGGCGTTGGGGGTGTGGACGAGGGGGAGGACGGGGAGTTTGTCGCCTCGGGGGTCGCTGATCTCGATGCGGAGGGTGGTGCCCCGGCGCACGGTGGTGGTGAGGGAGAGGTGAAACTCGAAGCAGATCAAACTCCTGCGGGAGCAGACCGGGCTGACGCGGAAGGAACTCGGCGAACGCATCGGCTACGGCGAGCAGCTGGTCAGCGCGGTGGAGCGTGGACTGCGGACCCCGCAGCCCGAGTTGCTGGTCGCGGTGGACCGGGAGCTCAACGCGGGCGGACTGCTGGCTGTCGCGAGGGATGACGTGATGAAGGCGCGGAACAAGGCCCGTGTGCGCCATCCGGCCTGGTTCCGGGGCTATGCCGAACTGGAGCCCGTGGCGGTCGAGGTCCATGAACACAGCACCCTGCTCATCCCGGGATTGCTGCAAACCGAGGCGCACGCGCGAGCTTTGTACGGGATGAGGCAGCCGTTGTTGACGGAAGAGGTCATCGAGGAGCGGGTAACGTCCAGAATCGCTCGCCAGGAAGTCCTGGCGCGATGGCCGCGTGCGATCTTCAGCTGGGTCATCGACGAGAGTGTCCTTCCACGGCCTCTGGGAGGTTGGGACGTTCACGAGGAGCAACTGCATCATTTGTTGGAGGTGGGACGGATGCGGGGAATGGCCATCCAGGTTATGCCGCTGAGCAGGAGCGAGCATGCTGGACTGGGGGGTCCCGTTCGCCGCCACCACCGAGGTCTGACCGGCCGGATCTCCCCTCAACGGCCCACCGCTCCGACAGCGGCGGGCCGTTGGCGCGTCAGCGCCACAGCCAGAGCAGCACCCCGCCCGCGATGGCCGTCCCCGCCATGACGACGAGTGCCCCGATCCCGCAGCCGAGGTCACTCCTCCCGCCCCGGTGCTCGGCCGCGAGGTCCGGCGTGAAGTCGGCCGGATCCTCGGGGGTGTAGTGGATCACGAGGTCCTGCCCGTACGTGACGGCGGCGTCCGGCAGGCGCGCGGGGTAGTGGGCCGTGACGGCCACCCCCTCGTGGGTGGTGAAGGTGACGACGGGCGTCCGGCTGGTCGTGACGTCGCCGTCCGCGTCCGTCTCCACGGTCTTGAGGACGGCGACGACGCGACCGGGCACCGCCGCCATGGCGGTCAGCCTGTCGAGACGGGCCTGCGCCTGCTGCCGGTCCCCCGGCAGGTGGAACGCGGCGAGGAACGTCCCCGGCGCGCCGCCCCCGACCAGGGCCCACGGCCAGGACCAGTCGACCGCCGCGAGGGCCACCAGGCCGCAGTACACCAGGACCGTCCAGAAGGCCGGCCAGCCGAGCCCGCGCCGGCCCGCCTGGAGGTCGTCCACGAACCGGAAGGCGTGCGGGCGCCGCGGCGGGTACCGCACCCCGACCTCCCGGCCCACCCAGGCCGCGATGATCCGGTCGCCGCACTGGCCGTCGTTGGTGACGACGTGCTCCTCACCGCTGGACGGGTCCCGGAAGCGGACGACCACCGCTATCCCGTCCTTCTGCGAGCCCCCGTTCCTGGGCTCGCCCACCCGCTCGATCCGCCCCGGCACCCGGACCGCCCGTTGCGCCTTGGTCAGGCCGGCCAGCGACAGGCCGTACCCGAGCACCGCCAGGGTGCCGAACACCCCGCAGCACAGGACCAGAACTCCGTGCCAACTCCAGCTCATGAGCCGCCCGTTCCTCGTTCGGTGGGGTCAGTGCGCCGCGGTGCGCCGAAGCACCCGGCCCTGGTCGTCCGCCTGGAGCACGGCGGAGCCCTCGGGCCCGGTCACGCTGACCACGATGGTGACGGCCCCGCCGAGCCGGGAGACGACGATGTTCCAGCTCTGCGCGCTCCGGCCGCCGAGGCCGCTCCTCGCCTCCTCGACCAGGGCGGGGAAGCGTTCGTAGGGGAGCGCCGACACCGGGAACGCCTGGGCCTTCGTGTCGTCCGAGACGAAGGTCACCAGCAGCAGGCGGTCCTGCACGACGAGGTTGGTCGCCAGGTTCTGCTCACCGTGCCGGGTCACCGAGTCGATGTCCTCGCGCAGTTCGCCCTCGGTGAGGAACGACTGCCCGGGGCCGAGCTCGACGGTGCCGGACCCTCCCGTCACCACCCTGGTCGACGAGGTCGAGGAGACCGAGGGCGGTGCCGACGAGGACGGCGGCTCGGTGGCCTTGTCCTCGAACAGGTCCACGCGGAACAGGAAGACCACGGCCGCCGCGGCGAGCAGCAGCCCGACGAACCCGAGGAAGCCGACGGCACAGCCGTCGGGCGGTTTGCTCAGCCTGGTCGACTCGGGTGCCGAGTCCAGCCGCGCGCCGGCCGCCCGCTCCTCCCACTCGGGAATCGGCCGCTTCACGATCCGCACCTTCACCGGGCTGTCCGGCGGGTAGCGGACGACCACGACGCCGCCCGGCCGGTAGTCGGGGAGGTCGGCGACGTTGATGTCCTGGGTGAACTCCACCCGGAACGCGGGCCCGTCGTCCGGCGCGACGGTGAGGTCGAACCGCACCGGCCGGTCGGTCATCTCGCTCTGGGGGACGTCCCGGCTCTCGATCATCGCCAGCGCCGTCCGCGGCACGAGGGCCGCCTCCCGGGCCCTTCGCGGCATGCCGGCGAGGTACAGCAGCCCGCCGTAGGCGAAGGGAAGGGCCAGCCCGGCGATGAACAGCGGCGCGTTCTCGACGACGACGCCGACGACCATCGCGGCGAGCGATCCTCCGGTCACGCCGCCCGTCAGGAAGCCGCGGGCGAGGGCGACCGGCGTGTTGCGCGTGGGAGGCGAGCCGGCGGTGGTCGTCATACCGGTGATTGTGCCGGGTGGGGATGGCGGCCGACAGACCGATTCCGCAACGAGATCGTCACCGTGCCCGTGCCGAGGCCGTGTCCGCGGCTACCGGTCGTCGGAGTCGTAGCGGACGGTGAAGTCCCGGTCGGGCGTCGCGAATCGGGCCAGCTGCTCGCGGAGCGCCGCCGCCGCGTGCGGGGCGTGGTGCTCCAACTCGGCCCAGTGGACGAAGCGCAGCTCCCCCGGCATCGGGACCAGGCCGGTGATCGAGTCCCGGAACGCCGCCCAGTTCATGCCGTAGAACGCCGGGAACCGCAGTTCGCGCTTCAGGACGGCGTGGAGGCCGCTCTCGTCGCGGACGGAGCCGACGTCGATGGTGAGGGGGTCGGGGACCGGTGGCAGGCCTTCGTCCTCGGTGTTGTCCCAGAAGGCCGGGAGCCACCAGCACAGCACGGATCGGTCCTCGGGCCAGGGGCGCCGCACCGCGTCCCGCCAGTCCTCGAAGACGTCCACGGCCAGGTCGACGGGCCGCCAGGCGGGGTCGAGCGGCTCGTCGGGCGTCGCCGGGCGGACGAAGCGGCGGCCGCGCTGGTCGCAGGCGCCGTACTCCCGGACGTTCCGCTGGGCCTCGACCAGCGGGACGCTGTTGGCACCGTCCGGCCTGAGCGGCCAGCGCAGCTGTGAGGGGTCGTCCTCCCAGTGGCAGACCGGGCAGACGACGAACGAGCCGGGCCAGCCGTCCCGGACGTCGAAGACGAGGTGGCCGCAGCAGGGGCAGGGTCGGCGGGTGTCCATCCCGGCAGTCTGGCCCGCCGGCCCGGGTGACGGCGAACCGGTTTCCGGGCGCGGGCGGGCGGCGTACCGTCGAAAGGTCCGCGCCATCCCGCGTCGAGGGGGAGAAGCGAGCAGCGAACTCAGCTGGTTCAGGAGCAGCCACAGCACCAACGAGGGCAGCCAGTGCGTCGAGGTCGCCGAGACGACCACCGCCGTCCTCGTCCGCGACTCCAAGGACAAGAGCGGACCCCACCTCGCGTTCTCGCCCACGGCCTGGGAGGCGTTCGTGACGTTCGCCGCCGGCGCCGAGGTCTGAGCACGACGGCGAGGCGGCCGGTCCGACTCGTCGGGCCGGCCGGCGCCTCGTGCGGCGGCGACACCGGGCCCAACTCCTCTGCACGTAGATGCAATCGGCTCGGTGATGGGGCCGGGGTGTGGCTAGGCTCTCCGGCAGTCCACCCCGACGCTCCCAGGCAGGTGAACCATGCCCTCAGTCATGCCGTCCAGCAGTGCGGAAGCGGCCCGGAAGGAAGTCGCCTCCCGGCTCCGGGAGTTGTGCCGCGACGCCGGAATCAACGGGCGCGAGCTGGCCCTCCGGGCCGGCTGGCACCCCTCCAAGTCCTCCAGGATCATCAACGCGCTGACCTCCCCGTCCGACGAGGACATCCGCACCTGGTGCCGGCTCTGCGGCGCGGAGGAGCAGTCCGCCGACCTCATCGCCGCGACGCGGTCCGCCGAGTCGATGTACGTGGAGTGGCGGCGTCTCCAGCGCACCGGGCTCACGCGGTTGCAGAACTCGTACGTGCCGCTGTTCGAGCGCACCGAGGTCTTCCGGGTCTACAGCTCCACGCTCGTCCCCGGATTCCTCCAGAGCCGCGCGTACGCGACGGCGCTGCTGTCCGCCATCACCCGCTTCCACGGCACGCCCGACGACGTCGCCGAGGCGGTCGACGCCCGGCTCGCGCGGTCGCGCATCGTCAGGGAGGGCAGGCAGCGGTTCGCGCTGCTGATGGAGGAGTCGGTGCTGCGCCACCGGGTCGGCGACGCCGGGACGATGCGCGGGCAGCTCGTGGACCTGCTGGCCGCGACCTCGCTGCCCGCCGTCTCGCTGGGGGTCATCCCGGCCGGTGCGGAACGGGAGGTGTGGCCGCTGGAGACGTTCAGCGTCTACGACGGCGGCAGGGTCGAGGTGGAGACCCTCACGGCCAGCCTGACCGTGACCAGGCCCCGCGAGATCGCCCACTACCTGGACGCCTTCGAGAAGTTGTCCGCCATGGCCGTGTACGGGGACCGGGCCCGGGCACTGGTCGGCTCGGCGGTCGATGCGCTCGCGGGGAGGTGAGGGTGCCCGGTTCTCGGTGAACCGATAGCACAACTCATCTTTTCATTATGGAACTTGACAGAGAACGCCGCCCATACTGATGAATCTGACGAGCGGTCAGTTTGGCATGACCCCTGCCGTGATCAGGATGCGGTCAGTATCCGTCACGGAAAAGGGTGGTTCACATGACGAGTATCAGTGGAGAGCCGATCCCGGCGATCACCGAGGCCACGCTCACCGACATCGCCACCAACGGCATCTGGGGCGACGGTCTGATCCCCAGTGCGTCCGTGGTCGGGGTGGCCGAGGCCTTGCTCGCGGCTCTCCGGGGCGAGTCGGGGGTGCAGCTGCCGCCGGCGCTGGCGGAGCTGGTCGGCGAGGTGCGGGAGAAGGCCGTGACCGAGCTGTCCGGGATCGAGGGCGCCGGCGGCGTCCGGCTGTCCGGGCTGGCCATCAAGCTGCGCGACGGCAATCCGCACCCGGTCGTGATCGTGCCGGCGGGCTGGAACCCGTACGGCTGGCTGCCGTTCCTGTACCTGTACCTCACGCTGGCACGGAAGGGGTACCACGTCCTCGCGTACACCCCGCGCGGTATCGGCATCAAGGGCTGGGTGTCCACCTCGCAGGGCTTCATCGACGTCGGCGGCAAGAAGGACTGGGCCGACGGTGAGAAGGTGATCGACTTCGCGGAGCGGCACTTCGGCCCCGGCAAGGTCGGCTTCCTCGGCGAGTCCTACGGTTCCGGGATCAGCCAGCTGGTCGCCGCCCACGACGAGAAGGCCCGGGTCTCCGCGGTCGTCGCCCTGAGTACCTGGGGCAACCTGGCCACCAGCCTCTACGACAACGGCACCCGGCACGTGAAGGCGGTGGAGGCGCTGATCGCCTTCACCGGCGGCCCGCGGGAGGAGAAGTTCGACCAGGAGACCCTGGACGTCCTCGACGACTTCGCGGCCGGCCGGAACCTCGACAAGGTCGTCGCCTGGGGCACCGAGCGCTCCCCGCAGACCTACGTGGACAGGACCAACGAACGCGGCATCCCGACGTTCATCTCGAACACCTGGCACGAGACCCTGTTCCCGGTCGCCCCGGTGATCGACACGTTCACGGCGCTCACCGTGCCGAAGCACCTGAACCTGTGGATCGGCGACCACGGCGCCCCCGAGGGCCCCGGTCTGGCCGGCCTGGTGCCCGGAATCCCGTTCCCCGGGCTGGCGGTGCCGATCCAGGAGGCCTTCGCCTGGCTGGACCACCACCTGCTCGGCCAGGACAACGACGTGCCGGGCTGGCCCCAGGTGGTCAACCAGTCCATGTTCACCTACGAGACCACCGGCACCATCATCGGCACCAAGCGGATCACCGTCCCGGCCCGCCGCGAGTCGTACGCGTCGTGGGACGAGGTCACCACGGACGGCGAGACCTGGCACCTCACCGGCGAGGGCGAGCTGACCGACAAGCCGGCCACGGGCTGGTCGCGGGAGTTCCTCGCGGGAAGCCTGACCGAGGCCGACGCGGGCGAGCTGCTCAAGACCGGGCAGAAGGAGTGGTTCGGCAACCCCAAGCCCTACGACCGGGCGACGTTCGATCCCTCCCGGCTGCTGGTCTGGGAGACCGACGCGCTCACCGGCTCGGGCGCCGTCGCCCGGCGCATCCGGGGCGCCGCCACCGTACGGCTCACCGTGCGCAGCACCACCGACACCGCCGTGCTGGTGGCGTACCTGTACGACGTCGCACCGGACGGCAGCGCGCGGATCATCACCCACGAGCCCTACACCGCCGACAACCTGACCCCGGACACCGACGCCGCCGTCAGCTGGCGGCTCCAGCCCACCTCCTACGACCTGTCCGCAGGGCACCGGCTGGCGCTGGTCGTCAACAGCCGCGACCCGCTGTACTCGACCGCGAACGCGGTCACCGTCGTCACCACCACCACCGTCAGCTCGCCGAACGACGGCGAAGCCGTCCTGGAGCTGCCGCTCGGCTGATCCCCGGGAGGCAGGACGGCCCGCCGCAGCGGCTCTGCGGCGGGCCGTCCACCGGCGCCGCTCAGGCCCCGTCCTGGCGCGGCCGCCCGCCGTCGCGCAGCAGGAGCGCGATGACGACCGACAGCACCGCGCCGGCCACCGCGAGGCCCCACAGCACGGAGTGGAAGGCCGAGTCGTAGGCGTGCGCGAGGAAGTCCGTGAAGGCGTGCCGGTCGGTGGCGCCGGACAGTTCGGCGGCGCCCGCGAAGTCCCCGCCGGCCGCCCGGTCGGTGACCGCGGCGACATCGGTGGCCTCGGCGGTCCGGGCGGCCCCGCCGGCGGCGCCCGGGTGCGCGCCGATGCCGTCGGCGATCCGGCCGCCGAGCACGGTGGCCAGCGCGGAGCCGTAGACCGCCACGGCGACGGCCTCGCTGCCCAGGCGCAGGGTGTTGAGGAAGCCCGCCGCCATGCCCGCCTTGGCCGGGTCGGCCAGTGCCAGGGCCTGCCCGTCGACCAGGCCGGCCGACAGGCCCATCCCGGCGCCGGTGACCAGCATCGGGGCGGCGAGCAGCAGGACGGTGGCGGAGGGGGAGAGCAGGGTGAGGGCGAGGTCGCCGGCCACCAGGCAGACCAGGCTGAGGCGGATCAGGGTGAGCGCGGGCACGCCCCGGGTGACCAGCCGGGCGGCGAGCATCGGGAGCGCCAGCACCGGCGCGGTGAGCAGCAGCATCAGCAGCCCGGCGGCGCCGGTGCCGCGGCCGGTGACGGCGGTCAGGTAGCTCGGCAGGTAGGTGAGCACGGTGACGAAGCCGAAGGAGGCGGCCACCGGCACCAGGCAGAGGCCGACGAAGCGGCGGTCGCGCAGCACGCCGAGGTCCAGCATCGGGTGGGCGGTGCGGCGCTCGACGACGGCGAAGACGGCCAGCACGAGCGCCGCGCCGAAGAACAGGCCGAGCACCGCCGAGCTGCCCCAACCCCACTGGGAGCCCTGCACGATGGCGGTGGTGAGCAGCACCATGGCGAGCACGAACAGCGCGCTGCCGGGGACGTCGATCCGCCCGCGGCCGGTCCTGGCCGTCCCCGAGGACGGGGCGGGCGGTGCCGGCACCGTACGGGAGATCGTGCGCAGCGCGGGCAGGACGAGCGCGACGGCGACGGCGTGTGCCGCGAACACCCAGCGCCAGCCGAGCCCCTGCACCAGCACACCGGACAGGGTCGGGCCGACGGCGACGCCGACGCCGGCGACGGTGCCGAACAGCGCGAAGGCCCTGGCGCGGGCCGGGCCGTCGAAGGCGGTGGAGAGGATCGCGGCGCCGCAGGAGAAGATCGCGGCGCCGCCGATGCCGGTGAGGGCGCGGGCGGCGTCCAGCCAGAGCACGCCGGGGGCCACGGCGCCGGCCAGCGAGCCGAGGGCGTAGAGGGCGACGCCGGCCGCGAAGGCCCTGACCCGGCCGACGACGTCGGCGACGGAGCCCCAGACCAGGGTGAAGCAGGCGAAGGCCACGTTGAAGGCGTTGACCACCCACTGGAGCGGGGCCAGGCCGGCGTGGGTGCCGGCGCCGATCCGGGGGAGGGCGACGGCGGTGCCGGAGATGGACATCGGGACGACGAACACCGCGAGGAGGACGGACGCCAGCGTCAGGGCGAGCCCGGGCTGTGGCCGTGGTGCGGGGCGGGTCGCGGGTACGGCGGAGGGCAGGCTCTGCGTACGCAAGGGGCGTGACTCCAGGCTCGGACCGGCCGTCGGTCCCGACGGCCAGGTAAGGATTTGATCGAACCTCACGGTGGCATGCGACCGAGGTACGATGCAACCCATACCTGAGGACGCCCGAGGATGGAGGATCCGATGCCCGACCCGGAAGGCCACCCCTCGACCGAGGAGATGGACCTGCGGACCGTGCTCAACGCGCTCGCCGATCCGCTGCGCTACGGGGTGATCTCCGCCCTGCTGCGGGAGGCCGAGGGGGCGGCGCGCACCTGCGCCTCCTTCGACCTGCCGGTCTCCAAGTCCACGCTCACCCACCACTTCCGGGTGATGCGTGAGGCCGGACTGATCCGCCAGGTCGACCGGGGCAACAGCCGTGCGGCCACGCTGCGCCGCGAGGAGCTCGACCGGCGATTCCCTGGGCTGCTCGACCTGCTCCGCACGGACTCCTGAGCGTCCGGAAGCCCGGGTGGGTCCGTCCGCGTGGGCCGTTGCTGCGTGGGCCCGGCCCACCCGGGCCCGCCCTCAGGCGGGTTCGTAGGCCGTCTTGCGGACCAGGGCGCGCGCCTGCGCCGAGTCCATGGGGTGGGCGAAGAGGTAGCCCTGGCCGAGCGGGCAGCCCATCGCGGCGAGCAGGTTCCGCTGCTCCGGGTGCTCGATGCCCTCCGCGATGACCTGGACACCGAGGGTGTCGGCGATCCGGGTGATGCCCTCGACCAGGGCGTACTGCTGGGGCGAGTGGCCGAGGCCGTCGATGAAGGACTTGTCGATCTTGAGCAGCGAGATCGGGAACTCGCGCAGGTAGGACAGCGACGAGTAGCCGGTGCCGAAGTCGTCGATGGCGATGCCGACGCCGAGGCCGGACAGGGTGGCCATGTCGGCGTGGATGCGGTCGTCGCGGCGCATCAGCACGGACTCGGTGAGCTCCAGGACGAGGGTGTGCGGGTCGATGCCGGAGGTGGCCAGTGCCTGGCGGACCACCTCCACGAAGCCCGCGTCGCGGAACTGGCGGGCCGAGACGTTGACGTTCACCCGCAGCGGCGGCCGGCCGGCGGCGGTACGGAGCGCCGAGCTTGCGGCGTGCCAGGCGGCGACCTCCTGGGCGGCGCGCTCCAGCACCCAGGCGCCCAGCGGGACGATCTGGCCGCTCTCCTCGGCGAGGGCGATGAACTCGTCGGGCAGCACCATGCCGCGCCGGTCGTGCGGCCAGCGGACCAGCGCCTCGAAGGCGACCAGGTCGCCCGAGCGAAGGTCGACGATCGGCTGGTAGTACAGCTGGAAGGCCGATTCCGCGATCGCCGAGTCCAGGTGCTCGTTCAGCTCGTGCCGCTCCACCATCCCGGTCTGGAGGGCCGGCCGGTAGTGGCACCACTGGCGGCGGCCGGCCGCCTTGGCGGAGTAGAGCGCGAGGTCGGCGTGGGTGAGCAGCTCGGCCGCGTCCACGCTGTCCTCGGTGGTCGCCACGCCGATGCTGGCGGTCACCCGCACCGCGCCCGCCTTGAGCCGGAACGGTTCGGCGAACACCGCCAGCACGCCGGCCGCGATGGTGTCCACGTCGGAGGGCCGCCGCGCGTCCTCCACCAGGACGGCGAACTCGTCGCCGCCGAGCCTGGCGGCGGTGTCCGAGGCGCGCAGCGCGGTGGAGATCCGCAGCGAGACGGCGACCAGCAGTTCGTCGCCGACCGCGTGGCCCTGGGTGTCGTTGACCACCTTGAAGTCGTCCAGGTCGATGAAGAGCACCCCGGTGACGGCCCCGCTGCGCTCGCCCCGGGAGAGCGCGTGCCCGACCCGGTCCTGGAACAGCACCCGGTTGGCCAGGCCGGTCAGCGAGTCGTGGAAGGCCCGGTGGGTCAGCTCGCGCTCCATCTGCCGCTGCTCGGTCACGTCGCGCAGGGTGAGCACCAGGGCGCCGACGGTCGGGTCGGCGCGCAGGTCGTTGAAGCGGACCTCGACCTCGATCGGGGTGTGGTCCTGCCGCAGCAGCCGCCAGTGCTCGCGGGGCTGCTCGCTCCTGGGCTGGTCGGCGGCCCCGCGCATCCGGGCCAGCGCCTTGCCGACCTCCCGGCTGTCCTCGGGCGGGACGAGGTCGGTCAGCAGGGTGCCCGCCAGGCCGGGGTGGCCGAGCACCGTCTCGGCGGAGGGGGAGGCGTAGCGCACGCCGTCGTCGGCGTCGAGGATCAGGATGACGTCGCTGGAGTTCTGCACCAGGGTGCGGAAGTACAGCTCGCTGTCGCGGCGGGCGACCTCCTGGCTCAGCACCACCCGCTCGACGGCGAGGGCCGCCTGCCCGGCGAGGATCTCCAGCGAGCCCCAGAGGCTGATCAGCTCCTGCTCGGTGCCGGTGACGATCAGCGCGCCGATCAGCGGGTCGCCCGAGGGGCGCTCGGCGAGGGTGAGCGGGCAGACCAGGGCGTACGGCATGCCGCCGAGGCGGGTGCGCCGCTCGCCCTCGGGGCCCGGGCGGTCGCGGCCGGGGCCCGGCAGGTCGCGCCCGGGGTCCAGGGGGTCGCGCCCGGGGCTCGGGCCGAGGGACGCGACGGGCAGCAGCAGCGTCCTTCTGGCGGTGGCGAGGGCCAGCACCTCGTCGGAGCGCGCGGCGTCCCCGGGTGCGTGCGGCGCGGCGCCGCTCCCGGCATGCCGGACGTGCAGCACGCCGTCCCCGGCCACCGTGAGCAGGGCGACGTGCCCGGGCTCGGTCGGCATCAGGGTGGAGGCGGCGGACTGGACGGCGTTCGCGACCTCCTCCACCGTGACGGCCGCGGTCAGCCGGGCGCCCGCCTCGCGCAGCGCCCGTTCGCGCGCCACGGCCTGCCTGCGGGCGGAGACGACCACCGCCAGCCGGGCCAGCACCAGCAGGTAGAGCAGCGCGGAGAAGGCGCCGATCACGCCCGCGTTGCTGGTGTTGCCGGCCAGTGCCTCGATGATCAGGATGGCGGGCGCGATGAGCGAGGCGAGGGTGAGCAGCACCAGCCGGGCGGTGCCCAGGTCCGGCTGCTGGGTGGGCACCGGCCGGGTCAGCTCGACCATCGACGGGTGCAGCGCGGCCGCGCCCCAGGCGGTGTAGAAGGCGGCCCAGCCGAGTTCGACCGGCGTGCCGATGTGCCAGGTGCCGTGCAGCTGGATCAGCCCGTACAGCACGTCGGAGACCAGGATGCCGAGCGAGCCGACGGCGAGCAGTTGCAGCGAGCGGGAGTTGCCGCCGCGCGGGGTCAGCAGGCGCAGCAGCAGGGCGAGCACGACCACATCGCCCAGCGGGTAGGCGATCGAGACGGCCTTCTGGAACCAGTCGAGGTCCGGGTTCCTGGCGTACGGGAGGATCAGGTAGATCCAGGCGAGCAGGGCGATCCCGATGGTGGGGATGAGGGCGTCGAGCAGCCCGGCGAGGTCCTGACGGGCCGTGCGCCAGCGGATGAAGCCCAGCACGCCGACCGCGTACAGCACGTACTCGGCGAGGTAGAAGCCGTCCGCGACGGAGGGGAAGGGGTTGGGCAGGTGCAGGATGTCCAGTTGGACGGCCTGTACCACCTCACCCACGGTGAAGCTGAGGTTGGCGAGCGCCAGCACGTACCAGAACCGCGCGTGGGCGGGGCGGTTGAGCCGGACGCCGGCCACGATGGCGACGACGCCGCCCAGGCCGATGCCCGTCCACCAGATGATCCGCTGGCCCGGATTCGCGTAGTAGATGCCGGTGAACAGCACCATCCAGAGCAGGTAAAGGACCATCAGGCGGTGTCGCCGGCGAGTCAACGAAGCTACCTCCTCCGCGACATCACCCCACCGGTCGGGCGGGGGAGTTCGGGCGAGGGCGGGACGGGCCGGAGGGTACGGAGCCGGCCCGGTGGGACGGATGGGCGCTTTCGCGCAGCAGCGAGGCGTCCGGTGGGGGTGCGACCGGACGTCCTCGACAAGGCAGGAGTGCGTATAGTCGGAAATGTCGCACTCCCCAGCATTCTGCCGCCACAGCACGAGGTCAAGCCGGTGGACGACGCAGCAGACAGCGCACAGGGCGTACGGACGGATGTGAACTCCGGGCGTCACGCCGTGGTCCGCAACGGCCACGGTCAGTATGCGATCTGGCCCGGTGGCCTGACCGTTCCGGCCGGCTGGCAGCAGGTCCACGGGCCGGCCGGCCCGGCCGACTGCCGGGAGTGGGTGGAACGCGCGTGGCGCCCGGCCGGGCTGGGCTTCGCCGGCGGCACCCCCGTCCGGCGGGAGGCGGCCGGATTCGCGGACACGGTGCACGGGCTGTTCCGCGCGCGGGCGGCGCACGACCCGGAGGCGGTCGCCGTCCTCGCCGAGGACGCCACCCTGAGCTACCGCGAACTCGACCTGCGCAGCGACCGGTTGGCCGCCGCGCTGCGGGCGCACGGGGTCGGTCCCGAACAGGTGGTGCCGGTCTGCCTGGAGCGCGGGGCGGGGCTGGTGACCGCCTGGCTGGCGGTGCTCAAGGCCGGCGGGGCCTTCCTGCCGCTGGACCCGGCGCACCCGCGGCGGCGGCTGGCCCGGCTGGTCGAGGACTGCGGGGCGCGGGTGCTGGTCGCGGAGGGTTCCGCCGGGGGCGCGGACGGTGACGAACTCCCGGGAGTGGTGCGAGTCTCCGCGCCCGGGCCCTCCGGCGCGGACGTGCCGGGGCCTTTCGGCGCGGACGTGTCGGGCCCTCCCGGTGCGGACGTGCCAGGGCCTCCCGGTGCGGACCTGCTCGGACAGGACGGCGCCCTCCCCGACGACCTCGCCTACCTGATCTACACCTCCGGCACGACCGGCCGTCCCAAGGGCGTGCCGGTCACCCACCGCGCACTGCTGTTCACCCTCGACCGGATCGTCCACGCCTACCGGCTGCGCCCCGGCGAACACGTCCTGAACCTGGCCGCGCTGGGCTCCGACACCGCGCTGGAGCAGGTGCTCGGCGCCCTGCTCGCGGGCGCGACGGTCGTCCTGGGCGGCGGCGGGAGCGCGGGCGGCACCTGGGCGCCCACCGAGCTGGCCGGCCGGCTGCCCGGGCTCGGCCTGGCCGTCGCCGACTTCACCCCCGCCTACTGGCACCACCTGCTCGACCTGCTCCCGCCCGGCGGCCCCGGGCCGCGGGGCCTGCGGCTGGTCGTGGTCGGCGGGGACGCGGTGCACGCCGACGACTGCCTGCGCTGCCTGGAACGGCTGCCCGGCGCGCGGCTGCTCAACGCGTACGGGGTCACCGAGGCGGCCGTCACCTCGACGCTCTGCGTGGTCACGGCGGAGCTGCTGGGCGGGGGTCCCGGCGCCTCCGCCGCGCCGGTGCCGATCGGACGGCCGCTGCCCGGCGTGCGGGTGCACGTGCTGGACCCGCGGCTGCGCCCCGTCCGGCCCGGGGAGAAGGGGCAGATCCACCTCGGCGGGCCCGGCCTGGCCCGCGGCTACTGGCGGCAGGCCGGGCTGACCGCCGAGTCCTTCCTGCCCGACCCGTACGCGCCGCTGCCCGGTGAGCGGATGTACCGCACCGGTGACGCCGGACGCTGGCGGGCGGACGGGCAGTTGGAGATCCTGGGGCGCTTCGACGACCAGGTGAAGGTGCGCGGGCACCGGGTGGACCCGGCCGAGATCGAAGCCGTCCTGGCCGCCCACCCGGACGTCCGGCAGACCAGGGTCGCGGCCGACGGGCAGGCGGCGGACGGCACCCGGACGCTCACCGCGTACTACACGCCCGCCGCCGGGGCGGCCGACGGTGCGGCGGGGCTCCGGGCGTTCCTGGCCGAGCGGCTGCCGGAGTACCTGGTGCCGGCGCGGTTCGTGCCGCTGGAGGCGATGCCGCTCACGGCCGCGGGGAAGATCGACCGGCGGCGGCTGCCGCACGCCCCGGTGCGTCCGGCGGCACCCGCTTCTCCGGCGCCCGCTTCCTCGGCAGCCGGGGTATCCGGCGCGGGGGCGGTGGAGGAGGCCGTCGGGCGGCTGTGGGCGGAGCTGCTCGGCGTCGAACACGTCGGCCCGGACGGCGACTTCTTCGCGCTCGGCGGTACCTCGCTGCTCGCGATGGAGATGCTGGCCAGGGCCCGGATCATGTTCGGCATCGACGTCGGGCAGGTGCGGACGCTCACCCGGGCGCTGCTGCGCGCACCCGTACTGCGGGCCTTCGCGGGGGCGTTGCAGGCGGCGCGCGCGGAGGCGGGTGCCGAGTCGAGTGCGGAGGCGGGTGCGAAGTCGCGGGCGCAGGCCCCCGCCGGCGTCGGACGGCCCGAGGCCGCCGTCGACTGGTTCGCGGAGGCCCGGCTCGCCGAGGGCATCCGGCAGTCCTGGAGCCCGGCGCCCTCCCGCGCCGACCCCGCCGAGATCCTGCTCACCGGCGCCACCGGCTTCTGCGGCGCCCACCTGCTGCACGCGCTGCTCGCCACCACCGGGGCGCGCATCCACTGCCTGGTCCGCGCGCCCGACGAGGAGCACGCGCTGGAACGGCTGCGGGCCGCGCAGCAGCGCTTCCTGCGGCACGACCTCGCCGACCCGCGGGTGGTGCCGCTGGCCGGCGACCTCACCCGGCCGCGACTGGGGCTGACGGACCGCCGGTTCCACTGGATGGCCGAACACCTGGACGCCATCCACCACCTCGGCGGACAGGTCAACTTCCTCTACCCGTACCACCAGTTGCGGGGGGCCAACGTCGGCGGCACCCGGGAGGTCGTCCGGCTCGCCGGGCACAGCCGGGGCATCCCCGTGCACTACCTCTCCACCCTCGCGGTGCTGGCCGGCTTCGGCGCGGCCGGCGTCCCGAAGGTCACCGAACGGACCCCGCTCGCCCACCCCGAACGGCTCGGCGTCGGCTACGTCGAGAGCAAGTGGGTCGCCGAGCAGCTGCTGCACAACGCGGCGGCCGCCGGGCTGCCGGTCACCGTGCTGCGCACCAACGACGTCACCGGGGACCTGGCGGACGGGGTGATGAACACCGGCACCGAACTGTGCGCGCTGATCGCCTACCTGGCCGACAGCGGGACCAGCCCGGACGTGCAGCTGCTGCTGGACTTCGTCCCGGCCGACCGCTTCGCCCGGGCCATCGCCCACATCGCCGCCCACGCACCCGCCGCCGGCGAGGCCTACCACCTCACCTCCCCGCGGCCCGGCGTCCTCGCCGACCTCGCCGGGCGGCTGCGGGCCCGCGGGCACCGGATCGCCCGACTGCCGTACGGGGACTGGGTGCAGCGGATGATCCGGTTCGCCGCGGGGAACCCGACGCACCCGATCGCACCGTTCGTCCCGCTGTTCGTGGACCGCGCCCCGGGGTCGGAACTGTCGATCAGCGAGATGTACTTCCGGCCGACGTTCCCGCTGTTCGAGCGGACGAACGCGGACGCGGCGCTGGCCGGGAGCGGGATCGAACTTCCGCCGGTGGACGCGGGGTTGATCGACCACTACCTGTCCGGGCTGGAGCGCGAGGGCTTCCTGCGGGCGGCGTCGTGAGCTCCTTCGGCGCCGCCCTGGACGCGTTGGACCTGCGACGCGGGCCGGGGGAAGGACCGGTGGCCTTCGGCGGGTCGCTCGGTTCCGGCTGTTCCGGCTGTTCCGGCAGCTCAGGCGGGGCGCCCGGTGCCGGGGAACTGCTGGCGGCCTACCGGCACGGGCTGTTCCCGCTGCCGGCGGCGGACGTCTACACGAGCGCGTACAACGAGGCGGTGTACGGCGAGGCCGTCGAGGCGGGCGAGGTGGCACTGCTGCCGGGCGGGGCTGACCCGTACGCGCTGGCCTGGTGGTCGCCCGACCCGCGGCCGGTGATCGCCCCCGGCGCCGTACGGCTCGGGAGCCGGCTGGCGCGGCGGCTGCGCAACCGGTCCTCGTGGTGGACGAGCGCCGACCGGGCCTTCGGGCAGGTGCTGGAGGCCTGCGCCGAGGGGCGCCAACCGGTGTGGCTCACCGATGAGTTGGCGGCGGTGATGCTGCGGCTGCACGAGCTGGGGGCGGCGCACAGCGGGGAGGTGTGGGAGGGGGAGGAGCTGGTCGGCGGGGTGTTCGGGGTCACGGTCGGGCCGGTGCTGAGCCTGGACTCGATGTTCCACCGCCGCCCGGACGCCGCCCGGGTCGCCGTCGCCGACCTCGGGGCGCGGTTCGCCGCGGCGGGCGGGCGGCTGCTCGACGCCCAGTGGGACGGTCCGCACGTACGGAGCCTGGGCGCCGAGCCGATGGCGCGGTCGCGGTACCTCGCGGAGCTGTCCGGCGGCGGAACCGGTGTGCTGGAGCGGGCGCCGCTGCCGGCGGCGCGCCTGGGCTGACCTGGGGGCTGACCTGCGGTCGGACCAGCCCGGTCCGATCTTTGGCCTGTCTTCGACAAACTTATTCCCAGTCAGTAACATGACGCCGCGTGTTCAAGAGTTCCATAGGCAGGGCCGTCGGCCCCGCCGCCCTCACCCTCACCCTCACCCTCGTCCTCGCCGGGGCCGCCGCGTGCGGGCCGGCCGATCCCGGTACCTCCCAGGCCGGTGCCGTACCGGCCGTCGCCACCGCCACCGCCACCGCCACCGTCGCGGAACCGGCCGCGACCGCCGCCGGGGGCAGCCCGGCCGCTGTCGCCAAGCCCGCCGGCGGCACCCCGCGCGCCAAGGCGGGCAGCCCCGCCGGCGGCCGTCCGACCACCGTCAAGGTGCCCGTCACCGCCGCGCCCGCCGGGGACCGGCAGGCCGCGATCGGCAACCCCGGCAAGGACGGTGGCGCGGTCGCGGCGGCGGCGAAGAACCTCCAGCTGATCGCGTACGACCCGGCGGGCGGGACGGCGGTGCTGTCGGCGGCGGGGCGGGCCGCCACCGCCCCGGCCTCGCCGAGCGCCGTCCCGAGTGCTGCCCCGAGCGCCGCCCCCACGGCGGCGACTGCCGCCGTCCAGCCCGGGCAGCCGATCGCCAGCCCGCCCACCGCCGCCGCACCGCAGGGCGCGCTGGTCGCCGTCACCGGCGTCCGCCCCGGCGCGGGCGACACGCTCGCCCTGACCACCCGTCCGGCCACCCTGGCCGAACTCCTCGGCAGCACCGAGGCCGACGGCAGCGTCCCCGTCGACCCGCACGGCATCACGGTGACCCCGCTGGTCAAGGACCTCAAGGCGACCGCGGGCCTGACCGGCGACGGCGTGCGGGCCGACGCCTCCGGCACCCTGGAGGTCGACCTCAAGGCCCCCGTCCCGCTGCCCGACGGCGCGAGCCTGGACGCGTCCGGCTCGCTCCAGCTCCACCCGGCCGTCCACTTCGCCTACCACGGCGCGGCGGCCAGCAGCCCGCGCACCGCCTCGATCGGCTTCGACCTCGGCGCCCACGCCCAGTGGAAGGTCACCGGCGACGCCGCCCGCAGCACCGGCGCGGCACCGGTCCGGGTCCCCTTCGCAAAGTTGCGGGCCAGCCCGGTACTGACCGTCGCGGGCCTGCCGGTGGTCGTCAACCTCGGCCTCACCTGCTACCTGGAGGTCAGCGCCGACGGCCAGGTCCACCTGGAAGCCGAGCAGGACGCCACCGGGACGTGGGCGGTGCGCGCCGACTACACCGGAGGCAAGGGCTGGACCCCGGTCACCAGCGCCGAGACCAAGATCACCCCGGTGCACGTGCGGCTCAACGGCAAGGCGGGCGTACGGGCGGCGCTCGGCGCCGAGATCAGCCTCGGCCTGTACGACACCGTCGGCGTGGAGACCACCGTCGCCCCCTATCTGCGCGCCCAGGCCGAAGGCTCGCTGGTCGCCGACTCCTCCGGCAACCCGCCGCAGGCGCAAGGCAGTTGGTCACTGGTCGGCGGCGTCGACCTGAACGGCTCGCTGCTCGCCCACCTGAAGGTCTTCGGCGCCCCGGTCATCGAGGGCAGGCTGCCACTGCCGCCGTTCCACCGGGAGTGGCCCCTGCTCGCCGGCTCGGCGACGCTGCCAGCCCCGCGGCCAAGCGATAGCTGACCCTTCGTCATTACATGAGCCCCTCGGTCGAGTTCACCGACCGAGGGGCCCTCGTCATCGCCGGGCTCGGATCCTCGGGCCGCCTCCCGGGTGGCCGGGCGGCCGGACCGGCCGGAGTCCGTCGGCGCGGATTCTGTCGGTGGGGGGTCCTAGACTCCCGACCGTGGTGGACGAGCTGGGACTTGAGGCCACGGCCGGATGTCGTTCGCCGAGCAGCGCCGCCGGAACGGCCTGCCCCCGGCGGTCTAGCCGCCGGGCCCGCCGCGGGCGGTGAGTGCGAAGGCCGCGGCCGTGGCGGCGAGGCGGCCCGGGCGGCGGCGAACCCGTGGGCGGTGTCGCGGAACAGGTCCGGGCCTGACCGGCGAGGTCAGGGGGACAGGGACGCCCTCGGGCCCCTCGCCGAGTCGGTCACCAGCCGCTGCCGGCGGGCCCGGTCCGGAGGCGGGCCATGGCCGGTGGGTCGTGTACGACAGCGGCTGGATACCATCGCGGGGTGATCACTACCAGCGCCCGCACCACGGTCTTCGACATCGACGGCACCCTCTGCTTCGACGGGCGGACGATCGACCGCCGGATCCTCGCCGCGATCGAGGACTGCGAGCGGGCCGGTCACCAGCTGGTCTTCGCCTCGGCCCGGCCGGTCCGCGACCTCCTGCCGGTCCTGGACGAGGCGTTCCCCACCGCGACGCTGATCGGCGGGAACGGCAGCCTGGTCTCCGTCGACGGCCGGGTGCGGGCGCGGGCCGCGTTCGAGGCGGATGAGCTGGGCCGGCTGCTGGCCGAGGCCGAGCGGTTCCGGGCGGGTTACCTCGCGGACGGCCCGTGGGACTACGCCTACACCGGACCGGCCGACCACCCGATCCGCGGCCGGGTCGACCAGGGCGGCCTCGCCCGCCGGGTGGAACTCGCCGAACTCCCCGCCGTCGTCAAGTTCCTGGTGGTCGACGCGACCGACCTGGCGGCCCTCGCCGAGGCCGGCCGCACGCTGGGGATGACCGTCAACCACCACCTCGACGAGGCGATCATCGACTTCGCCCCGGGCACCACCAACAAGTGGGAGGCGCTGTCCTCGCTGGGGATCGACGCCTACAACGCCTTCGGCAACGACATCAACGACCTCGACCTGCTGCGCAACGCCCGGCACTCGGTGCGGGTCGGCGCCCACCCGGGCCTGGACGGCGTCGCCCGGGTCACCGTCACCGCCGAGCCGGAGGCCGTGGCGGCCGAGATCTCCCGGCTGGCCGCGGCCCCCGGCCGGTAGTCACCGGACGGCCGCGCGCTCGTACGTCACCGTGCTCCAGGCACTGCCCGGGCTGCCGCTCCAGGTCATCGCGGGCGGCCGGTACCACGACCGCATCGCGCGCGGCGCGGACGGGCGGTGGCGGTTCGTGGAGCGCCGGGTGCGGATCACTCTGGTCGGCGACGTGAGCCGCCACCTGCGGGGCCCGGCTCGTCCTCCGCACACCGGGGCAGCGGCTCTCGCTGACGGCGGGGACCTCCCGGCACGGGAGGCGATGGCCGGCATCGCCGAGCCAACCCGCGGCAGACGTTGGGGACTTCTCGGCCACGATGACGGCTTCAGGCAGCCGAAGGCCGTCCGGAACGCGGACAGGGGCGGCGCTCCGTACGGAACGCCGCCCCTGCCCGGACGTCGGACACCTGACGGTCAGAACATCAGGCCGTCAGACTGTCGGACGGGTCAGTTCGACTCGTAGTAGCCGAGCAGGTCGACCAGGAGGTCGGCGTCCTCCCAGCCCTGGTTCCAGAAGTCGACGATGCCGCCCTTGCCGCCCGAGGTCTGCGCGACGTTCGGGACGGTCGCGCCGGCCGTCCAGTTGAGCGTCGAGGAGACCGGACGGTTCGGGACGACCGCGTTGCCGTTCTGGTAGTTGGACCAGTAGTTCGGGTCGGGGTCGACCGACAGGAAGCCCGGGCCCTTGGTGTTGGTGACGGTGGTGTTCAGCACCCAACCGTCGACCTCGGGGGTGGTGGTGTCGCCCTCCAGGCCCAGCACGAAGTAGCCGCGGGCCGGCACCGGGGCGGCCGGACGGTTGCCGTCGGGCACGCGGGTGTCGAGGAGCCGGACCGGAACGCCGACCGGGACCAGCGCCGAGCGGCTGGTGGGGGTGTAGTAGCCGACGACGTCGAGAACCACGTCGGCCGGGTGCCAGCTGCCGTTGCGGATGGAGACCTTGCCGTCCGCGCTGACGGGCACGATCACCGCGTTGGCGACCGTCTGGCCCGCGGTGAAGTTGACGCTGGAGGTGGTCGGCGCGGCCTGCCCGCTGGGGTAGGCGGTCAGGTGGCCGGCGTCCTGGGGATTGGTGACCGTCAGGTTCAGCGCCACCGCGGTGACGCCGTACGGCACGCCGTTCCGGCCGGCGATGGCGACGTCGAAGCCGCTCTGGCCGGCGACCGGGCCCTGGGCCGTGCCGAGGCCCGAGCGGGTGTCGACGACGCGGCTCTGCGTCACCGACTTGTAGCCGCTGGCGGTCTGCGGCGTGAAGTAGCCGGTCACGTCCGCGAGCAGGTCCACCGACTGCCAGCCGGCGTTGAACAGGTAGACGTACCCGTCGTTGCCGACGGTGGCGACCACGAGGTTCGGGACGGTCTGGCCGGCCGTGAAGTTGAGGTTCGAGGTGGTGGCGTTCTCGGCCGAGCTCTTGGTGGGCTGCACCGAGATGTGGCCGGGGCCGTCGGCGTTGGTGACGGTGACGTTCAGGACCACCGCGTAGGCGCCGACGGGGATCTGGGCGGCGCCGTCGATCTTCAGGGCCACCGTGCTGCGGGCGCCGACCTTGGCCGCGGCGGCGCCGACGCCGGAGCGGGTGTCCAGCACGCGGGTGGGCGTGTGGGGCGTGAACTCGGCGCCCAGGGTGCCGACCGTGACCTGGTTCGAGCCCTGGACGCCCTGCGAGGCCTCCTTGGCCGTCACCTTGATGTCGAACACGCCGACCGTGGCGTACTTGTGCTTGGTGACGCGGGTGTCGTTGCCGCCCCCGCCGACGGTGGTGTTGAAGGTGCTGGTCGTCCCGTCGCCCCAGGCGATGGTCACGGCGAGGTTGGAGGTGTCGGTGGGGAAGAGCTTGGTCTCCAGGTCGATGCCGTGGGCGCTGGCGGCCGTGGCGTGCAGGCCGACGCCGATGACCGCGGAGAGCTTCCGGGTACCGGTGTCGCCCTGGGCGGGCGCGGCCTGGCCGGCCTGCTCGCCGGGCACCGGCGAGGTCACCGTGCGGTCGGCGGGGCTGTCGAAGGTCTTGCCGGGAAGCTTCTTGATCGCGTCCGCTCCGGCGCTGCCGGCCGCGGGCCCGGTGGGCGCGGAGCCGGCGGGCGCGGACTTGGCGGGCGCCGAGGCGGGCCCGGCCGCCTGGGCGATCCCGGAGGAGGCCATACCGACACCGGCCGCCACGAGGGCAGCGACTACCACAATTCGGCGATTACGCACCGATTCCCCCATAAATGTGTTCAAAGACGAACAGATTCCACACAGTTCGAATGCGCGTTCAGCGTACAGCGCGCCACTGTCAGGTGGGACGGGATTTTCCGGCGTGAGCTGCCGGGTCCCGGTCCGCGGACGGTGCCGGGTGCGCTCCGGCGAACCCCGGGTGAACTGCTGTGACTTGACGGGGCCTTTGCGATGTCCGGCGCGGAGTCAGCAGCCGTGCAGGAAGCAGGCGACGACGCGGCGCACCAGGGACAGGACCGTCACCAGACCGAAGACGCCGACCCCGAGGAGCATGCCGACCGCCGCGCCGGCCGCGACCAGCCCGACGAGCAGCGCCGTCAGCCGCGCGCCGGACCGCTCCGCGCGGCCGTTCTCCCGCTCCTGTGCGCCCATACACCCACCCCCGGGCCAGGATGCCCCGCGGCCGCGGCCCGCCGAAGTACGGGGACGGCCTCGAATCGGCGGCGGTTCGGTGACGGCCGCCCGGTGCCCGGCGGCCCGGCGGCCCGGAGCGCCGGAACGGCACCCCCGCCGCCTCCCTTGACGGCGGCGGGCGCCGTCCCCCAGGGTGTGCTCCACTCCCTCGCACCGCTGCCCCCATCGGCACTCCCACCCGGAGACGGCATGCGTGCACACACCCGCCAGACCCACCCGACCCACCGGAACCGCCCGACCCGCCGGCGCGGCCGCGCCGCCCTTCCCCTCGGCCTCTCCACCGCCGTGCTCGCGGTGGCCGGCTCCACCGTCGGACTGGCCGCCTCGGCGACGGCGGCCCTGCCGAACGTCGAACTGATCGTCAACGGGCGGTTCGACTCCTACCCGTGGATCTGGGACTGCGAGCCGACCACGTCGCGGAGCACCGTCCCGCACGAGCACTACACCACCGGCCGGCCGACCGCCGACAGCTATGCGGGCTGCACCCAGAAGGTCAGGGTCCAGCCGGACTCCGCCTACACGCTGACCGCCTCGGTGCGTGGCCCGTACGCGTTCGTCGGCGTCTCCGGCGCGGGCACCGCGCCCACCGCCGCCTGGTCGGACGAGCGCGACTGGAACGACCTGACGGTACGGGTCACCACCGGGCCCGGCACCACCGAGCTGACGGTGTACTTCCACGGCTGGTACGGGCAGGGGCCCTACGACGTGCGGGGGGTGTCCTTCGTCGGCCCCGGCGTCCCCCCGAGCCCGTGCGGCGAGCCGGGTTCCGCCTCGCCGACGGCGAGCGGCGGCCCCGCCACCCCCTCGCCGAGCGCCACCCCCTCGCCGACCGCCAGTTGCTGGCGCACCTACCTGCCCTGACGGTCCGCCGCCCCCGGCCGGCCCGGGGGCGGCGGTCAGGCGGCGGTCAGGAGGGGACCAGACGGGGGACGAGCCGGACGTAGACGAGCATCCCGAGGACCTCGACGAGGGTCTGGGTGACGACCACGGACGCGGCCGGCGCGAGGGAGCCCGGCAGGGCGAGCGCCAGGGGCAGCACGACCAGGGAGTTGCGGGTCGCGCCGGTGAAGACGATCGCGCGCCCGGCCCCGGTGTCGAGGTGGAACAGCCGGGCGACGGCCTTCCCCGCGAAGGCCATCACGACCAGGAACAGGACGTAGAAGGGGATGACACCGGCGACGTCGCCGAGGCTGCCGCCGAGCTTGGGGACCTGGGAGGCGACGACGGTCAGCAGGGTCGCGGCCATCAGCGGCACCATCGTGGTGGTCGCGGCGTCGGACACCCGCCGCCCGGCGGGCCGGCGCGCGGCCCAGGCCTGGAGCAGCCACGCCGCGGCGAGCGGGACGACGATCAGGGAGACGAACGCCCCGACGAACGGTCCGGCCTCGACGACGTCGGCCAGCTCCGGCCCCATGAAGAGGTAGAGGAACCCGGGCAGCAGCACCATCTGCGCCACCAGCAGCAGCGGGGTGGCGGCCAGCAGGCGGCGGTTGGAGCCGCCGGCCAGGCCGGAGAAGACGGTGACGTAGTCCACGCACGGGCAGAGCAGCACCAGCAGCGCGCCGATCCGCACGGCCCGGTCGGCGGGCAGGAACGCGAACATCGCGGCCACCACGAGCGGCACCACCACGAAGTTCACCACGAGCGCGGCCGTGAGGAAGCGGCCGTCGCGCAGGGACCGCAGCAGCTCGGCGGCGGGGACCTGGAGGAAGGTCACGAACAGCAGCAGGCCGAGCACGGGGTTGATGGCGTGCTCCAGCCCGGGCCCGGCGGACGGCGCCAGCCACCCCAGCAGCCCGCCGGCCGCCATCGCCGCGAGGTAGATCACCACCTGGTGGTGCTCCATCCGCTCGACCAGGCCCCGCGGTCCCTGCCCAGACACCCGACTGCTCCCTCGTGCCGCTCGTCGTCGCCGCGCTGGTGGCGGCCCGCTCCCATCCTCACAGGTCACGGGCCCGCCCCCGGCACCGGTCGACGGGAGGCAGCCGGCCTTCGGCGGTTCGGGGGATTGCGGCGGGCCGTTCCGGCACGAGCGCGGCGCCGGGGGAATCCATGGCCGGGACGGGCGCCGCAACCGGTCGTGCGCCCGCGGAAGCAAGGGAGAGACAGTCATGCGTCGTCGATTCGCAGTGGCCGGGATGCTGGCCGCCGCCGGAGTGCTCGCACTCGCCGTTCCGGCCCAGGCCGCGACGGGAACCCTGGTCGTGAACGGTGTGGTCAAGCAGAACCCGGCGCGGGGCTGTTACCCGACCCTGTCGCCGGTGATCGTAGAGAACCTCACGGACGTGGCGGTCGACGTGTACTCCGCGCCGAACTGTCAGGGCACGGTGACCCGCGAGGTGGCCGCCGGGATGACCGCGGCGACGCTCGGGTTCAGCTACTACGTCAACTGACGCCTGCTCCGTCGACTGACACGGCGGAGGGCTGAGGGAGCGGGAGGCCGGACAGTCCGGCCTCCCGCTCCCGGCCGCTCCCGGCGGAGGCGGACGAGCGCTCGTGTCGTACGCCGCAACCGTCGAGTTCCGGACCCGGTCTCCCCTACCCTTCCCCCATGCTCTCTGTGGTGGTGGCCCCCTGGGTGGGTGACTCCGATCCGGTGTACGTCCGCGACCCGGACGAACTGCACGACGCCGCGAGCACGATGAAGGTCGCGGTGCTCGCCGCTCTCTGCCGCGGCGGGGCGAACCTCGACGCGGAGGTGCCGGTGGTGAACCGCTTCGAGTCCGTCGTGGGCGGCGAGTTCGGCAACGACCCGGACTGGGACAGCGACCCGCTGCCCTGGGAACTGCTCGGCACCCACGTCCCCCTCCGGCTGCTCGCCGAGCGGATGATCACCCACTCCTCCAACCTCGCCACCAACATCTGCCTGGCCCGTACGACCCGGCAGGCCGTCGCGGACGTCTGGCGCCGTGCCGGAGCCACCCGCAGCGCGACCCCGCGCGGGATCGAGGACTACGCGGCGCGTGCCCAGGGCGTGCACAACCGGGTGAGTGCCCACGACCTGGTCCGGCTGCTGCGCTCGCTCGCCGGCGAGCCGGAGCTGCTCGCGCTCCTCGAACGCAACGAGTTCCGGGTGGACCTGGCCGCCGGTCTGCCCGCCGACACCCGGATCGCCTTCAAGAACGGCTGGTTCCCCGGAGTCCGGCTCAGCGTCGGGCTGGTCCAGTCGGCCGACTGCCCGCCGTACCTGATCGCCGTCTGTTACACCGGTCCGCTCGCCGACGGCACGGACCGCGCCGACCCGGCGGCCCGGCTGATCGCCCGGATCTCCAAGGCGGTGTGGGACCGGCGCGACCAGATCACCGGGCGAGCGTCGTCAGCCCGTCCAGCGCCGCTTCGTTCAGCAGGTTGATCCGGACGAACCCCTCGCGGCCGGTGAGTTGGACGCGCCGCACGCCGTTGAGGTGCAGCCAGGTGCAGAAGGTGCCGAGCAGGCTGCTGGAGCCGCCCGCCGGGATCACCTGGCCGGGCCCGTACTCCGCGTCGTCGTACTCGCGGTGCAGCCGGGCGATCTTGGCCCGCAGCGCGCGGTCCTCGTCGATCGCGGAGTACCGGGTGACGTCGCCGAGCAGGTACGGCGGGGTGTCGGCGAGCGGGCCCAGGTAGTCGGCGACGTACGGGTGCCCGCCGTTGTAGTCGGAGACGAACAACCGCCCGTGCGCGTCCTGCCGTTCGCGCTCCACGGCCTCGTGCAGGTCGAGCATGCGGAACAGGGACGGCACCGTACCCCCAGGCGTCGGCTGACCGGACGGCCGTCAGCCTGCCCCGTGATCCGGTGCGGCACAAGACCGCCCCGACCGGCGGGACCGGTCGGGGCGGGACGGCGACGGCCGGAGCCGTCAGTACGGCTGCACGAGGACGTGCGCGGCCCCCGGGATGCCGACCTTGAGGAGCTCGTCCTCCTCCGGGGTGGTCGCGGTGCCGGTCTCCTGCTTGAGGACGGCGCGGGACAGCGCCTGCACCCACATGGCGCGCGGGCGGCGGCGCTCCTCCCAGGCGGTGAGCGCGGCCGGGACGGTGTCGGCCGCGTCCAGGCTCAGGGCGAGCACGAGGGCGTCCTCGACGGCCATCGCGGCGCCCTGCGCCAGGTGCGGGGTGGAGGCGTGGGCGGCGTCGCCGGCCAGGACGATCCGGCCGACGTGCCAGGGCTCCTCGACGGTGACCTGGGAGATCCGCGAGTAGACCACCGCGTCCGGGTCGGTGATCCGCGCCAGCGCCTCGGCGATCGGGCCGCCGAAGCCCGCCAGCCGCTCGCGCAGCTGCTCGTGGGCGCGCTCCGGGTCCGGACGGAAGCCCTCGGCCTCGGCGAAGACCGAGCCCAGGTACATCTGCTCCGCGCTGATCGGGGTGAGCAGCGCCTTGGCGCTGAGGTTGCCCGAGGACATCACCACGCCCATCACCTCGGGCGAACGCGGCAGCGTGACGCGCCAGTTGGCGAAGCCGGTGTACTGGGGGAGGTACTTCTCGCCGTACAGGTGGCGGCGCAGCGGCGACCCGATGCCGTCGAAGCCGACGACCAGGTCGTAGCGGGCGCCGTGCCCGTCGGTGAGGGCGACGTCGACGCCGTCGGCGTTCTCGCGCAGGGTGTCGATCGTGGTGCCGAAGCGGACCGTGGCGCCCGCCTTGGCGGCGGCGTCGGCGAGCACGCGGGCCAGCGCGGGGCGCGGGATGCCGTTGTTGGACGGGGCGTCGCCCATCCGGGGCTGCGGGATCTTCGCGAGGGTGGCGCCGGCCGGGTCGCAGATGGTCAGCACCTCCCACTCGAAGCCGGCCGCCAGGCAGTCGTCCAGGACGCCGATCTCGCGCATCACGTGCAGGGCGTTGGACGGCTGGATGATGCCGACGCCGAGGGCCTCCGGCTGCTCGCGCAGCTCGGCGACGTCGACGTGGTGGCCGCGCCGCGCCAGGGCGGTGGCGAGGGTGAGGCCGCCGATGCCGCCGCCGTGGACGAGGACGCGCAGGGGTGTGGTCATGAGGTGTGCTCCGAAGGGAAGTTCAGAAGTCCAGAGGTGCGAAGGCCGGCCGGCCGGGGCGGGGAGGCCCGGCCGGCGCCGGTTCAGCCGACGGGTGCGGCGGCGAGGTCCATCAGGTGGTCGACCAGGGCCAGCAGCAGGTCCCGCCCGAAGGCGCGCTCGCGCACGTCGCCGAGCAGCATCGGCACCTGCGGGTCGAGGTCGAGTGCGGCCCTGATCTCGTCGGGGGTGCGGGTGTTGGTGTTGTGGAAGCAGTTGATCGCGACCACGAACGGGATGCCCCGGCTCTCGAAGAAGTCGATCGAGGCGAAGCTGGTGTCCAGCCGGCGGGTGTCGGCGATGACGATCCCGCCGAGGGCGCCGTTGACCAGGTCGTTCCACATGAACCAGAAGCGCTCCTGGCCGGGCGTGCCGAACAGGTAGACGACCAGCTCGGGGCTGACCGTGATCCGGCCGAAGTCGAGCGCGACGGTGGTGGTGGTCTTCTGGTCGACGCCGGACAGGTCGTCGACGCCGACGCTGGCCCGGGTCAGGTACTCCTCGGTGCGCAGCGGGGTGACCTCGCTGACCGAGCCGACCAGGGTGGTCTTGCCGACGCCGAAGCCGCCCGCAATGAGGATCTTGACGGCGGCCGGGGCGACCGGGGCGGCGGCGGGGCCGATGGCGGAGTGGGGTGTGGCCATGTTCAGAGTCTCCGGAGTCCTTCGCGTACGGCCGTGAGCAGGCCGAGGTCCACGCCCCCGGCGGCCCGGGCCACCGAGAGCGGCGCCCGGGCCTTCAGCAGGCCCTGGGCGACCAGGTCGCCCAGCAGGATCTTGGTGACCGAGACCGGGAGGTCCAGGCCCGCCGACACCTCGGCGACGGCCACCGGGCGCCGGCAGCGTTCGAGGATCAGCCGGTGTTCGGGCTGGAGGCCGCGGGCACCGGCGCGGTTGCCCCGCGCCAGGGCCGCCTCGGCCTCCTCCTCGACCGTGGTGAGCACGGTGATGAGGGTGAGGTCGTCGCGCTCGGGCGCGGTTCGGCCGCGGGTGATCGTGTACGGGCGCACCATGCTGCCCGTCTCGTCCTCCGCGTCCTCCTCCTCCAGCTCGCTCCAGTGCGGCACCGAGCCGCGCCGCCAGCGGTCGTCCCAGCCGGACTGCGGACCGGACGGCGGACCGGACGGCGGGCCGGCCTGCCGGCCGTCGTCGCGGCCGTCCCCCCAGGCGTCGTTCCCGTACGGTTCCACCCGCGTCAGCCCCGGTTCCTGGCGGCGAAGGCGTCGAAGGAGCCGGGGGCGGCGGGCGCGCCGTCCTGGCGGACCGGGGTGCTGAGCTTCTGGCCGACCTGCTGCACCAGGGTGTGCATCGCGACGGACATCACCTCGGCGTCCACCTCCTGGGAGGCGACCACGGCCAGGTGGGTGCCCTGGGCGGCGGCGATGATGAACAGCCAGCACTCGGCCAGCTCGACGATCACCTGGTGCACCGGGCCGCCGTCGAACAACGCGCCGACGCCGCGGGCCAGGCTCTGCTGGCCGGTCGCGACGGCGGCCAGGCGCTCGGCGTCGGCCCGCTCGATGGTGCGGGAGTGGCTGACCACGAGTCCGTCGTCGGAGAGCAGGACGGCGTTCCTGGTCCCGGGCACCGAGTCGACGAGTCCGTCCAGCAGCCAGTCCAGATCCTGGTGGGTGGCGATCGTGCGGTTCATGACTGCTCATCCGTTCGTGTGGTTCGGGAGTCCGCGGCCGGGAGGGCCCAGGGGGCCGGGGCGGGCTCGGGTGCGGGGGAGGGGACCGGAGGGGTGGCGGGCGCGGGCAGCGGGTGCTCACCGCTGTCCTGGGCCCGGGCGGCGCGGGACTGGCGCTGGAAGGCGCCGATCGCCGCACCCGAGCGCCGCTCGGTGCGCTGGAACGGGCCCGCGGGCTGCGCGGCCTCCTCGGCGGGGCGCTCGACCCACTGCGGCTGGGCCGGCGGCGGCACCCGCAGCTCGGCGGCCAGGCTCGCCTGCCGGACGCGCTGCGGCAGCGGGGGCTGGCTGTTCTCGGCCGGGCTGAACGGCACCGAGGTCTGGTACTCGCGGCGCCGGCGCCGCTCGGCCAGCCGGTAGTGGTCGGCCGGGCGGTACTGCTCGTCGGCGTACGGCGCCTCGGCCTCGGTGACCCTGGCGTAGGCGATGTCCGGGTAGGCCGTGGCCCCCTGGGCGGGTGCCGGGTCGGCCGGGGAGCTGTGTTCGATCGGCTGCTCCGGCTGGAAGGGGTGTTCCGACCCGTACGACGGCTCCGGGGCGAACGGCGGTTCAGCACCGTACGACGGCTCGGCCGGGTACGCCGGGGAGGGCTGCTCCACCGGGAGCGGCTGCTCCGCGGCGAACGCCTGTTCCGCCGTGAACGCCGGCTCCGGCTGAAACTCCGGCTGGAACTCCGGCTGCCCCGGGAACGCCTGGGCCGCCGGGAACTCCTGATGCGCCGCGAACGGCGCGGCCGGGAAGGCCTCCGGGCCGTCCGCGGGCACCGGTACCGGTACCGGCAGCGGGAGCGGCTGGATGACGGGCGGCTGGAACGGAGCCTCCGGTAGCGGCATGTCCTGGAGGGTGGTCCCAGGCCCGGCCTCCACCCCGGCACCCGCCACGGGCAGCGGCAGCGGAGCCGCCTGCGGGGCGAAGTCGCCCTGGGGGAAGGACTCCACCGGCGCGACCGGCGGACCGGCCGGCACCGGGGCGGGCGTCTCGTCGGAGGCCGAGCGCACCGCCCGGCGCGAGCGGCGCACCAGCGGGATCGGCTCGGTGGCCGTGCCGCCGGCGCCGTCCGGCAGCCCGGTGTCGCCCTCGATGACCAGCTCGTCCGGGACGAGCACGACCACCCGGGTGCCGCCGAAGGCGGACGGGCGGAACTCGATCTTCAGCCTGTGCAGCGAGGCCAGCCGGGAGATCACGTGGAAGCCGAGGCGGATGTCGTCGGCCCTGGCCAGCACGTCGGTGCGTGGCGGGCGGCTCATCAGCTCGTTGGCCGCGTCGTACTGCTCCGGGTCCATGCCCAGGCCCCGGTCCTCGATCTCGATCGCGAGCCCGCGGCCGACCATGGCGGCCCGCACCTCGACCGGCGTGGGCGGCTTGGAGAAGGTGGTGGCGTTCTCCATCAGCTCGGCGAGCACGTGGGCCACCGGGCCGACGGCCCGCTCGGAGAGCCACGGGTGGCCCTCGATGTCGATCGAGATCCGGCGGTAGTCCTGCACCTCGCCCTGGGCGGCACGCAGCACGTCCAGCAGCGGGACGGGCTTGCGCCAGCGCCGCTGCGGCTGACCGCCGGCCATGATGACCAGGTTCTCCTCGTAGCGCCGCAGGCGGGCGGTGAGGTGGTCGAGGTCGAAGAGGCCCTCCAGGACCTCCGGGTCGTCGTGCTTGCGCTCCAGCTCGTCCAGCTTGCGCAGCTGGCGGCCGATCAGCAGCTGGGTGCGGCGGGCGATGCGCTGGAGCAGCCGCTCGAAGCCGCGGTGCTGCTCGGCCTGGCCGACGGCGGCCTCCAGGGCGGAGGAGCGGGCCTGGTTGAGGGCCTGGCCGAGCTGGGCCAGTTCGTCGGTGCCGGTGCCGTGCGAGCCCTCCGTGATGGCGTGGGTCTCGGCCTCGACGTCGACCTGCTCGCCGCGCCCGAGGCGGTCGACCACCTCGGGCAGGGTGCGCCGCATCTCCTCGGCCTGGGTGTGCAGGTCCTTGATGCGGCGGCGCAGCGAGCGGCTCAGGCGCCAGGAGGCGATGATCACCGCGACGACCGTGATCAGGCCGATGGCGGTGGTCAGCACGACGCGGGTGAGCATGCCGATGATGGCGGACTTGGCGACCTCGATGATGCCGTCGGTGCGTACCTCGATCACCTTGACCAGCGCCGGGTTGAGCCCGTCGACGGCCTGGCGCCACTGGTCCTGCGTCGCCGGGAGCCTGACGGTGCCGTTGGCGTCGGCGGCGGTGGGCTTGAGCAGGGCCTGCTCGACGGCGGCCTTGCCCTGCCAGGACGGGCTGTTGACCAGGTCGCGCCAGCCCTGCGCCTCGCCGTCCGGGATGTAGGGGATGA
This sequence comes from Kitasatospora sp. NPDC091335, assembly GCF_044757205.1. NCBI lineage: Bacteria > Bacillati > Actinomycetota > Actinomycetes > Kitasatosporales > Streptomycetaceae > Kitasatospora > Kitasatospora sp. NPDC091335. Next base: position 195,562 of record NZ_JBIVUM010000006.1, on the reverse strand, counting down.
CCTGGACGTTGAGCAGGTGGTCCTGCGCGCCGATCAGCTGCTGGACCTGCTGGTAGTCGGCGGTGGACAGCCGCCCGCCGGGCCAGCCGCGGGCCAGGATGGCGTCCTCGCGGGAGATCATCTCCTTGGCCCAGAAGGCGTTGACCAGGGTCTTGGACAGCCAGGTGACCTCGCCGGTGTCGACCCGGCTGAGCGCGGTGAACAGCTGCATGTCGACGCTGATCAGGTCGGTGTAGTAGGTGAAGACGCTCTGCTGGTCGGTGGTGGCGCGGTCGACCGCGGAACGCTGCTCGGCCAGCTTGCCGAGGGCCTGGCGCGCCTCGGTGACGGAGGCGAGGACCTCGGCCGGGGCGTTGTCGGCGGCCGCCGAGGAGAGGGACTGGAACTGCCGCACGGCCTCGTCGGTCAGCTGTCGCTGGCGGCGCAGCTGGTCGGCGTTGGAGCCCGGCCTGGCGAGCGCCTCGGCGCTGAGCCGGCGCTCCTCCTGGAGGTTGTAGTAGACGATGTTGGAGGGCTGACCGGCCTTCTGCGCGACGGTGGCCTGGTCGGCCAGTCGCTGGAAGTCGGAAATGGTCTCACCACTGGTCACGGCCCAGAGGGCGACCAGGGCGATGCTGGGGACGACGGCCAGGACGAGCAGCGCCGTCCGCAGGGACAGGCGTGGACGCCTGCGGGGGCCCTTCGGCGTCGGGGGCCGCCGATTCGCACGCGCGCGCAGAGCTGACTCCTTGAGGCTGGCGGCCGGCCGGTGAGGGGCGGGCCGTCCGGGCACGGGATTTTTGACGAAGCGATACTAGTCGCACCGTGTGATTGAAGTGAAAATCCGTTCGCCGCCTGATCCGTGCTTGCGCACGTGACGGACACAATGTCATTCATTCGTTGGCTGTACGTATGCGGAGCAGGCGGTTCCGGACTTGCTTGACACAGTGTCAATGCGACGCGCGGCCGGCGAATGGCCGGGGTGTGAAAAGTGTGTGACGCCCCGCCGGAAGGTACTCGGCGGGGCGGTGGGCGTGCTGGAGAGTGCCCTGTCGGGTGTCCTGTCGGGCGTCGCTCAGTGGGTCAGCAGGCGCGAGCGGGTGGCCTCCAGCTCCGCGGCCAGCACCCGCCCGGCCGCCTCGGGATCGCCGTCGTGCAGCGCCAGGACGAGGTCGGCGTGCGAGCCGTAGCCGTGGTCCGGGTCCTCCGCGCGCAGCCCGAACAGGCCGACCAGGACGACCAGTTGTTCGCGCAGAACCGGGGCGAACTGGGCGAACAGGTCATCCAGGACAGGGTTGTGCGCGGCCGCCACCACGGCGGTGTGCAGCGCGATGTCCGCGTCCACGAAGGCGGCGTCGCCGGCCCCGCCCGCCGCCCGGCGGACCGCGAGCGCCGCGTCGAGCGCGACGAGGTCAGCCTCGGTGCGGCGGACGGCCGCGAGCCGGGCCGCCTGCACCTCGACCACCGTCCGCACCTCGTAGACGTGCGCCAGCTCGGCGCGGCGCAGCCGGGACGCCCAGTCCCCGGTGGGCCGGTCGGCTGTGACGAACACCCCGGAGCCCTGGCGGCTCTGCACCATCCCGGCTGCCGCGAGGGTGCGCAGCGCCTCCCGGACGGTCGAGCGGCCCACACCCAGCTCCTTGGCCAGTGCCACCTCGCCCGGCAGCCTGCCGCCCACCGGCCACTGCCCGGCCCGGATCTGCTCCTCCAGCCGCGCGGCGGCCTGTTCGGCGAGGGGGGAGGGGCGGAGCGCGGCCATCGGGTTCACCTGTCAGGTTGTCTGAGGACTTGTGTCGTGGTTAGTCTACCCGGCATGCAGCCGTGGACGCTCCCCCCGGGAGGCCTTCTTCTTGGTGGCCGCAGCGGGGCGTGACCTGACCGGCACCCCGCTGCGGGGCGCCGTCCTGCCGGTCTCCGGTACCTGCCGATGCCTGCCGATGAGGACCGTTCATGCCATCGTCCGCACGATTCCCGAACCTGCACGCCCCCGCCGGTCCCGTCCCGGCCGGCGCCCCCGCCTGGAACCCCCAGCGCGGCGGCACCATGCCCTCCCACCGCTACCGCCCCGCCCACGAGCGGGTGCACGTGCCCGCCCTGCTGCGCCGCTGGCCCGGCCGGCGGACCGAGCGGGCGCCGCTGTGGGTGCCCGTCGACCTGCGCGACGGCAACCAGGCGCTCGCCGAGCCGATGGACCCGGCGCGCAAACAGCGGATGTTCGACCTGTTCCTGGCCATGGGCTTCAAGGAGATCGAGGTCGGCTACCCCTCCGCCAGCCGGACCGACTTCGACTTCGTCCGCCAACTGGCCACCACCCCGGGGGCCGTCCCCGAGGACGTCACCGTGGTGGTCTTCACGGCGGCCAGGGCCGACCTGATCGAGCGCACCTTCGAGGCCGTCGCCGGACTGCCCCGGGTGGTCGTCCACCTCTACACCGCCACCGCGCCGCAGTGGCGCGAGGTCGTCCTCGGCAAGGAGCGCGCGGAACTGCGGGCGCTGATCACCGAGGCCGCGACCCTGATGGCCAGGCTCGGGGAGGGCCGCGACGGCCTGCGGTTCCAGTTCTCGCCCGAGGTGTTCAACCTGACCGAGCCGGACTACGTCCTGGAGGTCTGCAACGGCCTGACCCGGCTCTGGGACGCCAGCCCGGAGCGGCCCGTCGTGCACAACCTGCCGGCCACCGTCGAGATCGCCACCCCCAACGTGTACGCCGACCAGATCGAGTACATGGACCGCCACCTGGAACGGCGCGAGGCGGTGATCCTCTCCGTCCACCCGCACAACGACCGCGGCACCGGGGTCGCCTGCGCGGAACTGGCCGTGCTCGCGGGCGCCCAGCGGGTCGAGGGCTGCCTGTTCGGCAACGGCGAGCGGACCGGCAACGTCGACCTGGTGACCCTGGCGCTCAACCTGCACACGCAGGGCGTCGACCCGATGCTCGACCTCTCCGACATCGACGAGATCCGGCGCACCGTCGAGCACTGCAACCGGCTGCCCGTCCACGAGCGGCACCCGTACGCGGGCGACCTGGTGCACACCGCCTTCTCCGGCACCCACCAGGACGCCATCCGCAAGGGCTTCGCCCGGCACGCCGCGACCGCCGCCGAACTGGGCGTCCCGGAGCGGGAGGCGCCCTGGTCGGTGCCCTACCTGCCGATCGACCCGGCCGACCTCGGGCGGGACTACGAGGCGGTGATCCGGGTCAACAGCCAGTCCGGCAAGGGCGGGATCGCCTACCTGCTGCACGCCGGCGAGGGGCTGGAGCTGCCCAGGCGCCTCCAGATCGAGTTCGCCCGGGTGGTGCAGGAGGCCACCGACGACAGCGGGCGGGAGGTGACGGCCGAGGAGCTGTACGGGCTGTTCCGGGCCGAGTACCTGGACGCGGGAGCCGGGCGGCGGTGGCGGGTCGGCGACGACTGGGCCGAGGTCGACGGCCGCCGGGGGAGGGGCGCCGGGCCGCTGGACGCGGTCGCCGACGCGGTGGGCGTGGAGATCCTCTCCTTCAGCGAGCACGCGGTGGGCCAGGGGCGGGACGCGGTCGCGTACGTGGAGGCCAGGGTGGGCGGTCCTGACGGTTCCGGCACTCCGAACGGCTCCGGTGCTCCTGGCGGCCAGGACGGCTCCGGCGGCCGGGTGGTGTGGGGCGTCGGACGGGACGCCTCGGTGCTCACCGCGGGCGTACGGGCGGTGCTGAGCGCCGTCGGACGCGCCTCGGCACGGCAGGCCGACGAGAGGGACACCGCCGGTGCGGAACTCCTCGGCGCAGAGGGCATGATGGGCCGATGACCTCCTCCCTCCCCACCCGCAGCCAGGCCGTCGCCGAAGCGCTGGCGGCGGCCGGCGTCCCCGGCGAGATCCGCGTCCTGCCCGACTCCGCCCGCACCGCCGCCGAGGCCGCCGCCGCGCTCGGCTGCGAGGTCGGCGCCATCGCCAACAGCCTGGTGTTCGTCTGCGACGGTGCGCCCCTGCTGGTGATGACCAGCGGCGCCCACCGGGTCGACACCGCCCACCTGGCCGGGCGGCTGGGCACCGGACCGATCGAGCGCGCCACCGCCACCCAGGTCCGCGAGGCCACCGGCCAGGCCATCGGCGGCGTCGCCCCGACCGGCCACCCGGCACCGCTGCGCACCGTCGTCGACACGGCCCTCGAGGCGTACGAGGTGCTCTGGGCCGCCGCCGGACACCCGCACACCGTCGTGCCGATGAGCTACCGGGAACTCCTCGCCGTCACGGGCGGAACCCCGTCCACGGTGGTGGCCGACTGACCGACCGGGGCCGGCCGGCCCCGGGGCCGGCCATGGTGTCCACCAGGTCGGCCGCCCAGCCGGCGAAGCCGTCGGCGGGCTGCTGGGCGACGGCGAGGATCGTGTGCTGCATGCGGGGCTCCAGAGTGGTCGGGGGACGGCTCGTCCCCGGCTGTTTCCACGCTAGAAAGTGCAGGTCAGCCGCGGTATGCGGGTTTCCGGCGAACCGCTTGCGGGTTTCCGTACCGCCGCGCCCTGCGGTTTTCCGCAGGGCGGCGGCGCATCGGCGAAGGCGGCGGACCGGGCCCGCGGTGAACTCGGTGGCGGCATCCCCGGCCGACGGGGCAGGATGGCGCGATGGACGCCGCATTCACCCTGGCCTGGCGGCACACCGCCGGCCTGGTGTTCCCCGAGGACCTGCCGATGGCCGCCGCCGAACTGCTGGGGCGGGGCATCGGCGGGGATTCGCCCGCGCTGTGCGAACTGGCGGGGCGGCAGGGCCGGGGGGAGCCCTCGGACGAGCTGACGGGGCTGCTGCACCGGGCACTGGGGGAGCTCGGCCTGCCGGTCCCGGACGACGAGTTCGCCCGGCGCTGCCGGCTGCACCACACGGCGGCCCGGCTGACGTCCGGGGAGATCACGCCGGGGGAGGCCGCCGTCGCGCTCTGGGCCGGGAGCCTCTCGGAGCCGACCGCGGCGGAGCGGCGGCTGGAGGACGTCGTCGCCGAGATCTGCTGCCCGGGCTGCGTGGAGACCACCTGGCCGGCCGAGGCGGCGCGGAACTGGGAGCGGGAGATGGCGGAAGCCGCCGCCGTGGTGGCGGCCTCCGCCATCTCCCGATCGTCGCCTCCTGGTACCGGGGCTGACCTCCCGCCGGAATCGCCCGCGGGTGCGGTGATCTCGGTCACAGGGCCGTAACCTCTGCGGCGCCCGGCCTTTGATCGGTTACATGACACCGACGACCGCCGAGCTGTCCCGCCTCCTCTTCGGCCCCGACCGTCAACGCGTCCACGAGCCCTGGCGGGAGCTCACCGCGGACCCCGCCCTGCACAGCCGCCCCGAAGCCCCGGTGGCCGACCGGATCGCCGCGTCCTACCGGCGGTTGCGGCAGCTCAACGCCCACACCGACCCGGCCGCCCTGGCCGGCGACCCGCTGCTGCTCGCCGCCCTGCACGAGTGGACCGCCGTGGTGGACGGCGGTCTCACCGTCCTCGCCGGCATCCACTACAACCTGTTCCTCGGCACCCTGCTCGACCACGACCGGTCGCCCAAGCGCCCGCTGGACGACTACCTGCGGATGGACCGGACCGGCACCTTCCTGTGCACCGAACTCGGCCACGGCAACGACGCCGCCGCCCTGGAGACCGTGGCCGACTACGACCGGACCGACCGCGGCTTCACCCTGCACACCCCCGGCCCGTCCGCCCGGAAGTTCATGCCGAACACCGGCCCCGCGGGCGGCCCCAAGTCCGCGGTGGTCGCCGCGCGGCTGCGGGTCGACGGGCGCGACCACGGGGTCTTCCTGTTCCTCGTACCGCTCACCGGCGGGGACGGGCGCCCGCTGCCCGGCATCGCCGTCGACCCGCTGCCGGAGCGTCCCGGCAGTCCGGTCGACCACTGCCTCACCTCCTTCGACCGGGTCGGCCTGCCGTACGAGGCGCTGCTCACCGGCGCCCACGGCCGGCTCGCCGACGACGGCACGTTCACCAGCGCGGTCGGCAGCAAGCGGAAACGGTTCCTCACCGCGATCGGCCGGGTGACCGTCGGCAAGCTGTGCATGAGCGCCGCCGCGATCGGCGGGGCCAGGGCCGCGCTGGCCACCGCCGTCCGGTACGCCCAGCACCGCGACGTCGCCGGGGCCCGCCCCGACCGGCGCGTCCCGGTCTGGGCCCACCGCACCCACCACGGCCCGCTGCTGGACGGCCTCGCCACCGCGTACGCGATGACCGCCCTGCACCGCGCAGCCGCCGAGTGCTGGGCCCGGCACGACCCGGCCGCCCCCGAGGAGCCGGCCGCCGCCGAACGGCAGGTCGCCATCGCCAAGGGCTGGACCACCTGGCAGGCCCGGGACCTGGTCACCGAGGCGCGCGAACGGTGCGGTGCCCAGGGGCTGCTGACGGTCAACGGGATCACCGCCTACGCGTCGGACGTGGAGGGCACCATCACCGCCGAGGGCGACAACCTCGCGCTCTGGGCCAAGGCGGCGGCCGAACTCCTGCTGGAGGACCCCCGGCCCGCCGCCGCGCCGGTGACGGGCGGCCTCGACGACCCGGCCGTCCGCCAGGGCCTGCTGCGCACCGTCGTCCGGCTGCGGCTCGCCCGCGCCCGGGCGCGGCTGCGCGAGGCACCGGCCGGGGACGGCCTGCGGCGGTGGAACGCGGCCGCGCCCGACGCCCTGGCCGCCGTCACCGCGCGCGCCGAACACGACGCGGCCGCGGCCCTGCTCGCCTGGGCCGAGGACGCCCGGGAGGACACCGCCCGCTCGCTCCTGCACGACCTGCACCGGGTGTTCACGCTGCGCCGGATCGACGCGCACGGGACGCTGCTGCTCGGCGCCGGAGAGCTGACGGCCTGCCAGGCGGCCCAGCTGCCCGGATTGCAGGAACGATCCGTCGCACGACTGTCCGAGCACGCGCTCGCCCTGGTGGACGCCTTCGCCCTGCCCGACTCCTTCTACGCCCGGCGGCCCATCACCGGGCCCGGCTACCAGGAGGCGTTCGTCCACTCCGGCTGAGGCCGGGCCGGCGCCCCGGCGCGGCCACCGTCCCCCGGCTCAGCCGTCCAGCGCGGCCACCGTCTCCCGGGCCAGCTCCCGCGCCCGGGCGACGGTGGCCGTCAGCTCGGCCGCCGAACCGCCGGGCGCCCCCAGCAGGGCGCGGACGCGGTCGCCGAAGTCCGCCGGGGCGTCCGGGAGCCGGCCGGCGACGGCGAGGGCCCCCTTCTCGTTCAGGCACCAGCGGCGGTGGTGGGCGTACAGGGCCTGGACCAGGACGCCGACGGCCCGGGACAGACAGAGCGAGACGTGCAGGACGTCGGCGCGGGCGGCACTCCTGGCCGCGGTGTCGAGCAGGAAGCCGGCCTCCCAGGCGGCCGCCGTGAGGGCCTCGCGCAGCGGCTCCGGATAGGCGGCCGTCTGCCGCCTGAGGTCCGTCAACTCGCCGGTGGGGTCGGCCAGGGGCTGCCCGAGGGCGACCTCGCCGGGGTAGCAGGGCGACCAGAAGCCGAGCGGGTGGCCGGCCTGCACGCCCACCTCGTAGCGGCCCTCGCGGCAGTCCGCCCACACCCGGCCGACCCGGTCGAGGTCCCGCAGGATCCAGTCCACCGCGACCCCGTCGACCTCCAGCCACGCCCCGCCGTTCACCCACGGACCCCAGCCGCCCGGGCCCGCCACCTCCACCCCGGGGCCGGCCAGCGCGCGCAGCCCGTCAAGGTCGAGGCCGCCCCGGTAGTACACCCCGAGGTCCCAGTCCGACTCCGGCCGCTCCTCGCCCCGCGCCCGGCTCCCGCCGAGCATCACCCCCACCACTCCCGGCACCCGGGCGAGTCGACCGGCCATGTCCTCGATGATCGCGCGCATGGGAGGAGTCTGGCAGGCGGTGCGGGGGACGGCCGGGGATTTCCCGGCCGACCGGCGGCCGGAAGGGCCCTGCGGTCAGGGGGAGTTCGGGGCTGCGCCGGCGCTCGCGGAGGCGTACCCACTCCTCGCCACTCTCAACGTATAGCGCACGGAGGGCCTTGCCACAAGGCCCCGGTGATGCCGCAGAATCACCGGCTTGAGGACGCAAGCCGAAGGAACGGGGAGTCACGACGTGCGAGTGGTGTTGTCGACGTACGGGTCGCGCGGGGACGTCGAGCCGATGGCCGCGCTGGCGCTGCGGCTGAAGGACCTGGGCGCCGAGGTGCGGGTGTGCGCGCCGCCGGACGAGGAGTTCTCGACGCGACTGGCCGAGGCCGGGGTGGACCTGGTGCCCGTCGGGCAGTCGGTGCGCGCGCTGGTCAGCGGCCCGCCCCCGGCGCCCTCGGACCTGCCCGAGCGGGCCGCCGCGCTGGTCGGGCAGTTCCACGCGGCGGTGCTCGGGGCGGCCGGACCGGGCGGCGCGGTGGTGGCCACCGGCCTGTTCCCCGCGGTGGCCGGCGCCCAGGCGGCGGCCGAGCAACTGGGTGCCCGCTTCGTGTGCGTCGCCCTCCAGCCGACCATGCTGCCCTCCCCGCACCACCGGCCGTTCGAGTACCCGATGCTGCCGTACCCGGCGGAGGTGACCGACCTCCGGGAGCTGTGGGAGCTGAACATCGGGACGATGAACGCCCTGTTCGGGGCCGCGGTCAACACCCACCGGGCGGCGGTCGGGCTGTCGGAGCCCGACAACGTGCGGGACCACGTCCTCACCGGCCGGCCCTGGCTGGCCACCGACCCGCTGCTCGACCCGTGGCCGGGCCCGGGCGGGGCCGAGGGTGGTGCGGGCGTGGCCTGGCCCGAGGTGGTGCAGACCGGCGCGTGGATCCTGCCGGACGAACGCCCGTTGCCCGCCGGCCTGTCGGCCTTCCTGGCGGCCGGCGAGGCGCCGGTGTACGTCGGATTCGGCAGCATGCCGCTGCGCGACGCCCCGGACACCGCCCGGGCCGCCGTCGAGGCGGTCCGCGCGCAGGGCCGCCGGGTGCTGCTCGGCCGCGGCTGGGCCCGGCTGGCCGAGGTGGACGGGGCCGCGGACTGCTTCGCGGTCGACGAGGTCAACCAGCAGGCACTGTTCCCGCAGGTCGCCGCCGTCGTCCACCACGGCGGCGCGGGCACCACCACCACGGCCGCCAGGGCCGGCACGCCCCAGGTGCTGGTCCCGCAGATGGTGGACCAGCCGTACTGGGCCTCACGGGTCGCGGAGCTGGGCATCGGCGTCGCCCACAGCAGTGGCCGGACCCCGACCGCCGGCTCCCTCGCCATCGCCCTGCACCTGGCGCTCACCCCCAGGACCCGCGAGCGCGCCGCCGCCCTCGCGGCCGGGATCCGCACGGACGGTGCGGAGCGGGCCGCGGAACTGCTGCTGGGCTGAGGAACGGCGAGGAGTGGGAAGTCGGCCGGGCCGACTTCCCACTCCGTCAACCGCCGGCGGAAACGGCCTCCTGACCGACCACCACACCCCGGGCACGCCGCAGGGCGAGATGCGTCGACCAGGCCAGGCCGAAGGTGAAGGGGGCCGCGGTGCCCTCCGGCGGGCCGGGGACGGCGGTGCAGACCGCCATGACCGCCAGCGGCGCCCAGGGGGCGAGCGCGACGCGCCGGAGGACGCCGCCGGGCCGGGACCGGAACCGGCTCGTCAGGAGACCGGTTCGGTCAGGTACTTGGCGCCGGCGTCCGGGAGCTTCCTGCCGTCCTTGTCGAAGAACTGCCAGGACGTCGCCCGCAGGGTGCCCGGGCGGGCCACCACCATCTCGCGGATGGGGGAGTCGGCCACGGTGACGAACGGCGGCTCGGTGGTGGAGCCGTCCGCCCAGGTCACCAGCACCCGGCCGACGTCCGGGCCGAGGGAGATCAGCACCACGTCGAGCGGGGCCACGGTGTCGCCCTTGCCCCGGTGGCCGACCAGGCCCCCGCCGAAGGTGGTCCGGTTGCGCGGGTCGAGCTTGCCGGGGGCCGCCTGGGAGCCCTCGGAGTCGTGGCTCAGCCGCACCCCGTCCACCGTGAAGTAGACGTTGGTGACATCGGAGTCCGGCTGCCAGTACCGCTGGACGAACTCCTCCGTCGGCTTGGGCACCGCCGAGTCGTACTTGCTGCGCTCCTCCCACACCGCCGTCGCCTGTTCGAACGCCCGCTCCTTCGGGGCCACCGGCCACAGGGCCTCCCACAGCTGCCACTGCTTGCCGTCCGGGGTGCTGCCCTGCCCCAGCAGCACCCGTACGGGGACGAACGGGTCGCGCACGGCGGAGGCGGTCGGGGTGGCGCTCGCCGCCGGCTGGAGCACGGCGCCGACACCCGCCGGACCGATCTCCCGGGCGGGCGCCCGGTCCGGGCGCAGCTGCGCCACCGCCCCGACGCTCAGGGCCATCACCGAGGCCAGCGCCAGCGTGCCGACCACGGTGCGGCGGCGCTGCCGCAGCCTCCGGCCGCCCGCCACGATGTCCGCCACCGGCGCCTGGCCGATCCGCGCGCCCGCCGCGGCCTCGGCCAGGCCGAGCCCCACCCACACGTCCTTGCCGTCCGCCATGTCCGCCCCCACGCCGTCCGGGTCCGTACCGTTCCTCATGCCGCTCCTCCGATGTGTGTCGTGTCCTTGAGCTCCACCAGCGCCGAGACCTGCCGCAGCCGCGCGATGCCCTTCGCGGCGTGGCTGCGCACCGCGCCCACCGAGCACCCCATGGCCGCCGCCGTCTGGCTGTCGCTCAGGTCCTCCCAGTGCCGCAGCACCACCGCCTCGCGCTGCCGCGGCGGCAGGGTGGCCAGCGCGGCCAGCAGGGCCCCGCGCTGGTCGGAGCGGGCGAAGCCGTCCTCCACCCGGGCCGCGTCCGGCACCGCGTCCACCAGCAACTCCGGCGGCCGGCGGCGCCAGCGGCGCGCGTGCTGGTTGACCAGGATCCGTCGCACGTAGGCGTACGGATCGTCGGCCCTGCGCACCTTCGACCAGGCCGCGCAGGCCTTCTCCGCGGCCGACTGCACCAGGTCCTCGGCCGCGTACTGCTCGCCGGCCAGCAGGTACGCCGTCCGCACCAGGCGCGGCCAGACCGCGACGATGAACGCCTGGAACCCTTCGTCCCGAACACTCTTCGCTTCTCCCATGAGCACCTCCTTCACCCGTCCAGAGCCCGGGGCGGCCGGAAACGCTTACCGGTGCCGCCGAGCCCGCCTCCGGGCGGGGCTCATCCGGACGGGGCCTTCATCAGGGAGGTACGGGCGGGCGGGGCGCCGAGGGTCGGTGGGGCGGAGGGCCGGCGGTGCGGGCCCGCCGGAAACCGTTTGGGGAACGGCAGCCGGGGCACTACCATCCGCCGGTGATCATTTCTCATGACGTGGCAGGCAGCGGGCCCGCCGTCGTACTGCTGCACTCCTCGGTGTGCGACCGGCGGATGTGGGACGCCCAGTGGCAGCCGCTGATCGACGCCGGGTACCGGGTGGTCCGCTGCGACTTCCACGGCTTCGGCGACACGCCGCTCTCCGACGTCCCGTACAGCGACACCCGGGACGTCCTCGCGCTGCTCGACCACCTGGGCATCCAGGCCGCCGCCCTGGTCGGCGCCTCCCACGGCGGCCGGATCGCGCTCACGGCGGCGGCGCTGCGCCCCGAGGCGGTCACCGCGCTGGCCCTGCTCGGGGCGGGCATGCCGGGGCACCGGCCCAGCGACACCCTGCGCGCCTTCGGCGGGCGCGAGGACGAGCTGATCGAGGCCGGGGAGATCGACGCGGCCGTCGAGCTGAACGTCGGGTCCTGGCTCGGCCCGGAGGCCGACGAGGAGACCCGGGCGAGGGTCCGCCGGATGCAGCGGCACGCCTTCGACGTCCAGCTGGAGGCCACGGTCGGCCCCGACCGCGAGGACGTCGACCTCGGCCGGATCACCGCCCCCACCCTGGCCGTGTCCGGCGCCCACGACTTCCCGGACTTCCGCGAGATCGCCGCCGCCCTCCCCGGCCTCCTCCCCGACGCCCGTCACCGGGAGCTCCCATGGGCCGGCCACCTCCCCAGCCTGGAGCGCCCGGCCGAGACCACCGAACTGCTGCTCGCCTTCCTGCGCGAAGCCGTCCCGGCCGCGCGGTAGCGCCCGGCGGTCCGACGACCGGTCCGACGACCGTTGCGGTGGGCGGTCCGACGACCGTTCCGGCAGGCGTTCCGGCGGCAACCGGAAAAGCCGGGACTCGAACGAGTGTCGGGAGCCATGATGGCTGGGTGCACTTCACCTCGGAATCCAGCGCGGACGGCGTGACCCAGCGCCGTTTCACCCTCGACGGCGTGCCCGGTGTGCTCTGGCAGCCGGACGGACCGCCCCTCGGCGGGCGGCCGTTGGTGCTGCTGGGGCACGGCGGCGGTCAGCACAAGCTGGGGCCCGGGGTGGTGGACCGGGCCGGGCGCTGCGTGCGGCTCGGGTTCGCGGCGGTGTCCTTGGACGCGCCCGGGCACGGGGAGCGGTCGCGCAGCGCGCAGGACGAGCGGTTCGCCACCGAGACAGGGGAGTTGATCGCGGCGGGCCGGCCGGTCAGCGCCTGGGTGGCGCGGCACACGGCGGCGGTCGCGGAGCGGGCGGTGCCCGAGTGGGTGGCCGTGCTGGACGCGCTGGACTCCCTGGAGGAGCCGGGCGGGGAGCCGGGCGGCCTCGGGCCGGTCGGCTACTGGGGGCTGTCGCTGGGGAGCGTGATCGGCATCCCGCTGGTGGCGGCCGAACCGCGCATCGTCGCAGCGGTGTTCGGGCTGACGGGCCACGCGTCGCAGACGGCGGCGGCCGAGCGGGTCGGCGTGCCGGTGGAGTTCCTCCTCCAGTGGGACGACGAACTGGTCCCGCGGGCGGGGGCGTTGGCGCTGTTCGGCGCGCTGGGTTCGCGCGACAAGACGCTGCACGCCGGTCCGGGCGGCCACCTGGACGTGCCGGAGCTCGAACTGGCCTCGTCCGAACGGTTCCTGGCCCGGCATCTGATCCGGACGAGCTGACCGGGGGCACCGGCGCCGGCTACGCCAACCGTCAGTAGAACTTCGCAAAGGATTTCTCCCTGCAACGGTCGTGACCGGCGCCTGGTTCAACAGATTGTTGCAGCCCAGTGCCCCGTCGGTCACCTTCCGTGGATTCGGCATGACCCGTCGTGCTCCCTGGACTTCGCATTCCGCAGGAGTACGGTTCCGGAGGAATCGCCGGGGCCTGCTTCCGGGCATGCCGGCCGTACCGGGAATTGGTGCGCGGGATGGGTCAGCAAGAGGGTGGGGAGAGCGCCTCGGTGGCGGCTCGTCCGATATCGGGCAGGGTGGTCGCGGAAGTCCTCCGGGGCGTCGCACAGGTCGATTTCATGCCGTCCGTCGTGTGCGGGCTCTTCTTCGTGGCCATCGCGGCCTTCCTGGAGGCCTTCCGCAAGGTCTCGGCGTGACGCCTTCCCCGTCGTTCCCGACCGCGGCGGCGTCCCGGCTGGATCCCCGGCTGGATCCCCGGCACTACGAGCCGGACCGCGTCCCGTCCGAGGTCCTGCGGTACGCCGGGACGCCCGACACCCTCGCGGTCGGGCGTCCCGGCAAGGTCGGGCTGCTGGAGCTGGCCTTCGAGGAGGTCGGCGGGCGCACCGAACTCACCGGCCACTACCAGAAGTCGCCGTTGCAGATCATGCGCCCGCTGTACTTCGACCCGGCCCGCCCCGACCTGGCCGTCACCTTCCTGATGTCCACCGGCGGCGGCATCCTCCAGGCCGACCGGCTCCGCACCGACCTGCGCTGCGGGGCCGGCACCGCCGTCCACCTGACCACCCAGGCGGCCACCAAGGTCTACCGGATGGAGCACGACTACGCGACGCAGCTGGTCAACCTGACGGCCGGGCCCCGCGCCTACGTCGAGTACCTGCCCGAGCCGGTGATCCCCTTCGTCGACTCGCGCCTCTACCAGCGGACCGTCCTCACCGTCGACCCGGCCGCAACGGTGCTGGCCGGTGAGACCGTCCTGGCCGGCCGGCTAGCCAGGGGCGAGCGCAACGCCTACCGGGTGTTCGCCTCGGACCTCGAAGTGCGGCGTCCGGACGGCGGGTTGGTGGCCCTGGACACGGTGCGGCTGGTGCCCGCGCGGGCCGGGTCCTGGGCCGGCGGCGGGGCCGGGGGCGGGGCCGGGGGCGCAGGCGTCACCGGCCCGGCGGTGCTGGGCGGGCACGACGTGATGTCCAGCCTGTACGTGCTCAGCCCGCTCGCCCCGGCGGCCAGGATCGCGGACGTCCTGCACGAGGCGGTGGCCGGGTGCGGGCGGCCGGGCGGCGACCTGCTGTCCGGGGTCAGCGTGCTGCCGCAGGACGGCGGAGCCTGGCTGCGGCTGCTCGGTTCCGACACCAGGGCCTGCGCTGCCGCCCTGCGCGCCGCCTGGGACGCGGTCCGGCGGCTGCTGATCGGGGTGCCGGCGCCGGAGTTGCGGAAGACGTAGCGCCCGCCGGCTCGGACGCCGGCGGACTCCGGCTCGGCCCCGGGCCTGAGGGAGTCCACCGGGCCGGACCCCATGGCCGCCAGGCGGGCGGCCTGTCGGTGGCCGAGTTCGACCGTGCGGTTCATGTGCCGTAGCAGGAAGGCGAGTTCGGCCTCGGTGTCCTCGGCGAAGACGGCCGTCCAGTCGGTGAACAGCTCGCGCCACACCGTCCCGAAGCGCTCCAGGGCCTCGGGACGGACCGCGACGAGCACCCGGCGGCGGTCCGCCTCGTCCCGTTGCCGGGCGACCATCCGGGCGGACCTGCCTGTCGGAGGCGGAGGCTAGGTTCTCCCGGTATGAACGATGCCGAACTCTCCTCACTCCTGGCCGGATGCGCCGCCCGCTGCCCCTACCCCGGGGCCTGGCAGGAGGGGCCGCTGACGGAACGCGCGGTCGACGGGGTGCGGTACGTCCTGGTCGCGGTGGATCCCGAGGTGAGTGCCCTCGGGGTGCGGCGGGAGGACGGCTCGCTGTGGTGCCTGCCGGAGGGCGGCGAACCCCAGCTGGTGAACTCCGGCGTCGAGGCGTTCGTCGCCTTCACCCGCGCCTACGAGAAGGCCGCCGCCGAGGCCGACGCGTACGACGGCCCCGGTGCGGGGCCGGACGAGGGGCTGGACGGGAACGAGGCCGTGGACCTGGCCGAGCGGGACGCCGACGAGCTCACCGAAGCCTTGCTGGAGCGGTTCGCGGAGCTCGACGCCGAGGCCGTCGCCGACGAGAACGCCTTCTGGTGCGTCGCGGCGGAGGAGCTGGGCTACGGCATGAGCGTGTGACCCGCGCCCCGCGCCCCGCGGCCACGGTGTGTCACCTTCCCAGCCGCTCCACGAACTTGCGCTGCCACGGGGTCTCGACGGCGTGCCGGCTGTAGTGCTCGCGCACGTAGGCCACCGCCTCGGCGGCCGGGACGCCGTCCAGGACGGCGATGCAGGCGAGGGCGGTGCCGGTGCGGCCGCGGCCGCCGGCGCAGGCGAGTTCGACGCGTTCGGTGGCCGATCGCTCCCAGGCCTCGTGGAAGGCGTCGGCGGCGTCCGCGCGGTCGGTCGGGAGGCGGAAGTCGGGCCAGCGCACCCAGCGGCTCGGCCAGTCGACGGTCGGCGGGCGGCCCAGCAGGTAGAGGCCGAAGGCCGGCGGCGGGCCCGGCGGCAGCGGGCGGCTGAGGCCGCGGCCGCGCAGCAGCCGGCCGGAGGGCAGTCGCAGGATGCCGGGGGCGGCCGGGTCCCAGGTAGTGGGGTCGCAGGCGGCCGGGCCGCAGGTGGTCGGGTCGGGCACGGGGTCTCCTCTCGGGGCGGGGTGTTCAGGATGCCGCGTGCAGTCCGACCGGCCCGCGCGGCAGTCCGGCGCGGTGGGCCAGGGCGGCGGCCTCGCCGCGTGAGGAGACGCCGAGCTTGGCGAGGATGTTGGCGACGTGGAACTTCACCGTCGACTCGCTGATGTGCAGCGTCGCCGCGATGTCCCGGTTGCGGCGGCCCAGGGCCAGTTCGTCGAGGACCTCCAGCTCGCGCGGCTGGAGGCCGTCCAACGGGTCCCCGGAGAGGGAGGGTTCGGGCAGGGCGAGCGGGAGGTCGACGGTCACCGTGGTGCCCCAGCCGGGCACGGCCTCGACGCCGTGGCGTCCGCCGAGGGCGGTGATGCGGTCGACGGTGCGGTGGACGGTGAGGGCGTCGGCGGCGAGCAGGCCGAGGCCGTCGCCGCGCACCACGGCGCGCAGCAGGCCGTCGGCCGTGAACCGCCAGCTCACGTGCAGCCGGGTCGGCTTCTCCTGCTCCAGCATCAGCAGCACGGCCGCCCGGACGGCGTCGCGGGCGGTGTGCGCGGCGTCCGTGGGGACGGACCGGTCGGCCTGCGCCGGCGGCGCGACGTCGAGGCGGACCCGGGTGTGCCGCAGCAGCGGGCGCAGCTCGCGCACCAGCCGGGCGAAGGCGGCGTCGGCGGGCTGCTCGCTGAGGGTGCGGTCCAGTTCGGCGCTCCGGCGCAGGTC
Organism: Kitasatospora sp. NPDC091335; assembly: GCF_044757205.1. Lineage (NCBI taxonomy): Bacteria > Bacillati > Actinomycetota > Actinomycetes > Kitasatosporales > Streptomycetaceae > Kitasatospora > Kitasatospora sp. NPDC091335. The sequence continues at coordinate 179,245 of NZ_JBIVUM010000006.1, read as the reverse complement.
GAGCAGGGCGGTGACGGCCAGCTCGGTGGCGTGCCGGCGGGCCGTGGCGTCGTCCAGGTCGGCCGAGCGCAGCGGCGCCAGGATCGCGGTGAGCGCCGCGCTGTGGGTGCCGGTGAACTCGGCGATGGCGCGGGCGCGACCGTTGGCGGAGGCGCGGGAGGCGGCCGTCTGGGTGGGGGCGGCGTCGGTGGCGCGGTGGTCGGAGTGGGCGATGACCAGGTCCCACAGCTGTTGCAGGACGGCGAGCGCCCCGGGTGGCACCGGCGCGGTGTCCGACCGGACGAGGACCAGGACGGCGCCGTTGTCGTCGCCCGGTGTGGCCGCGGTGACCACCAGTGGCCGGGGCCGTCCGGCGAGTTCGGCTTCGCCCTGCCAGGGCCGGCCGGCCGAGGTCGTCCCGGCGGCGCGTTCGGCCAGCCGGGACAGGTCCAGCGCGCTGATCGCCCCGGTCAGCTCGGCCGGGCCGCAGCTGCGGGTGGGGCTGAACGTGCAGACGCCGCTGAGCTGGGCGAGCGCGGTGTGCGGGACGAGGGTGGCGAGCACCTCGGACAGCCGCGGCAGGACGTCGGGCCGGGGAGCGCGCAGCACCTCGACGGCGCGGGCCAGCGCGTCCTCGGGGCGGCCCCAGTGCTGCCGCCAGGCCTCGGGGGTGCCGTCCGTGCCGCTCGTGCCGCCCCTGGCAGTCGTGCCGTCCGCGTCGTCCGTGCCGTCCATGCCGTCGATGCCGTCCATGCGGCCCAGCCTAGTTCGGGTGCCGTCGATCCCGCCTGGCCGTTCGGACAGGTCGAACCCTCCGAAGGACCGGCTGGTCGTGTCCGGCCCCGGTTCCAGGATGGAGGTGTCGGGAGAAACCAACTCCCCTGGAACCGAAGGGCCTTCCATGACCAAGGCGATCTCCTACTCCGAGTTCGGCGGCGCGGACGTACTGCGCCTGACCGACATCGACCTGCCCGTCCCCGGCCCCGGTCAGGTGCGGGTCGCGGTCCGCGCGGCGGGCGTCAACCCGGCGGACCGCAGGCTGCGCACCGGCGAGCTGGCCGGGCTGTTCCCGTTCGCGTTCCCCATCGTGCCGGGCTTCGAGGTGTCCGGTGTGGTCGAGGCCGTCGGCGCCGGGGTGAGCGGCTTCGCGCCCGGCGACGAGGTGTTCGGCGCGCCGATGGGCGGCGGCTACGCCGAGCACGCGGTGGTGGACGTGGCGAGGCTGGCGCACAAGCCCGCCACGCTGGGCTGGGAGGAGGCCGTCGCGATCCCGACGGCCGCCGAGACCTCCGAGCGGGCCCTCGACGTCCTCGGTGTGCGGTCCGGCGAGACGTTGCTGGTGCACGGCGCCGCCGGCGGGGTGGGCACCGTGCTGCTCCAGTTCGCCCGGGCGCGCGGGATCACCGTGGTCGGCACCGCGAGCGAGCCGAACCACGCGCACCTGCGGGAGCTCGGCGCGATCCCGGTGACGTACGGCGAGGGCCTGGCCGAGCGGGTGCGGGCGGCCGCCCCGGGCGGGGTGGACCGGGCGCTGGACGCGGCCGGGCGGGGCGGGGTGCTGCCGCTGTCGATCGAGCTGACGGGCAGTGCGGACCGGGTGCTGACGATCGCCGACATCGAGGGCGCGCAGGAGCACGGCGTCCGTTTCAACGGCGGGGCCGAGGGCGTCGAGCCCTACCACCGGAGTGCCTACGCGGCCGCGCTCGCCCTGCACGAGGCGGGCACCCTGAGGCTGCCGCTGCACCGGGTGTTCCCGTTGGCGGAGGCGGCCGAGGCGCACCGGGTCAGTGAGGCCGGGCACGTGCGCGGCAAGATCGTGCTGACGGTCTGACAGGCGTCCGCCGCCCGGCCGCCGGGCCGGCCTCCGCCCACCCTGACCCGCCTTGATCACCTATGACCGTTTTGCGTAAGCCTTGCCATTTCCGTACGGTTTCATCCGTTCGGAGTAATTCGGCAGGCGGGCGCGCCGTGAACACGGCGGTGGGCCGTTCGGCCGACATGCGGTCCCTCGAACGGTCGACCAGGGTTGGCCGAACGTGGGCGGCACCTAACCGCCTGCCCTGACGGTCAGGAGGACCAGGCGTATGGGTGGAACGGACAGGCGGGCGGTGATCGGCGAGTTCCTCGGGACTCTGCTGCTGGTGCTGCTGGCGGTGGGTGCGGCCGTGCTCGCGGGGGAGGCGATCGGCCCGGTGGGCATCGCGTTCGCGTTCGGCTTCGTGCTGCTCGCGCTCGCGTACGCGCTGGGGCCGATCTCCGGCTGCCACGTCAACCCGGCGGTGACGCTCGGCTTCCTGCTGGCCCGCCGGATCGACGCGCGCACGGCGGTGTCGTACTGGATCGCGCAGCTGCTCGGCGGCACCGCCGGCGCGGCACTGGTCCTGCTGCTGGCCAAGCAGATACCGGGCCTGGAGACCCACGGCAAGCTCGGCACCAACGGCTGGGGCGAGCGCTCCCAGATGCACATCAACGCCGGCGGCGCGTTCCTGACCGAGGTCGTCCTCACCTTCCTGCTGGTCTACGTCGTCCTGTCGGTCACCCACCGGCTGGCCGCGGTCGGCTTCGACGGGCTGCCGATCGGCGTCGCGCTGGTGGTCGTCCACCTGGTCGGCATCCCGCTCACCGGCACCTCGGTCAACCCGGCGCGCAGCTTCGGCCCGGCGCTCTTCGCGGGCGGCGACGCGCTCTCGCAGCTGTGGCTGTTCCTGCTCGCCCCGCTGGTCGGCGGCGCGCTGGCGGCGGGCGTGCACCTGCTCACCCACCCGCAGCCCAACCTCCCCGTGGCGGAGGCGCTGGCCACGGACGCGCGGGTGTAGCTCCCGCGGTCCAGCCGGCATTGACGGCAGCGACGGCCGGGACGGCATTGACAGCAGCGACGGACGGGACGGCCGGGACGGCATTGACGGCAGCGACGGACGGGACCGTACTGACGGTCCCGGCCGTCGCTGCCGTCGTTTCCACCCGGCGACTTTCGAGCCCCCGACCGGCCGGATCCGGCGCCCCGGCCGAAGGGCCCCCGCTCCCGCCCGCCCGCTGGGTAGAGTCGCCGCCATGGTGACTGTGAACGCGGGAACCCCCGCGGCCGGGCGGCTGGCCGGCCGCTCCTGTGTGGTGACGGGCGCGGCCAGTGGCATCGGGCGGGCCACCGCCGAACGATTCGTCCGGGAGGGCGCGTCGGTGGTCGCCACCGATGTGGACGCGGCCGGGCTGGGCCGGCTGGCCGGGCAGTTCCCGGGCGCCGTCAGCACGGTGGTCGGCGACGTGGCCGACGACGCGGACGCCCGCCGGATGGTGGCCGCCGCCGTCGAGCGGCACGGGCGGCTGGACGTCCTGGTGGCCAACGCCGGGGTCATCCCGCTGATGGAGATCACCGAGGCCACCGCCGAGGACTGGGACCACGTGATGGCCGTGGACGGCCGCGGCATGTTCCTCACCTGCAAGTACGCGATCGAGGCGATGACCGCGCAGGAGCGGCCCGGCGGCTCGATCGTCTGCCTCTCCTCCATCTCCGGCGAGGCCGGCCAGCGCGGCCAGGCGGTGTACGGGCCCGCCAAGTTCGTCGCCTCCGGCCTCACCAAGCACCTCGCCGTCGAGTGGGCCGACCGCGGCATCCGGGTCAACGCCGTCGCCCCCGGCACCATCACCACCGAGCGCGTCGCCCGGCTGTACGACGAGCCCGGCGGCTCCGAGTACCTCGCGGCGATCGAGAAGCTGCACCCGATGGGCCGGCTCGGCGACCCGGCCGAGGTCGCGGCCGCCGTCCTCTTCCTCGCCTCCGACGACGCGTCCTTCGTCACCGGGGTCGTGCTGCCGGTGGACGGCGGGTACCTGGCGCAGTAGGGCGGTCGTGCGGTCGTGCGGTCGTGCGGTCGTGCGGCAGTGCGGCAGTGAGGCAGCGCGGCTGTGCGGCAGTGCGGTCGTGCCGCCGGTGCTACGGCCGGCCGGGGAGGCCGGGCTCCGCCGCGAGCAGCTCGACCAGGGCGGACACCCCCTCCGGCCCGTGCCCGGCCGCGACCGCCCGCCGGGTGAGCGCCAGTGCCGCGTCCAGTACGGAGGTGTCCAGGCCGCGCGCCCGGGCGGTGTGGGCGACGTGCGCCAGCCCGGCCTCCGCGGAGGCGAGGCTGCTCCGGTCGCCCGGGTGCCGGCGCTCGTCAGCGCGCCGGGCGAAGTCGTCGATCAGCGGCGGCAGCATGCGCGGCAACCCCTGGGCGTACGGCGCGAGTTCGGCGCCGCCGATGCCCTCGGCACGGGCCAGGGCCAGGGCGTGCAGCCAGCCGTGCACGGTGGTCCAGAACAGGTCGAGCAGGGCCGCGTCGAAGGCCGCGGCCCGGCCGGGGTCCGCACCCATGTGCCGTACGGTGCCCAGCGCCCGCAGCGTCGCCTCGTGGGCGGCGAAGACCGCGGCGTCGCGGCTCAGCAGGACGGTGCCCTCCGGGCGGCCGATGGTCGGGGTGGGGGTGAGGATGGCGGCGTCCAGGAGGTCGAAGCCCCGGGCCTCGGCGTCGACGGTGTTCGCCCGTGCGTCGCCCGGCGCGATCGAGGTGGCGTTGACGACGGTCCGGCCGCGCAGCGCGGGCCCGGCGGCCTCCAGCACGGCCCGGGCGGCCGGCTGGTCGCGGACGCAGAGCAGGACGAGCGGGGCGTCCGCCACCGCCTCGGCGGCGCTCGCGGCAGACCGCGCGCCGAGGGCGAGGAGCTCGGAGTCCCGGCCCGGCGTGCGGTTCCACACGACGACCGGATGGCCGGCGCCCCGCAGCGCCCCGGCCAGCGCCCGGCCCATCGGGCCCAGGCCCAGCACGGCAACGGCGGTACGGGTGAGGGTGGTTGAGGAAGATCGTTCGTTCGGCATGGCGGTTACGCTAGAGCTTCACGCCGACGGCAGAGTCAAGGCGGAGGACCGCGACGGGGCGGCGCGATGGAGCGGCGCGACGCGGAGCCGGCGCGGAGAGTCCGGGTGGAGGGTCCAGGCGGACGTGTGGCCACAGGAGGTACCGCGATGCGGATCGGAGAACTCGCCCGGCGGGCCGGCGTCACCCCGCGCGCCCTGCGCTACTACGAGGAACAGGGGCTGCTCGCCCCCGAGCGCCGCCCCAGCGGCTACCGCGAGTACGGCGAGCGGGACGTGGAGACCGTCCGCGGCATCCGCACCCTTCTCGCGGCCGGGCTCAACAGCGCCGTGATCGCCGAGGTCCTCCACGGCTTGCCGCTCCCCGGGCGGCGCCGGCCCGGCCCGACCTGCCCGGAACTGCTCGCGGTCCTGGCCGGGGAACGTGCCCGGATCACCCGGCGGATGGACGAACTCGGCGAGTCCGTGGCCCTGTTGGACTCCATCATGGGTGCGGAGGCGCCGAGCGAGGCGATCCGCTCCGGCCGGTTCCGGGCAGGGGGCCGGGCGTCCGTCGGGGGGCGTCCGTCGGTGACCGGACGTCCGGCGCGGACGTGACGTCCGTCGGGGCCCGCGGCCCGCGGCCGGTGGCGGGGAAACTCGATGGCGCGCGTTCCCGTGCCGTGCTGGAGTGAGCGGATGGATCATGACGAGGTGCTCGCCCTGTACGACGACCGACTCCGGCGCAACGCGCCGCCCGACCCCGGCTGCCGCGTCGAACGCGACGGCGCGGTGGTCCGGCAGGTCGGCGCGGAGCACAGCTGGAACGGCGTGGTCTGGTCCGGCCTGGACGAGGCGGGAGCGGACGCGGCGATCGCCGCGCAGGTGCGCCACTTCGCCGGGCTGGGGCTGGAGTTCGAGTGGAAGGCCTATTCCCACGACCGGCCCGCCGACCTCGGCGCCCGGCTGCTGGCGGCCGGCTTCACCCCGGAGCCGGACGAGGCGCTGATGATCGCCCGGATCGCCGACCTGCCCACCGATTCCGCGCTGCCCGAGGGCGTCCGGCTGCTCCCGGTGACGGACCCGGCCGGGGTGGAGCTGCTGATGGAGGCCCATGCCCTGGCCTTCGGCGCGGAGCACCCCGGCCTGCGCGAGCGGATGCTCGACCAGCTGCGAGCAGGCACCGAGACGGTCAGCATGGTCGTCGCGATGGCCGGGGACCGTCCGGTCAGCGGCGCCCGGATGGAGCTGATCCCGGGCACCGGGTTCGCCGGGCTCTGGGGCGGCGGCACCGCGCCGGAGTGGCGTGGCCGGGGCATCTACCGCGCCCTCGTCGCCCACCGCGCCCGCCTCGCGGCCGACCTCGGCTACCAGTACCTCCAGGTCGACGCTAGCGACCAGAGCCGTCCCATCCTCCAGCGTCTCGGCTTCGCCTGGCTGAGCACGACGACGCCGTACGTGCGGGGCGTGGCCTGACGGCCTGACGCCGGGTGTCCTGCCCCTGCGCCTGCCTGTTTCCCTGCGCCTGCCCCTGCCGATCGGCAGGGGCGGGCCGGGGTGGGCGGGGGTGTCGCCGCTCGGGGTGTGCCGTTCGGTACATGTGCGGGAGGGGGTACGGGGGTCATCGTGGTGGCACCGCGATCGGGGGCCGTCCGGGCTCCCGTGGAAAGGAGCCCCGTCGTGTCGTCCAGCCTCCTCCACGCCCGCTGCCCCCGGGCGGCCGCCGTCCTGTCCGCCCTGCTCGTCCTCGGGTCTGTCGTCGGGCTCTTGCGGCGACGGCCGGGCCGGGAGTTCCTCACCCATGCGTTCGGCGCCGGCCCGGAGCAGATAACGGCCAACAGATGACAGATTTCAGAAGCTGAAATCTGTCATCTGTCATCCGTTACCCGTCGTCGGGGAGCCGCGACCTGTCCGTCGGTCCGTCGGTCCGTCGGTCCGGCGTCGGCCGCGGTCCCTCACCACAGCCGCTCGACCACGACCATGGCCGCGTCGTCGTCCAGCCGGCCGCCGACGTGGGCGAGCAGATCGCGGCGGAGGTGGTGGAGCAGGGCGGCGGGGCGTTCGGCGCGCCAGGCGGCGACGCGTTCGGTGAGCGGGTAGAAGCGCCGCTGGGCGTCGCGGGCCTCGATCACGCCGTCGGTGTAGATCAGCAGCCGGTCGCCGGGGTGGAACGGGACGGTCTCCACCTCGTACCGCACCGGCGCGAGCTCGCCGAGGCCCAGCGGCGGGGCGGGATGGCGGGCGGCCAGGGTGGTGATGCCGCCGCCGCTCAGCAGCAGCGGGGGCGGGTGGCCGCAGTCGATCAGGCGGACCGGGGAGCCGTCGTCGGGGATGTCGAGCAGCACCGCGGTGATGAAGGACTCCCCGGACTCGCTGCTTTCCTCGGGCGGTTCCTCGGGCGCCGGACGGGCCAGTGCGGACAGCGTCGGCCGGGGCTGCCGGTCCCGTCCATCCCGTGCGGCCCGTGAGTCCTGCCGGTCCCACCGGTCCCGTCGGGACTGTTCGGCGAGCTGGGCGAGGTCCCAGCTGACGCTGCCGTCCAGGTAGGCGGCCAGGTCGGGCAGCTCGGCGTGCAGGTGCGCGGCGGCGCGGAAGGCGCCGAGCAGCAGGGCCGCGTCGCCGAGCGAGGACAGGCCCTTGCCGCGCACGTCGCCGACCAGCAGCCGGGTGCCGGTGGCGGTCCGGGCGGCCGCGTACAGGTCGCCGCCGACCTGGGCCTCGGCCTCGGCGGCCAGGTAGACGGAGGCCAGGTGCAGCGGCCCGATCCGCTCCGGCAGCGGGCGCAGCAGTACCCGCTGGGCGGCCTCGGACACCGAGCGCACCCGGGCCAGCTCCCGTTCGTGCCGCTCGCGCAGCACCCGCAGTCCGACGATCAGGACCGAGACGATCAGCTGCGCGCTCAGCTGGGTCTCGATGTTGGCGCTGGTCAGGCTGTCGCGGACGGCGCCGATGACGGTCAGCGCGGCGAACGCGAGCGCGGCGACCCCGGCGGTGGCCCGGGGGCCGGCGAAGGAGGCGGTGAGGGCGGGGGCGACGATCAGCAGCGGTCCGAGGTGGATCTCCGGCGGGGAGAGGATGTCGACCACGGTGATCAGCACGATCAGCGCGAGGGTGAGCGCCGTCAGCACCCGGCGGTCGGGCCGCCAGGCGCGGCGGCGGTCGGGTGGATGCGGCGCGGGGGGTGGGTGCGGCGCATCGGGGCGCTGCCGGAGGGGCACTCCTCCTCTGTACACCGTGGAGGTGGCGGGGCGCACCCGGAGGCGCCGCACCGGCCGTTCTCCGGCCGGTTGCCGGGGCCCTCTTCGGCCTTCCTCAGCCCTCGTCGCCGTAGCGGGCCAGGTAGGCGGCGAAGCGGGCGACGTCGTCGTCGGACCACTCGGTGAAGCGCGCGGTGAACGAGAGGCGGCGCTGCTCGTTGGCGTCCCGCAGCAGGGTGAGCCCGGCCTCGGTGGCACGCAGGATCTGGCCGCGCTGGTCGTCGGGGTCGGTCTCGCGGGCCAGCAGGCCGAGCTTCTCCAGCGCGGTGACCTGACGGCTGACGGTGGACTTGTCGAGCATGAAGTGCGCGGCCACGTCGGCGGCCCGGCAGCCGCCGCGCTCGGTGATCAGGTCGAGGATGCTGTAGGTGACCAGGGAGAGGTCGGGGTGCAGCTGGGAGGCCTTGTGCCGGGCGCGGCGGGCGAAGGCGGTCAGCTCGCGCTGGATGGTCTCGATGGACGACTGGCGGCCGGGCACGGCGTTCCTACCTCCTCGATATTTGTTGCACTATACAACATATTCGCCCGGGGTCGCGCGTCGCTCCGGCGCTCGCCGCTCCGGTGTGGCCTGCCAGACGCGGGCAGCGGCGATCCGGCTGGTCGCACTCGGGTGAGTGGCGAACAGTAGCTCAAGCACCCTCGGCGGGTCGACATCGGAGACGTTCGCCACCGCCAGTCTGCGCTGCATCGCCACGAACTGCTCGGCGTCATCGGTCAGTTCGAGCGCGTGCCGGTCCGCCCTGGCCTCGATCCGGCGGCTCACCGCGCACTGTAGCGGCCCCGACAGCGCGCCCAGCAGCGCCGCGAGCGCCGCCAGCAGCGGCAGCGCCCTGGGGTCCGCGGCGTCCGTCGCCCCGGCGGCGTCCAGCAGCGGGCGCCAGGCCGACAGCAGTCCGAGGGCGGCCACCGCGACGGCCGCGCCGAGCGCGCCCAGCGCGGTGCCGACCGGCACGTCCCGGTGCTTCACGTGGCCCAGCTCGTGCGCGACCACCAGCTCCACCTCGCGCGGCGTGGCGGCGGTGAGCAGCGTGTCGTAGGCGACGATCCTGCGGGTCGCCCCGAACCCGGAGACGTACGCGTTGAGCGCGGTGGTGCGGCGGGAGGCGTCCGCCACCAGGACGTCCCGGACCCGGACGCCGTCCCGCTCCGCCAGTGCCAGCAGGGCGGTGCGCAGCTCGCCCGGGGGCATCGGGGAGAAGCGGTTGAACACCGGCTCGATCAGCAGCGGGTGGAGGAAGGAGAGCGCGGCCGTCAGCAGCGCCGCCGCGCCCGCCGCCGGCAGCCACCAGCGCTGCGGGGACCAGGCGGTCAGTGCGAACAGCCCGAGCGCGAGCGGGAGGACGAGGACGAGGGTGAGGACGAGACCGCGTACGGCGTCCAGCGCCCAGCCGGCCCAACCCTGGGTCACCAGCCCGTACCTGGCCCGGACGGTCCGCGCCCCGGCTCCGAACGGCAGTTGCAGCGCCTGGCCGAGCAGTACCAGGGCCGTTGCGCCGGCCAGTACCTCGGCCGTCCTGGAACCGCCGAGCCGGCCGCCGACGGCCGTCACCAGGGCGGCGCCGGCCGGGGTGAGGCCGAGCAGCAGGGTCAGCGCCAGGCCCGCCAGCCGCCCGCCCAGCGCCCACGGCAGCTGGGCCCGGCGGAGCGCCCGGCCCCGGGCGCGCTCGGCGGGGGTGAAGTCCGGGGTGAGATCAGGGGTGAGGTCCGCGGTGGGGCCGGTGCCGGGGCCGAGGCCCGGGGCGGAGTCGGACGACGGAGCGGGGGAGTGGCCTCCGTCGGGGGCCGGGGTTTCGGGGGCCGGGCTGGTGTCCATGGCGGGGTGCGGCTCTTCCGGTCGGGGCGTGGGAGGGGCGGTGCGGCGATTCAGCATGGCGCACCCGCCCGGTCGGTGCGCACACCGCGGGCCCGGCGCTCATTCCTCGGTGGGCCTGGTGCCCACACCGCGGACCAGTGTCACGCGGCGGTGCTCGCGTCGTCGCCCGGCACTCACTCCTCGGTGGGTCCGGTGGCGCCGTGGACACCGGCGCGCAGCAACTGGTGGCCGAGGTCCACCAGGGCGCGGCCGACGGCGAACTCGTCGCCGACCTCCGGGACCGGGGCGTCCCCCGGGTTGCGGCGGGAGCGGGCGTCGCTGTGCAGGACGTTCCCGTCGGCGTCCAGCACGGCGTGCACCCGGGTGGTGTCGGCGTCCTCGACCACGTGCAGGCTGAGTTGCCAGTCCTTGGTGCGCACGGCGCCGGGGGCCGGCTGCCCGGAGCCCATGACGGCACCGGCACCGGCGATGGTGGTGACGGACCGCGGCGGGCCGGTGGCCGTCCCGCCGGAGCGGATGATCACCACCGGGCAGGCCCCGTGCACCGCGCAGCGGGTGGACACCGAGCCGAGCAGCGTCCGGGCGAAGGTCCCCCGGCCGCGGCTGCCCAGCACCAGCAGGTCGGCGTCCTCGGCCGCGTCCAGCAGCACCTCGGCGGCATGGCCGAGCACCAGGCTCTCCCGGACCTCCACCGGGCGGTCCGGGCCGAGGATCTCGTTGATCTCCGCGCTCAGCGTGCGACGGGCGGTGCGTTCGAAGCCGTCGTCCACCATCGGCGCGAACCACCCGTACAGGGAGGGGTACTCCCAGGCCGCCACCGCGTGCACCGTCGCACCGGTCAGCACGGCCTGGCCGACCGCCCAGCGCAGGGCCGCCTTCGACGGCTCGGAACCGTCGATCCCGACCACGATCCGGCGCTCCCGGGCGGGGGAGGCCCGGCTGCCGCTCACGGCGGGGGACGGGTCGCCGCCCACGGCGGGGGATCGGTTGCTCCCCATCACGTCACACCTCCGGGCCCTCGGGTACGAAGCCTGCTCCCTCTACACCCACGCTGCGCGCCCCGCCCGCCTCCGCGCCAGGGACGGGATGGCCCGGGCGGGCGGGGCGATTGGGACGGGCGGGCCAGGGCAGTGGTCCCGGACGGGGTACGGCGGGCCGGGACAGCCGTCCGGGCCGGGTTCGCGCGGCGTCACGGGGCCGCGTCCGCCAGCGCCCTTTTGTGGCCGGAATGTTGTGGGATCGGGTCCGGGAGGTGGTGATTCGGTGGCGTAGGCTGACCGCTCTTGGATCATCCTCGGGGGGACTTCACTCATGCGCCGTGCCGCGGCCACCGTCGCGCTGCTCGTCGGACTGACCGCCGTCGCCGCCTGTGGGCCGGACGACCCCGACCCGGCCCCGGCCTCCGCCGCACCCGCCCCGCCGACCGAGTCCTCGGCGACGGACGGCTCGCCCTCCGGCACCGCCCCGGGCAAGAACGCCCCGCCCCGGCCCGACGGCACCATCACCGTGGCCTTCGCCGGGGACGTCCACTTCGAGGGCCGCACCGAGGCCCGGCTGGCCGTCCAGCCGGGGGAGCCGGCGCTCGGCCCGATCTCCCGCACCCTGGCCGACGCCGACCTGTCCGTCCTCAACCTGGAGACCGCGATCACCGGGCGCGGTGCCCCCGAGCCGAAGACGTACACCTTCCGCACCTCACCCAAGGCGCTCCCGGCGCTCAAGGAGTCAGGCGTCGACGTCGTCTCGATGGCCAACAACCACGCCGTGGACTTCGGCGCCGACGGCCTCACCGACACCCTCGCCGCCAAGGACTCCTCGCCGATCCCGGTGGTCGGCGTCGGGCGCAACGCCAAGGAGGCGTACGCGCCGTACGTCACCACCGTGCGCGGGGTGAAGGTCGCGGTGGTCGCCGCCAGCCAGGTCGAGGACCTCACCAACCAGAAGTGGCGGGCGGGCGCCAACAAGCCGGGCATCGCCTCGGCACTGGACGTCCCGGCGCTGGTCAAGGCGGTGGAGACGGCCAAGCAGCAGGCTCCGGTGGTGCTCGTCTACCTGCACTGGGGCGACGAGGGCAAGGCCTGTCCGACCGGTCCGCAGACCACCATCGCCAAGAAGCTCGCCACCGCCGGCGCCACCGCCGTGGTCGGCACCCACGCGCACACCATGGTGGGCTCGGGCATGCTCGGCAACACCTACATCGGGTACGGCTTCGGCAACTTCCTCTGGTACGGCACCTCCAACTACGCCAACTCCAACGAGACCGGCGTCACCACCCTCACCCTCACCGCCGACGGCAAGGTGACCGGCGAGGCGTTCACCCCGGCCACCATCGACGACAAGGGCATCCCGGAACCGGTCACCGGCGCCACCGCCGAGGCCGCCCTCAAGCGCCGCGACGGCCTGCGCGGCTGCACCGGGCTCGCCCCGGCACCGGGGGCTCCCGGCACCGCCGATCAGACGACTCCCACCGCTCCCCCGTCCACGGCCCCCACGAAGGCCCCTTCGGGCCCGGCGAAGGCTGCGACCACCCCCGCCGCACCGCGCTAGGGTGCCGCCGTGGGCGGACACCGGGAACTGACGACCGACCGGCTGCGCCCCCGTCGAGGTTGACGCCGCCCCCGCCGCCCACCGGGACCCGGGAGCCCGAGGCCACCACCCCTCGAAGCGCGCCCGCCTCTGTGCCGAGGCCGAGGAACCACCCGGCCGTCGGAACACTGTGTCGGACCACGGTGGGGGAGCGCCACGGCCACGGCTCCCCGACCGTCCGTGAGTACAACTCCCCAGCCGTGCCGGACTTCTGTGGCTTTCAGCCGATGGAGCCGGCAGGCCTGCCGGTCGGCGTCTGCGCCCTGACCCTCGCGAGCCGCCTGCCGTAGGAGCCGCGGTGCCCTCCTCGGTCTCCCGGACGGCGACGTGCGGCGGGTCCGCACCCCGACCCGGCACCGACCGGGTGCCGGAATCCGGGTTCGGAATCCGGTGCGGGGCGTCCGGTGCGAGGCCCCCGGAGTGAGTTGACGTTCGCACAGACTCTCGGCGCGGGCGAACAGCTGTGTTAGGTTAGCCTAGCCTAATCTTGCTGGTCGGAGGGGATGTCCTGTGCAGCAACAGTCCGAATTCGCCGGTGCCGTCGCCATGGTCACCGGGGCCGGGCAGGGCATCGGTGCGGCCGTGGCCCGGGCGCTGGCGGCCGAGGGTGCCGTTGTCGCCGCGGTGGACCGCAACCCCGGTGCGCTCGAAGCCCTGGCCGCCGAGCTTCCGTCCGTGCGCCCGTACGTCCTGGACGTCTCCGACTCCCGGGCCGTGGCCGACACCGTGGAGTCGATCGAGGGCCGGCTCGGCCCGATCGCCACGCTGGTGAACGTCGCGGGAATCCTGCGCACCGCTCCGGTCGTCGAACTCACCGACGTCGACTGGGCGGACACCTTCGCCGTCAACACCACCGGCGTCTTCCACACCGGCCGCGCCGTCGGCCGTCTGATGGCGGCCCGCGGGCGCGGGGCGATCGTGACCGTCGGCTCCAACGCCGCCGGTGTGCCGCGGGCCGGGATGGCCGCCTACGCGGCGTCCAAGGCGGCGGCCACCATGTTCACCCGCTGCCTGGGGCTGGAACTGGCCAGGTCCGGGGTGCGGTGCAACGTGGTGTCGCCCGGCTCGACCGACACCGAGATGCAGCGCGCGCTGTGGGGCGAGGACGCCGAGGCGGCCGAACGCCGGGTGATCGAGGGCGATCCGAGCGCCTGGCGGGTCGGCATCCCGCTCGGGCGGATCGCCGCGCCCGCCGACATCGCGGAAGCCGTGGTGTTCCTGGCCTCCGAACGGGCGCGGCACATCACCATGCACGACCTGTACGTCGACGGCGGCGCGACCCTGCGCGCCTGAGCCGTACCGCTCGCGCCCGTCCGTCCGTCCGCCCGCTCGTCCGCCCGTCCCTCCTCCTCGCCTTCCCGAAGAACCGTCCCAGACTGGAGAAACCACCGTGACCACGGTGCACCACGCCCCTGCCGGCCCGATACCCGCCGGGCCCGGGGCCCCGGCGAACTCCCTTGCCGGGAGCCAGGACCACGCCGTCATCGGTGCGGCCAGCGGACTGCTCGGCCAGTACCGGGCGGGCTCCGACGAGGCGTTCTTCGCCTCGCCGACCCGCACCCTGCTCGGCTCCGGCGTGCACGCCCGGGTGCCGCAGGACGGGCGTCCGCTGCCCGTACGGGTCGCCGAGACACTGGCCGAGGCGGGCCAGGCCGGGGTCGAACGGCCCCTGGTGGTGGGCGCGGTGGCGTTCGACCGGGACAGCCGGGTCGAACTCGCCGTCCCCGCCAGGGTCCGCACCGCGGGGGCCCTGGGTGACGACCCGCTGATCGCCCTGCCCGCGCCGCGGGCCGAGCGGACCGACTGGCGGATCCGCCCGGTGCCCGCGCCCGAGGCGTACGGTGCCGGCGTCGCGGAGGCCGTCGAGCGGCTGCGCGGCGGGGAGTTGAGCAAGGTGGTGCTGGCGCGGACGCTGGAGCTGAGCGCCGCCGAGCCGTTCGACCTGCCCGCCATCCTCCAGCGGCTGGCCCGCCGGGACCCGGGCGGCTACACCTTCGCCGTCCCGGCCGGCGAGGGTCGCACCCTGATCGGTGCCAGCCCCGAACTCCTGCTCTCCCGGCGGGGAACGGTCGTCCTTGCCAACCCGCTGGCCGGCTCGGTGCCGCGCAGCGAGGACCTCGGCGAGGACGTCCGGCGCGCCGCCGCGCTGCTGGAGTCGCCCAAGGACCTGCACGAGCACGCCGTCGTGGTGGACGCCATCCGCGAGGCGCTGGCGCCGTACTGCCGCACCCTGGAGGTGCCCGAACGGCCCACCCTGGTACGGACGGCGGCGATGTGGCACCTGGCCACCACGATCCGCGGCGAGCTGGCCGACCCCGCCGTCTCCGCCCTGGAGCTGGCCTGCGCGCTGCACCCCACCCCGGCGGTCTGCGGCACGCCGACGGACGTCGCGCGCCGGGTGATCGGCGAGGTCGAGCCGTTCGACCGGGGCCTCTACACCGGCATGGTCGGCTGGGAGGACGCGAGCGGCGACGGCGAGTGGGTGGTCACCATCCGCTGCGCGGAGGCGGAGGAGCGCACCCTGCGGGTGTACGCCGGCGCCGGGGTGGTCGAGCAGTCCCGGCCGGAGGCCGAACTCGCCGAGACCAGCGCCAAGTTCCGCACCTTCCTGGATGCCGCGGGGGTGGCCCGGTGACGCCGCTGGAGACCGTTCTCGCAGGATTCACCCCGTACCCAGCCGAGTTCGCCGAGCGCTACCGGGCCGCCGGGTACTGGCGCGGCGAGACCTTCGGGCGGATGCTGCGCGAGCGCGCCGCCGCCCACGGTGAGCGGATCGCCGTCGTCGACCCGGGCGGCCACTCCGTCGCCTCGGCGGAGCGGCGCTGGACGTACGCCGAACTCGACCGCAGGGCCGACCGGATGGCCGCCGGACTGCTCGCCCGCGGCATCCGGGCCGGGGACCGCGTGGTGGTCCAGCTGCCCAACGCCGCCGATTTCTTCGAGGTCGTCTTCGCGCTGTTCCGGATCGGCGCGCTGCCGGTCTTCGCGCTGCCCGCCCACCGGTACACCGAGATCGGGTACTTCTGCTCCTTCACCGAAGCCGCCGCGTACGTGGTGCCGGCCGTCGAGGGCGGCCACGACTACCGCGAACTCGCCACCCGGGTACGGTCGGAGAATCCCGCGCTGCGTCTGGTGCTGGTGGCCGGGGAGGACCCGGGGGAGCACGTCCGGCTCGCCGACGTGCCCTGCGACGGGCCCGGGCCCGAGGCCTTCGGCGGGGAGCCGGGCCCCGGGGACGTCGCCTTCCTCCAGCTCTCCGGCGGCAGCACCGGCGTGCCGAAGCTGATCCCGCGCACCCACGACGACTACATCTACTCGCTGCGCGGCTCGGTCGAACTGTGCGGGCAGGACCCGGACAGCGTGTACCTGTGCGTGCTGCCCGCCGCCCACAACTTCCCGCTCAGCTCGCCGGGTTCGCTCGGCACGCTGTACGCCGGCGGCCGGGTGGTGCTCTGCCCGCAGCCCGCCCCGGAGACGGCCTTCCCGCTGATCGAGCGCGAGGGCGTGACCATCACCGGGCTGGTGCCTCCGCTCGCCCTGCTCTGGATGGACGCCGCCGAGCGCGGTGTCCGCGGGTACGAGAGCCTGGAGGTGCTGCTGGTCGGCGGCGCCAAGTTCAGCGAGGAGGCGGCCCGGCGGGTACGCCCGGTGCTGGGCTGCACGCTCCAGCAGGTGTTCGGGATGGCCGAGGGGCTGGTCAACTACACCCGGCTGGACGACCCGGAGGAGCTGATCACCACCACCCAGGGCCGGCCGATCTCGCCGGACGACGAGGTCCGGGTGGTGGACGACCAGGACCGGGACCTGCCCGACGGTGCCACCGGCCACCTGCTCACCCGCGGCCCCTACACCATCCGCGGCTACTGGAACGCGCCCGGGCACAACGCCGGCTCCTTCACCGCGGACGGTTTCTACCGCACCGGGGACCTGGTCAGGCGCACCCCGACCGGCCACCTGGTGGTCGAGGGGCGGGCCAAGGACCAGATCAACCGGGGCGGCGAGAAGGTCGCCGCCGAGGAGATCGAGAACCACCTGCTCGCGCACCCCGCGGTGCACGACGCGGCGGTGGTGTCGATGCCCGACCCGTACCTGGGCGAGCGCACCTGTGCCTACGTGGTGCTGCGTGCCGAGAACCGTGAGAAACCCCCGAAGGGCGTCGAGTTGAAGCGGTTCGTGCGGCAGCGCGGGCTCGCCGAGTACAAGGTGCCCGACCGGGTCGAGTTCGTCGCGGCCTTTCCGGCCACCGGGATCGGGAAGGTGAGCAAGAAGGACCTGCGCGCCGCGATCGCGGCCTCCCTGACCGCCGGCTGATCCCGTCGGCCACCGCCCTCCAGTTAAGGAACACCACCGTGGGCCTGCCCCGCATTCCCCGCTATCCCATGCCCGCCGCCGAGGAACTGCCCGCCAACCGGGTCGCCTGGACGGTGGACCCGGCGCGCGCCGTCCTGCTGGTGCACGACCTCCAGAACCACTTCCTGGGCGCCTACGACGCCGAGGCCGCCCCGGTGCCCGAACTCCTCGACAACGTCGCGGCGTTGGCCGACGCGGCGCGCGCCGCCGGCGTCCCGGTCGTGTACTCGGCGCAGCTCGGCGGGCAGAGCCCGGCCGAGCGCGGGCTGCAGCAGGACTTCTGGGGCCCCGGCATCCCGGACGACCCGCGGGCCACCGCGATCGCCGACGCCGTCGCCCCGGCGCCGGGCGACACCGTGCTCACCAAGTGGAAGTACAGCGCCTTCGTGCGCACCGAGCTGGAGCGGCTGCTGCGCGAGCAGGGGCGGGACCAGCTGGTGATCACCGGGGTGTACGCGCACATCGGGGTCCAGGCCACCGCCTGCGACGCCTGGATGCGGGACGTGCAGGCCTTCGTGGTGGCCGACGCGGTCGCCGACTTCGGCCCGGAGGAGCACCGCGGCGCACTGGCCTGGGTGGCCGGGCGCTGCGGGATGGTCGACACGGCGCGGGCCGTGCTCGGGGCGCTGGGCGTGACCGCGGAGCCGGTCGGCGCCGCGAGTGGTTCGGATGTCGATGTGCTCGAAGGGGTGGGCGGGAAGTGACGGGCGTGGGCTTCACGGTGGAGCGGATCAGGGCCGAGGTCGCCGACCTGCTCGGGGAGGACCCGGCGGAGATCCCGCTGGACGAGAACCTGGTCGACTGGGGGCTGGACTCCATCCGGCTGATGACGCTCGCCGGGCGCTGGCAGGAGCAGGGGGCCGAGGTGGCCTTCGTCCAGCTCGCGGAGCGCCCGGCGATCGAGGCCTGGGCCGAGCTGCTGGGTGCGGCGTGATGGCCGCCGGGGTCCGGGAGGCGGTCCTGGGGGAGGCGCCGACCACGGTGCCCGAGCTGCCGCCGCTGCCCAGACGCACGGTGCGGTACCCGGCGACCACCGCGGTGGGACCGGTCGAGGCGCAGGCCGCCCGGACGCCGGACGCGCCGGCGCTGGTGCTCGCCGGCGGGGGGACCGTCAGCTACCGCGAGCTGAACGCCTCGGCGAACCGGCTGGCGCGGGCCCTGGCCGCCCGCGGGGCCCGTCCGGGCACGGTGGTCGGCCTGGGTCCTGCCCGCCGGCCGGCCGAGCTGCTGACGACGCTGCTCGCGGTGGTGAAGTCGGGCGCGGCGTACCTGCCGCTGGACCCGGCGGACACCCCGGGGCGGCGGGAGCGGCTGCTCGCGGAGAACGCTCCGGTCTGCGTGCTGGGGGAGGGGGTGCCGGGGGCGCTCGACGGGCTGGAGACGGCGGGCGAGCTGCCCACCGACCCGCCCAGGGCGCTGACCCCGCAGCACCTGCTCTGCGTCGGGTACGGCCCGGGCGGGCGCCCGACCGCCGTCCGGCTCACCCACGCCGAGGCGGACCGCCGGGTGCGCGAGCTCCAGGCGGACCACCCGCTCGGCCCGGGCGACCGGGTGCTGCACCTGGGCCTGCCGCTCTGGGAGTACCTGTGGCCGCTGCGGACGGGCGCCGCGGTGGTGCTCGCCGATCCGTGGCGGGAGGGCGAGGTCGGGACGCTGGTGCGGGAGCTGGGCGTGACGGCGGTACGGGTCGCGCCCGGGGCGATGCTCGGCGGGTGAGGGCCGGGTTTCAAGTGACAACTTTCAGCGAACAGATTTCAGATGACAGATTTCATCATCTGTTCGCTGAAAGTTGTCGGCCGTCGGCCGTCACCCGCCGGTCGGTGCCGGTCAGCGCGGCTCGGCCGCCGCCAGGCCCGCTGCCCGGCCCGCCGCCTCGCCCACCGTCAGGTCCACCGCCGTCCAGGCCATCGCCACCGCGCCGTCCAGCACCGCCCGCTCCGCCTCCGCGCCCAGCGCCGCCTCGGCGAACGCCGCCTCGTGCGGAGCACAGGTGCCGCCCGTGATGTCCAGCACCGGATGGATCGACGGCACCGCGTGCGACACGTTCCCCATGTCCGTACAGGCGAAGGGTCCGCTCTCGACCGGCTCCGGCCGGCCGAGCGCCGCCGCGTTGGCCCCCCACAGGGCCAGCAGCCGGGGGTCGGAGCGCATGTCCAGGTAGTCGGGCTCGGGCCGGGTCAGTTCCACCTCGCACCCGGTGGCGAGTGCCCCGGCGCGGAAGCAGTCCTCGACCCGGGAGCGCAGTTCGGCGAGGTCCTCGGCCGCCGAGGCCCGGATCTCGTACTCGGCGCTCGCGCTGTCCGGTATCAGGTTCGGCGCCGTCCCGGCCGCCGTGGTGATGCCGTGCACCCGCCACTGCGGGGGGAGTTGCTGGCGCAGCAGCCCGATCGCGACCTGGGCCACGGTGAGCGCGTCGGCGGCGTTGCGCCCCCGGTGCGGGTCGAGGCTCGGGTGGGCGGCCCGCCCGGTGTAGCGGACGGACAGCGTGCCGAGGGCGAAGGAGCGGAAGTCGGCGACCTCGACCGGGCAGGGGTGGACCATCATCGCGGCGTCCACCCCGTCGAACGCCCCGGCCTCCAGCAGCAGGGCCTTGCCGGCCCCGCGCTCCTCGGCCGGCGCGCCGATCACCCGTACGGTGAGCCCGAGTTCGTCCGCGTACGGGGCGAGCCCGAGGGCCGCGCCGATCCCGGCGGCGGCGATCAGGTTGTGCCCGCAGGCGTGGCCGAGCCCGGGCAGCGCGTCGTACTCGCAGACCAGGGCGACGGTGACCGGTCCGCTGCCGAGGCGCGCGTCGAACGCGGTGGCCAGGCCGTGCGCGGGCGCGGTGACCGAGTAGCCGTGTCCGCGCAGCAGTTCGGCGCACCAGGCGGCCGCCAGGTGCTCCTCGAAGGCGGTCTCGGGGTGGGCGTGGATGCGCCGGCTGAGCGCGAGCAGTTCCGTCCGCAGGGCGAGGACGCGCGTGCGCACGGCCTCCTTGGCGGCGGTGGGTCCGGTGCCCTGCGGCAGCGGCTCGGTCGGGGACATGGGGCGCCTCCGGGGTGTCAGGGGCCCGGCCGTGCGAGGCCGTTGACCAGATCATATGAAGTTAGATTAGGCTAACCTAAGTAAGGCGTTCCGGATCCCCGAGGAGCTCTCCACCCCATGCCTGCCGTCGAAACCCAGATCGCCGACAGCCAGACCGACGACATCCCCCTGCTTGCCGCCCAGGCCGCCATCTGGTACGCCCAGGCGCTCGACCCGGCCAGCCCGGTCTACAACACCGGCGACGCCGTCGAGATCACCGGCCCGCTCGACGAGGACCGGTTCGAGCAGGCGCTGAGGCAGGCCGTGGCCGAGGCGGACGCGCTGAGCACCGTCGTCGTCACCGGCCCGGACGGCACGCCCCGCCAACGGCTGCGCCCCGGCCGCGACTGGCCGCTGCACCGCCTCGACCTGCGCGCCGCCGCCGACCCGGCCGCCGAGGCCGAGGCCTGGATGCGCGCCGACCTCGCCCGCCCGGCCGACCTCGCCGAGGGCCCGCTGTTCACCCACGCGCTCGTCCGGCTCGCCGACGACCGCCGGCTCTGGTACCGCCGGATCCACCACCTCGCCGTCGACGCCTACGCGTTGACGCTGCTCGGCGAGCGGGTCGCCGCCCTCTACACGGCCCGCACCGCCGGCACCGAACCCGCCCCGAGCCCCTTCGCCCCACTCGCCGAGGCCGCCGCCGAGGAGGCCGCGTACCTGGAGGGCCCCGAGTACGCCGCCGACCGCGCCCACTGGTCCGCCCGGATGGCCGGCGCCGACACCCCGGCGACCCTCCCCGGCACCCCCGAGCCCGCCGCCGAGCCCGCCGCCGAGCCCGCGGCCGGTACCTCCGCCGGTACCGCCGACGAGGCCCCCGACGCCGGGATCCGCCTCACCGTCGACCTCCCCGCCGGCACCCGCGGCCGCCTGGAGCGCGCCGCCGACACCGTCCGCGCCACCTGGGCCGAACTGCTCCTCGCCGCCGCCGCCGGCTACCTGCACCGCCTGACCGGCACCCAGGACGTCGTCCTCGGCCTGCCGCTCGCCAACCGCCGCGGCCCGGCCGCCCTGCGCACCCCCGTCGCCGCCGCCAACGTGCTCCCGCTGCGCCTCGCCGTCCGCCCCGCCGACAGCGCCGAGACGCTGCTGCGCGCGGTGGTCCGCGAACTGCGCGCCGTCCGCCGCCACCAGCGCTACCCGCTGGAGGACCTGCGCCGCGACCTCGGCCGCACCGGCGACCGCCGCGCCCTGTTCGGCCCGATGGTCAACATCAAGGCCTTCGAGGGCGACCTCGACCTGGCCGGCCTGCCCGGCACCGTCCGCAACCTCGCCGCAGGACCGGTCGACGACCTCGCCCTCAACGTCTCGCCCGGCCCCGACGGCGCGCTGCGCCTGGCCATCGACGCCGACCCGGCCCGCCACGGCACCGCCTCCCTCGCCGCCCACCGCGACGGCCTGCTGCGCTACCTCGACGCCCTCGCCGAACTGCTGCTCACCGACCCGCGGACGCCGATCGCCCGGATCGACCTGCTCGACGCCGACGGCCTGCGCCGCGCCACCGAAGGCCGCACCGAGCCCCCGGCCGAGCGGACCGTCCCCGAGCTGTTCGCCGCCCAGGCCGCCCGCACCCCGGACGCCGTCGCGGTCCGCTCCGGCCCGGCCGCGCTGACCTACCGGCAGCTCGACGACGCCGCCGACCGGCTCGCCCACCGGCTGGCCGCCCTCGGCGTCCGGGCCGGCGCACCGGTCGCGATCGCCCTGCCGCGCGGCACCGGCACCCTGGTCGCGATGCTCGCCGTCCTCAAGGCGGGCGGCGCCTGCGTCTCCCTCGACCTCGCCCACCCGGCCGGGCGCCTGGCCGCCGTGCTGGCCGACGCCCGCCCGGTCTGCGCGATCGGCACCGCCGAGGCCCTCGCCGGACTGGACCTGCCCGCCGGCCTGCCCACCCTCCGGCCGGACGACGCCGACGACGAGCCCGCCGCCGCCCTGCCCGCCGCCGCCCTGCCCGCCGCCCTGCCCGCCCCCCGACCCGACCAGCCCGCCTACGTGCTGCACACCTCGGGCTCCACCGGCCGTCCCAAGGGCGTGGTGGTCACCCACGCCTCGCTGGCCAACCTGCACGCCGGCCTCGGCGAGGACCACATCGCCCCCGCCGTGCGGCGCACCGGCCGCGAGCGGCTGCGCGTCGCCCACAGCGCCTCGTTCGCCTTCGACGCCTCCTGGGACCCGGTGCTCTGGATGGTCCACGGCCACGAGCTCCACCTCCTGGACGACGCCACCTACCGCGACCCGGCCGCCCTCGCCGCCCACCTCGACCGCGAGCGCATCGACTACCTCGACCTCACCCCCTCCTACCTCGAAGTCCTCCTCGCCGAGGGCATCCTGGACGAGGGCCGGCACCGCCCGTCCGTCCTCGTGGTCGGCGGCGAGGCCACCCCGCCCGCCCTCTGGCAGCGCCTGACCGCCGTCCCCGGCCTCCACCCGGTCGACCTCTACGGCCCGACCGAGACCACCGTCGACGCCTACGCCTGGACCCCGGGCCCGGACGGCGCCCCGCACGGCCGGGTGGTGCGCGGCTCCCGCGCCTACGTCCTGGACGGCTCGCTGCGCCCCGTGCCCGACGGCGTCACCGGCGAGCTGTACGTGGCCGGCGCCTGCCTGGCCCGCGGCTACCTCGGCCGCCCCGACCTCACCGCCGAGCGCTTCCTCGCCGACCCCTTCGGCCCGCCCGGCAGCCGGATGTACCGCACCGGCGACCTCGCCCGCCGCCGCCCCGGGGCCGGGGGGAGCACCCTGGAGTTCCTCGGCCGGGCCGACGACCAGGTGAAGATCCGCGGCTTCCGGATCGAACCCGGCGAGATCGCCGCCGTCCTGGCCGAACTGCCCGGCGTCGCCCAGGCCGTGGTGATCGCCCGCCCCGGCCCGCAGGGCAAGCGCCTGCTCGGCTACGCCGTCCCCCGGAGCGGCAGCGCGCCGGACCCGGACGGGCTGCGCGCCGCGCTCGCCGCCCGGCTGCCCGCGCACATGGTCCCGGCGGCCGTCCTGCTGCTGGACGAACTGCCGCGCACCGGCCACGACAAGCTCGACCACCGAGCCCTGCCCGAGCCCGCCGCCACCACCGAGGGCGCCGCCGCGGCGACGCCGGGGGAGGAGCTGGTCTGCGGCCTGTTCGCGGAGGTCCTCGGCCTGCCGCAGGCGCCGGGACGGGACACCTCCTTCTTCGACCTCGGCGGCCACTCGCTGCTCGCCGGCCGCCTCGCCGCCCGGCTGCGCGACACCTTCGCCGCCCCGGTGGGCTTCGCCGACGTGTTCCGGCAGTCGACCCCGGCCGGTCTCGCCGCCCTGCTCGAAGAGGCCCGCGGCGAGGGCGCCGAGGCCGGGCGCCGTCCCGCCCCGGTGCCGGTGCCGCGCACCGAGCGGATGCCGCTCTCGCCCGCCCAGCGCGGCCTCTGGTTCCTGCACCGGCTCGAAGGCCCCAGCCCCACCTACAACATCCCGTTCGCGCTCACCCTCACCGGCCCGCTCGACCGGAGCGCCCTCGCCCTCGCCCTCGGCGACGTCGTCGCCCGGCACGAGGTGCTGCGCACCGTCTACGGGGAGGAGCCGGACGGCACGCCGTACCAGCGCGTCCTGCCGCCCGCGGCCGTCGAACTGCACGACGGCACCGCCGAGTCGTCCGAGTTGTCCGAGGCCGTCCGGTACGCCTTCGACCTGACCGCCGAACCGCCGCTGCGTGTCACGCTGTTCACCGGATCCGCTATGGCCGGGGTCGCCGACGGCGCGGAGCGGCACACCCTCCTCCTGCTGCTCCACCACATCGCGGGCGACGGCGCCTCCACCACCCCGCTGCTGCGCGACCTGGCCACCGCCTACACCGCCAGGATCGCCGGACGGGCTCCCGAACTGCGGCAGCTCGCCTTCCAGTTCGCCGACCACGCGGTCTGGCAGCGGGAACGGCTCGGCACCGCCGACGCGCCCAGCCCGCTCGCCGTCCGGCAGACCGAGCACTGGCGCGCCGCACTCGCCGGACTGCCCGACCAGCTGGAGCTGCCCCTCGACCGCCCCCGCCCGGCCGTCGCGGGCCACCGGGGCGACACCGTGCCCTTCGCCCTCGGCGCCGAGGCGCACGCCGCCCTGGCCGGGCTCGCCCGGGCCGCCGGGAGCACCGTCTTCATGGCCGTCCAGGCCGGGCTCGCCGCCCTGCTCAGCCGGCACGGCGGCGGCACCGACATCCCGGTCGGCACCCCGGTGGCCGGCCGCGAGGACGAGGAGACGGCCGCGCTGGTCGGCTACTTCGTCAACTCGGTGGTGCTGCGCACCGACACGTCGGGCGCCCCCACCTTCCGCGAGCTGCTGGCCCGGGTCCGCGGCACCGTGCTCGCCGCCCAGGAGAACGCCGAACTGCCCTTCGACCGGCTGGTCGAGGCGCTCAATCCGGCCCGCTCGCTCGCCCGGCACCCGCTGTTCCAGGTGATGCTCGCCTGGCAGAGCCGCCCGGACGAGCGGGTCGCGCTGGGCGGCGGCCTGACCGCCGACATCGCCGCGATCCCCAGCGGCACCGCCAAGTTCGACCTCACCCTCAACGCCGGCGAGCTGCCCGGCGGCGGCATCGGCGGCTTCCTGGAGTACCGCACCGACCTCTTCGACGCCACCACCGTGGCCGCCCTCGGCGAGCGCCTGGCCCGGCTGCTCACCGCCGCCGCGAGCGCCCCCGACACCCCGATCGGCCGGCTGCCGCTGATCGGCGAGGAGGAGCGGCTGCGCGCCCTGGTCGAGTGGAACGGCGCCCCCGTCACCTCCGCCCCGAGCGCGACCCTGCCCGAGCTGTTCGAGGCGGCCGCCGCCGCCAACCCGAAGGCCGTCGCCGTCAACTACCGGGACGAGTGGCTCGACTACACCGAACTCGCCGCCCGCGCCGACCGGCTGGCCCGGCTGCTGGCCGCCGAGGGCATCGGCCCCGGCACCATCGTCGCGCTCGCCCTGCCCCGCTCGCTCGACCTCGTCGTCGCCCTGCTGGCGGTGGCCAAGTCCGGCGCCGCGTACCTGCCGCTCGACCCGGACTACCCGGCCGACCGGCTCGCCTACATGCTGGCCGACGCCACCCCCGCCGCCCTGCTCACCGACCGCGCCACCGCGCCCCGGCTGCCCGCCCACGAGGTGCGGCAACTCCTGGTCGACGGGCCCGAGTCCGCCGCCTTCCCGGCCACTCCGCTGGAGCAGCACGAGCGCACCCGCCCGCTGCGCGCCGAGGACACCGCGTACGTCATCTACACCTCCGGCTCCACCGGAAAGCCCAAGGGCGTGCCGGTCACCCACCACAACGTGGTCCGGCTGTTCGGCGCCACCGACCACTGGTTCGGCTTCGGCGCCGAGGACGTCTGGACGCTGTTCCACTCCTACGCCTTCGACTTCTCGGTCTGGGAGCTGTGGGGCGCCCTGCTGCACGGCGGCCGGCTGGTCGTCGTCCCGCACCTGGTCAGCCGCGACCCGGCGGCCTTCCTCGACCTGCTCGCCCGCGAGCGGGTCACCGTGCTCAACCAGACGCCGTCCGCCTTCTACCAGCTGAGCGCCGCCGACCGGGACCGCCCCGGCAGCGAACTCGCCCTGCGCTACGTGGTGTTCGGCGGCGAGGCGCTCGAACTCGGCCGGCTGGACGACTGGTACGACCGGCACGCCGAGGACGCGCCCACGCTGGTCAACATGTACGGCATCACCGAGACCACCGTGCACGTCTCGTACGTCGCCCTCGACCGGGCGAGCGCCGCCGCCGGGAGCAGCAGCACCATCGGCGTCAACATCCCCGACCTGCGGG
This sequence comes from Kitasatospora sp. NPDC091335, assembly GCF_044757205.1. NCBI lineage: Bacteria > Bacillati > Actinomycetota > Actinomycetes > Kitasatosporales > Streptomycetaceae > Kitasatospora > Kitasatospora sp. NPDC091335. The sequence goes on along the minus strand of NZ_JBIVUM010000006.1, from coordinate 153,620 downwards.
TCTACGTCCTCGACCAGCACCTCCAGCCCGTCCCGCCCGGCGTCACCGGCGAGATGTACGTGGCCGGGGCGGGCCTGGCCCGCGGCTACCTCGGCCGCCCCGAGCTGACCGCCACCCGGTTCGTCGCCGACCCGTACGCCGGGCTGTTCGGCGAGCGCGGCACCCGGATGTACCGCTCCGGGGACCTCGCCCGGCGCCGCACCGACGGCGTGCTGGAGTACTTCGGCCGCGCCGACCAGCAGGTCAAGCTGCGCGGCTTCCGGATTGAACTCGGCGAGATCGAGGCCGTGCTGGCCGCCCACCCGGCCGTCGCCGACGCCGCCGTGGTGGTCCGCGAGGACGTCCCGGGGGACAAGCGGCTGGTCGGCTACGCGGTCGCGGCCGACGCCACGCCGGAGGAACTGCGCGCCCACGCCGCCGCCGGACTGCCCGTCCACATGGTGCCCTCCGCCGTGGTGCTGCTCGACCGCCTTCCGCTGACCGCCAACGGCAAGCTCGACCGCCGCGCCCTGCCCGCCCCCGAGGCCCCCGTGGCGGGCGCCGGACGCCCGCCGCGCACCCCGCGCGAGCAGCAGCTGTGCGAACTGTTCGCCGAGGTGCTGGGGGTGGCCGCGGTCGGCGTCGAGGACGACTTCTTCGCGCTCGGCGGGCACTCGCTGCTGGTCGTGCGGCTCGCAGGACGGATCCGCGAGGTGCTCGGCCTTGAGGTCGGCATCGGCGCGCTGTTCCAGGCGTCCACCGTGGCCGCCCTGGACGCCGCCCTCGCGGCGGGCGCGCCGGACGCCGACGCCCTGGACGTACTGCTCCCGCTGCGGCCCGTCGCCCCCGGCCGGCAGCGCCCGCTGTTCGCCGTCCACCCGGCCGGCGGCCTCAGCTGGTGCTACACCGGCCTGATCCGCAACCTGCCCGGCGAGATCCCGATCTACGGCCTCCAGGCCCAGGGCGTCGGCGCCGCCACCGCAGGGCTCCCGCTGCCCGCGACGCTGGAGGAGCTGGCCGCGCACTACGCGGACCGGCTGCGCGAGGTCCAGCCCGAGGGCCCGTACCGGCTGCTCGGCTGGTCCACCGGCGGGATCATCGCGCACGCGGTGGCCGTCCGGCTCCAGGAGCTGGGCCAGGACGTCGAGTTGCTCGCCGTCCTGGACGCCTACCCGGCCGAGGGCTTCCGCGAACTGCCCGTCCCCGACCGGGCCGAGGCCCTCGAGGCGCTGCTCACCATGGGCGGCTTCGGGCCCGAGGACCTGGACGGGCTCCCGCTCGAACTCGGCGCCGTCACCGAGGTGCTGCGCCGCGAGGGCAGCCCGCTCGCCGGACTCGACGAGGCCACCGTGGCCGCGCTGAACGAGATCTACCTCAACACCAACCACCTGGTGCGCGGCTACGACCACCGCCGCTTCGAGGGCGACGTGCTGTTCTTCCGCGCCACCGTCGACACCATCGACGAGACCCTGGTGCCCGAACTCTGGGAGCCGTACGTGTCCGGTCTGATCGCCAACACCGACGTGGCCTGCTCCCACAAGGACATGACCCTGCCCGCCCCGATCGCGCACATCGCGAGCGTGATCGCCGACCACCTCGCCGACCTCCCGAAGAAGACCGACGATGGAGAAGACCACCGATGAGTGACGCCCCCGCCAACCCCTTCGACGCCGACGGCGCGTTCCTCGCGCTCGTCAACCCCGAGGGACAGCACTCCCTGTGGCCCGCCTTCGCCGCCGTCCCGGCCGGCTGGGGCGTCGCCCACGGCCCGTGCGAGCGCGCGGCCGCCCTGGAGTGGATCAGCGCGCACTGGACCACCCTGTGACCCCTCCGGCGGTCGGGACCCCGGCGCGCCCCCTGCTCGCGGGGCGCGCCGCGGTGGTGGTCGTCTACACGGCCGCGATGTGCATGAACGGCCTGGACTCGACCATCGTCAACCCGGCGCTGTTCAGCATCGCCGAGGACTTCGGCCGGCCCGTCTCGGCGGCCAACGCCGTGGAGACCGCCTTCCTGGTCGGCCTCGCCCTCGGCCTGCCGGTGGCCGGCTGGCTGGGCGACCGGTACGGCGTCAAGCGGGTCTTCCTCGGATCGCTCGCCGCCTTCACCCTCGTCTCCGCGCTCTGCGCGGCGGCACCGGGACTGGGCGCGCTGTCGGCCGCCCGGGCCGTCCAGGGGGTGGCCGGAGGGCTGCTCACCCCGGTCGGGATGACCCTGCTGTTCCGGGCCTTCGCCCCGCACGAGCGGGCCGGCCTGGGCCGCTTCCTGATCGTCCCGACCGCGCTGATGCCCGCCCTCGGGCCGCCGCTCGGCGGCTTCCTCACCGAACACCTCTCCTGGCACTGGCTGTTCCTGGTCAACGTGCCGATCGGGGCGGCCGCTGTGCTCATCGGCCTGATCGGCCTGCGCGGCGAGGAGGAGCCGCCGGCCGGCCGCTTCGACACCACCGGCTTCCTGCTCGCCACCCCGGGCCTCGGCCTGCTGACCTACGCCCTGGGCTTCGGCCCGGCGCACGGCTGGACCTCGCCGGGGGTGGCCATCGGCGGACTGCTCGGTCTGGCCCTGCTGGGAGCGGCGGTACGCCACCAACTCCGCGCACCCGAACCGCTGGTGGACCTGCGGCTGCTCGCCGACCGCACCTTCGGCGCCGCGAGCTGGCTGGCCCTGCTGACCTCGGCCGGGCTGATGGGCGCGCTGTTCGCGCTGCCGCTGCTCGTCCAGGCCGTGCGCGGCGCGTCGGCGCTGGACGCGGGGCTGAGCGTCTTCCCCGAGGCGATCGGCCTGATGGCCGCCTCCCAGGTGGTGGACCGCCTGCTGCCGCGGCTCGGCCCGCGCCGGCTCGCCCTGCCCGGGCTGCTGCTGGCGGCGGCGGTGCTGGCCGCCCTCGGCTTCGCGGAGAACCCGTGGGCCGTAAGGGCGTTGATGTTCGCCGTCGGCCTGATCCTGGGCACCGCCGTCCTCACCGTGCAGATCGCCGGCTTCGCCGATGTCCCACCGCCCGCGATGGGCCGTGCGATGGGCCTGTTCACCATCCTGCGCACCCTCGGCGGTGCCCTCGGCATCGCCGCCACGGCGGCGCTGATCGGCGCGGTCGACGACGGCGCGGGTGCCGGGCCGTACCGCCTCGCACTGCTGCTCACCGCCGCGCTGGTCGCCGCCGGCGCCCTGCTGGCCCTCCGCCTCCCGGCCGAGGCCCCGGGGCCACCCCCGGAGGACTGAACCCTCACATGGTGGTCCGCTCGGGCGCGCGCCGCGGCCGGGCGGACCACCACCACACCGTGCCCAGGAACAGCGCCCCGGGGGCGATTCCGGTGACGGCGCCGACGGCGGCCGCCGAGACGCCGCCGAAGGCCAGCGCCAGCCCGGCCGCCCCGCACAGGGCCATCGCGCCGCCGAGGACGCGCAGCGCGGGCAGCCGCCGGAGGGCGGCGAGGACGACGAGGTACGCACCCGCCACGGCGGCGAACCACGCTCCGGCGGCCTGCGGGGTGTGCAGGAGCCGGTCGGCCACCCAGGCCCCGAGGAGGGCCACGGCTGCCGCGGAGCCCGCGAGGTACCACTGGTTCCGCCCGAGGCCGAGGCCCAGCGGAGCCCCCTCCCTGCCGCCCCAGCGTTTCCCGACCCCGATCAGGGGGAGGAACGCGGCCACCGAGACCACGCGCAGCGGCACCTCGACGGCGGTCGGCATGGCGCCGGCGCCGGTCTGGACGAACACGAGGCCGAGGCCGGCTACGAGGAGCCGGGCGGTCCGATCATCTGCCATGGGACAAGTCTGACGTTCACTCGGGTGGCGGACAAGCCGCTCGGGCCGACGGCTGCCACTGCCGTACGGTGGTCGGAGCACCGGAGGAACGACCATGACCCTTGAGCACTACCGCCTGCTCGAAGAGGCCCGCCGCAGTCTGCCGGACGGCTACAAGGCAGAGCTGTCCGGCGACGTCATCGTGATGCAGGCGTCGCCGCCGCCGACCCACCAGCTCGACCTGGCGATCGTCCAGCGACAGTTCGAGGCGCACTGCCCGCCCGGCTACTTCCCGACCGGGAACAGCGACCTCTCCTCGCCCGAACTCGGCACCGTGCGCAACCCCGACCTCACCTACCTGCCCGAGGACGTCATCGAGCTGGGCCGCGAGATCCCCGCGGACCTGGCGCTGGTCGCGGTCGAGGTCGTGTCCCCGTCCAACCCCGACAACGACTGGAGCGGAAAGGTCCGCGACTACCCGCGGATGGGCTTTCCGCTCTACCTGATCGTGGACCCTCGGCAGAAGACCGTGACGCTGTTCTCGGAGCCCGACCGCGACCGCTACCACACCAGGACGGAGCGGGAGTTCGGGGAGAGGATCCGCATTCCCGCGCCGTTCGACTTCGAGCTGGACCTGGCCCGGCTGGTGCCCTACCGGGACTGAGCGGCCTCGGCGGCGAAGCCGATGAAGTCGGCCCAGGCCTCGGCGGTGAGGGCGAGTCGGGGTCCGGCCTTGTCCTTGGAGTCCCGGACGTGGATGGCGCTTTGGGTGAGGGCGACCTCGACGCAGGCGCCACCTTCGGTACCGCTGTGGCTGGACTTGAACCAGACCAAACCGTGACTCAATGATCCTCCACCAGCGTCCTGGTGAACTCGGCGGACTTCTCCGGAGTGAGAGCCTGCCGGAGGATGGAACTGCGCTCCCGCCACCAGAATCCCCTTCGCGTCGCACAGGTCATCCGGGTGTGGCTTCCGACGCCAGGCGCCATCCGGCCCGGTGGTGTGCGAATCGACCGAAACCATCCCTATGGGTGACCGCCGGCCCGGCGGGGGCCGGGCCGGCGGTCAGGGGGTCACGTGAGGCGGATCAGGCGGCGATGCGCCGGCGCTGGTTGTCGTCGCCGGCGCACTGCCGGACGCCGAGGGCGGCGCCTTGGGTGCTGCTGGTGAGGCAGCCGCCGTCGTCGCTGACTGCCTCATGCGTGCCGCTGAGGCCGTCCGAGGAGGTCCGCCAGCCCGTCCGCCAGCCCGCCTCGCCAACAGGCGTAGTCGTGGCCGCCGTTGAACTCGCGGTAGGTGAGGTCGTAGCCGCGGGCGGTGAGGACGTCGCGCAGGTGGCGGTTCTGGCTGAGAAGCATCCACTCCTGGAGGCCGACCTCGACCCAGAAGCGGGCCGGGCGCCGTTCCTCGGCGGCGAAGCGGCGGGTGAGCCATTCGCTGCCCGCGTCGAACTCGGTCTCGTCCGGCCACCAGAAGGAGCCGGACTGGCAGAGCGCGTTGCCGAAGCGGTCCGGCCGCTGGTAGGCGGCGTAGGCGGCGGTGAGGCCGCCCGCGCTCTGGCCCGCGACGACCGTGGCGGCGAGGTCGGTGCTCGCTCCGAACTCCGTTGCGGCCCATGGGAGAAGGCGGTCGGCGAGCAGGTCGACGAAGGCCGGGTTGCAGCTCAGGTCGTCCGGCCGCTGCGGGCCCATGGTGTGGACGAGCAGGGTGACGGTCGGCGGGATCGCGCCGTCCGCCGTCAGGTTGTCGAGGGTGTCGCCGACGGACAGCACCTCGCCCCACATCTCGCCGTCCAGCAGCACCGCGACCGGGTACGGTCCGTCGTCCGCGCGGTGTCCGGCCGGGAGGTGGACGTCCACCCGCCGCCCGGCCACCGTGTGTTCCAGCGTCCGCCCGCGCGGCACGCCGTCGCGCCGCTCGACGTACGGCTGCGCGGGCGCCGCCGGCAGGCTGAGCACCGAGGAGGGGTGGCGGCCGTCGCGGGCGGGCAGTCGGGGCCCGGCGTCGTACGGGTCGGGGCGGGCCTGGTCGAGGACCCGGAGCCAGTCGGGGCGGGTGGTGCCGGGGGCCTCGCCGCGGAACGGGTACAGCTGGTAGGACGCGCGGTGGTCCGCGCGCAGCCGGTAGCTGATCGCCCAGGTGCCGTCGGTCTGACGATTCATCAGATGTGGTGTCAGGTCGCCGGCGTGGCGGTCCTTGTCGGTGACGGTGTGCAGCAGCGCGAGCACGCCGTCGCAGTCGCCGTCCCGGTGGGTGAAGGTGACCAGGCGGTAGGCGGGGTCGTCGGGGTCGGGGGCGACGATCGGGGTTTCCACAGCAGTGACTCCAAAAGGCTTAGGCGGGGCTGCCCTTGCGGCCGAGCAGCACCCAGAGCAGGAAGGGACCGCCGAGGACGGTGGTGACGATGCCGACGGGGATCTCCACCCCGGCGAACAGCACCCGTCCCAGGGTGTCCGCGAGCACGACGAGCAGGGCGCCGGTCAGTGCGGAGCCGAGCACCGGCACCCGCGCGGGCCCGGCCAGGCGACCGGCGATCACCGGAGCGGCCAGCGCCACGAAGCCGACCGGCCCGCAGACCCCGACGGCCAGCCCGGCGAGCGCGACCGCCAGCAGCAGGCAGGCGAGCCGGACCCGGCCCGGGTCGACGCCGAGGGCGGAGGCGACGCTGTCGTCGAAGCGCAGCACCGCCAGCCGGCGGGCCACCACCAGCGCCAGCGGCACCAGCACGGACAGCCCGATCAGTACGGGCGTGGCGACGGCGAAGTCCCGCCCGTTGAGGCTGCCGTTGGTCCAGATGTACAGCGAGCCCGCGGAGTTGAGCGAGCGACGGGCCATCGCGACCTGGATGATCGAGGAGGCGAGCGCCGACATGGCGAGCCCGACCACCAGCACCCGGTAGCCGCGGGCACCGAGCCCGCCGGAGGCCAGGGTGACGACCAGGACGGCGACGAGAGCGCCGAGCGGTCCGGCCCACCAGGCGCCGAAGGTTCCCGCGGTGCTGGCGGAGATCAGTACGGCAGCCGTCGCGCCGTCGTTGACGCCGAGCAGTTCGGGGGTGGCGAGGCGGTTGCGGGCGAGGGTCTGGGTGAGGCAGCCGGCCAGGCCGAGGGCCGCGCCGGCGGCGAGCCCGGCGACGATCCGGCCGAGCCTGAACTTCTGCACCAGCAGTACGTCCAGCCGGTCGCCGTAGCCGAACACGGCCTGGAAGGTGCGGCCGAGGCCGAGTTCACTCTGTCCGGCGTGCGCCGCGACCACCACGGCGGCCAGCAGCGCGGCGGTGAGGCCGAGCGAGGCCAGCAGCGCGCGGTGCGGCAGCAGCAGCGACCAGGCGCCGTAGCGCAGCGTCACGTCCGGCCTGGGCGGGGCGGGTTCCCCGCTTCGCGCGGGCGGCGTGGACTCGGCCTGGTCGCCGATGGCGAGGGCGGCGGAGCGCTTGGAACGGACGATCGCGATCAGCGCCGGGGCGCCGATCAGGGCGACGATCACCGACACCGGTGCCTCGAAGGGCCTGGCCACCACCCGGGCGAGCACGTCCGCGCCGGTCAGCACGGCGGCGCCGAACAGCGCGGCGAGCAGGGTGAGCCGGCCGACCCTGGGGCCGGCGATGGTGCGGGCGAGGAAGCCGGAGAGCAGCCCGAGGAAGGCGACGGGGCCGGCCAGCGCGACCGCCGAGGCGGTCAGCAGGGTGACCGCGAAGGCGACGGCGGCCCGGGTGGCGCCGGGCCGGTGGCCGAGGCCGCGGGCGAGGTCGTCGCCGAGGGCGAGCGCGGTCAGCGGCCGGGTGGTGAGCGCGGCGAGCAGGAACCCGGCGCCGAGCACGGGGGCGAGCTGGCGCAGCGTCGTCCAGCCTTCCACGCCGGCCAGTGAGCCGAGCACCCACACCCGGTACCGCTCGTACGCCTCGGGGGAGTTGACGATCAGCACGTCGGTGAGCCCGCGGAAGATCGCCGCGACGGCGGAGCCGGCCAGCACCAGCCGCATCGGCGAGCCGCCGCCCCTGGTGCTGGCGACCAGCAGCACGACGGTGCTGGCGAGCACGGCGCCGCCGAAGGCGAAGGCGAGGTAGCCGAAGGAGGTCTGCACGCCGAGCAGGGCGATGCCGACGACGACGCCGAGCGAGGCGCCGGCGTTGACGCCGAGCAGGCCGGTCTCGGCGAGCGGGTTTCGGGTGACGGACTGGAGCTGCGCCCCGGCGACGCCGAGCGCGGCGCCGACCAGCAGGGCGGTGACGGTGCGGGGCATCCGCAGGTCGCCGACGACCAGGGCGAGCCGGCTGTCCGCTCGGGCGCCGTCGTGGTTCAGCAGGTAGTCCAGCACCCGCCCCGGGCCGACCTCGCCGGCGCCGACCGACAGCGACAGCGCGGCCAGGGCGATCAGGAGCAGCACCGCCGCGGTGACGGCCGGCCAGATGGGGCGGGTGCCGTCGGAGCCGCGGCTCGGCCGGGCCGGTGGCGGCGAGTCCGGCGCGGCGGCGGGGGGCGCCTCGTGGACGTCGGCTTGCGACAATGTCATAAGGTAAGGCTAACCTAATGGTCGAGTCGTCCCGAGAGCACCTCCACCTGCCGCTCTCTCCCGGACGTCGCACAACTTCCGTACCACCGTTGCCCGGAGGCACCCATGCCGTTCGCCCGTCGCCCGCTCAGCCCCGTCCGCCGCCGTGCGGCCCAGGCGCTGGCCGTCACCGGGGCGGCCGCGCTCCTGCTCACCGGCTGCGGTTCCTCCGGCTCCTCGTCCTCGGGCTCGTCCACCTCCGCCTCCCCGGCGGCCGAAGCGGCGGGCGGCGGGAAGGCGGACGCCGCGGGCGGCAAGCGGACCGTCAAGGACGCCACCGGCAAGGCCGTCGAGGTGCCCGCCGAGCCCAAGCGGATCGTCACCCTCACCCAGGAGGACCTGGACGCGGTGCTCGCCCTCGGCGTCAAGCCGGTCGGCATCACCAACGGCCAGGGGCTGGCCGAGCCGCCGGCGTACCTGAAGGACAAGGTGCAGGGCATCCCGGTGGTCGGCAACCTGCTCCAGCCCGTGATGGACAAGGTGATCGCCGCCAAGCCCGACCTGATCCTGGCCGGCGACATGCAGGACGAGCAGGTGCTCAAGCAGCTGCGCGAGATCACCCCCGCCACGCTGGTCACCATGGCGCCCACCGATGACTGGAAGCTCGCCTTCCGCGGCATCGGCAACGCCGTCAACAAGATGGAGCAGGCCAACAAGGTGATCGGCGACTACGACGCCAAGGCCGCCAAGGCGGGCGGCGAGCTCGCCAAGAACAAGGGCGCCGCCGTCTCCATCGTGCGCTGGAACCCCACCGGCCCGAGCTGGATGGAGAAGAAGCAGTTCGCCAGCGGCGTCGCCCTCGACATGGGCCTGACCCGCCCGGCCGCGCAGGACAAGGACGGCAACGCGCACAGCCCGGCGCTGAGTCTGGAGAAGCTCAACGAGATCGACGGCGACTGGCTGTTCCTGTCCACCCTCACCGACGACGGCAAGACCGCGCTCAAGGAGGTCCAGTCCAAGCCCGCCTACCAGGAGCTGAACGCGGTGAAGAACAACCACGCCGTCACCGTGGACGGTTCGGTCTGGTCCACCCGGGGCGGCCCGCTCGCCGCCGACGTCGTCATCGGCGACTTCTCCAAGGCGCTCGCGGGCAACTGAGCGGACACCGGCAGAGGGGTCGAGGGGGAGCAGTCATGGAGTTGACGATCGAGGGGCTCAGCGCCGGCTACGGGCCGGGGCGCCCGGTGCTCGGCGGCGTCGACCTGACCGTCCCGGCCGGGAAGGTGGTGGCGGTGGTCGGCCCGAACGGCTGCGGGAAGTCCACCCTGCTGCGGGCGGTGGCCCGGCTGCACCGGCCGGACGGCGGGCGGGTCCTGGTCGGCGGCGAGGACGTGTGGCGGCTGCGCCCGCGCCAGGCCGCCCACCGGATCGCCCTGCTGCCGCAGAGCCCGCAGGCCCCGGAGGCGGTCACCGTCACCGGGCTGGTCCGCTACGGCCGCCACCCGCACCAGGGGCTGTTCCGCCAGTGGTCGGCGCAGGACGAGCGGCTGACCGCCGAGGCCCTGCGCGCCACCGGTGTCGAGGAGCTGGCCGACCGCCGCCTCGACCGGCTGTCCGGCGGCCAGCGCCAGCGCTGCTGGCTCGCGATGGTGCTCGCCCAGGACACCCCGGTGGTGCTCCTGGACGAGCCGACCAGCGCGCTGGACCTCGGGCACGCGGTGGAGGTCCTGGAGCTGGTCCGCCGGGTCGCGGCGGGCGGGCGGACGGTGGTCATGGTGCTGCACGACCTCGCGGCGGCGGCCCGCTACGCGGACCTGCTGGTCGCGCTGCGGGACGGCGCGGTGGTGGCCTGCGGGCCGCCGCGCGAGGTGGTGGACGCGCCGCTGGTGCGGGCGCTGTACGACATCGACAGCCATGTGCTGGCGGCGCCGGGCGACGGTGCGCCGGTCATCGTTCCCAGGGCGCCGCTGGGCTGACCCGGGGCGCCACTGGGCTGATGTGCCGGGCTGGTCCGCCGGCTGATCCGAACTGATCCGAACTGATCTGAACTGAACCGATCCGAACCGATCCGCCGGTCCGGCGGGGGCGGCTGCCACGAGGCGGCCGCCCCGCTTTTTTCTCTTCTTCGATCACTCGTTCGAGTGGTTTGAACTCTGCATGTCAGGGCCCATGTTCACCCCGCCCGTCGCGTTGTCAGTACCCCTCGCTACGTTCCTCGCATCGCTGGTCGGCAACACCGTCGACAGGCGTTCCCTGGTGTGAGGAGTACGGCCGTGGCATGGGTGGAGACGGGCGCGGGAGGGTACCGCGTCGCCCTCGACGGGGAGGGCAGGGTGGTGTGCCGCAACGCGGCGGGCCGCGACCTCAAGTCCGTACCGTCGAAGCTCGGTGACGACCCGGTGGTCACCCAGCTCAAGCAGCTCGCCGAGTGGCTGGCCGCGCACGAGCGGGGCTGCCAGGAGGACGTCGAGCGCTGGATGGTCCGATCGCTGCCGGTGCCCGCCGCGGTCCTCACCGCGGTGTGGCCGGACGCGGCCTGGCAGGGCGTCCTGAAGGACCTCGTGGTCACCGCCACCGACGGCTCGGTGGCCGGCTTCCTGCGCGGCGCCGACGCCGAGCGCGGCCTCGGCCTGGTCGACCTGGACGGCGACACCGTGCGCCTCACCGACGGCGAGATCCTGATACCGCACCCCGTCCTGCTCGACGACCTCGACGACCTGCGCGAGTTCGCCGTCGAGCTCGGCGTCTCCCAGCGCGTCCAGCAGCTCTACCGCGAGGTCTGGCACCGGCCCGCGGAGCCGTCGGCCGGCACCGAGGTCACCACCTACGCCGGCGGCCGCTACCGCGAGCTGCGCGAGCTGGTCGGGCGCTGCGCCAGGCTCGGCTGCCGGGTCCGCGGCGGCTCCGCCGTCCAGCCGGTCACCGAGGGCGGCCGCACCGTCGAGGCCCGGGTCTGGGTCGGCGACTACTACGAGTACGACGCGTGCGAGACCGGCGCGCTCAGCTGGGCCGGCCCCGACGGCCGCGCCCTGCCGCTCACCGAGGTCGGACCGGTCGCCTGGTCCGAGGGCATGCGGATGGCCGCCGCCCTGCACGCCGGCCGCACGATCCAGGGGGAGGAAGCCGCATGACCGCCACCGGCCTGACCACGACCACCACCGGCACCGGAGCCGACCGCACCGGAGCCGACCGGACCGCGACACCCGAGGAACTGCTCGACGCCGGGGCGGTGCTCCCCGCCGGCACGCTGCCCGACGCCGGCCGCCCCGACAGCGCCGCCGACGTGCTCACCGCCCGCGGCTACACCCACCCCGCGCTCGACGGTCGCCGGATCGTCCGGCTCGTCCCCGGCGCGCTCGGCCCGGCCGAGGACCTCGCCCTCGACTTCCTCGGCCTGGTGCCGGAGACCGCGCCCGCCGAGGTCGGCCAGGTCCGCCAGGAGGCGCTCGGCTTCCCCGCCTGGGCGCTGGTCCACGACCCCGCCAACGGCCACCACGCGCTCGCCCTGGTCAAGGAGATGGAGCGGCTCGCCCGCCAGGCCACCTCCAAGCCCGGCGCCGCCAAGGACGGTTTCGACGAGCTGGCCACCCGCCTCGGCCGGGCCGTGCCGCACTTCCTGCCCACCTTCTGCGAGGAGGTCGGCCGGATCTTCCTCGGCCACGGCAACCAGACCTACGCCGCCGCCTGGTTCGGCAAGGCCCGCGACGCCGAGCGCACGTACGGCCTGACGGTGGACGAGGAGCGGCTGCGCGCCGTCTTCCTGGAGTTCGCCCTGGCCGGCGCGCTCACCGTCAAGGCCCTGCGCCAGTACGTCAAGGAGCTCGCCCAGCGGCTCGACCCGCTGACCGCCTGGCAGCGCTTCCGCCAGCTGTGCACCGAGCGCTCCGCGGCCGGCATGGCCCCGTACGCCGGAGTCGCCGAGGACGCCCGCGCACTGGTCAAGGCCGCCGGGCTGGACCGCACCGAGCACGAGCGGGCGCTGCTCGCCGAACTGCTGGACTCCCCGGCGGTCAACCGGGCCCCCGGCGCGTTCTGGAAGTCCTGGCACGGCGCACTGGTCGAACTCGGCCGCGGCGACGCGGCCGTGCGCACCCGCCTGCTGGAGCTGCTGCCCGACCCGGCCTCGCCCGACCCGGCCCCGCACGACACCGCCTGGCTGGCGGTCCTCACCGAGACCGGCGCCGAGGCCCTGCTCACCGGCCCCCGCGCCGAGGGCGCCGAGCCCGCCGCCGCCTGGCTCCAGCGCTGGTGCAACCACCACGGCCGCGGCTGGCGCAACCGGCCCAGCTGCCCGGACACCCTCGCGCTGGCCGGCCGGATGATCGAGCGGCTCAAGGCCGACGCCGTCCCGGTGGACCTCCACACCGGCGTCCGCGCCAGCCGGACGCGGATCGACCTGCTGGACCTGCTGCTCACCGCGGGCGTGCCGGTCGCCGACCCGCCGGACGGCCTCGGCATCGACCTGCACGACTGGGTCGCGGAGTGCGGCCCCGACAGCCCCGACCTCACCGCCGTCGGCGCCGACGAGCGCTACCGGCCCCTGCTGCGCCGCGCCACCCCGTCCGCCTGGGCGACGGCCGCCAAGCGCGAGGTGCCCGCCCTGCCGCTGCTGAACGAGCTGTTCGCCGAGTGGGCCGAGGAGCGCGCCGAGGAGCTGTTCGCCGCCCGCGGCCTGACCGCCGCCACCGACCTGGTCCGCGAGTTCGGCCGGCACCGCACCGCCGTCCGGACGGTCGCGCCGGCCGTCGCCGACCGGGTCGCCGCCCTCGACGTCACCACGCTGCTCACCGACGCCCTCCAGGCCGGCATCCTGGACGAACTCGGCTGGCCCGCCCTGGAGGAGGCGCTCGGCAAGCTCGCCGACCCGCCCGCCGACGACGCCCCCCAGCACCCCGTCCCCAGCCTGGGCGGCGCGGGCCTGAGCGGCCTGGTCATCGAGGACGCCTGGCCGAACCTGCTGCTCACCCGCCTCGACCGGGCCGTCGTGGTCGGCCCGGAGGGCATCGTGCTGGAGCACACCCTGCGCCTGCCCGAGCGGCCGTCGAACGAGCGGAACCGGACCAGGCTGCGCTTCGCCGACGGCGAACTGCTGGTCGTCTGGCCCCAGGACGGCAAGCAGCTCGCGTACTGGTCCAGCCGCCCGGACGAGCAGTTCGAGCTGGAGGGCGAGGTCCTCGTCGGCTACTACTACCGGGACCGGGATCCGGAGCCGCCGTCGCTCCAGCTGCCCGGCGGCGGCCGCACCACCGGCGAACGCCCGCTGCACGCCGGCGACACCCGGATGCCCGACGAGCACGGCGTCCTCGGCGACGGCACCGGCTACTGGACGGTGCGCCACGCCTCCGACGGTGAGGCCGTCCTGCGCGAACTCGACCCGGTCACCGGCACCCTGGGCCGCACCGCCGAACCGCCGGTGATCGCCGCCACCGCCCAGGCCGGCCGGCTCAGCCGGAAGAACACCTGGCTGCTGCCCCTCCAGCCCGGCCTGGAGCACACGCCACTCGGCACCGACGGCACCGTGCTCGGCAGCTGGGCCAGGGTCGAGCCGCACAAGGCCGTCACCACCTTCACGGCCGACGGGCAGCGCATCGTGCTGCCGCTGACCGGACACCGGTCGGACACCGTCCCGGTCGGCCGGCTCGCCCTGCCCGGCGCGGCCGCACCGGTGGTCAGCCACACCTCCGGCGAGCACTTCTCGCTCAACCTGCCCGACCTCACCGGCCACGCCGACCGCACCGTCGACCTGCGCCCCTGCCGGGCCGGCGAGCTCTCCGCCGCCGGCACCCCGCTCGTCCCGCCGTACCCGCACTGGCACGCCCTGCGCCCGCGCGACGAGGCCGGCTCCAAGGTGCTGCGCACCGTCACCGCCGAGCAGGCCGCCCGGCTGATCGACGCCGCCTGGCCGGTCGACACCGAGCCGGTCCCCGAGGACGAGCGGTGCTGGCTCACCGTCCAGGGCGTGCGCCGGCCGCTCGCCCGGCGCACCCCGCGCACCCTGCCCGTCCCGGAGGTCGGCGCGATCCTGCCCGGCATCGCGGACCAGCGGCTGCTCGCCGGCGTCGCCGGGATCGCCCGCCTCGCCGCCGACCTGCTGGACCGGATCGCCCGGTTCGCCCCGCAGCCGGAGGCCGAGCGCCCGGGCAAGAAGCAGGACACGGAGTGGCAGCCCGAGCACGGGCGCGACCACGAGCTGCGCGACGCCGTGCGCGCCGTGCTGCCGGAGCCCGGCGGCTTCGGCAACAACTGGGGCTCCTCCGAGCACTGCTGGGTGCTCAACAACCTGCGCGCCGTCACCGGGGTGCTGGCCGCCCCGCCCGCCGCCGACGGCGAGGGCTGGAGCACCCCCGCCACCGTCGCCCTGCGCAACGGCGACGTCAGCCACGGCTGGCTGCACCTGCTCGGCCGGGTCCACGCCCTGGCCCACGCGGTGGCCTCGCCGTTCACCGACCCCGCCCACCGTTCCTCGCTGGTCCTGCTGCTCGGCGAGCTGACCAAGGGCCCGCTGGCCGACCGCGGCACCACCCTGCGCGAGATCGTCCTCGCCGAGCAGGTCCCGGCGGCCGTGAACGCCACCAGTGGCCGGCCGGTCGCCAAGCGCCAGGGCGAGGTGCTGCGGCACGGCGGGCGCACCGTCGTCATCCTCGCCCACCAGCGGCAGTACACCGACGGCACCGTGCACTGGCTCGCCGTCGACCACGACCCGAGCGGGGAGTTCGGGCCCGTCGCGCACTTCACCACGGTCGAGGAGCGCGGCACCGGGGAACTGGTCGACGCCGCCTGGGTCGCCACGTTCTGGCGGGCCGCCGCGCTGCGCGGCGCCGTTCCGCACGACCGGGCCAGGGCCGAGGCCTTCAGCCGGCTCACCGGCATCGGCGTCGCCCGCTCCGCCCTGCTGCTCAGCCCGCCGAGCGGCCTGCTGTACTGGACGGACGTCGCCGTTCCCGCCGAACTCGACTTCAAGACAGCAGAGTTCAAGGCCGCCAGGGACTGGCTGCGGCGGCACGACCACGACGGTCTCGCCGCCGTCTGGGGTGCCCTGCTGCCCGCCGACCCGAAGACCCTGTGGACCGAGGGGCCGGACATCGCCGCCGGGGCCGAGGAGTGGATCCGGCGGTTCGGACGGCTCGTCACCCTCCCCGACGAGGTCCTGGCCACCGTCCAGGGGGTGCCCATCGACACCGTCGAGGCGGTGCTCAACCCCGGCCACACCCCGTGGCTGACCGGCCGCACCGGCTTCCGGCTCGGCGAGTCGGAGGGGGTCGGCCTGCGACTGGTCGCCGAGGACGAGTCCGCCGTCCCCGGGAGCGGCGCGCTGAGCTCCACCATCGCCGCGCTGCGCTGGCTCGCCTACCACCTGCCCGCCGACAGTCCGCTGCGCCCGCTGCTGCCCACGGCCGCCGAGGCGCTGCGCGACCGCCTGGCCGACCCGGAGCTGCTGCTCGACCTCGACCTGCTGCGCACCGTCAAGGGCGCCTCGCTGTCCGCCGTCCTGCGCACCCACTTCGGCCTGCCCGCCGAGGGCGGCGCGGACCGGGACGGCCTGGTCCGCTGCGGACCGGCACTCGTCCTGACGCCGTACCACGAGGAGACGGAGCGGGTCTGGCTGCGCCCGGCCGCCCTCACCGGGCCGGACGACCCGCTGCTCGAACTGCTCGAAGGGCTCTCCAACAGCTACTGGTACTCGACCGAGCGGCGGGCCGTCGAGGCCGTGCTGCGCGGCGAGCCGGAGCGGCTGGCCGCCACCGTCCCCGTGGCGCCGGCCCCCGGCGAGGGCCCGGTCTGGTTGCAGGACCCGCGGCTGTCCGTCCCCGAACTGGTCGCCGAGGTGTCCCGCACCCACGGCCTGGGCGAGGATGCCGCCACGCTCTACCTCCAGCTGCTCGCCCTGCCCGACCCGACCGACCGCAACGCCGCCCGCTGGACGGGCTGGAAGCCCGCCCGGCTGAAGAGGGCCCGCGCCGAACTCGCCGCCACCGACCTGGTGCTGGAGGCCAAGCGCTCCCGGGCCGGCCGCGGCCTCTTCCTGCCCGGCGGCTGGCAGGAGGCCAAGTCGCCCGCGCTGCCGGCCGAGACCTGGAAGGCCGCCCTGTACGAACTGCACACCCACCGGCCCGCTTCGGTGCCGCTGTCCGTCCCCGAGCTGTTCGCCCGGGCCTGGCAGCGGACCGTCGAGGGCGACGCCCCCGGTTACGAAGAGCTCCGGACCAGCAAGCGCAGGAAGGCCCGCCGATGACCGCCACCGAGACCACCACGGGTGCGACCGCCACCGCCCCCGCGGACCGGCAGATCGTCCCGCCCGAGGAGAAGTACGCCGCCGAACTGGAGTTCCTGGCCGCCCACGACGGCGGCCCGCGCCCGCCCGGCTGGCGGCTGACCCCGCGCGCCGTGGTTACCTTCGTGATGGGCAGCGGCGGCGAGAAGCTCAAGGCCGGGCGCAAGGGCCTGGTCATCGAGCCGAAGTTCGTCGGCGAACGCGCGCTGGTCGAGCGCTGCGTCGTCACCCTCGCCGGCGAGCGCGGCCTGCTGCTCGTCGGCGAGCCAGGCACCGCCAAGTCCATGCTCTCCGAGCTGCTCGCCGTCGCCGTCTGCGGCACCAGCGCACTGACCGTCCAGGGCACCGCAGGCACCACCGAGGACCAGCTCAAGTACGGCTGGAACTACGCCCTGCTGCTCGCCAAGGGGCCCAGCCGCGAGGCCCTGGTCCCCTCGCCGGTGCTCACCGCGATGACCACCGGCGCGGTCGCCCGGGTCGAGGAGGTCACCCGCTGCCTGCCCGAGGTGCAGGACGCCCTGGTCTCACTGCTCTCCGAACGGCGGATCGCCGTCCCCGAGCTGGCCGGCACCCAGGACGGGCAGCTGCACGCCGCGGCCGGCTTCACCCTGATCGCCACCGCCAACCTGCGGGACAAGGGTGTCAGCGAGATGTCCGCGGCGCTCAAGCGGCGGTTCAACTTCGAGACGGTCGGCCCGATCGGCAGCCTCGCCGCCGAGGTCGACCTGGTCCGCCGCCAGTCCACCGTCGCCGTGGCCAGGGCCGGCGCCGCCTACGCGGTGGACGACGCCGTCCTGGAGGCCCTGGTCACCGCCTTCCGCGACCTGCGCACCGGCCGCTCCACCGAAGGCTGGGACGTCGAACGCCCGTCCACCGTGATGAGCACCGCCGAGGCGGTCTCCGTCGCCACCTCGCTCGGCGTCAGCGCCGCCTACCTGCCCGACGGCGGAGACCTGCTCGGCCGGCTGCCCGGTCAGCTCCTCGGCGTGGTCCGCAAGGACGAGCCGTCCGACGCGGCCCGGCTGCTCGGCTACTGGGACGGCCCGGTCCGCCGCCGTGCCGAACAGGGCGCCGCCACCTGGCGCACCCTGTGGGACCTCCGCTCGGCACTGGAGGCCTGATCCGATGAGCAGCGCGGAGATCCCCCGCCCGGACGACGCGGACCGGACGGTCCGGGCCGAGGCCGACCGGCTGGCTGCCTCCGGCACCGGCCGTCCGGGGCCCTACCTGATCGGCGTGCGCCACCACGCGCCGTCCCTCAGCGCGGTCGTCCCCGCGCTGCTCGACGCCGCCCGGCCGGAGGCCGTCCTGGTCGAGCTGCCCGCCGAGTTCCAGCCCTGGCTCGGCCGGCTCGCGGACGAGGCCACCCTGGCCCCGGTCGCCCTCGCGGCGGCCCCGGCCGGGCCCGAGGAGGGGGCGGGGCCCGCCTTCTACCCGTTCGCCGACTTCTCCCCGGAACTCGTCGCCCTGCGCTGGGCCCGGGACAACGGGGTGGAGGTCATCGCCTGCGACCTCCCGCTCGCCCACCGGGCCGTCCGCTCGGCGGCCGGCGGGCCCGGGGAGCCGCGGGCCGACGGCCGGGCCGGGCGGCCCGGCGTCGCCGACGCGCTGCGCCACCGCCTCACCGGCCGGGACTCCGACGAGGACCTGTGGGACCGCCTGGTCGAGACGGCCGCCCCCGGCTCCACCCCGGAGGCCGTCCGGCGCGCCGCCCTGCTGGTCGGCTGGGCACTGCGCAGGGACGCCGAGACCGGCCACGGCGTCGACCCGTACGACCTGCGCCGCGAGGCCTGGATGCGGGCCCGCATC
The DNA here is from genome assembly GCF_044757205.1 of Kitasatospora sp. NPDC091335. Classification (NCBI taxonomy): domain Bacteria; kingdom Bacillati; phylum Actinomycetota; class Actinomycetes; order Kitasatosporales; family Streptomycetaceae; genus Kitasatospora; species Kitasatospora sp. NPDC091335. The sequence continues at coordinate 135,330 of NZ_JBIVUM010000006.1, read as the reverse complement.
CAGGCCGCCTCGGCCAGCGGACGCCGGGTCGCCGCCGTCGTCGGCGCCTTCCACGCCCCCGCCCTGTCGGACGGCCCGCTCGCCACCGAGGAGCCGCCGCGCCCGGACGACCCCGGGCACGTGCTGTCCCTGATCCCGTACACCTACCCGCTGCTCGACGCCCGCTCCGGCTACCCGGCGGGCATCCGCGACCCGGAGTGGCAGCACACCGTCCTGGACGCCGGCGGGGCCCCGGAGCGCCTCGCCGAGGCGCTCACCACCACCGCCGTCCGGATCTGTGCCGCCCTGCGGGCCCAGGACCACCCGAGCGGCCCGGCCGACGCCCGCGAGATCGTCCGCCTGGCGGGCGACCTCGCCCGGCTGCGCGGCCACGCCGCCCCAGGCCGGGGCGAACTCGTCGAAGCGGTGCAGACCGTCCTCGCCCAGGGCGAACCCCTCGGCCGCGGCAGGGCCGTCGCCCGCGCCCTCGAACAGGTCCTGGTCGGCACCCGCACCGGCCGCCCCACCCCCGCCGCCCCGCGCAGCGGACTCGCCCCCGCCGTCGAGACCCTGCTCGCCGGCCTCGGCCTCCCCAACCCCACCGACCCGGGCCCACGCGACCTGCGCCTCGACCCGCTGCGCAGCGACCTCGACCGCCGCCGCGAGATCCTCCTGCACCGCCTCACCGTCTGCGAGGTCCCCTACGCCGAGCCCGTCGCCACCACAGGCGCCGGCGGCACCGAGACCCTCGGCACCCGCTGGCGCCTGCACTGGACGCCCGCCACCGCCGCCATGCTCACCGTCGCCGGCACCCGAGGCGTCACCCCCGCGCAGGCGGCCGAAGGCGCCCTGCGCGTCCGGTTCACCGACCAGCCGACGCCGCGCGAGATCATCGACGGCCTCACCGCCGCCGCCTCCTGCGGCCTGCCCGCCCTCGCCGAGACCCGTCTCGGCCAGCTCACGGCCGTCCTGCCGACCTCCGCCACCCTCCCCGACCTCCTCGACGCCCTGGCCCTCCTCGACCGCCTGACGGCGGGCCACTTCCCCGGCCACACCCCGGCGCACGGAGCCGAAGGGGACGACGCCCCGGGCGAGGCCACTCCGGGAGGGAACGGCAAGGAGGCGGGCGCATCCGCACCCGGTGGCTCCACCCGGGTCGGCGGCGGCCAGGCCGCCGGGCCCGCCCCGGCGGGCGGATCCGCGGAGGACAGTGCCCCGGGTGAGGCTGCCGCCGCCGCTGGTGGCCGTACAGCGGCAGTCCCCGGCACCCTCGACGCCCCCGCCGTCGGCCGGACCCCTGGCCACACCCCGGATCACGGAGCCGAGCAGGCCGTCGCCCCCACCGGGCCGGTCGCCGCAGGCCTCCGCATCCCCGACGGCGACGCTCCGTCCGCCGCGGCTCCCGGCTCGTCCGCCGGGCCGGCACAGGCAGTCCTGGCCGCCGCCGGTGAGGTGCTCACCGCCGCCGCCGTACGGCAGCTGGAGGGCCTCGGCGGATCGGACGACCCGCAGGACGCCCGGGCACTGGTGGAGCTGGTGCGGCGGGCGGACCGGCTCGGCGGGGTGCGGCTGGCCCACGTGCTGACCGAACTCGCCGAGCGGGGCAGCCCGTTGGTGCGGGGCGCGGCCGGTGCGGTGCGGGTGCTCCTCGGGCAGGAGCCGGCCGAGGTGCTGGGCGGCCGGGCCGCCTCCTGGGTGGACGGCGCGACCGGCCCGGAGGCGCGGCGGGCGCTCGGCCGCAGGCTGGTCGGGCTGCTGACGGCGGCGGAAGGGCTGTTCGACTCGGCGCCGCAGGCACTGGAGCCGGTGCTGGAGCGGGTCACCTCGCTGTCGGACGACGCCTTCCTGGACCGGCTGCCCGCCCTGCGCGGGGGCTTCGACACGCTCAGCCCGGCCGCCCGCGACCGGCTGCTGGCCCTGGTCGAGGAGAGCCTGGGCACCCGGCTCGCCGCACTGCCGGAGGAGGCCGGCCCCGCCGTGCTCGCCGGCTGGGTGCGCGCGGACCTCGCCGCCCGGGCGGCACTCGCCCGCCGCGGCCTGCTGGCCCCGACGCCCGCACCACCGGCGGAGCCCCCGGCGGACGCGCCGTCGCCCGCTGCCCCGGACCTGCTCTCCGCCATGGCCACCCCGTCGACCACTCCGCCTGTCACCCACCCCCACACCCTGGCCCCCGCCGAGCGCTGGCGCCTGCTCCTCGGCCGCGCCGGCAACGGCGGCCTGACCGGTCGTGGCGCCCGGCTCGCCACCGCGCTGGACGAGTTGTACGGCAGCGGCCACGGCGAGGGCTCAGGCCCCGGCCTGGACAGCAGGGGAGGCAAGGGCGGCCGTGAGGCCCCGTACCCCGGAGTGCGGGAGTGGGCCGAGGACCTGGAGTCGCTGTTCGGCCCCGGAGTGCGCGAGGAGGTGCTCGCCGCCGCCGTCGCGCAGGGCCGCACCGACGTCCTGGAGGCGATCGACCCGGCCGCCGTCCGCCCGTCCGTCGACCTGCTGCGCACCGTGCTGGACCACGCCGGCGGCCTGCCGGAGGCCCGGGTGGCCCGGCTGCGCCCGCTGGTGCGGCGCCTGGTGGCCGAGCTGAGCCGGGAGCTGGCCACCAGGCTGCGCCCGGCCCTGACCGGGATCGCCGTGCCGCGGCCGTCCCGCCGTCCGGGCGGCGGGCTGGACCTGGACCGGACCATCCGGGCCAACCTGGCCACCGCCCGCCCCGGGCCGGACGGCGGCACCCTGATCGTGCCCGAGCGCCCGGTCTTCCGGACCAGGGCGCGGCAGGCCAACGACTGGCGGCTGATCCTGGTCGTGGACGTCTCCGGGTCGATGGAGGCCTCCACGGTGTGGGCCGCGCTGACGGCGTCGATCCTGGCCGGAGTGCCCTCGCTGAGCACCCACTTCGTCGCCTTCTCCACCGAGGTCCTGGACCTCACGGAGCGGGTGGACGATCCGCTGAGCCTGCTGTTGGAAGTGCAGGTCGGCGGCGGCACCAGCATCGCGAGCGGGCTGCGCTACGCGCGGGAGCTGGTGACGGTGCCGTCCCGCACGCTGATCGCGGTGGTCAGCGACTTCGAGGAGGGCGGGCCGGTCGGCGGGCTGCTGGCCCAGACCCGGGCGCTGGTGGACTCCGGCGTGCACCTGCTCGGCTGCGCGGCGCTGGACGACACCGGGACGGCCCGCTACTCGAAGGCGGTCGCGGGCCGGTTGGTCGCGGCCGGAATGCCCGTGGCGGCGTTGAGTCCGCTGGAACTGGCCCGCTGGGTGGGGGAGAAGGTGCGATGAGTGTGACGGCGCGGACGAGCGACTGGCCGGGCGTACGGCCCGAGGTGGTCGCCGAGGTGGTGGCCGGGCTGAGCGCCCGGCTCCAGAAGCGGCTGGACGGCGCGGCGGCGAAGCTGGCGGAGCGGCCGGTCTCCCGCGACGGCGACGAGTGGCGGGTGGAGGTGGACGAGGAGACGGTGCTCGTCCTGAACGCCCCGGGCGGGGTGGTCGCCGCCGAGGCCGGCGTGCGCTGCGGCTGCCTGCTCGCCCCGGCCTGTGTGCACCGGGCGGCCGCCGTCACCCTCTGCCCGCTCGCCGAGGCCGGGCCGGAGACCGACTCCGGGGCGGCAGCCACGGAAGCCCGCGAAGGGGCCGGGGACACCCCCGAGGAGCAGACCGGCCGGCCCGACCAGCAGGCCCCCACTCCGCTCGCCCCGGCCGAACGCGCCGCCGTCCGTCACCTCCACCGGGCCGCGGCCGCCGTGCTGGCCGCCGGGGTGGGCGGCGCGGGCGCCGTGTCCCAGGCCGAACTGCTGCGCGCCGCCCACCAGGCGCGCCTCGCGGGCCTGTACCGCCCGGCCGCGGCGGCGGTCACCGTGGTGACCCGGATCCGGGCGGCGCGCTCCGGCGCGCCCGACCACCGGCTGGTGGACCTGGTGGCCGGCCTGCGCGAACTGCTCGGCCTCACCACGGCCCTGGACGCCGGCATCGCCCCGGTCGCCGAGCTGCGCGGCACCGCGCGCCAGGCCTACCGGGAGGAGGGCGGCCTGCGGCTCTACGGGCTGTTCGCCGAGCCGGTGCTGACGGCCACCCACGCGGGCGCGGTCAGCTGGGCCGTGGACGCGGGCGGGCGCCTCAGCACCATCGCCGAGGTGATGCCGCACGACGACGCCGCGGCCGCAGCCCCGCAGGCGGTCGGGGCGGGCAGCCGGACGGTCCGGCTGGGCGATGCCGCGCTCAGCCACCGCGCGTTCAGCCGTGCCGGGCTGGCCGTCCAGGGCGCGACCAGGTCCACCGGAGGCCGGCTGGGCGCCGGAGCCTCGGTCCGGGCGGTCCGCGCCGCGGGCGCGGCGTGGACGGCGGAACCGGCCTCCCGGCTCTGGTCCGAACCGGTGTCCGCCCAGGTGGCGCGGGCGCTCGCGGCTCAGGAGCTGCCGTACGAGAGCCGCCCGGCCGGGAGTGACCTGCTGTTCCTGGACGTCACTCTGCTGGGCACCGCCCCGACCGGGCCGGGCGGCACCCCACAGCTGCTGGCGCGTTGTACGGCGGGCGGTCCGGTGATCGTCCTGAGCCCGGCGCACGAGCACCCCGGCCTGCCGTTCCGGGCGAACCTGGCGCTCCTCGCCACCGCGCCCGGCCTGCGGCTGCGGGTGATCGGCCGGCTGGAGCGCGCGGGCCGCCCGGAGCTGCGCCTGCTCGCGATCGGCACACCCCCGGACGCCGCCGACCCGCTCACCCTGCCCGCCGACCGGGCGGGCCGGGTCAACCTCGGCCTCGAACGCCTCCAGACCGCCGACCTTGCCGCCTCCGCACCTGCGGGCGGGCTGGTGGGCGGTCCGGTGGGCGCCGGCGGGCCCAACCCCGGCCCCGGCCCCGAGCCGGTGGCGGCCCCGGCGCCGCACGGCCCGCCCGTCCACGTGCTCGGCCGCCGGGTCGAGCAGGCGGTCACCACCGGACGGCACGCCCTCGCCCCGAGCGAGGCCTCGGCCGCCGCCGACCGCGGCCTGCTGCTCGCCGCCGGACTGGCCACCGCCGCCGAGCTCCTCGCCGGTCTGCGGGCCGCCGCGGCGGACCGGCAGCGCGACGTCTTCGGCCGGGTCGTCACGGACGACCACGAGGTCTTCGCCACCGCCTGGCTGGCGGCCGCTTCCTACACCGAGGAGCTGGCCACGGCGCTGTGCGCGGCGGCCTGGTCGGCAGAGGAGGCCCGGCCGGGAGAGGAGGAAGGGACCGGCCGAGGGGCGGAACCCGTCCGGGTATAAGCCGAACTATTTGCACGGACCGATATTCCGCGCAGACTGGCATACTTGTCGCAGGAGGACACCGTACGAGACCTCGTGGGAAACCTCGTCCGAGAGCTCCTACGAGATCCCGCACGGGACTCCTGCGGCACCCGGTACGGGCAGCGCGACGGAAGGGTAGGCGAGTCATGGGGATCCGCGACGATGCGGCCGAGGTCCGGGCCCGTGGCTGGCGGACGCTCGCCGCGCTGCACGGGATGATCGACACCGCGCTGGAGAAGGCGCTCCAGGCCGAGTTCAAGCTCTCGGTGGTCGAGTACACGGTGCTGGAGGCGCTCTCGCGCCAGGACGGCTGGCACATGCGGATGCAGCAGCTGGCCCGCGCGGCGGCGCTGAGCAGCAGCGCCACCACCCGGCTGGTGAGCCGCCTGGAGGACCGGGGCCTGCTCAGCCGCTTCCTCTGCGCGGACGACCGGCGCGGCATCTACACCGAGCTGACGCCCGAGGGCCGCGACCTGCTGACGGCCGCCCGTCCGGTGCACGACGCCGCCCTGGAGACGACGCTGGCCGAGGCCACCGGGGTCCCCGAGCTGGCCCCGCTGGTCGAGTCGCTCGCCGACCTCCACCCGGTCCACGCCACCGCCTGAACCCCACGAGCCCGTAAGCCCCCTCAGTCCCTGAGCCCCGCGGGCCCTCACGGCCCCACGGCCGCCAGGGCGTTCCGGCGCACCCGGTCGAGCAGGGCGAGCAGCACCTCCTTGCTGGAGGCCCGCTCCCGGACGTCGCAGAGCACCACCGGGACGTCCGGGCCGAGGTCCAGCGCCCGGCGGACCTGCTCGGGGGTGGCCTCGCGGCGGCCGTGGAAGCAGTTGACGCCGACCGCGAACGGGATGCCGCGCTGCTCGAAGAAGTCCACGGCGGCGAAGCTGGTCTCCAGCCGCCGGGTGTCGGCGAGGACGACCGCGCCGAGGGCGCCGACCGCCAGGTCGTCCCACATGAACCAGAAGCGGAACTGCCCCGGCGTGCCGAAGAGGTAGAGCACCAGGTCCTCGCGGACGGTGATCCGTCCGAAGTCCATGGCGACCGTGGTGCTGGACTTGTCCCGGACGCCGTCGAGATTGTCGACCCCGATGCTGGCGTCGGTCATCCGCTCCTCGGTCCGGAGCGGTTCGATCTCACTGACGGAGCCGACCATGGTGGTCTTCCCGACGCCGAATCCGCCGGCGACGAGGATCTTGACCGCGCCCGGTACCAGGCTCTGGGTCGTCAATTCGGTTCTCCTGTAAGGAACTGGTGGGAGGCGGAAGGCGCGGCGGACGCGAGGAGCGCGGCGGGCCCCACCCGGAGCGCCGCCCCGGTCTGCGCGCCCGGTCTGCCCGCCCGTCAGAGCCGGCGGACGCCCTCGATCACGGCCTCGATCAGCGAGAGGTCCGGCGCCTCGGCGAGCCGGACCGGGGCGCGGGTGAGGATCAAGCGGTCCTCGGCCAGGTCGTCCAGCAGGACCCTGACCACGCTCACCGGCAGGTCCAGGACGGCCGCGATCTCGGCCACGGCCAGCGGGCGTTCGCGGCACAGGTCGAGGATCGCGGCGGGTTCGGGGGCCAGCCGGGCGGTGTCGGTGCGCGGGTCGGTGGTGACCACCAGGGTGATCAGGGCGAAACCGTCACGGACCGGTCCGGTGCGCCCGTTGGTGATCGCGTAGGGACGGACCAGGTGGCCGGCGTCCTTGTCGTAGAAGGAGCCCTCGTCGGACGACTCCTCGTCGGACGATCCCCCGTCGAACGAGCCCTCGGCAGCGGCGGAGGTCACGCACCGCCGCCCTCGCCGCTCCGGCCGGCGTCACTGCGCGGCGCCGCGGTGAGGTACTGGCCGACCTGCTTGACCAGCATGTTGATCTCGTAGGCCATCAGCCCGGCGTCCACCTGTTCGCTGGTGAGGACGGCCAGCCGGGCGCCCTGTCCGGCGGTGGTGACGAACAGGAACAGCCGGTCCATCTCGATCACGGTCTGCCGGACCCGGCCGCCGTCGAAGCGGTGCCCGGCGCCGCGGGCCAGGCTCTGGAGGCCGGCGGCGACGGCGGAGAGGTGCTCACCGTCGGCCCGGTCGAGGCCCTGGGACATGCCGACGAGCAGGCCGTCCTCGGAGAGGACGACGGCGTGCCGGGTCTCGGGCACCCGGGCGACCAGCTGGTCCAGCAGCCAGTTGAGGTCGCGCTGGGCTTCGGTGTGCTGGGTCGTCACTGCTGTTCCTCGGATTCCTGGACGGCGGGGGCTTCCGCGGGGGCCTGCCGCGGGGCGGATGGTGCGGCCCGGCGGGTGGGCGCGACCGGTACGTCCGGCTCGCCGCGGGCCGCGCGGGCGCTGAGGGTGCCGCGCTGGATGGCGGCCATGGTGGCGCGGGACCGGGTCGGCGAGGGGTCGTCGGCTTCGGTGCTGTCGTGCCGGTGGCCGAAGGCGCCGGGGAGCGATCCGTGCGCCGGTGTCAACGGAGACACCGGCGGCTGTGCCTGGTGCGGTTGCGGGACGGGCCCGGACGGCATCGTGGTGCCGGGCGCGTCGGCCACGCGGAGCTGCTCGGCCAGGCTGGCGTTGCGGACCCGCTGCGGCAGGGTCCGAGGGGTGCGCAGCTCGCCGTCCTGGCCCTGCTCCGCCGGCCCCTCCTGGAAGTACCGGTGGACGGGCGCGGAGTGGTCGGCCGTACCGCCCCCGCCGGGAACGCCGGCCGGAGCGCCCGCGAGGTCGTTGCCGGGGCCGCCGTCGGAACCGGGGCCGGGTGCCGACGCGGGGCCGGTCGGAAGCTCGTACCTGCGCGGCAGGACGGGCCGGGGCACGACCACCGCACCGGGCAGTCCGGGGATCAGGGCGCCGACCGGCAGCCCTCCGCGGCCGGCCGCGGCCGTGGAGGCGGATCCGGCGAGGGCGTCGCCGCTTCCCGCGGTGCCCGGGCCGGCGCCGTCCGGGGCGTGCACCGCCGGGGCTTCCGGAGGGGCCGCCGCGTAGGGCACCGCGGGAGCCCCCGCGGTGCCGAACGAGCCCGGAGCCCCCTGGCCCCCGCCCAGCAACGCGCCGAAACCCCCGCCCGTCGCACCGCCCGGCGCGTCCGTCGCGTCCGTCGCGTCCATGGCGTCCGTCGGCTCCCGGGACCCCTGCCAGACCTGCCCGGCCCCGTACTCGGCCGCGTACTCGGACCGGGAGCCATACCCGGAGCCGGTTCCTGCGCCTGCGCCGTACTCCGGCTCGGACCCGGTCACGGAGTCGTCCTCGGGCCCCGCCGCCGTCGGAGCCTGCTCGGACACCGGCGTCCGGGTGATCCGGGCACCGGACGGCAGCCCGGGCACCGCGGCGGACTGTCCGGCCTGCTCCAGCAGGGCCGAGGGCACCAGCACCACAGCCCGGGTCCCGCCGTACGGCGAGGGGCGCAGGGTGACCTGGACCTCGTGCCGGGCGGCCAGGCGCGCCACCACGAACAGGCCGAGCCGCAGGTCGTCGCCGAGCGCGGAGACGTCCAGCTCCGGCGGGTTGGCCAGGTACGTGTTGAGCCGCTCGTACTCCTCCTCGGTCATGCCGAGTCCGCGGTCCTCGACCTCGACCGCCAGGCCCCTGGGGACCTCCTGCGCGGAGACCTGCACCTGGGTGTACGGCGGGGAGAAGGTGGTGCCGTTCTCGATCAGCTCGGCGACCAGGTGGATGACGTCGGCCACGGCCTGCCCGCCGAGCGAGACGCGCGGCACGCCCTGGACGACGACCCGGGAGTAGCTCTCGGTCTCCGAGACGGCGCTGCGCAGCACGTTGACCACGGGCACGGCGTTGCGCCAGCGCCGGGCGGGCAGGGCGCCGCCGAGGATGACCAGGTTCTCGGCGTTGCGCCGCATCCGGGTGGCCAGGTGGTCGACCGCGAACAGTTCGCGCAGCAGCTCCGGGTCCTCGTGCTCGCGCTCCAGCGCGTCCAGCATGCTGATCTGCCGGTGGATCAGGATCTGGGTGCGCCGGGCGATGTTGAGGAAGACCTTCTTCGTCCCCTCGCGGCCCCGGGCCTGGTGGACGATGGCGGCGACCGTGACCTGGCGGACGGCGGCGAGGCCGTCCGCGCTCTGCTGGACCTCGTCGCCGATCCGCCGGGACGGCGTCCAGACCGGCGGGACGGGCACCTGTTCCCCGGCGCGCAGCCGTCCGACCACCTCGGGGATCTCCTGCCGGGCGAGCGAGAGGGTTTCGGCCCGGAGTCCGGACAGCCGCGCGGACAGGGTCAGGGCGGTCCGGACGCCGTGGAGCAGGCTGACCAGCACGACCAGGGCGACCACCGCGCTGCCGGCCAGCAGCGCGGTGCGGTGTCCGGTGTCGCGCAGCAGGAAGCCGGCGTAGCCCCAGGCGGCGAGGAGGCCCGCGGTGGGGACCAGCGTGAGGGCGAGGAGCCGGCCGCGGAGGGAGCCGGACCGGCCGGCGCGGTGGCCCGGGCGGGTGGCCGATATGGCTGGCATCTGATTCCTCGCTCAGGGCCGAGCCGCGGGACCGGCACGCCGGCTCGGACCGGTGGGTCCGAGCCGGCGGGTCGATCCCGTGCGGCGTGGCCGGGCTTCGGGGCTTCGAGGCCGGGACTGCCGGAGCAGGTGACGTGGTGTCACCGGCGGGGCGGAGCACTGGCACGACAGCCGACGGCTGGAACGCTATCAGCCCCATGAGCCCTTGACACAACATCAACTGACGATATGTAGAACGGTCTTCATCCCGCCAGCGGCATCGGCAGCACCTGCCCGCCCCGCCCGCCCGGTGGTTCCGCGGGGTTCTCCCGCTGGTTGAGTTCGCTCCAGGCCCAGCTGGTCAGGTCCGACAGCTCCGCCGACCACTGCTTGCCGTAGGTGCCCGAGGCGACCTGTCCGAGCCTCAGTCGCTGGACGTCCGAGGTGCCGGCCGGCGGGTAGACGTGGGTGGCGTCCCGCAGGTAGCGCTCGATGCCGAACTCGGTCTGCAGGCCGCGGGCGGCGTGGATCTCCATCGCGTTGCGCGCGGAGTCCAGCGCGTACTCGGTGTTGATCAGCTTGGCGTTCATCAGTTCGGCGTCACAGGCGCGACCGTGGTCCAGCAGGTGGGAGGCGTGGTAGACGGCGAGCCTGGCGGTCATCAGCCGGGACTGCATCTCGCCCAGCTTCAGCGTGATGTTGGGGAGTTGGTTGATCGGCTGGCCGTAGAGCACCCGTTCCTCGGTGAACCGGGCGGTGTCCTCGACGATCGCGGTGTGAATGCCGAGCGCGACGGCGGCGAGGTTGATCCGGCCGTAGAGGGTGGAGGAGGAGTAGGCGACGTCCAGTCCCTGACCCTCCCGGCCGAGCCGGTTGCCGGCCGGGACACGGCAGTCCTCCAGGACGATCTCGCCGAAGCTGAAGCCGTGCAGCCCGCTCTGCGACCCGGGGGAGCCGGTGCGGAACCCGGCGCGGTCGGTCTCGACCAGGAAGGCCGACAGACCCCGGCTGCCCTGGCCCGTGCGCAGGATCACGCCGTGCACGTCGCCGATGTGGGAGTTGCCGACGAACCACTTGCGGCCGTTGAGCACGTACTCGTCGCCGTCGCGGACGGCGGTGCCGGCCATCCCGAGCACGTGCCCGCCGGACTCCGGCTCGGTCACGGCGATGGTCGGCAGGCACTCCCCGGTGGCGAACTTCGGCAGCCACGTGCGCCGTTGGGCCTGGCTGCCGTAGTGGAGGACCTTGGCCACGCCCAGCTGGGAGGCCTGGGCGATCGCGCCCACGGCCCCGCTGACCCGGGCCAGTTCCTCGACGATCACGGTCTTGGCGACGTGCCCCAGTCCGAGCCCGCCGAACTCCCGCGGAATCGTCACGCCGATCCAGCCCCGGCGGGCGATCTCCCGGGCCAGCTCGAACTCCGCCTTCCGTTCGGCCTCCATCCTGGCCACCTGCGGACGTACCTCCTTCTCCGCGAAGTCACGGACCTCGGTGCGGAGGTTCTCGTGACGGTCGTCGGTGAAGTAGTCCATCGCCATGCTCCGGTCCTCTCGATGTGTGTGGTGCCCGTGCCTCCGTCCGTGCCGTCGAAGCCGCTCCGGCAACCCCCACGGGGGTAGGTGGGTGTGTGCGGGAGTGTCGGCCGGTCGCCCCGGTGCGATCGGCGCATGCGTCATCGGGCGGTGTCCCGGTGAGGGGGCGCCGTCCGTGTCTTCGGCAGGGCTCATTGTTGTATGGGCGCGCCACGACGTCCCAGAGTCGATCTTGGATTGGCGTGATTCGGCCCGTGTTTATCCGGAGGGGTTTTGTCCAGCCCCCGGAAGGGGACTGATCTCCGCTTCGTGACGGTCCGTCGACCTGTCGTTCACGTGCGGTTTTGACTGGCCATCAGCAAGGCTGAGGAACACTGGACGGCAAAGGCCCCGCCTGCTGATGTCTGGTTACATGTGCGCCATGACTGATGTGATGAGCACTCAAGGCCAGTTCCCGGGTGCCTCCGGGGAGTCCGAGCGAACCCGCAGGCTGCGCGGCCTCGGGCTCAACGACCCGTCCGCGGACGAGGCCTTCGATCGCTTCGCCCACCTCGCAGCCAGTATCACGCGCGCTCCCATCGCGATGGTCAACTTCATCAATGACGAACGTCAGATGTTCCGGGGGCTCTACATTCCGCCAAATCCGGTCGACATCACGGCCGAGGACGGACCCTCCTGGGCGGATCGCGGCATCGCGTTCGATCTCCCCAGCCGCGAAATGCCGCTGAGTCACGGCTTCTGCCCGCACGTCGTCGCCCAGCGCTCCCCCCTCGCCCTCGACGACATCCTCGCCTACCCCCGGTTCGCCGGGAACCCGGTGGTGGACGAACTGGGCGTCCGCGCCTACCTGGGCGCCCCGCTCGTCGACAGCACCAGCACCGTCATCGGCACCGTCTGCGTCCTCGACCGGGAACCCCGGCAGTGGGGGCGTGAACGGCTGCGCGACATCCAGCACCTCGCCGAGGCGCTGCTCTCCGAGATCCGGCTGCGCGACAACCTGATGGCCCAGCGCCAGGAGATGTTCGCCGCCTTCGACGGTTCGCCGTTCCCCATCATGCTCACCGAGGGCCCCGGCCAGGAGGTCCGGTACGCCAACGCCCAGCACGCCGACACCTTCGGTGCGCCGGTCGCGTACGGGACGGTCGGCGCCGCCTACCCGCAGCTCGGCGCGGCGGGCCTGGGGCGGGCCGTCCTGGACGCCTACCACGCCGGTCGCACCACCGTCCTCGACAACGTCCGGATCCAGTCCCCCCGCCCCGACCCGCAGCGCGGCCGGCAGACCTTCAGCTTCACCTGCACCCCGCTGCGCGCCGCGCTCACCGGCCAGATCAACGGCGTCCTCACCGTCGGCATGGACACCACCGCGCAGTCCCGCACCGAGGAGGAGCTCGGCACGCTGGCCGCCCTGCTCGTCGACCGGCTCCAGCAGAGCGGCACCTCGGTGCCCGGGCGTTCGGCGATCATCGGCGAGCCCGGGCCCGTCCTGCCCAGCTGAACGCCGGCCGGCACGACCCGTCCACCACCGTGGCGGGGCGCCTCTCACCCCCGAGGAGAGGCTCCCCGCCACGGTGCCGTCCGGGGCCGGCCGGTGCCGGGCCGGTGCGTGCCTACGCCGGTGCCGGTCCGTGCCTTCGCCGGAGCCGCTCGGTGTCTTCGCCGGGGCCGACCGGTGCCTCCGCCGGAGCCGCTCCGGGCCGAGCGGGTGAACCCTCCGCGCTCCGTCGCCCCGACCGGACCCGGGCCCGGGGCGCCGGGTGGTAGGCATGGGCCGCATGGACTGGTTCGCCGCCCCCGACTACTGGCTGAGCCGGCTGCTCGTCCAACGCCTGCTCGCCGCCCTGTACCTGATCGGATTCCTGGCCGCCGCCGCGCAGTTCCGCGCCCTGATCGGCACCGACGGCATGCTGCCGGTGCCCCGCTTCACCGCCAGGGTCCCGTTCCGCCGGTCGCCGGGACTCTTCCACCTCCACTACAGCGACCGGTTCTTCGCCGCCGTCGCCTGGAGCGGCGCCGCCCTGGCCGCCGCCGTCGCGGCCGGACTCGGCGACGTCGTCCCGCTCTGGGCTTCGGTCCTGCTGTGGACGGTGCTCTGGGTCCTCTACCTCTCCGTCGTCAACGTCGGGCAGACCTGGTACTCCTTCGGCTGGGAGTCCCTGCTGCTCGAAGCCGGCTTCCTGGCCGCCTTCCTGGGCAACGCGGACACCGCCCCGCCCACGCTGGTGCTGTGGCTGATGCGCTGGCTGGCCTTCCGGGTCGAGTTCGGCGCCGGACTGATCAAACTGCGCGGCGACAGCTGCTGGCGCGACCTGACCTGCCTCAGGTACCACCACGAGACCCAGCCGATGCCAGGACCGCTGAGCTGGTTCTTCCACCACCTGCCCGACCCGCTGCACCGGGTCGAGGCCGCTGCCAACCACGTCGTCCAAATCGTCGTACCGGTCTGTCTGTTGCTGCCGCAGCCGGTCGCGAACTACGCCGCCTGCGCCGTCCTCGCCACCCAGCTGTGGCTGGTCGCCTCCGGCAACTTCGCCTGGCTCAACTGGCTGACCATCGCCCTCGCCCTCGCCGCGGTGGAACCGGCGCGCCTCGGCCTGCCCGTCCACGCCCGCGCGTACCCCGGCGCCCCGGTCTGGTACGAGGCGCTGGTGATCGCGCTCACCTCCGTCGTCGTGGTGCTCAGCTACTGGCCGGTGCGCAACATGGTCTCCCGCGGCCAGGCCATGAACCGCTCCTTCAACCGGCTGCACCTGGTCAACACCTACGGCGCCTTCGGCAGCATCAGCAGGCTCCGCCAGGAGGTGGTGGTCGAGGGCACCGACGAGGCCGTGCTCACCCCGCACACCGTCTGGCGCGAGTACGGCTTCAAGGGCAAGCCCGGTGACGTGCGCCGGCTGCCACGCCAGTTCGCGCCCTACCACCTGCGGCTCGACTGGCTGATGTGGTTCGCCGGCATCTCGTCCGCGTACGCCCGCCCCTGGTTCCTGCCCTTCGTCGCCCGCCTGCTGACCGGGGACCGGGCCACCCTGCGGCTGCTGCGCCACAACCCCTTCCCGGACGCCCCGCCGACCCACGTCCGGGCGACGCTCTACCTCTACCGGTTCACCGATTGGCGCGAACTGCGGGAAACCGGCGCGTGGTGGCACCGGACGGCGCTCAGCGAGTTCCTCGCGCCGGTCGATCTGCACGCCATCGGCCGGGCCGGACACCGGCCGCCGCTCGGCCGGCCGGGCCGGGAACGCGGACGCGGCGTCCGGAAGGGGCCACTGGAGCGGCTCCGGCGGCCCGGCGGCGGCCGGAGAGAGAAGCCGTGATGAGCCCCGATGAGCAGCGGAGACACCCGTTCGGAGCACCGCGGGACCACCCGGGCGGACCTCCCGGGTGGCGGCCAGGCGGGCGGTATGGCATACGACACCCGCCCGTCGGGGCGGTGGGTGCGTGCAAGGCTCGAACGGGCACCCGTATTCTGGGCCTCCACAACCGGCAGCCCGACCGCGCGCCCCCTTGCCCCGCCCCAGGGGCGACCCCGCGCAACCGGTCCGCCGCCCCCTCGCCGCCAGCCCCGCCGTCGTCGCCCAGAACCGGACCTCACATGACAGTGCTTCACTCGCGCAACGCCGACGCAGCCGACCCGGCGGACGTCGCCGACGCCGCAGACGTCAAGGACCCCCAGGACGCCGCCGCGGAGCCCGACCTCCGCGAGGACCTCGGCCGCTACGCCGAACTCGGCGCCTTCACGCTCACCGCCGACACCCACGCCTGGTACGCGGCCGTCGACACCGTCGCCACCCCCGAGGACGCCCGCGCGGCCTCCACCGCCCTCGCCGAACTGCGCGGCAGCGACCTCCAGCAGACCTGGGAGGCCGCCGCCGCGCTCGCCAGCGAGGTCAAGCTGGACGAGCCCGGCACCGTCGCCAAGACGGTGCTGCTGGTCGAGATGCTCCAGCGGGTGCACCGCACCTCGGCCTCCCTGGTCCCCGCCGCGTACGACGCCGACCTCGGCGCCCTCGCCGCCGCCACCGCCGACAGCGCCTGGCGCCGCGAGAACGGCGTCAAGCTCTCCTGGCTGCGCGGCCGCTCGCTGCGCAAGCAGGCCCTCGCGCTCGCCACCGACCGCCGCATCCGCCGGGAGGACCTGCACGAGGCCCTCACCTCCGCCGAGATCGAGCGCCGCGCCTGGGCCGCGCTCGCCCCGTCCGGCACCCTGCCGCGGGTGGCCGCCGACGGCGCCCTGGTCGACCGCACCGCCCAGGCCTTCGAGACGATCAGCACCGGGCTGCGCGGCCTCGCCCGTCTGCTGCCCGACCACGACCTGGACGGGCTGCCCTTCGCCGAGCTGATCGACCTGGTCGAGCGGCTCGCCGCGGACGAGGGCACCCTCTACCGCCTGCCCACCATCCGGGGCCTGCGCGCCGGGCTGGAGGAGGCCGGCCTCGCCGACCTGCTCGCCGAACTCGCCGCCGCCAAGGCCGACCGCCGCGCCGCCGAGGCCGCGTACACGGCCCGCCAGGCGCTGGCGGCCGGACAGCGGGACGGGCTGGCGGAGGAGACCGTCGCCGAGGAGACGGCGGTCGAGGAGCCGGGTGCGGAGGTGGCGGCCGAGGTCGCGGCTGAGGCCGAGGTCAAGGCTGAGGCCGAGTCGCCCCGCGTCAAGGAGAGTGCGGCCGAGGAGCCCAGGACGGAGGAGCCCAGGACAGAGAAGTCCGGGGCCGAGGAGTCCGGGACCGAGGAGTCCGGGACCGAGGAGCCGGCCGGCCAGGCTGACGCCGAGGCGGCTGCCCTCCAGGTGCTGGCCGGTGGGCAGCGGGCCGGGCTCGTGGAGGAGACCCCGGCCTCGGTGGCGGCTCCGGCCGAGGAGGCCGAGCAGGCTGCTGCGGCTGTCGAGATCGAGATCAAGGCTGAGGCCGAGGCTGCGATCGAGGTCGAGGCCGAGGCCACGTCGGACGCGGCTGTCGCTGAGGACGTGCCGGAGGCGGCGCAGGCAGAGGAGGAGACCCCGGCTGCCGTGGTCTCCCTCCCGGCGCCCTCCCCGGCCGCCGACGACCTGGTGGCCGCCGCGACCGCGGCCCTGGCCGGGGCTGCGGATGAGACGGAGCCGGAGGCGACCGACACCGTCCGGACCGAAGAGGCCGTTGCGGAGGTCGTGGTCGAGGAGCCGGTCGTCGAGGCCGATGGGCCTGCGGCTGAGGTGGCTGAGGTGGCTGAGGCCGAGACTGCCGAGGTCGCCGCTGAGCCCGAGGCTGAGCCGGTGGTCGAGGCCGAGCCTGAGGCCGTCGTGGCGGAGATCCTGGTTGAGGAGCCTGCTGCGGAGGTTGTGGCCGAGGAGCCTGCCGCCGAGCCCGAGGCAGCTGTGGTCGAGGCCGAGCCCGAGGCAGTCGCTGCTGAGGTCGTGGTCGAGGAGCCGGTGGTCGAGGCTGACGCGCCTGCGCCTGAGGTGACTGAGGCCGAGGTCGCCGCTGAGTCCGAGCCCATGGTCGAGACCGAGCCCGAGGCCGTCGTGGCGGAGCCCGTCGTAGAGACGCCGGCTGCGGAGGTTGCGGCCGAGGAGCCTGCCGCCGAGCCCATGACCGTTGTCGCAGAGGCGGCGGAGCCGGTCGCCGAGGCCGAGGTAGCCGCCGAGGTGCCCGCCGTCGAGGCTGCCGTCGAGCCCGAGCCCGTCGCCGAGGCCCCCGCCGTCGCACCCGAGGTCCCCGCCGCCGAGCCGGCGGCTGACGCCCGTCCCGCGAAGCCGGACTTCACGCCCGGTCGCCCCGTGACCGCCTACTCCGCCGACGAGCTGCTCGCCGTCGTGCGGTGGGTGGACGGCGACGGTGCCGGGCGGACGGACGAGGAGCTGCTGCGGGCGGCCATGAAGGAACTGGGCTTCGCCCGCCTCGGCCCCCGCATCAAGGAGGCGCTGGGCGCCGCCGTCGCCGCCGCCCGCGGCTGACGACGTACGACCGCAGGGCCCGGGACGCGAGCACGCGTCCCGGGCCCTGTCGTGTTCCGGGCGCTGACGTCGGATCGGCGAGGGGCGTCACCTCGAAGAGCCCTGCCGCCCCGGACCCGTGCACCTGACGGCCGGTGGCCTCGGTCTTACCGTTCTTCCGGCCTCCCGGCCGTACCGGCCGCAACGCTGGGGCCGGTACGGCCGGCGGCGGACTGCCGGGCCTGCCCCGGTCGGGCAGGCGCCGTCAGGCGTCCCGTCGGGTCAGGCCGAGCAGTGCCAGGGCGAAGGCGACGGCCAGGTAGGCGGCCAGGGCGGCGAAGCAGGCCACCGGGCCGAGCCGGTCGGAGCCCGGGACGGTGGTCCCCAGCCCCTCGAAGACGCTCTGGAGGCCGAAGCGGGCGACCTCGTCCCCGAACGGCGCCAGCAGCATCGGGGAGAGGAAGAACGTCCCGAACAGCACGGTGACGGCGGCCGCCGTGTGGCGTAGGACGAAGCCGAGCGTCAGGCCGAGTAGGGCGAAGGCCGCCAGGAACAGGCCGCAGCCGACCACGGCCCGGGTGACCCCCGGGTCGCCGATCGAGACGGCGAGGTGCTTGGCGGTCAGGGCGCGCCGGCCGAGCAGGAAGGTCAGGAAGGCGAGCAGTTGCCCGAGCAGTGCCGTCACGCCGCCGACCACCAGGACCTTGGCGGCGAGCACCTGGCCGCGCCGCGGGACGGCGACCAGGGTGGAGCGGATCTGGCCGGTGGTGTACTCGCTGGAGGCGGCCAGCGTGCCGAGCGTCCCGACGGCGAGCACGGCGACGTAGAAGCCGCCGGAGAACCCGTACCGGACGGGGTCGAAGCGTTCGCGCTGGTCGGTCGTCCAGCCGTCCCAGCTGTCGGCGGCGCTCGCGTAGTCGATCAGGCCGATGAACAGCGCGGCGGCGAGGGCGGTCGCGGCGGCCAGGGGGGTCGCGCGGACGCTGCGCAGCTTGACCCACTCTCCGGCCAGGGCGCCGCGGGTGGTCGGGGCGGTGATCATGCGGTCCTCTTTTCGGAACGGGTGCGGTACTCGGCGGTTCCGCCGGTGGCGTCCATGAAGGCCTGCTCCAAGGAGGCCTGCCGGACGGTGAGTTCGTGGACGCCGATGCCGTGCGCGGCGGCCAGCTCGCCGATCGCGGCCGGCTCCGGTCCGGACACCGCCAGCGACCCGTCCGGCTCCTCCCGCACCTGGACCGCCCCGTCCGCCCGCAGCAGGTGGGCGAGTTCGGCCGGCCGGGTGCAGCGCACCAGGACGTCGGTCGGGGCGTGCTCGGCGAGGAAGCCGGCCGTCGAGCAGTCGGCGACGAGTCGTCCGCGACCGATGACCACCAGGTGGTCGGCGGTGAGCGCCGTCTCGCTCAGCAGGTGCGAGGAGAGCAGGACGGTCCTTCCCTCGGCGGCGAGTTCGCGCAGCAGGGTGCGGATCCACTGGACGCCTTCCGGATCCAGCCCGTTGACCGGTTCGTCCAGCAGCAGGACGCCCGGATCGCCGAGCAGTGCGGCGGCGATGCCGAGCCGCTGCTTCATGCCGAGCGAGAACCGTCCGGCCCGGCGGCGGGCCACCGGCTCCAGGCCGGTGAGCGCCAGCACCTCGCGGACCCGGCGGGTGCCGAGGCCGTTGCTGACGGCGAGTGCGAGCAGGTGGTGGCGGGCGGAGCGGGCGGGGTGGACGGCCGTCGCGTCCAGCAGGGCGCCGACGTCGCGCAGGGGGTGGCGCAGTGCGGCGTACGGGCGGCCGTTGACGGTGGCCCGCCCGCCGGTCGGGGCGTCCAGGCCGAGGATCATCCGCAGGGTGGTGGACTTGCCCGAGCCGTTCGGCCCGAGGAAGCCGGTGACCTGTCCGGGGCGGACGGTGAAGCTCAGCCCGTCCACGGCGAGGGCGCCGCCGTAGCGCTTGGTGAGGTCGTGTACCTCGATCAACGTGGTGCCTTTCCTTGTGACGTGCCTCCACGTTCCCGTCGGTGCCGGGGGCGGGGCGTCCCGCCGTGGGCGGAAACCCGGCGTCGGCCCGGGTGCGGTCTCTGCCCGTGGTCGTAGGCCTGCGGGGCGATGCCGGGGCGGCGGAGCGTGGATAGCCTGGGGAAATGCCCAATGCCCCGCTTCCGCCGGTGGCCGGGAGACTGCGCCCGGGGCACCGGGTGGCGGTCGACCTGGCGGTCTCGCTGGTGCTCACCGTGGTCACCTGGTTCCGGGTGCTGGACGCCTGCCGGGTGTTCGACCCGCACCACCGCGGCTACCCGCAGCCGTCCACGGCCGAGACGGTGGCGGTGTTGGCCTGCGTGGTCGGGGTCGGTGTGGCGGCCGGGCTGCGGCGGCTCGCGCCGGTGGCGGCCGGCGGGGTGGTGTTCGGCGCCTGGGTGGTGATCGTCGCGGTGGCCGGGCGGCTGACCATCGCGAACCTGGCCGGGTTCCAGGTGGCGGTCGCCGCAGGGATGGTGGTCTACCTGGTCGCGGCGGTGCGACCGTCCCGGGTCGGCGCGGGCGTACTCGCGCTCGGCCTGCTGGGCGCCGGGCTGAGCGAGTTCGGCTCGCGGGAGCTGTGGAACAACCTGGTGTTCGTCGCGCTGGAGCTCGTCACCGTCTGGGCGCTCGGCGGCTTGGTGGCCCGCCACCGTGCGTACGAGGCCGAGTCGCGCCGCCACCAGGCGGATCTGGCGAAGGCCGAGCTGGCCGAGGACCGGATCCGGCTCGCCCGGGAGCTGCACGACGTGATCGCGCACAGCATGAGCGTGGTCAACGTCCAGGCGGGGTACGGCCGTTTCGTGATCGAGCGGGATCCGGTGCAGGCCGGTCAGGCGCTGGCGGCGATCCAGTCGGTGAGCCGGGACGCCATGGCGGAGTTGCGCAGCCTGCTCACCGTGCTGCGCGGCACCGTGGACGAGGAGTTGGCGCCGGCGCCTCGACTGGCCGACCTGGAACGGCTGGTGGCGAGCAGCGCCGAAGCCGGGGTGCGGGTCGAGCTGCGGGTCGGCGGTCTGGTGCGGCCGCTGGCGGACGGCATCGAGCTGGCGGCCTTCCGGATCGTCCAGGAGGCGCTGACCAACGTGGTGAAGCACGCGGACACCGACGCGGCGCGGGTGGACGTGGCCTATGAGGAGGAGCGGCTGGTGCTGGAGGTGACGGACTCGGGACGCGGCGGCGCGGGCGACAGGACCGGCGTCGTCTTGGGCGGCGGCAGCTCCGGCGGCTTGGGTGACACGAAGGGCGGTGGGCACGGGCTGGCGGGGATGGCCGAGCGGGTCGGCCTGTACCGGGGGCGGCTGGAGGCCGGGCCGGTGCGGGGCGGCGGCTTCCGGGTCCGCGCGGTCCTGCCGGTGACGGGAGCGACGACGTGACGCGGCCGATCCGGGTCGTGGTCGCCGACGACCAGACGCTGGTACGGGCCGGTCTGGCCGGGATCGTGGCCGCCGCCGACGGGTTCGAGGTGGTGGGTGAGGCGGCGGACGGCGCACAGGCCGTCCGGCTGGCCCGGGCCGAGCACCCGGACGTGGTCCTGATGGACATCCGGATGCCGGGCACGGACGGCCTCGCGGCCACCCGCCGGATCACCGCCGAGAGCGGGGTGCGCATCCTCGTCCTGACCACCTTCGACCTCGACGAGTACATCTACGGCGCGCTGCGGGCCGGGGCCTCCGGCTTCCTGCTGAAGTCCACCCCGCCCGAGGAACTGCTCACCGCGATCCGGGTGGTGGCCGCCGGGGACGCGCTGATCGCCCCGAGCATCACGCGCCGGCTGATCCGCGCCTTCGCCGTCGGGCCCGCCGAACCGGCGGCCGCACGCGCTGACGGCTCGCGGGAGCGGGACCGGGATCGTGATCGTGATCGGGAGAGGGATCGTGACCGGGAGAGGGTGCGGCGGGCCGTCACCGGGCGGGAGTCGGAGGTCCTGACCCTGATCGGGCGCGGGCTGACCAACACCGAGATCGCCGAGCGGCTGGGCGTCAGCACCGGCACCGTGAAGACCCACGTCGGGCACCTGCTGGCCAAGCTGGCCGCCCGGGACCGGGTTCAGTTGGTGATCACCGCCTACCGGGCGGGGTTGGTGGACTGAGCAGCCGGCGGGGCGGCGGCAGGCCGGTCGGCCGGGTGGTAGCGGTGTGCTCCGGGCGGTGGCCGTCCTCCTGTGCGGCCGCCCCGCGGGTCACCGGCGGTCAGCCCGCGGGGAGCCCGTACCGCCGGGGACGGCCGGGTGGTCGAGGGCTCGCCGCAGCACGGCCGGGGCGCTCACCAGGGACGGGCCGTACCAGGTCAGGTGCCGTCCGCTGACCAGTGCGGCCGGGACGCCAGGGAACGCCTCCGGGCCGTCCTCGGCGGTGAAGCGGTACGGCTCGTCCGGCAGGACGACCAACTCAGGCCGGCAGGAGAGCAGTTCGGGCAGCGGGACGGCCGGGTAGCGCTCGGGGTGGTCGGCGTGGACGAGCCGCAGGCCCAGACGGCGCAGCAGGTCGCCGGCGAAGGTGTCGCGGCCGAGGACCATCCACGGGCGGCGCCAGATCGGTACGACGGTCCGCTGGCCGCCGGGCCGCCGGCCGCCGGGCCCCGGAGGGGTGCTGCCGCTCCCGACGGTGGCCCAGGCCGCCTCCGCCTCATCCAGCCAGGCCGGGCGGGGCAGCCCGCAGGCGGTGCTCAGCAGCCGGTCGAGGGAGCGGAAGGCGTCGTCCAGGGTGCGGATGTCGGTGACCCAGACCGGGACGCCGGCCGCCCGCAGTGCGTCCAGGTCGGGGCGCCGGTTCTCCTCGTCGTTGGCGAGGACGAGGTCCGGTGCGAGCGCGAGGATGCGCGGGACGTCCGGGTTCTTGGTGCCGCCGATCCGGGTGACGGACAGGTCGGCGGGGTGGCTGCACCAGTCGGTGGCGCCGACCAGCAGCCCGGGCGCGGTGGCGGCGACCGCCTCGGTCAGCGAGGGCACCAGCGAGACCACCCGGCGGGGCGGGCGCGGCCCGAGCCGGACGGGTAGGTCGAGGTCGTCGCGCGGGGCGGTGGGATCGGCCATCCGGTCAGCCTACGTGCGGACGGCCCGGGCGTCCGGCGGCTGGGGCGTGCGGACAGGCGGAGCGTGCGGACAGCCGGGGCGTGCGGCGTGGGGCGTATGGGCGGTCGGGATGTACGGGCGGCAACCGGTCGCGATTGCCCGGGAACCGACCGCCGGGCCCGCCCGACTACCTGGTCCGGGTCCGCAGCACGGGCCCGAACACGACCACCGAACACGACCACCGACCCCCCGCCAAGTACCCCCACCGAAAGCACCCCCCACCGGTCGCGGTCCCCGATCGCGATCACCGACCAGGAGAGAGTTGTCATGCGCCCTCGCGTCGTCTGCGGAATCGCGGCCGCCGTCGCCCTGTTCGCCACGGCCTGCGGAAGCGGGACCGGAGGCGGGCAGGCAGCCCCCGTCACCGTCAACGCCGCCCCGGCCGGCGGCTACCCCGTCAAGGTCGCCGACTGCGCCGGCAAGGAGACCACCATCGCCAAGGCGCCGGTGAGGATCGTCACCAGCAACGCCTCCAGCCTGGAGCTGCTGCTCCGACTCGGCGCGGGGGAGCGGGTGATCGGCACCGGCTTCCCGCCCGGCAAGGGCACCCTGCCCGCCGCCCTCGCCGAGCAGGGCGCCAAGGTGCCGGCGCTCGGGGACAAGGGCATCCCGAAGGAGAAGCTGCTCGGCTCCGGTGCCGACCTCTATGTGGACACCTTCGGCGCGATGCCGATGATGGGCGGCGGCGCCACCGGGCCGAGCGAGGAGGAGTTCGCGGCGGCCGGCATCCAGCACGTCTACCTGCTCTCCACCGCCTGTGCCGGGACGCCGAAGGCCACCAAGGGGCCGCGCACCGACCTCGCCGGGATCGAGGAGGACGTCCGCCGGCTCGGCGCCGTCACCGGCACCGCCGCGCGGGCGGAGGAACTGGTCGCCGGGATGGAGAAGCAGCTCGGCGAGGTCAGGACCGCGCTCGCCGCCGTGCCGGAGGGGCAGCGGCCGAGCTACTTCGTCTTCGACTACGACGCCGGCACCAAGCAGCCGGTGTCGGTCTGCGGCCGGCAGGTCGCCAACGCCGTGATCACCCAGGCCGGGGCGCGCAACGTGTTCGCCGACTGCGACGCCGACTTCAAGCCGGGCTCCTGGGAGGACGTGGTCGCCAAGAACCCGGACTGGATCCAGCTGGCCGTGCGCAACCGGGGCAGCGAGGAGGCCACCCGCAAGGCCTTCGACGAGGCCGAGGCCTTCCTGAAGGGCTTCCCCGCGACCCAGGGCCTGAAGGCCGTCCAGGAGGGGCACTTCGTCCGGCTCGGCTCCGAGGTGACCACCATCGCGGGGGTGCGCAACGCCGACGCCGTCCGGCAGATCGCCGCCACCGTCCACCCCGACCTGGTCAAGCACGCCGACCCGGCCAACGCTTCGGACACCACCAAGAACGGTCAGTAGAGCGTGACTTCGGCCATTCTCCGGAAGGAGCGCGGCGAAGCCCGCCCGGCCCGCAGTCTGCGGGCCGGGCCGCTGGCCGCCGTCCTCGCCGCCGCCCTGGTGCTCGCGCTGACCGCCGCCGTCTCGCTCGGCTCGGTGGACGTCCCGCCCGGTGAAGTCTGGTCGGTGGTCGCCCGCCGGCTCACCGGGCATTCCCCCGAACCCGGCACCCGTGACCTCATCGTCTGGCAACTACGCGTCCCACGAGCCCTGTTGGCGGCCGTGGTGGGTGCCGGACTCGGCCTGGTCGGCACCGCCGTACAGGCCCTGGTCCGCAATCCGCTCGCCGACCCCTACCTGCTCGGCATCTCCTCCGGCGCCTCGCTCGGCGCGGTCGCCGCCATCGTCCTCGGCACCACCTTCGGACTCCAGCTCTCGTTCGGCAGCGCGTTCGGCCTCACCGTCTCCCTGGCGGCGTTCGCCGGCGCGCTCGCCGCGTTCTCGCTGGTCTGGCTGATGGCCCGGCGCGGCGGCGGCTTCTCCCCGCTGCGCCTGGTCCTCGCGGGCATCGGCATTGCCCAGTTCCTCGGCGGACTCACCAGCTATCTGGTCCTCCAGACCAGCGACGAGCAGCAGACCCGGGGCGTGCTGTTCTGGCTGATGGGCAGCCTCGGCGGCGCGGTCTGGGCCCAACTCGCCGTCCCCGCCGTCGCGGTGGCCCTCGGACTGGCCCTGCTCCAGTCCCGTGCCCGGGGGCTCAACGCGATGCTGATGGGCGACGAGACGGCCGCCGGGCTGGGCGTGGACGTCCCCCGGCTGCGCCGCGAGGTCTTCGTCGTCACCAGCGTGCTCACCGGGGTGCTGGTCGCGGTGTCCGGTGCGATCGGATTCGTCGGGCTGATGGTGCCGCACGTCTGCCGGCTGCTGCTCGGCGGCGACCACCGGCGGCTGCTGCCGCTGTCCGCGCTCACCGGGGCGCTGCTGCTGGTCGTCGTCGACACGGTGGCCCGCACCGCCCTGGACGGCCAGGAGCTGCCGATCGGCGTGGTCACCGCCGTCCTCGGCGCCCCCACCCTGCTGTACCTGCTGGACCGACGACTGGAGCGCAGTTGAGGATCGCCGTCGAGGACCTGAGCGTCGCCCTGGCCGGCCGGACGGTGCTGGCCGGGGCCAACCTGATCGCCGAGGAGGGGGAGATCGCCGGACTGGTCGGGCCCAACGGCAGCGGCAAGTCCAGCCTGCTGCGCACCGTCTACCGGCACCTGCGGCCGAGCGCAGGACGGGTGCTGCTGGCCGGCCGGGACCTGGCGGAGCTGCGGCCCGCACAGTCCGCCCGGCACATCGGGGCACTGCCCCAGGAGCGCGGCGGGGACTTCGAGTTGAGCGTCCGCGAGGTGGTCGCGATGGGCCGCACGCCCTACAAGCGGGCCTTCGCCGCCGACGACGCCGAGGACCACCGGATCACCGCGGGGGCGCTGGACCGGGTCGGCATGACCGGGGCCGCCGACCGCAGGTTCGCCCAACTGTCCGGCGGTGAACGGCAACGGGTCCTGCTGGCCAGGGCGCTCGCCCAGCAGCCGGACGTCCTGGTGCTGGACGAGCCGACCAACCACCTGGACGTCCGGCACCAGGTCGAACTGCTCGCCCTGCTCAGAGAACAGCGCCGCACCACCCTGGTCGCCCTGCACGACCTCAACGCCGCGGCCTCGGTCTGCGACCGGCTGCACGTCCTGCACGACGGCGCCCTGGTGGCCTCCGGGACGCCGCGCGAGGTGCTGACCGCCGAACTGCTGGCCCGGGTCTTCGGGGTGCGGGCGGCGGTGGTCGAACACCCGCTCACCGGCGATCCGTTGATCGCCTTCGACCACCGCAGCCCGGCGGCGCCGGTGTCCGCCGCCGGGCCCTAGCCGCAGGAGGCCTGGGCCTCAGCGGCCTCGTCCCCGGCGGTTCTCGTCCTGCTTCTCGTCGTGGGTCTCTTCCCGGTGGCTTTCGTAGTGGCTCGGCCGGTCGTCGCGCAGGACCAGCCGGCCGAGCCGCGCGGCCTCGTCGTTGCGCAGCAACTCCGCTCCGCCGTCCGTGCGGTGGAGCACCGCGGAGTGCCAGGGTGTGGTCCAGGCGTCGGCTGCCGCCAGCAGCCGGATGCCGAACTTCGAGGCCCCGGCCGGCTGCGGGTGGATGGAGAGCCGGACGGCGCGCGGGTGGTGCTCGGCGATCAACTCGCCCCAGGCGCGGCTGCGCTGGATCACGCCGTAGGCGCGGCGGCGGCACTCCCGCTGGAGGGCGGAGCGGGTGCCGGTGAAGCCGGTGCTGTCCTCGGCGAGGAAGCGGGTGATGCCCCGGTAGAGCCGCAGGGTCTCTTCCTCGGTCAGCACCTGCTCGCGCAACTCCTCGACGCCGGGCGCGTACTGGGCGTGCACCCGGGCGCGCTTCTCGTCGTACGGGAGGTCGCCGAGGACGGCCCGCAGGTCGAAGGTGTCGAGGCGGGTCAGGCCCTCGCGGGCGATCATCGCGGTCAGGGCGTCCGAGTAGGCGTCTATGTGGTCGTCCGGGACGTTGATCAGGTCGCCGAAGATGTGTCCGTCCGAGCAGATCAGGATGCGCGCGCCGGGTGCGTACAGACGGCCGATCCCGGCGCAGAGCCCGTCGAGGAAGGTCAGCGACAGCCGTTCGCCCTCGTCGGGCAGGTGGCCGAGCACCTTCGCCGGGTTCGGCGACTTGCAGGGGAAGCCGGGCAGGGTGAGGACGATCGGCTCACCGGCGGCGATGAAGTCCGCCAACTGGGCGAGCTGGAGCGGGAAGTGCTCAGGCCGGGCATCGAACTCCGGGTCGGCGGCGCGACGGTGCGGCAGCAGCAGACCGAGGACGCGGGCGGCGAGCCGCTCGGCCGAGGGGCGGTCCTCGGGAGTGGGGGCGCCGATGGCGGGAGCGCCGATGAAGGGAGTGGTGGCGGCGGTGGCGGTGGCGGTGGGAGCGGTGCCGACGGGCGGCATGGTGGTTCCTCCACGGGAAGGTGGTGCGGTGCGGGCTGCGGGCGGGCGTTGCCGGGTGACGGCGGTGGCGACGGCGGGTCGTCGCCCGGGGGTCAGCGGCGGCGGTCGTAGGCGACCGGCAGCCGGTTCACCCCGCGTGCCAGGACGGCGGGAACCCACACCAGGTCCGCGAGGCCGTCGCCGGGCGCCTCGGCCGGGCGGAGACCCGGCAGCCGGGTGAGCAGGGTGGCGAGGGCGATCTGGAGCTCGGCCCTGGCCAGCGCGGCGCCGGGGCAGAAGTGGATGCCGTGGCCGAAGGCCAGGTGGGCGTTGGGGGTGCGGTCGAGGTCGAGGCGGTCGGCCTCGGAGAACTGCGCGTCGTCGCGGTTGGCGGCGCAGAGCGAGACGATCACCGAGTCGCCGGCCGGGACGGCGGTGCCGAACAGGTCGCTGTCCTCGGCGAAGAACCGCCAGGTGGTGAGCTCGAACGCGGCGTCGTGGCGCAGCAGTTCCTCCACCGCCCGGGCGAGCCGGCCGGGCTCCTCGACGCCCTCGCGCAGCCTGGCGAGCTCTTCGGGGTGACGCAGCAGGGTGACCAGCATGGTGGTGATCTGGTTGGTGACCGGCTCCTGCCCGGCCACCAGCAGCTGGAACACCATCGAGTCGAGCTCCGCGCGGCTCAACTCGCCCGCGTCGTGGGCGGCGACGAGCCGGCCCAGCAGGTCCTCGTCGGCGGGCCGACCGGAGGCCGGGCGGTCGGCGCGCTTGTGGTCGACGACGTCGGCGATGTACGTCTGGAGGCCGCGCAGCCGCGCCTCGTACGCCGGGCGGCCGGGGTCCTGCGGGCCGACCGGCTGGACCACCTTGCCCCAGTCCCGGTCGAAGCGCTCCGCCAACTCGGGTGGCAGGCCGATGACTTCGGCGAGCACCCGGAAGGGGTAGTGGGCCGCGAAGCCGGCCACCAGGTCGGCGCCGCCGGACTCCGGCAGCTCGTCCACCAGGGCGTCGGCCAGCTCCCGGAACCGGGGGCGCAGCGACTCCACCCGGCGCGGGGCGAAGGCGTCCAGGACGAGCCGGCGCATCGACGTGTGCTTGGGCGGGTCCTGGTGGAGCAGGTGGACCTGGAGCTGTGAGTGCTGCGGCTCGGGCATGATCGAGGCGAGCCGGCGCCAGTCGGCGTTGCCCAGCGCGTGGTTCTTGCCCAGGCGGGGGTCGTTGAGGGCGGCGTGGGCGGCCCGGTAGCCGGTGACCAGCCAGGCGTGGATGCCGCTGGGGAACTCCACCCGGTGCACCGGACCGGCCTCCCGCATCCGCTGGTAGAGCGGGTACGGGTCGCGCTTGTAGTCCGGGCCGTACAGCGGGACGGGGGAGGGGAGCCGGTCGTATCCGTACGGGCAGCGCGGCGTGTCGGGGGCGGTCTCGGTCATCTGGGGTGATCCTTCGGCGGTGCGGGTGCGGGTGCGGGTGCGGGTGCGGGTGCGGGTGCGGGTGTGTTCGGGGAGCCGGGGCGCGGGGTGCGGGCCGTCGGAGTCAGCCGCGGTCGCCGCTGCGGCGGTACAGGGCGAGCAGGACGACCGCCGTCGCCGCGACCAGGGCGGCCAGGGCGATGCCGGCGCGCGTCCCGGTGGTGGTGCGGTCACCGGTCAGGGCGGCGGCGGTGGCGAGGGCCGGACCGAGCGCGAAGCCGAGGCTGCGGGCGAGCTGGACGGCGGACCCGGCGGTGGCGAGCTTCCCCGGCGGGGAGGCGGACATCACCAGGGCCTGGGTGGGACCGCCGTTGAGGCCCATCCCGGCACCGGCCAGGGCGAGTCGCGCGGCGATGTCGAGGGCGGACCATTGGGTGTCCAGCGGGACGAGCAGGGCCAGGCCGAGAGTGGTGACGGCGGCGCCGGTGAGCGCGGTCGGGCGGGCGCCCCAGCGGTCGGCCAGCCGTCCGCCGACCCGGCCGGCCAGCACCATGCCGAGCGGGAAGGCCAGCATGGTGAGCGCGGTGGCGGTGGCACTCTCGCCCCGGGCGCCGCGCAGGTGCTGGGCGAGCAGGTAGTGGCAGGCCGCGAAGCCGGCGGCGAGCGCCAGCACCGAGGCGTTGACCCCGGCGGTCCCGGCGACTCGCAGCACCTCGGCCACCGGTCGGCCGCCGGGGCGGCGCAGCCAGCCCAGCACCAGTGGGACGGCGGGCAGCGTGAGCAGCAGCCACTGCGGCCCCCTGGGCGCCAGGGTGAGGCCGAGCAGGACGGCGGCCACCGCGGTGCCGATCAGCACGGCGTCACCGAGCGCGGCCCGGTCGGGCGGCCGTAGCCCGCCATGGCGCGGGGCATGGCGCCACACGATCAGGACGGCGGCCAGGCAGACCGGCAGCTTGACCAGGAAGACCGCCCGCCAGCCGAGGTGGTCCAGCAGCAGACCGCCGATGACCGGCCCGGTGACGGCGCCGAGCGGGCCGAGCGTCGCGGGCACGCTCATCGCCCGGCCGCGCAGCTCGGGCCGGACGGAGGTCGCGGCGAGTACCGGCATCAGGACGAAGAGCACGGCCCCGAAGGCGCCTTGGAGCATCCGGGCCGCGATCAGCCAGCCGGCCCAGGGGGCGCAGGCGGCCAGCACGCTGCACGTGGCGAAGCAGCCGACCGCGAGCAGCAGGGCCGAGCGGGTGCCGACCTGGTCCAGCCATCGACCGGCGGGCAACAGCAGGGCGACCAGAGGGAGTTGGTAGCCCAAGGCGGCCCACTGGGCGACTCCGGGGGAGACGTGCAGGCCGGCCGAGATGTCGGTGAGCGCGAGGTTGACCACGTTCATGTCGAGCATCGCGACGAACGACAGCAGGCCGGCCGCGACCACCAGGCTCCAGCGGTCGGCCGGGTGCTGCCGGTTGTCTGTCAGGGAAGCGGCGGCCTGGTTCGGATGCGCTGCCATGAAGTCCCTCCGTCTCCCGTGCTGCTGTACCGGACACCGCCTCGGCGGCGGGGTCCGGTACAGCAGTCGGGGGCTCGGGGGCTCCGGTTCCGAACACGTGGGGGAATTTTTCGGGGAGGCGGGGCGGGGGCGGGGCAGGCGACTGACAGCTTTCAGCGAACAGATGACAGATTTCGAAGTCTGTCATCTGTTCGCTGTCTGCTATTCGTCGTCAGCCGTCAGCCGTCAGCCGTCAGCCGTCGGCTGACCGCCGGTGCCCGTCCCGTGGCCCTCATGCTCAGCAGGCGGTCGCGAGTTCCCCGGTCTCGGCGGCACGCAGACGCGCCACCAGTTCCTCCCGGGCCCGGGCGACCCGGGACCGGACGGTCCCGACGGGGCAGCCGGCGACCTCGGCCGCCTCGGCATAGCTCAGGCCGACCACCTGCGTCAGCACGAAGGCCTCCCGCCGCTGAGCGGGCACCCGGTCGAGCAGGTCGCCGAGCGCGATGCCGTCCTCGAACCCGGCCGACGGTGCGCCGCCCTGCCGTTCCGCAGCCTCCTGCCAGTCCGGCAGCGCCGCGCAGCGCGGCCGGGCGGCGGCCATCCGGTACCGGTCGATCACCGTGCGCCGGGCGATCGACAGCAGCCAGGTACGGGCCGAGGAGCGCCCCGCGAACGCGGGCAGGCCTCGCAGCGCGCGCAGGAACGTCTCCTGCGCGAGGTCGTCGGCGGACTGCACGTCGGTCAGATGGGCGACGAAGCGCCAGACGTCCCGCTGGGTCGCCCGGACGAAGGCCTCGACGTCCGCCGCCCGTCCGGCGCGGGCGGTCAGTGCCAGTGCGGTGAGCTGTTCGTCATCCACGGCAGCCCCCGACCGGACGGCCCCCGACCAGGCGGCGCTCGACCCGACCGGGCCTGCCGTCGAGGTCATGCGGGACGATGGGCATATGAAATGCGTGCAATTTCGTACCGCTCTGTCCGCCCGGCTCGACGGCGAACCGAGCGGCCTGCCGGAGGCCCGGCTGGACAAGCACGTCGCGCGCTGCACCGGCTGCCAGGAGTGGCTGGCCCGGGCCGAACGGCTGCGCCGGCAGGTGCGGTCGGGCACCGCAGACGGGCCGTCGCCCGAGTGGTCGGCCCGGCTGCTGGCCCGGCTGGGCGAGGAGCGGCCCGGAGTTCAGGCCCCCGCGGAGCGCTAGCCGCGGTCGGCACGGTCGGGACGCCGTGGGCAGGGGGAACGGCAGGACGGTGGCGCCGGCCGGAGCCGGTGCGCCGTCGAATTCAGGCATGGGAAGGTCCCGGGGGAAGGCTGGGAACGGCACCGCGCAGCGCGGCACCGTCGGCGTCCGTGGGCAGCCGCGCGGCACGCCGGAATCCCCTGGGGAGGCACGGGTGGCGCGCGGGGGCCCGCACCCCGGCGGCGCGACGGCGCAAGGCGCGGCCGTACCCCGGGGCGACCTGCCCGTCGCGCGCGTCCCGGCGGCCGGAGGCGGCCAGGGTGCGGGAACAGCGGCGGGCGCGTCAGCAGGCGAGGGCGAACGCCGGAGGCCCGCGCCGGACCACGGCGTGGGTCAGCAGCACCGACAGCGGCGGCCGGGCCCGGTCGTCGGCCGGTCGGGGCGGCGCAGGGGCCCGGCAGCCGAAGGGGCGCGCGAACAGCGCCAGCAGTGGGAGCAGCAGCGCCCCCGCGACCACCGCGCCGAGTGCGCCGAGCAGCTCGAAGAGCCGGACCAGCGCCGCGTCACCGCGCCAGAGCAGGAGCGCGCACGCCAGCGCGGCGAGCACGTGGGCGGCGGTCATCCCCGGCGACATGCCGTGGGACATTCCGTGCGCCACGTCGTGCGCCGTCCCGTGCGCCGGTCCGCCGGCCAGGCTCTGCCCCGCGTCGTACGACCCGCCGCCGTGGAACGTCCCGTCGGGCATCACGTGCGGCCCGGAGGGCATCCCCGCCATGCCGGTCATCCCGGGCAGGCCCTGGTCCACGGCCGTTGCGCCCGGGGCGCCGTGATGCATTCCCGCCGTGGGCCGCAGGCCGCCGGTGGTCGGCGGGACGTCCGGGTCGATGCCCGCCATCCGCGCCAGTTCGACCGGGGAGAGCCCGCCGGTCGCCCGGTCGGGGTTGCACAGCAGCAGGGCGGCCCAGTCGGTGCCGGCGAGCCGGCCGAGGCCGCCGCCCCCTCGGGAGAGCGCCCCGGCCTGTTCGAACAACTGGTGCAGCACGGTCTGCGCCACGACCATCCAGAGGCTGATCACCCCGAGTCCGCGCCGCTTCCCGGCGAGCAGCCAGGTCAGCCCGAGGACCGCCCCGAAAGCCCCGGCCAGCACCGATGGGGTGACCCCGGACCCGGCCATGGCGACGTGCGCGGTGGCGGCCATCGCCACGCACAGCGCGGCGAAGACCACGGCGCGCAGCAGGCGGATCCGGTCGGTCATCACGATGGCACTCATCGTCGCACCCGCCCCGCCGGGCCCGGACCGCACCCTCCGGTGATGGCCGGATCCGTTCCGTGAGAACATGCCCGCCCGCCCGGGCCGCAGCGCTCCGGACCGCCGTCGGTGCGGGTGCGCCGGCCCGCCGCGCCGACCGGCATGCAGACCGGAACAACCGCTCGTACGACCATCGGGGCGGTTTGACAGCGCGCATCATTCGCTCACTAAATGTGCATCATCGCGTACGGTGCGTATCGGAACGGCGCCGTCAAGAAGCAGAGAGGTCCCGCCTTGGAGACCCCGACGGATACCTCGGCGCCCACGGCCGACATTGCCGAGCCCGCCGCCACCGCGCAGCCGACCGTCCCAGCACAGGCGACGGCCCCGGAGCCGGCGACCGCCCCGGCGAAGGCCGAGGGCCGCGAGGAGCCGGCCGAGTCGGCCGAGCCGACCCCGGCCGCCGATGTGTCCGAGCCCGCCGAGGCTGCCGAGGCGTCCGAGCCCGCCGACGCATCCGAGGTGTCCCAGCCCGCCGACGCATCCGACGCATCCGACGCATCCGAACCCGCTGATGCAGCCGAGGCCGCTGACGCCTCCCAACCCGCCACCGCGCCCGAGCCCGCCACCGCGCCCGAGCCCGCCACCGCGCCCGAGCCCGCCGACCTCGCCGACCCCCGTTTCTGGCAGCTGCCCGCCGCCGACCGCGCCGCAGCCTTCGAGGAGCTGCGCCGCCGTCCCGGCCCGGTGTTCTTCGGTGACCGCGCTACCGGACGGGGTTTCCACGCGTTGGTCCGCCACGCCGACGTGGTCGAGGCCAGCCGGACCCCCGCCGTCTTCCTCAGCGGGCCCGGCGTGACCACGCCCGCCCCGGCCCGCTGGGTCCGGCTGCTGTTCGGCGACTCGATGGTCAACCTGGACGACCCCCGCCACGCCCAGCTGCGCCGGATCGTCTCGCGGGCCTTCACCCCGCGGCTGCTCGACCGGGTCGAGGAGGACGTCCGGCGGATCAGCACCGAGCTGGTCGACCGGATCGAGCGGGAGCGGCCGGAGGACTTCGTGAGCGCGGTCGCCGCCGAGCTCCCGTTCCAGGTGATCTGCACCATGATGGGCATTCCCGAGCGGACGCGCCGCGCCATCCTCGACCTGGTCAACCGCAGCTCCGAGGACATCGGGGTGGCCCGCCCGCTGCGCCGCCGGTTCCGGGCACCGGGGCGGGGGCTGCGGGCCCTCGGCCGGATGCAGGGCATCGTCGCCGGGATCGGCCGCGAGCGCCGTCGCCGACCGGAGGAGGACCTGATCTCCGCGCTGGTCACCGCCGACCTGGACGGCCGCCGGCTCACCGGGCGCGAGCTGGGCGCCTTCTTCAGCCTGCTGCTGGTCGCCGGGGTCGAGACCACCCGCAACGCGCTGGCCCACGGCCTGCACCTGCTGACCGTCCACCCCGAGCAGCGCGCCCTGCTGCTCGACGACCTCGACGGGCGGCTCGGCGGTGCGGTGGACGAGATGATCCGTCACGCCACGCCGATCATCCAGTTCAACCGGACCCTCGCCGTCGACCACGAGCTGGGCGGCACCGGCGGCACCCTGCTGCGGGCGGGGGAGAAGGTCGCGCTGTTCTACGGCTCGGCCAACCGGGACGAAGTGGTGTTCCCCGACCCGGACGCCTTCGACATCACCCGCACGCCCAACCCGCACCTCGGCTTCGGCGGCGGCGGTCCGCACTACTGCCTCGGCGCGCACCTGGCCCAGCAGGAGATGACGGCGCTCTTCCGCGAGCTCTTCACCCGGCTGCCCGAGGCACGGTCGGTCGGCGAGCCGCAGCTCGTCCCGTCCAGCTTCGACCACCGGGTCCGCTCGCTGCGCTTCACCTTCTGAACCCGTCTGTTCCGAACCGACTGTTCCGAACCACCTGGACCTGCTGAACCGGTGGAACCTTCCACACGGCCGGCCCCGGTGGGTCCGCCGCTAGTCGGCCGGTTCCCAGACCGCGTGGTCGTGCGCGAACAGCACCCGGCGCGGCCCGTACTCCGCGACCCGGTCGAGCCAGGTCCGGTAGCCGGG
The DNA here is from genome assembly GCF_044757205.1 of Kitasatospora sp. NPDC091335. Classification (NCBI taxonomy): domain Bacteria; kingdom Bacillati; phylum Actinomycetota; class Actinomycetes; order Kitasatosporales; family Streptomycetaceae; genus Kitasatospora; species Kitasatospora sp. NPDC091335. Next base: position 101,460 of record NZ_JBIVUM010000006.1, on the reverse strand, counting down.
CAGCGGCGCGGCCACGCCCTCGCGCGCCGCCCGCCGGGCGAGCACCGCCTGCCCGTACTCGGAGGCGAAGTCGTACGCCTGCCCGGCCAGCAGGACCGGCCCGCCGCCCGGGCGGTCCACCAGCACCGACTGGTGGCCCCCGGTGTGGCCGGGCGTGGGCAGCACCCGGACGCCGGGCCAGACCTCCGCCTCGCCGTCGAGTTCGCGGTGCTCGGCGCCGGGGAAGTCGACCAGCGCGTCGATGGTGTACCCGCCGTTCCTGGCGGCGGCCAGCTCGGCGGCCTGGGCGAGGACTGGCGTGCCGGCGAACAGCGGGTTGCCGCCGCAGTGGTCGAAGTGCAGGTGGCAGTTGACCACCAGGTCGATGTCGGCGACGGCGACCCCGGCCGCGGCGAGCGCCTCCGGCAGCGGGCGGCGGACCGGACGGTAGTGCGCCTCGGTCTCCGGCTCGCCGCCGCCGATCCCGGTGTCGAAGAGCAGCAGTCCCTCCGGACGCCGGACCAGGTAGGCGAGCACCGGCTCCACGCGCGGCTCCGGGCCGCCCGTCTCGCCGGCCGGCCGGACGAAGTACCCCAGGTCGAGACGGCGGATCACGCGCAATTCAGCCCCCCACGTCGCAGTGCGTCGCTCTGCCCTCGTACGGGCGGCCGTGCGGGCCCCCGTTCGCACCCTACCCGCCGACCGGCAGCCCCCGGTCGGCCTTCACCTGCTTCATCGTCAGGTGCGAGTTGACCTGCGCGATGCCCGGCAGACCGGACAGCACGTCGGTGATGAAGCGCTCGTACGCGGCGATGTCGGCCACCGCGATCCGCAGCAGGTAGTCGGGCTCGCCGAACAGGCGGTGCGCCTCCACCACCTCCGGCAGCTCGGCCACCCGGCGCTCGAACTCGGCGACCGTCATCTGGTCCTCGTGACGCATGGTGATTGTCACGAAGGGCTGGAAGCCGCGCCCGACCGCGGCGCCGTCCAGTAGCGCGCGGTAGCCGCGGATCACGCCGTCCTGCTCCAGCTGGCGCACCCGGCGCAGGCAGGGGGAGGGGGTGAGGTCGACCCGGGAGGCCAGTTCGGCGTTGGTCAGCCGCCCGTCCTGCTGGAGCTCGCGGAGGATTCTGCGGTCGATTCGGTCCATGGCGCAACATTCTGCCAAAACGCCGCTCCGACCAGCAGGAAGTGGCCATCGCGTGCCAGTCGGATCCGGCTACCTTCAGTGACCGAACCGGCCGCCGGGACGCCCTGGCCAGCTGCCGGGACCCCCGGCAGACCGCCGGAACGCCCCCGGCCGCCGCGCCGGGTCCCACACCGTGACGAGCACGACAGGCCACGCCCACGCCCATGGACACCCACGCCCTCCTCCTCTTCCTCGGAGTCGACCTGCTCCTGGTCTGCACTCCGGGCCCAGACTGGCTCTACATCGCCGCCCGCGGCCTCGGCCAGGGACGGCGCGCCGCGCTGATCGCGGTCGGCGGGGTCTGCGCCGGGTACGCCGTCCACACCCTGCTCTCCAGCGCCGGACTGGCCGCCGCGCTGCGCGCCGTCCCGGCCGCCCTGCCCGTGCTGCGACTGACCGGCGCCGCGTACCTGCTGGTGCTGGCCGTCATGATGCTGCTGGCGCTGCGCAAGGGCGGGGGCGCCGCCGCCCTGACCGCGCCCAAGCCGCAGCCCACCGCGACGGTGCTGCGCCAGAGCGTGCTGACCGCGCTGCTCAACCCCAAGGGGCTGCTGCTCTACCTCTCCCTGGTGCCGCAGTTCGTCGACCCGGACGCCGCACTGCCGGTCGGCGGGCAGGTGCTCGCGCTCGGCTCGCTCAACGTGTTGGCCTGCGCGGTGGTGTACGGGCTGGTCGCCCACGCCAGCGGGCGCCTCGGCGGGCGGTTCGGCGGCACCCCGCAGGCGGCCCGCCGGATGACGATGGTCTCGGCGGTACTGCTGATGCTGGTGGCGGGCGTCACGGCGAGCGCCTGAGAAGGGGAGCACAATGCCGGGCATGACCGATCGTCCGTTGCCCGCAGGAACCGTAGGAACCGTAGGAACCGCAGGAACCGTAGGAACCGCAGGACCTACTGGACCCACAGGAGCCCCTGGAGTCCCTGGGACGCCTGGAACTTCTGGAACTCCCGGGCCCGCCGCAGCCGCCGACCGCCCCACCGCCCACGCCTGGGCGGCCCTCGGCGGACCGGCCGGACTGCTGGAGCGGGTGACCTTCCACGGCCCGGACGACGTCCTGCCCTCCGGTCTCCCGGTGCGCCGGCTCGCCCGGGCGACGGTGGCGGTCTGCTCACTGGCCGCCGCCGAACTCGCCGCCCACCGTGGCGGTGCGCCCGTTCCCGCCGTCCGGGTGGACCAGGGCGCGGTCGCCACCGCCTTCGTCAGCGAGCGGCACCTGGCGATCGACGGCCGTACGCCTGTCGGTTTCGCCCCGCACTCCGGCTTCTGGCGCACCGCGGACGGCTGGGTGCGGACCCACGCCAACTACCCGCACCACCGCACCCGGCTGCTCTCCGCCCTCGGCCTCGCCGCCGACGCCGGGCCCGAGCAGCTCGCCGAGGTGCTCCGCGGACTGCCAGCCGAGCAGATCCAGGAGCGCGCGTACGAGGCAGGGGCGCTCGCGGTGGCCGTCGCGCCGGTGAGCCCGGCCGTACACCCCCTGGTGGAGCACCGGGAGATCGGTGCCGCGGCCGGGTCCGCACCGGTGCGCCCGCTCGGCGAGGCTCCCGTGGACCGGCCCGCCGCCGGGATCCGGGTCCTCGACCTCACCCGGGTGATCGCCGGACCGGTCGCCACCCGCACCCTCGCCCTGCTGGGCGCCGACGTCCTGCGCATCGACTCGCCCCGGCTGCCCGAGGCCGAGGACGCCCACGCGGACACCGGCTTCGGCAAGCGCTCCACCCGCCTCGACCTCGCCGAGCCGGCCGACCACGCGGTCTTCGAGGAACTCCTCGCCACCGCGGACGTCGTGGTCAGCGGCTACCGCCCCGGCAGCCTCGACGCCCACGGCCTGGGCCCCGGGGCCCTGTTCGCCCGCCGCCCGGACCTGATCCTCGCCCAGCTCTGCGCTTGGGGCTGGACCGGCCCCTGGGCCGGTCGGAGGGGCTTCGACAGCCTGGTCCAGGCGGGCGTCGGCATCGCCGCCCACGAGGCGGCCCACGAGGCGGCCCCCGAAACAGCCCACGAGGCGGCCCACGACTCCGGCGCGGACGGCCGCCCCGGCGTGCTGCCCGCCCAGGCGCTCGACCACGGGACCGGCTACCTCGTCGCCGCCGCCGTCCTGCGCGCGCTCACCGACCAGCGCACCCACCGCCCCGGTGGCCGCCACCTGCGCTTCTCCCTCGCCGGCACGGCCTCCTGGCTGCTGCACGGCATCGAACCGGAGGCGGAACCGGAAGTGCCGCAGGGAGTCCCGTCCGGGCCGTACGACCCCTCCCAGTGGCTGACCGAGACCGACTCCGCGTACGGGCGGCTGCGCCACGCCCTGCCGCCGATCGGCTACGAGGGCGCGCCGGCCGACTGGTCGCGCCCGCCCGGGCGCTGGGGGACGGACGAGCCGGTCTGGCTCTGACGTGCCCGGGTGACCCGCTGTCCGAGGGGTCTGGCAGCATCACCGCCATGACCGCACACGCCACCGACTACACCTGGTTCGAGGCGCGCTACCCGGGCCTGGCCGAGGCCTACTGCCTCACCCGGGTCCAGGGGCTCACGCCCGACGAGCTGCTGCGCCGCTTCGACGCCCTGCCGGGGAGCGACGCCGTGGGCCTGGAAGCGGTGACGGCCCGCTCGGAGGCCTACGAGGACGGGGCGGACGCGGAGGCCGGGGCGCTGTTCGACCCGGCCGAGGACCGGTTGCTCGTCGCGGTCACCGAACTCGACGGCTGGGCCCTCGCGATCGAGCCCTACGGCTACCTCGGCGTCCTGGACACGGTGATCCCCCGGCTCGGCGAGGGCACCCGGCTGGTCTCGCACTTCCGCGACGTCAACGCCGCGGACCACTTCCACTGGTGGGAGCACGGCACTCGGCGGCTCCACTTCGAGCCGCTCTTCCCCGACCAGCGGGACGGTACGGACGCCGAGGCTCCCGGTATCCCCGAGCTGCTGACCGCCTGCGGTTTCGAGCTGGAGACGGAGGAGCACGACCTGTGCGGCGAGGCCGCGTTCGCGCTCGCCGAGCGGCTGACCGACGCCCGGCTCAGCCCGGAGCGCCTGGAGGCCGCCACCTACCGGATCGGCTACGCGCCGCGCCCGTGACGCCTCCGGTATGGGGTGGGCAGCCTTCGGGAGGCGCCGGTCAGACCCCCGCCGGGATCCGCTTGGCCCGGCCGCGCACCTGCACCGCCGTGACGATCTCGACCAGGCCCAGGATCACCAGCCAGCAGCCGGCCAGCACGGTCAGCGCGGAGATCGACCCGACCGGCCACACCATCAGCAGCACGCCGGCCAGGGTGTTGGCCACGCCCGCGAAGGCCTGCCAGCCGCGGGCGGGCATCAGCGGGTCGGAGATCGCGGCGGCGAGCTGGGTGATGCCGCGGAACAGCCAGCCGATCCCGATCCAGAGCGCGAGCAGCAGCAGCGACTGCACGGCGCTGCGGAAGCAGAGCAGCCCCAGCAGGACGCAGATCGCGCCGCTGATGAAGGCCAGCACCCGCAGTGCGGTGGTGGAGTGGGTGCCGAACGCGGCGACCAGCTGCACGATGCCGATCACCAGCAGGTAGAGGCCGAACAGCACGCCCACCACCAGGAGCGTCTGCCGGGGCCAGGCGAAGACCACGATTCCGAGGGCGAGCGAGGCGAGTCCGGCGACCAGCAGGACCTGCCAGGCGGCCTTGGCGAGCAGTCCGAGCGGGCCCTGGACCGGGGCACCGTCGGGAGTGATGATCGGAGGGGCCACGGTGGCGTACTCCTCGGGCTGGCGCCGGGCGACGGGTGACGTGCCGACCGTGTGATGCCGCGACGGCCGGTGTGGGGCGTCGGGTCACGATCGGTGTCGGGTCGCCCGGCTGGCGGGCAGGGAACGAACCCCAGCCTCCGCGCGTCACCGCCGGACCGCGCGTCGGGTTCGGCCGTTCGGGGGATTCTCCTCGGTCACCGGAACGACATCCCCCGGCCATTCTCCGTCGATACCGTCTGTCGGTATGACTTCTGAAGGGTGGGGGACCCCTCCGGTCGAGCCGATCAGCCAGCACTACATCGTCTGCGGGGGCAACGCGCTGGCCCACCGACTGGTTCGGGAACTCGTCGAGCACTACGAGGTCCCGGTCGTCGTCCTGGTCGCCGACCGAACCCGCGACCACGCGCCGCAGATCGAGCAACTCACCGGCGTCGCCGCGGTCGTGGAGTACGCCAGCGTCACCGAGGAGGCGCTGCGCGCGGTGTCCATCGGCACCGCGCGCGGCCTCGCCCTGGTCGAGGGGAGCGACCAGGAGAACATCCACACCGCGCTCAGCGCCCAGAACCACAACCCGGACATCCGCATCGTGTTCCGGATGTTCAACCAGCGGCTCGGCGAGAACATCGAACGGCTGCTCAAGAACGGTGCCGCGCTCTCCGGTTCCGCCACCGCCGCCCCGGCCTTCGCCTCCGCGGCGCTCGGACGGCCCAACTCGGTGGAGATCGAGGGACGCTACCTGCACATCGCGTTCGACGACGACATCACCGCCGACCGGATCTGCGTGGTCGCCGACCAGATCGACCGGCAGGACGTCGGCAGGATCAGGCTGCTGCCCGAACAGCAGGGCGATTCGGCCGAATTCGTCCGGCTCGCCAGCGAGTTCGGCGACGACGGGCCGATCCGTCCCGGCACCGTACGGCGCGAACCGGTACCGCAGGCCGACCCGGCCCCGGAGGAGGAGTCGGGCGGCCGTGCGGCGCTCCAGGTGCTGCGGATCGAGCCCCGGGAGCCGACCGACTGGAAACGGCGGCTGCGCTGGCGGGTGCTCGACACCATGCGCTTCTTCACCAGTGCCCGGATGAGGCTGGTGCTGCTCACCGCCTTCGCGGCGGTGTTGCTGGCCTTCGGGGTGCTCTGGTACCTCAACCGGAACTTCGGCTGGACCGTCTACATCGCACTGCTCGACCTGGCCGGCGCCGCCCAGCCGGACCAGCTCGCCGACATCTCCTCGGGGTCGGGCACCGGCGGGTTCTGGCAGCGGGTCGCACAGGTGGTGATCACCGTCTGCGGGATCACCTTCGCGCCGGTCGCCACCGCCATCGCGGTCGAGGTGCTGGGCTCCGGGCGGCGCGGGCAGCCGCGCAACCCGGGGGCGGGCACCCGGGACCACGTGATCGTCGTCGGTCTCGGCAACGTGGGCACCCGGGTGGCGACCCAACTGCACGACATGGGCGTACCGGTGGTCTGCATGGAGCGGGACCCGCAGGCCCGCGGCATCGCCGCCGTACGGGCGCTCGGGATTCCGGTGGTGCTGGGCGACGGCCCGTTCGAGCAGCAGCTGCGCCGGGCCAGGCTGAAGCACAGCCGGGCACTGGTCGCGGTCAGCGGGGACGACGCCACCAACCTGGAGGCGGCCCTGGAGGCGCGCCACGGCAATCCCGAAGTCCGGGTGGTGGTGCGGCTGTTCGAGGACGACTTCGCGAGCCACTTCTACCGGACGCTGGACAACGCGGCCTCCCGGTCGGTGTCCTACCTGGCCGCGCCCGCGTTCGCGGCGGCGCTGATGGGGCGCGAGGTGCGCGGAACACTGTCGGTGCTCCGGCACGTGCTGCTGATCGCCGAGCTGAAGGCGGAGGACGGCAGCCGGCTGATCGGGCTTAACCGGCATGACCTGGAGGATCCGGGCGGGGTCCGGGTGATCGCGGTGCGCTTCGCCCACGGTGGGCAGTTGCAGTGGAACTTCCCCGACCGCACCCGGCGGCTCGCCCCGGGCGACCAGATCGTGGTCGCCGCCACCCGCAGCGGGCTCGCCCGGCTGAACACGGTGGCGGTGGGGGAGGGGTGAACTCGGCTGACAGCTGACAGCCGACACCTGGCAGAGGCCGGAAAACAGAAAACAGAGTTCAGCTGACAGATTTCAACATCTGAAATCTGTCAGCTGAACTCTGTCTGCCGTCCCGCGCCGTCAGCGGTTCTGGAACTCCGGCGGGCGCTTCTCGGCGAAGGCCGCCATGCCCTCCTTCTGGTCCGCCGTGGCGAAGGCGGCGTGGAAGAGCCGGCGCTCGAAGCGGACGCCCTCGGCCAGGGTGGTCTCGAAGGCGCGGTTGACGCTCTCCTTCATCATGACCGCCGCCGGGGTGGACATCGCCGCGATGGTCCCGGCGGTGGCCAGCGCCTCGGTGAGGAGTTGGTCCGCCGGGACGATCCGGGAGACCAGTCCGGCCCGTTCGGCCTCCTCTGCGCCCATCATCCGACCGGTCAGGCACAGCTCCATCGCCTTCGCCTTGCCGATCGCCCGGGTGAGCCGCTGCGAGCCGCCGATGCCGGGGATCACCCCGAGCTTGATCTCCGGCTGCCCGAACTTCGCGGTGTCCGCCGCCAGCAGCACGTCGCAGAGCATCGCCAGCTCGCAGCCGCCGCCCAGCGCGAACCCGGCCACCGCCGCGACCACCGGCTTGCGCAGCGCGCCGATCCGGTCCCACGGGCCCAGCCAGTCGTCCAGGTAGACGTCAGGGAACCTGTTGCCCTGCATCTCCTTGATGTCGGCGCCGGCCGCGAAGGCCTTCTCCGAGCCGGTGATCACCAGACAGCCGATCTCCGGGTCCCGGTCGAAGGCGGTCGCGGCGGCGACGACCTCGTTCATCAGCCGGGTGTTCAGCGCGTTGAGCGCCTTGGGCCGGTTGAGCGTGATCAGCCCCACCCGGCCCCTGCGCTCGACCAGGATCGTCTCGTAGGTCTCGGTCTCGGTCATCGCCGTCGACTCCCATTTCCGCTGCTCGGCGCCCGCGGGCGCGCCCTGACCACCCAACGATCTACGACGCGCCCCGCCTCGCGCCAGTCTTGGTATGCGAGACGCCGGTCACCAGGTGCCGGAGGCGGGGGCGATGGGAGGGGCGGAGCCGGGCCGGTCAGAACCGGACGCCGTACCGCTCCGCCGCCCGCCGTACGGTCTCCGCGTCGACCTCGCCCCGGCGGGCCAGCGAGGCGAGCGCCGCGACCGTCACCGACTCGGCGTCCACCCCGAAGTGCCGCCGGGCCGCCGCCCGGCTGTCCGAGAGGCCGAAGCCGTCGGTGCCCAGCGAGGTCCAGTCCTGTTCCACCCACGGGCGGATCTGGTCCGGCACCGCGCGCATCCAGTCGCTGACCGCCAGCACCGGCCCGGGCGCCCCGGCCAGCGCCCGGGTCACGTACGGGACGCGGCCCGCCGCCCCGGTGCCGGCCGCGGCCCGCGCCAGGGCGTCCGCGTCGCAGTCCAGCGCCTCGCGGCGCAGCTCCGTCCAGGACGGCGCGGACCAGATGTCGGCCGCCACACCCCACTCCTCGCCGAGCAGCCGCTGCGCCGCCAGGGCCCAGCGCACGGCGGTGCCGGAGGCGAGCAGTTGGAGCCGCGGCGCGGCGGCGGGCAGGGCGGCGGCGTCCGCCGTGCGGTAGCGGTAGAGGCCGCGCAGGATGCCGTCCACGACCCCCTCTCCGTCCGGGAGCGCGGGCTGCGGCAGCGGCTCGTTGTAGACGGTGAGGTAGTAGAACACGTCCTCGCCCTGCGGGTGCTGCTCGTCGGCGCCGTACATCCGGCGCAGTCCCTCGCGGACGACCACAGCGACCTCGTAGCCGAACGCCGGGTCGTAGGAGAGTGCGGCCGGGTTGGTGGAGGCGATCAACTGGGAGTGCCCGTCGGCGTGTTGAAGGCCCTCGCCGGTCATGGTCGTCCGGCCGGCGGTGGCGCCGATCAGGAAGCCTCGGCCCAACTGGTCGCCCAGCGCCCACATCTGGTCGGCGGTGCGCTGCCAGCCGAACATCGAGTAGAAGATGTAGAACGGGATGACCGGCTCGCCGTGGGTGGCGTACGCGGTCGCGGCGGCGGTCAGCGATGCCATCGAGCCGGCTTCGGTGATGCCCTCGTTGAGGATCTGGCCGGTCGCCGACTCCTTGTAGTGGAGCAGCTGGTCACGGTCGACCGGGTCGTAGGTCTGCCCCAGTGGTGAGTAGATGCCCGCGCTCGGGAAGAGCGACTCCATGCCGAAGGTACGTGCCTCGTCCGGGACGATCGGCACCCAGCGCCGGCCGGTCTCCTTGTCCCGCATCAGGTCCTTGACCAGTCGGACGAAGGCCGTCGTGGTGGCGATCTCCTGCCCGCCGGAGCCCTTGAACAGCGCCTCGAAGGGCTTGGCGGGCAGGTCGGGCAGCGGGGTGAAGCGCACTCGGCGGGCGGGCGCCGGTCCGCCCAGCGCGGCGCGGCGCTCGCGCAGGTAACGGACCTCGGGGGAGTCCGGTCCCGGGTGCGCGTACGGCGGCATCCTGTCGTTCAACGCACTGTCGGGGATGGGGAGTCCGAGAAGGTCGCGCATCGCCCTGAACTCCGCGCCGGAGAGCTTCTTCATCTGGTGGTTGGCGTTGCGGGACTCGAAGCCGGGGCCGAGCGTCCAGCCCTTGACGGTCTGCACCAGTACGACCGTGGGCGCGCCCCGGTGCTCCAGCGCCGCGCGGTAGGCCGCGTACACCTTGCGCGGCTCGTGGCCGCCGCGGGAGGTGGCGACGGTCTCGACCAGCCGCCGGTCGTCCACGGTGTCGGCGAGCGCCCGCAGTTCGGGGGAGCCGTGGAAGAGGTGCGCGCGGATGTACGCGGCGTCCGAGGCGGCGTAGGTCTGGAACTGTCCGTCCGGCACCTCGCCCAGCCGGCGGACCAGCGCGCCCGTGGTGTCGCGGGCCAGCAGCTCGTCCCAGGCCTCGCCCCAGAGCGACTTGACCACGTTCCAGCCGGCCGCGCGGAACCGGCGTTCCAGCTCCCGCACGATCCTGCCGTTGCCGCGCACCGGCCCGTCCAGGCGCTGCAGGTTGCAGTTGACCACGAAGGTGAGGTTGTCCAGCTGCTCGCGGGCGGCCAGGCCCAGGGCGGCGGTGGCCTCCGGCTCGTCCATCTCGCCGTCGCCGAGGAAGGCCCAGACGTGCGAGCCGGAGGTGTCCTTGATCCCGCGCGCGGTCAGGTACCGGTTGAACCGGGCCTGGTGGATCGCCGAGAGCGGTCCGAGGCCCATCGAGACGGTCGGGAACTCCCAGAACCAGGGCAGCCGGCGCGGGTGCGGGTACGAGGGCAGGCCGTCGCCGCCGGCCTCCTGGCGGAAGCGGTCCAGCCGGGCCTCGGAGATCCGGCCCTCCAGGAACGCCCGGGCGTAGACGCCGGGGGCGGCGTGGCCCTGGACGTAGAGCTGGTCACCGGAGCCGTCGGCCTCCTTGCCGCGGAAGAAGTGCTGGAAGCCGACCTCGTACAGCCAGGCGGCGGAGGCGTAGGTGGCCATGTGCCCGCCCAGGCCGCCGCGGTGGTTGCCCCTGGTCACCATGGCGGCGGCGTTCCAGCGGTTCCAGGCGGTGATCCGGCGCTCCATCTCCTCGTCGCCGGGGAACTCGGGTTCGGCGGCGCCGGGGATGGTGTTGACGTACGGGGTGTCCAGCAGCGGAGGGATGTCGAGCCGGCGCAGTTCGGCGTGCTCGACGAGGCGGCGCAGCAGGTGGGCGGCGCGGTCGGGGCCGCCGAAGTCGCGGGCGGCGTCGAGGGACGCGCGCCACTCCGAGGTCTCCTCGGGGTCTGGGTCTGGCAGCTGGTCGAGCTGGGACACGGGCTGGGACACGGTGGATTCCCCTTTGCGGTGCGCTTCAGGTGTTCATTCCGGGATGCGGAATGACATTCCTCTCCATGGAATTATTTGGACGGTAAGGAGCACTCTGGTGGCGCGTCAAGCGATACTGGCGAGTAATTTGAGAGATGATCGATCATCTTTGTGCGAACATTATCGATGGAGGGAAGGAGAACCCGCGAGGTGGACGGCTGCGTGGAGGGTTCAGTCGGAGTGCCGGGCGTCCTCGTCCTGCGCGCTCCCGCGTCGGGCGTACTCCAGGACGTGCTCGGCCAGCAGCCGGCCGGCCTCCGGGTCCTGCCGCCGGAACGCCTCGATCAGCGGCTGGTGGTCGGCGGCGTTCTCGTGCAGCTCGGGCCGGACCCGGTGCAGCGAGAGCACCGTCCACACCTCGACCCCGAGACCCTCCCAGGTCCGCAACAGCGTCCCGTTGCCGGAGGCGGCCACGATCTCGCGGTGGAAGGCCACCCCGTGCCGGGCCTGGCCGAGCGCGTCGCCCGCCGCCGCCGCGGCCGCCATCCGCTCGGCGTGCCGCTCCAGGGCGGTGGTGTCGCCGGCCAGCCGGACCACCGCGGACTTGGCGGCCAGCCGCTCCAGCGAGGCCCGCACCTGGTAGACCTCCAGCAGTTCGGCCGGGCCGATCTCGCGCACCCGCACGCCCCGGTTGGGCTCGGCGTCGAGCAGCCCGAGAGTCCCGAGCGCCCGCAGCGCCTCCCTGACCGGCGCCTGGCTGACCTTCAGCTCGACGGCCAGGCGCCGCTCGACGATCCGGTCGCCGGGCTGCCAGCGGCCGTTCAGCAGGCCCTCCAGCAGCAGCCCGCGCACCTGCTCGCCCAGCGGGACCCTGGACAGCGGGTCGGTTTCCCCGGCCGGGGGCGGCGGGACCGGGTGGTTCATGGCGGGCTCCAGGTGTGCCGGTGGGAGGTCGGGGGCCGGATCAGGCGAGGCCCGGTGCGTCGCCCTCGCGCGGCGCGAGGCCAAGTTCATCACCCTCGCGTGGCGCGAAGGAGCGGGCGACGTCCGCCTCCGTCACCTCGGCGAGCGTGCCGGGCCTCCAGCGGGGGCTGCGGTCCTTGTCGATCACCTGCGCGCGGATGCCCTCGACCATGTCGTGGCTCTCCAGCGCGGCGCAGGAGATCCGGTACTCCTGGTCGAGCACGGCCTCCAGCGAGGGGAGCGTGCGGGCGCGGCGCAGCGCGGCCAGGGTGGTCTTGACGGCGGTGGGGGAGTTCGCCAGGACGGCTTCGGCGGCCTCCTTGGCCTCCGGGACACCGGAGTCCAGCAGCCGGTCGACGATCTCCTCGACCGTGTCGGCCGCGTAGCAGGAGTCGATCCACGGGCGCTGGGCGGCCAGCGCGGCGGGCGGCGCGGGCTCGGCGTGCGCGGCGACGAGGGCGGCGATCCCGGCGGTGGTGCTGCCGGCCGTCGCGGCGGTGGTCCGGCCCAGGGCTTCGAGCAGCCCGGGGATGCGCGATGAGGGCACGAAGTGGTCCGCGAACCCGCAGAGCAGGGCGTCGCCCGGGCCCATCGAGGCCGCGGTGAGCCCGAGGTGGGTGCCCAACTCGCCCGGGGCGTGGGCGAGCAGGCGGCTGCCGCCGACGTCCGGGGCGATGCCGATCCGGGTCTCGGGCATCGCGACCGTGGAGCGCTCGGTGACGATCCGCACCGCGCCGTGGGCGGACACGCCGACGCCGCCGCCCATGGTGATGCCGTCCAGCACCGCGACGTACGGCTTCGGGTAGCGGGCGATCAGCGCGTTCAGCCGGTACTCGTCGCGGAAGAACGCCCGGGTGCCGGCCCCGCCCGTCTTGGCGTCGTCGTGCATCGCCCGGATGTCGCCGCCCGCGCACAGGCCGCGCTCGCCCGCGCCGGTCAGGACGACGGCGCGTATCCGGTCGTCCGCGGCCCAGTCGTCCAGGGTGGCGCGCAGGGCGGTGACCATGCCGTGGGTCAGCGAGTTGAGCGCCCGCGGACGGTCCAGTACGAGCCGTCCGACGCCGCCGTCCAGGAAGGCCCGGACCTCCGCCACCTCTGTGCTCATCGGGTCCCGCTCCCGTCCCTCGGTGATGCCGACGTCCGTCGGAGCCTGCCGGTGTCCACCGGGCTCCGTGGCCGTCCGCTGTCCGTACCCGCCGGTTCCGCCGTTCCTCCTGGCCCCGGCCGGATTCCGCGGTCCACCGTACCGGGGGAGGCGGGCGGTTGTGATCACCGGGCCGGGGGTGGGGCGGGCCGGGGGAGAGCCGGGGTGTGCGGCCCGGCTCAGGGCCAGGCGCGCAGGGCGAGTTCGGCGATGCGGGTCAGGTCGGCGGTGGTGGCGCCGTCCCTGGCCTGCTGGGACATTCCCTGGAGGACCGTGCCGAAGTAGCCGGCCAGTGTCTTCGGATCGGCCTCGGGCGGCAGCTCGCCGTCCTGCCGGGCCCGGTGCAGCCGCTCCTCGAAGGTCCGCAGGTTCCCGTTGCGCAGCTCGCGCAGCCGGTCCTGGATGCCGGCGTCCTGCGGGGTGACGTTGGTGGCCGCGGAGATCATCAGGCAGCCGGCCGGGTGCGACGGGTCGGCGTAGACGGCGGCGGCCTCGCGCAGGATGCGGGCGAAGGCGTCGTGCGCGGTGGGTTCCTCCTCCAGCGCGACGGTCACGAACGCGCCGACGGGGGAGCGGCCGTACCGGCGGACGACCTCCTCGAACAGCGACTCCTTGTCGCCGAAGGCCGCGTACAGGCTGCCGGGGCGGATGCCCATGGCGGAGGTGAGGTCGGTGACCGAGGTGGCTTCGTAGCCGTGCTGCCAGAAGAGCCGGGTGGCCGCGGTGAGCACCTCGTCCCGGTCGAAGGCCGGCGGGCGGCCGCGTCGGGGGGCCGATGCGGGGGCCGATGTGGGGGTCGGCGTGGGGGCGGTCGCCCCGCCTTCCGGTGCTGCTTTCGCCTTCTGCGCCGCTGTCATGCGCTGAATTTTAGAGCACTCACTCAAGAAATGTGTGCTAGCTTCTTTTTTGAGCGATCGCTCAATAACTATCGGGATGCAGCAGAAGGGGGCTCAGCCATGGGCGCGTACGGACTTCAGGGCAGGACGGCGCTGGTCACGGGCGGCAGCAGGGGGATCGGCCGGGCCATCGCCCGCCGGCTCGGGCGGGACGGCGCCACCGTCGCCGTCGGGTACGCCCGGGACGAGGCGGCCGCGGAGGAGGTGGTCGCGGGCATCCGCGCCGACGGCGGGCGGGCCTTCGCGTTGCCCTCCGCGCTCGGGAGGTACGGTGACGCCGTCGCGCTGTGGGAGGCCTTCGACGAGCGGATAAGCGGGCACGCGCCCACCGGAGGCGTCGACATCATCGTGAACAACGCCGGGATCGGACGCAGCTCCGACCTCGCGGGCCTGACGGAGGAGGAGTTCGACGAGGTCTTCGCGGTCAATGTCCGCGCGCCGTTCTTCATCGTCAAGCACGGGCTGGAGCGGCTGCGCGACGGCGGTCGGATCATCAACGTCTCCAGCGGCCTGGCCCGGATGGCGATGCCGGAGATCATGGCCTACGGCGCGACCAAGGGCGCCCTGGACACCTTCTCGCTCAACCTGGCCCAGCAGCTCGGGTCGCGCGGGATCACCGTCAACTCCGTGGCGCCCGGGATCATCGACACCGACCTCAACGCGGGCTGGCTGGCCGACCCGGAGGCGAGGGCGCAGGCGGCCGCGCTCGCCGCGCTCGGCCGGGTCGGGGCGCCGGAGGACATCGCGGACATCGTCGCCTTCCTCGCCTCGGACGACGCGCGGTGGATGACCGGGCGCGTGGTCGATGCCACCGGAGGCTCCCGGTTGTAGGCAGGGGCGGGCAAACAGATGACAGCTGACAGATGATGAAAGCTGTCAGCTGTCATCCGTTATCTGTAATCCGTTATCTGTTACCCGCGGCTTGTCACCTGCCGCCGCCCGGGACCCTTCAGCCCCGCACCCGCCCCGAGACCTCGCCGAAGCCGACCACGGCGCCGTCCGGCCCGGGCGCGGTGGCGGTGATGGTCACCTCGTCACCGTCCTCCAGGAAGGCCCGGGTCGTCCCGTCCGGCAGCTTGAGCGGTTCCTCGCCGTTCCAGGTCAGCTCGATCAGCGCACCCCGGGTGTCCCGCTCGGGCCCGCTGACCGTCCCCGAGGCGAACAGGTCGCCGGTGCGCAGCGAGGCGCCGTTGACGGTCATGTGGGTCAGCTGCTGCTGCGCCGTCCAGTACATCGTGGCGAACGGCGGCCGGGAGACCGGGTGCCCGTTCAGCCGGACCTCCATCGCCAGGTCCAGCCCCCACGGCTCGCGGCCCCGGTCGTCCAGGTACGCCAGCGGCTCGACGTCGCGCTCCGGCGGCGCGATCCGGGCGTGCTCCAGGGCATCCAGCGGGACGATCCACGGTGAGACCGAGGTCGCGAAGGACTTGCCGAGGAACGGGCCGAGCGGCACGTACTCCCAGCCCTGGATGTCGCGCGCCGACCAGTCGTTGAGCAGGCAGACGCCGAACACGTGCTCGCGGAAGTCGTCCATCACGACCGGTCGGCCCAGCTCCGACGGCGTGCCGACGACGAAGCCGACCTCGGCCTCGATGTCCAGCCGACGGGACGGCCCGAAGCTCGGCGCGGCGTCGGCCGGCGCCTTGCGCTGCCCGTGCGGCCGCACCACCGGAGTGCCGGAGACCACGACCGTGCCCGCCCGCCCGTGGTAACCGATCGGCAGGTGCTTCCAGTTGGGGGTGAGCGCCTCCGAACCCGGGCGGAGGATCCGGCCCAGGTTGGTGGCGTGGTGCTCCGAGGCGTAGAAGTCGACGTAGTCGGCGACCTCGAACGGCAGGTGCAGCTCCACCTCGTCGGCCGGCAGCAGCGCGGGCGACAGTGCCTCGCGGAACGACTCGTCGGTGAGCCAGGTGGTGAGGTCCGCCCGCACCCGGGTCCAGACCGGACGCCCGGCCGCCATCAGCGGGTTGAGCGAGTCCGCGTCCAGCAGCACGGACGGCGCGCCGACCGCACGGGCGGCCGCCCCGGCGTCCAGCACGAAGTCCCCGACACGCACGCCGATCCGGCGCCGCCCGGGCCGGTCGGCGGCGGTGAAGACGCCGTACGGCAGGTTGTGCACGCCGAACGGCGAGTCCTGGGCGCTGGCGAGCCAGCTGCTGGGGGTGGTGCTCAACGGTCCTCCTGGTGCAGTGGACTGGGCGGCGGGAGCAGGCCGAGCGCGGCCAGGTCGCCCAGGGGTTCGGTGATGCTACAGGTGCCGAACGCGGTGAACGAGTTTCGGATCACCGTGACCTGACGGTCCGTCAGTGCGCGCGCCGCCTTGGCCAGCACCTCGCCGTCGCGCTCCGCCAGCACCGTCGCCGCCGTGGCCCGGTCGGTCTCCTGCGCGGCCAGCAGCACGTTCAGGAAGCCGTGGTGCTCGAAGCCGGTCTCCGGGTCGGTGTGCCGGACGGCGTTGTGCAGCCCGGCCGTGCACTTGTACGGCAGTCCACGCCGCGCGCAGCCGGTGAGGAAGGCGGCCAGCTCATCCTCGTCCGGGAACGCCTCGGCGACCACCCCGCCGGTGCGGAACTTCGCCCGGTACGGGCTGTCCAGCAGCACGTCCAGGACGGCGTCCAGCCCGTCCCCGCGCAGGAGTTCGCGCGGAACCTCGACGGCGGCCGGGACGCCCGGCGGCAGCAGCCGGTCGAGCTCGGCCACCGCCTCGGCGGCGTCCCGGGTGGCCAGCTCGACGCCGGCCAGCTCGAACGGCGCGACGGCGGCGAGCGCCTGGGCGAGCTCGGTGCTGCCCCCCGGCAGCACCAGCCCGACCTTGAGCGGCCAGTCGCCCGCCGCCGGGCCGTCCGCCCCCGCTGTGCCCCCCTCGGCCGCGGCGGCCGTCACCGCCGCGGAGTCCGTGGCCGCGGAAGCGTCCGCGGCTGCCGGGGAGTTCACGACCGCCGCGGCCAACTCGCGCAGCCGGCCAGCCCCGCAGAGGAGCGGCCCGACGGCCTCGGCGTACCAGGCCGCCCGGTGCGCCCGGTGCGCGGGCACCGCCTCGACGACCGGCAGGTTCCCCGGTGGGAACACCGCCGCGTCGTCGAACAGGCCGCGGAACAGTTCGGGGATCACACCCCCCGGGGGCAGTGCGCTCATCGCCCCGGCCCCCGACCGGACCAGGTCCAGGCGTAGTCGGGGTCCTCGGTGGCCCGGCCGCCCTCGCCGAGCTCCAGCGGGCGGAAGGTGTCCACCATGACGGCCAGCTCGTCGAAGAAGTCCACGCCGATGCTGCGCTCGTACGCCCCGGGCTGCGGCCCGTGGGTGTGTCCGCCCGGGTGCAGCGAGATCGAGCCCTGGCCGATGCCCGAGCCCTTGCGGGCCGCGTAGTCGCCGCCGCAGTAGAACATGACCTCGTCGCTGTCCACGTTGGCGTGGTAGTAGGGCACCGGGATCGACAGCGGGTGGTAGTCCACCTTGCGCGGAACGAAGTTGCAGATCACGAAGCCGTTGCCCTCGAACACCTGGTGGGCCGGCGGCGGCTGGTGGATCCGGCCGGTGATCGGCTCGAAGTCCTTGATGTTGAAGGCGTACGGGTACAGGCAGCCGTCCCAGCCGACCACGTCGAAGGGGTGGTGCGGCACGGTGTAGCGGGTGCCCGAGATCCCGTTCGGGCCGCGGTGCTTGACCAGCACGTCGACGTCCCCGGGGGCGTCGGCGACCAGCGGGCCGACCGGCCCGCGGAAGTCCCGCTCGCAGTACGGCGCGTGTTCCAGCAGCTGCCCGTACTTGGACAGGTAGCGCTTGACCGGGGTGATGTGGCTGTTCGCCTCGATGCAGTACGCGCGCAGCGGCTCGTCGCCGGCCGGCACCCAGCGGTGGGTGGTGGCGCGCGGGATGACCACGTAGTCGCCCTGCCCGACCTCGATCGAGCCGAACACCGTCTCGACCGTGCCGGAACCGGACTCCACGTACACGCACTCGTCGCCGAGCCCGTTGCGGTAGAGCGCGCTCGGGGCCCCGGCGGCGACGTACGAGATCCGTACGTCGCCGTTGCCGAGGACCAGCCGGCGGCTGCCGACGGCGTCCGCGGACTTCCAGTCCTGGTCCGCGAACAGCTCGTGCAGCTTGAGGTGACGAGGGAGGAGCGGGTGGTTGGGCACCGTGGACTGGTCCGGCAGCTCCCACGGCACCGCGTTGACCACCGCCGAGGGGATGCCCCGGTGGTAGAGGAGGGAGGAGTCCGAGGAGAAGCCCTCCTCGCCCATCAACTCCTCGTAGTACAGCCCGCCTTCGGGGGTGCGGTGCTGGGTGTGCCGCTTGGGCGGGATGCTGCCCAGCTGCCGGTAGTACGCCATCTCCGTGGTCCTCCTCGACCGTTTGGCAGAGATCCGTTCGTCAGGGCCCCTCGGAGTCCCTCAGGGCTCGCCGGAGCCCGTCAGAGCTCTCCGACGCTCACAGGTTGCCGCGGCGGTCCTGCTCGCGCTCGATGGACTCGAAGAGCGCCTTGAAGTTGCCCTTGCCGAAGCCGAGCGAACCGTGCCGCTCGATGAACTCGTAGAAGACGGTGGGGCGGTCGCCGATCGGCTTGGTGAAGATCTGGAGCAGGTAGCCGTCCTCGTCGCGGTCGACCAGGATGCCGCGCTTCTTCAGCTCCTCGATCGGCACCCGGACCTTGCCGATCCGCTCGCGCAGCTCCGGGTCGTCGTAGTAGGCGTCCGGGGTGTTGAGGAACTCCACACCGCGGGCCCGCAGCACGTCCACGGTGGTGAGGATGTCGTTGGTGGCGAGCGCCATGTGCTGGCAGCCGGGGCCGGTGTAGAACTCCAGGTACTCGTCGATCTGGGACTTCTTCTTGGCGATGGCCGGCTCGTTGAGCGGGAACTTCACCCGGTGGTTGCCGCTGGCGACGACCTTGGACATCAGCGCGGAGTACTCGGTGGCGATGTCGTCGCCGACGAACTCGGCCATGTTCACGAAGCCCATGACGCGGTTGTAGAACGTCACCCACTCGTTCATCCGGCCCAGTTCGACGTTGCCGACGGCGTGGTCGAGGGCCTGGAAGAGGCGCTTGGGCGAGCCCTCCGGGTGGGTGACCTTGCTCTCCGCGACGACGTAGCCCGGCAGGTACGGGCCGTGGTAGCGGGAGCGGTCGATCAGGGTGTGGCGGGTCTCGCCGTAGGTGGCGATGGCCGCGCGGCGCACGGTGCCGTTCTCGTCCGAGATGTCGTTCGGCTCCTCCAGAACGGTGGCGCCGCACGCGCGGGCGTGCTCGATGCACTTGTCGACGTCCGGGACCTCCAGGGCGAGGTCGACGACGCCGTCGCCGTGGCGGCGGTGGTGTTCCAGCAGCGGGCTGTCCGGCTGGACGCCGCCCTTGATCACGAAGCGGCAGGAGCCGGAGCGCAGCACGTACGCCTTGCGGTCCCGGCGGCCGGTCTCGGGGCCGGAGTAGGCGACCAGCTCCATGCCGAAGACGACCTGGTAGAACTGGGCCGTCTGGGTGGCGTTGCCGACCACGAAGACGACCGCGTCCTGGGCCGTCACCGGGAACGGATCGGCGGCCGCGTCGTGCTCGACGAGGCCGACGAGGCGGCGCAGCTGGTCGGCGTCAAGACCGGCCTCGCGCTCCTCGGGGGTCAACTCAAGGGCGTGGGACTGCGGGGTCATCGCTCGTTCCTCCACTTCGGGCCTCGCCGTCGAGGCTTCCGCTGGATCGCCACCACACCGCGAACGGGTGGGCGGTGTGGTTGCGGAGAGCTTGCTCCTGTCGGAGTGGTTGGGCAACAGGTCGGATTCTGACTGCTCAATGTGTACAAGATGATTAGAAAATCCCGCGGTCCGCTGCGCAAAATGTGCTGCTGACCGGGGGTGACGCACGAAGTCTGCGCAATGGGGCGATCACGCACTTCCGGGGTTGACGGGGAGCGGGAGGTGGCGGAGGAACCAGCCGGAGGCCAGCTCGGCGACCCGGTCGAGGGTCCCCGGCTCCTCGAACAGGTGGCTCGCGCGCGGCACCACCATCAGCTCGCTCGCACAGCGCAGCCGACTGCGGGCCTGCCGGTTGAGGTCGAGCACGGTCGGATCCAGGGAACCGACGAGGAGCAGCGTCGGGGCGCGCACCCGGGTCAGCACGTCCGGCGTGGCGAGGTCGGGCCGGCCGCCCCGGGAGACCACGGCGCGCACCGCCGGGCCCAGGTCGGCGGCGGTGTGCAGCGCGGCGGCGGCGCCGGTGCTGGCGCCGAACAGGCCGAGCGGCAGGCCCTGGGTCTCGGGCACCGGGTCGTCCGGGCGGTCCGGGTGGTTCGGGCGGTCGGGGTCGTCGGGGTCGTCCGGGGTGTGTTCCGCCGCGCCCAGTCGCCGGGCGACGGCGCTCAGCCGGGAGCCCAGCAGCGCCACGTCGAACACGTTCCGGCGGTCGGCCTCCTCGTCCTCGGTGAGCAGGTCGAAGAGCAGTGTGGCCAGTCCGGTGTGGTTCAGGTACTCGGCGACGTGCCGGTTGCGCGGGCTGAGCCGACCGCTGCCGCTGCCGTGCGCGAAGACGACGACACCGCGCGCGCCGGCCGGGACGGTCAGCCGGCCCGCGAGACGGACTCCGGCGACGGGCAGCAGCAGCTCGCGGTCGACCGCGGCGGGGCCGGTGGACGGACCGCTCCCGATCCCGCCGCCGCCCCCCTCCCTGGCCTTCGCCAGCAGTCGCAGCACCTCCTCGTCCTGGGTCTGCGAGAAGTCGGTGTAGAACTCGCCGATCGCGAAGAACGGGGACGGCGTGCCGACGCAGACCAATTCGTCGGCGACCTCGTCCAGGCGCTCGGTCCAGTCCGCGGGCGCCACCGGGACGGCGAGCACCACCCGGGCCGCGCCGCGCTCCCGGACGATCCGGCAGGCCGCCCGGGCGGTCGACCCGGTGGCGATGCCGTCGTCCACCACGACCACCGTGCGGCCGCGCAGGTCGGCGGGCGGCCGGTCGCCCCGGTAGCGGCGGGCCCGGCGCGCCAGTTCGGCGCGCTCCTGCCGCTCGACCTCGGCCAACTGCTCGTCGGTGACCGCGGAGAACCGGATGACCTGTTCGTTCAGCACCCGGACGCCGTCCTCGCCGATCGCCCCCATGCCCAGCTCGGGTTGGTAGGGCACGCCGAGCTTGCGGATCACGCAGATGTCCAGCGGTGCGCCGAGCGCCGAGGCGACCTCGGCTGCCACCGGCACGCCGCCCCTCGGCAGCGCCACGACCACGGTGTCGGGGCCGGCCAGACGGCCGAGCCGGGCGGCCAGCCGACGGCCCGCCTCGGTGCGGTCGGCGAAGCGGGTGAAGTGGGTTCCGGTGACGTGCATGACACGGCCTCCGGTTCCACCGTACGTCGTTCCGCTCGGCTCGGGGCGGTCGCGGGCGGGCCCACGGCGGGTGCGGGCGGCGGCCGGGGGACGGAGCCGGGGACCGGTCCTGACTGGATCCTGACCGGTCCTGACCGCCGTGCAGGCGGGGAGGGGCCGGGGCGGGACCACGGGTGGGATCCCAGGTGGGATCGGGCCTGGGACGGGGCCGGGATCGCGGGTGGGATCGGGCCGGGAGCCGGACGGGACGACGCCCCCGTGTGGCCGGGACAGCGGGCGGCGCAGGGTGGACCGCAGAGGCGGACCACAGAGCCCGCCCGCGACCGGAAGGAGCGCCTGTCATGTCGGGAACCGTCATCACCGACCTGCGGCGACGAGGTGCGGTCGACCCCGGCCGACTGCTCGCCGGTCCGCTGCGCGGCGTCGGGCTGCAACGGCTCGACCCGGGCCACCGCACCGAGGTGGCCGCCGACGGCGTCGAGCACGCGATCTACGTCACCGCCGGTTCCGGTCTCGCCGACCTGCCCGAGAGCTTCGAGCACCCCGACCACGCGGACGGCCCGGCACCCGAGGACCGCCCGGAATCCGTCGGCGTCGGCCTGCCGCTGGTCGAGGGCACCGCCGTCGTGCTGCCGCTCGGCTCGCGGACCGTCCTGACCGCCGGGCTGGCCGGGCTGGAGTTCTTCCACGCCATGCTCGCCGTCCCCGTCTCCTCCTCAGCCCCGTCCGAAGCCCCTCCCGAAGGAGGCGACCCCAGGTGATCGTCACCACCGACACCGGCTCCGCCATGGTCGTCATCGGCCCGAACGGCGAGCGCGTACGGATCCGCTCCCTCGCCCGGCGCCCGATGCTCGCCAGCGCCTGCGAGGCCTTCGACCACCTGCGGCTGAGCCCGGGCGCCCACCACGTCCTCCCGGGCCGGTCCGACACCGAGACCGTCCTGCACGTGCTGCGCGGCGCCGCCGTCGTCGGCCGACTCTCCGGCGAGCCTGACCACCTGGCCTCCGAAGGGGACCTGCTGCTGGCCCGCCGCGGCCGCACGCTGCACCTCGAAGCCGGGCCGCTCGGCGTGGAACTGCTCCGTCTGACCCTCGCCGTCCCCCGGCATTCGGCCGCCACCCGGGCCGCCCTGGCCCGGCGCCGCGCCGCCCGCTGCGACCGGCCCTGACCGGTCCTGCCCGTCCTCGTCCGGAGGAGGCCTCTCGTGATTCTCGTCCCCGCTGCCGTGCCCCGCACCGCGCCCGCCTTCCAGCGGCTGATCGACCCGGAGCAGCGGCCGGCCGTCCGCGCCGGACTGACCGTCGAGGCGCTGCCGCCGGGTGTCCGGGTCGAGCAACTTCCCTACGAATCCGTCGAGTCGGTGACGGTGGTGCTCTCCGGCCGACTGTTCGCGGCCGGCCGGATCCTCTGCCCGGGCGAGGCGTTGCACCACCGGCCCGGCACCTCCTACCGGATCTCAGCCGTCCGCGGCGCGCCGACCACCGTGCTCACGGTCCGCCCCACGCCCAGGGCCGACATCCCCGCTCAGCGGTCGGACTCCCGGTCCGCCCGGAGCTGGCGGCAGGTGGACGTGGGCACGGCGCGGATCGACCCGGGCGGCACCTGCGGACCGTACCGGGACCGGGCGGCCGACGCCTTCCTGCTGGTCCTCACCGGGGCCGCCGTCTTCCTCGGTGACCTCGGCGAAGAGTCACTGCTCCCCGGCGACCTGGTCTACGTCAGGGCGGGGGAGCAGTACGGTCTCCGGGTCGGCCGGCGCGGACCGGTCACCGTCGTGCTGGGCCGGGTCGGCGCACCCGGCGCCGTTCCGGGACCGGAGTGGGGCGACAGGCCCACGTGCTCGGGGCAGACCGGTCCGCAGGGGTGAGGCCGGGGCGATCCCTCGCCTCGCTCCGGTCGGCCGCGGTGGTGGCAACAGACAGCTGACAGATTTCAAAATCTGTCAGCTGTTTGTTGTTATCTGTCGGCTGTCATCTGTCATCTGCCGGTCGTCGCCCGCCGCCGGGACGGCCCCGACACGCGGGCGGCCTCCCGGGGTCGTCACGGAAAGTCACGCGATGGCCGCTGATAGTGTCGGCCGGGTGGATGAAGAACAGCCGGTGGCACCCTCGGAACCGGGTGACGCCCCGTCCGTCCGGGTGCTGATCGTCGATGACCACCCCCTGTTCCGGGAGGGCCTCAGGGCGGCGCTGGAGAGTGCCGAGGGCGTCCTCGTGGTCGCCGAGGCCGAGCGGGTCGCCGACGTCCCGGAGGCGGTGGCCCGGCACCGTCCGACCGTGGTGATCATGGACCTCTCGCTGCCCGACGGCTCCGGACTGGAGGCCGTCCGGCAGCTCGCCACCCGGGAGGCACCACCGCCGGTGCTGATGCTGACCATGTCGGACGACGACGGGAACCTGCTCGCCGCCCTCCAGGCGGGCGCGCGCGGTTACCTGGTGAAGGGCGCCGGGCGCGAGGAGGTGCTGCACGCGGTGCGGACGGTCGCCGCGGGCGGCGCGGTGTTCGGCGGCGAGGTGGCCGGCCGGATCACCGCCCTGCTGGCCGGGGCGAGGATGCGCGAGGCGGGGCAGCTCTTCCCCGAACTCACCGCCCGCGAGGCCGAGGTGCTGGACCTGGTCGCGCGCGGGCTGGACAACCGGCGGATCGCCCGCGAGCTGGTGGTCGCGGAGAAGACCGTCCGCAACCACATCACCCACATCTTCGAGAAGCTGCACGTCGCCACGCGCGCCGAGGCCGTCGCCCGGGCCCGCGACATGGGCCTCGGCGACGGCGGGACCCGCCAGGAGAGGTGAACCGGGGGTGCCGGCCCGCCGACCGGCACCCCCGGGGTCTCGGTGCTTCCGGACGTCTTCTCCGTACGTCCTTTCCGAAACCCGCTTTCGCCCGCCGCCTCCGGAGGTCCTCTCCGGACGCCCTCTCCGGAGGTCGCCTCCGGAGGCGGTCTTTGAGCGCCGTTGCTACGGCTGCATCTCGTACGCGCCGGAGAGCGCCTCGACCCGCGTCCACACCCGGGCGTCCCGGGCCGGGTCGGCGACCGGGCGGCGGACGTTCGCCAGCGCCCAGCCGGCCTGCTCCTCGGTGGCGGAGGCCTTGCCGTGCAGCTCGGTGGCGTGCGCGGAGAAGTCGCGGACCAGTGCGTCGAAGATCCGGTCCAACAGGTCCCCGCCGTGCTCGGAGGCGGTCAGACCGGTCAGCTCGGCCTGCTCCAGCACCAGCTGGCCGTAGACGATCAGCGCGAACAGCTGGCCGATCTCCAGCAGGAAGTCCAGGTCCGCCTGCTGCTCCTTGCTCGGCGCGTTCTTGAGCAGCAACTCGCAGAACCCGTCGGCCTGTTCGCGGAAGCGGGCGACGTTGGGCAGCTGGGCGTGGCGGTCGTAGGCGGCGCGCCAGTCGTGGAAGCGGATCGCGCCGAGGCCGCGGGCCGGCCCCTGGCGGAAAAGGAAGGCGTCGTCGGTGGCGTCCAGACGGGTCGGTACCGGGGCGTAATCGGCCGGGGCGAACAGGTAGTTGCCCATGAACTTGAGGATCAGCGCCAGGTTGACGTGGACGGTGCCCTCCAGCTTCGGCAGGCCGCGGATGTCCTTCGCGGCCTTGTCGAAGTAGGTGTCCGCCTCGAAGCCCTTGGCCGCGATGACGTCCCACATCAGGTCGATGACCTTCTCGCCCTCGGTGGTGACCTTCATCTTGGTCATCGGGTTGAACAGCAGGTACCGGCGGTCCTCGGGGGAGGCGGTCCGGAAGTAGTCCACGGCCCGGCCGCTGAACAGCTTCATCGCCACCAGACGGACGTACGCGTCGGTCAACTCCCGCTTGACGTGCGGGAAGTCGGTGACCTTCCTGCCGTACAGCACCCGGTTGTCGGCGTGCGTGACGGCCTCGTACATCGCGTGCTCGCAGATGCCGATCGAGGCGGTGCAGAGGTTGAACTTGCCGACGTTGACGGTGTTGAGCGCGGCGTCGAAGGCGGCCTGGCCGGTGTGCAGCACGTCCTCGGCGCGCACCGGGTAGTCCTCCAGGCGGAACTCGCTGACGTACATCTGGGCGTTCACCACGTTCTTGACCAGGTGGTACGCCTCGTGGCGGCTGTCGGCGGCGAAGAAGACGTAGCCCTCCGGGCCCTCGACGTCCGAGCGGCGGCCGAACACCGAGACCAGGCCGGCCACGTTGCCGTTGCCGATGTAGTACTTGGAGCCGGTCGCGGTGAAGCCGCCCTCGCCGTCCGGGGTGAGGATCATGTCGGTGGAGTAGATGTCCGCGCCGTGGGTGCGCTCGGAGAGACCGAAGGCCATCACGTGGCCCTCGGCCAGCAGCTTGGCGGCGCGGGCGCGGACGGCCTCGTTCTCGCTCTGCCAGACCGGGCCGAGGCCCAGGATGGTGACCTGCCAGGTGTACCAGTAGCCGAGGCCGTAGAAGCCGAGGATCTCGTTCAGCTCGGCGATCCGCGCGGTGTCCCAGCGCTTGTCGGGGTCGGCCGTGGCGGGGGTCAGGAACTCCGCGAACAGGCCCTCCTCGGCGGCGAAGGCCAGGAAGTCGGCGTACCAGCTGCGGGCGACGTAGGTGTCGATCAGCGCCTTCTTGCCGCGGGACTCGAACCAGTCCACCGTCGCGCGCAGCAGCCGGCGGGTCGGCTCGTCGAACTGGGCGGGGTCGTAGCTGCGCGGGTTGAAGAGCATCGAGGGGCTCCCGGGGGTCGAGGGTGTCGGGGAGGGCGGGGTGACAGAGTTCAGATGACAGCTTTCAGATTCTGTTATCTGTCATCCGTGATCTGTCATTCGTCGGCTGCCGGCTGCCGGCTGCCGCATGGCGCTTGTCGATGGCCGGCGGTCGGCCGCTCGGGGCGGTCGGAGGCAGTCCGTCAGGACGGTTGGCTGCCGGCGAGGCGGCGCAGGGTGGCGAGTACGTCGTCGAGCCAGGCGAGGGTCATCCGCTCGTACTCGATGCCGCCGCGCAGCACCACGTGCTGGAGCTCCTGTCGGGCGTCGAGTGCGGTGGGGTCGGGAAAGTCCCGTTGTTCGCCGTGCAGGTAGCGGGCGAGCAGGCTGGCGTGGCCCTCGCGGTGCCGCTCGACCTCGGAGATCAGCGCGGCAGGATCGTCGAAGGCGGCGGCCCGGATCTTGACCGCGAGCTCGTGCCGGACGGTCTCCGGCTCGACCGGTTCGCGCAGCCAGCCGGCCAGCGCGGCCCGGCCGGCCTCGGCCGCCGAGTAGACCTTCTTGTCCGGTCGCCCGTCCTGGGAGACCTCCTGCGCGGCCACCCAGCCGTCCGACTCCATCCGCCGCAGCACCCGGTAGATCTGCTGGTGGGTGGCGGTCCAGAAGCGTCCGATCGAGCGGTCGAAGCGCCTGGCCAGCTCGTAGCCGGAGCCGGGCTGCTCCAGCAGCGAGACGAGGATCGCGTGCTCCAGTGCCATGGCTCGCATCCTGCTATGCAACCAGTTGCATAGGCAATGCCGACCCGGACGGTTGAGACGCAGGTCACCGCCGTGATCGGATGGTTATCCGGCATTTCCGTCCAACGGGTGCAAAACGTTAGATAAGAGCCAGAATGGGTACGGGGCAAGCGCCTTACCGGTCCCGACCACAGGAGGTGGTATCGGTGGCAACCCATATCCCGACGACGGGCATGGAGCACCATCCGGACATCGTCGAACTCCGCGAACGCTACGAGCGGGTCACCTCGACTCCTCGTGCCCAGGCCGTCGAGGCCCTGGCCGTCCTGGCCGGCCTCTTCCTGGCGGCATCGCCATGGATCGTCGGCTTCACGGCGTACAGCACCCTGACCGTGACCTGCCTGATCGTGGGTCTGGCCTACACGGCCCTGATGGCCGGCTACGGATCGGCCTACGAACGCACCCACGCGAGGGCCTGGGCGGCCGCCGCGCTCGGTGTCTGGACGATCATCTCCCCCTGGGTCGTCTCCGGGTCCGTCGCGCACGGCAAGAACATCGTGACCTGCATCATCGTGGGCGCCGTGATGTTCCTGCTCGGCCTCGCGGCGATCTCGATGGCGACCATGACGTCGAACGGAGCGTCAATGCGGCGCGGCCGGGCAGGCCGTGCCAAGGGCTGATCTTCCCCGCAGCCCGTGACCGGGGCGCGGAGGGCACAACCGCCCGCCGCGCCCCGGCCCGCGCCCGTCGGCCCGCGCCGATGCCCACAGCCGCCCGCCGCGCGGCCGGCTACGGGTGCGTCATCCGCAGCACGTCCAGGGCCTCGTCCAGCTGCTCCTCGGTGAGCCGGCCCTGCTCGACGTAGCCGCGCTCCACCACCACCTGGCGGATGGTCTTGCGCTCGGCCAGGGCCTGCTTGGCGACCTTCGCGGCCTCCTCGTACCCGATGTAGCGGTTCAGCGGAGTCACCACCGAGGGCGAGGACTCCGCGTACTCCCTGGCCCTTTCGACGTTGGCGGTGACGCCGTCCACCGTCCGGTCGGCCAGCAGCCGGGCGCTGTTGGCGAGCAGCCGCACCGACTCCAGGACGTTGCGGGCGATCACCGGGAGCATCACGTTCAGCTCGAAGTTGCCGCTCGCGCCCGCCAGCGTGACCGTCGCGTCGTTGCCCACCACCTGGGCGGCGACCATCAGCACCACCTCGGGCAGCACCGGGTTCACCTTGCCCGGCATGATCGACGAACCGGGCTGGAGGTCCGGCAGGTTGATCTCGCCGAGCCCGGTGCGCGGGCCGGAGCCCATCCACCGCAGGTCGTTCGCGATCTTCGTGAACCCGACCGCCACCGTGCGCAGTTGACCACTCAGCTCGACCAGGGCGTCCCGCGCGCCCTGTGCCTCGAAGTGGTTCCTGGCCTCGGTGAGCGGCAGGTCGGTGGCGCGGGCGACCTCGGCGATGACGGCCGCGGGGAAGCCGGGCGGGGTGTTGATGCCGGTGCCCACCGCCGTCCCGCCGAGCGGGAGTTCGGCCACCCGGGGGAGGGTGGCCAGCAGCCGCTCCCGTCCGTGTCGCACCTGTGCCGCGTAGCCGCCGAACTCCTGGCCGAGCGTGACGGGCGTGGCGTCCATCAGGTGCGTGCGGCCCGACTTGACCACCCGGGCGAACTCGGTGGCCTTGCGCTCCAGCGCCTCCGCGAGGTGCTCCAGCGCCGGGACGAGGTCGTGGGTGACGGCGGCGGTGGCGGCGATGTGGATCGAGGAGGGGAAGACGTCGTTGGAGGACTGGCTGGCGTTGACGTGGTCGTTCGGGTGGACCGCCCGGCCCAGCCGCTCCCCGGCCAGGGTGGCGATCACCTCGTTGGTGTTCATGTTGGACGAGGTGCCCGAGCCGGTCTGGAACACGTCCACCGGGAACTGGTCGTCCCAGCGCCCCTCCGCGACCTCCTCGGCAGCCGCCGCGATCGCCTCCGCCGTCTCCTCGTCCAGCACCCCGAGCCGGGCGTTCACCCGGGCCGCGGCGGCCTTGATCCGGGCCAGCGCGGCGATGTGCGCGCGCTCCAGCCGTTGACCGGACACCGGGAAGTTCTCCACCGCCCGCTGCGTCTGCGCCTGCCACTTCGCGTCCGCCGGCACCCGGACCTCGCCCATCGAGTCGTGCTCGATCCGGTACTCCTGCGGCTTCTCCTGCTCGTCACCCATCGTGCGCTGCACCTCCTGTACGGGCCCGACGGGCCCGGAACGGATCTCCGATCACCACAGCCGCGAGCGGGGCCCGGGTATTTCCGGCCGGGATGATCCGATGATCCCGTGATCCGACCCGGGTGCTACGGACGCCGTCCGTAGCCGTCCGAGGCCTACCGCCGGGGCAACTCCACGCGGAGCAGTTCCCCCGGGGCGGTACCGGCCTGGGCGAGGAGTTCGCCGCCCGGGGCCCAGACGCCGGAGCCGCCCGAGCTGTCGGGGTACTCGCCGGTGGCCCCGGCGCAGGTCGCGAGCACGCACCACACGCCGTGGGCGGCGGCCCGGTCGCGGAAGTGTCCGTCCCGGCGCTCGGCCTGGGCGGCACCGGGCCCGTAGAGGGTGGAGGCGACGTAGGCGTCGACGCCGAGCGCGACGGTCTCCTCGGCGTGCGCCGGGTCGGCGGCGTCCGCGCAGATCGCGAGGCCGAGCCGCAGGCCGTCCAGCTCCAGGGTGACGGGCTTCTCCCCGGGGGTGAAACGTTCCACCTCGGCGCCGTGGAGGCGCATCTTCCGGTAGGCCACGACGGCGCCCTCCCCGGTCACCACCAGGGTGGCGATGGACTCGCGCCCGTCGGCCTCGGCGACCGGCGCCCCGACCAGGGCGACGGCGCCGGTCGCGGCGCAGGCCGCCACCAGCGGAGCGAGGCGCGCGTCCGCCGGGCCGACGGCCGGTGCGGCCAGGTCGTAGCCGGTCAGCGACAGCTCGGGGAACACCACCAGCCGGGTGCCCGCCGCCCGTACCGCCTCGGCGTGCAGGGCCACGTTCTCGGAGACGGTGTCCGGACGGCCTGCGGCGGCGCAGACGGGCTGGGCTACCGCGACGGTCAGCGGCGCGGGCGCGGGAGAGGCCGTGGCAGAGGTTGTGGCAGAGGTCGCGGACGAGGGCATGGCGGGGCCTCCGGCGGGGCGGGGTGAGCTGGTCATGATCAACCTATGCGCCCGTCGGTGGCATGGGCAACGAAGGCGTGCGAGGGGCGGAGGAGGTGATCGGGGCCCTTGGGTCCCGATCGGGGCTGATCTCACTCGAAGGAGTGAGATCGACGGAAGGCGCTTCAGACTGCCGTCCACCCCTTCATACGCTCCGGATCGGGCCGGGCCGACTCCGGCCGGACCCGGAGTGCCGCAGTTCGGCCCGGGGGGACCAGTGCGAGGGGCGGACGGACGATGACCACAGGACACGGGCCGACGAGCGGAGCGGGCGACGGGGCGATATCGGAGGGGATGACCCCGACGAATGCCTCCGCTGACGCGGCCGCGTCCACCGGCGCCACCGGCGCCGAGGCCGCCACGAACACTCCCGGAGGCCTCACCCGGCGCCAGCTGCTGGGCGCGTCGGCGGCGCTCGGCGGTGCGGCCTGGCTGTTGCGCGGCACCATCGGTCCCGACAGCGTTGAGGCCGCCACGCCCGTACCGCCCGCGCTGCCCGTCGGCACCGAGCTGTACCAGCGGGTCTTCCAGAACTGGTCCGGCGAGATCCGCACCGACCAGCTGTGGACCTGCGCGCCCCGCACTCCCGAGGAGGTCCCGGCCCTCGCCGACTGGGCGCACGCCAACGGCTGGCGGCTGCGCGCCTCCGGCTACCGGCACACCTGGGCGCCGCTCACCGTCGCGGCCGGGACCAGGGAGAGCGCCCGGGTCCTGCTGCTGGACACCAGTCGCCACCTCACCGCCATCAGCGCCGACTCGCCCGGCACCGTCCGGGTGCAGACCGGCGCCACCATGGAGGCGCTGCTCGCACACCTGGCGGGCCGCGGCCTCGGCCTGACCGCCTGCCCGGCTCCCGGCGAGATCACCGTGGGCGGGGTGCTCGCCATCGGAGGCCACGGCACCGCCGTGCCGGCCGCCGGTGAGGTGCGGCCGGAGGGGCACGGCTACGGGTCGGTCAGCAACCAGGTCGTCCGGCTCACCGCCGTCGTCCTCGACCCGGCCACCGGCCGCTACACGCTGCGCGGCTTCGACCGCTCCGAGGCCGACAGCGCCGCCTTCCTGGTGCACCTGGGCCGCGCCTTCCTCACCGAGGTGGTGCTGAGGGCCGGCGCCGACCGGCCGCTGCGCTGCGTCAGCCGGCTCGACATCCCGGCTAGCGACCTCTTCGCTCGCCCGGGCAGCGGCTCCGGCAGCGGCACGGGCAGTGGCACGGGTGCCGGTGCCGGTGCCGGTGCGGGAGCCGGTACGGACGGCGGGCTCGGCGGAGTGCTCGGGGGAGTGCTGGGCGGTGTCCTCGGCGGCGGGGGCGGCCCGCGCACCTTCGCCGACTTCGTGGAACGCGACGGCCGGGCCGAGGCGATCTGGTTCGCCTACACCGACTACCCCTGGCTCAAGACCTGGAGCGTCACCCCGAACAAGCCGTTCGCCTCACTCGCCGTCGACCACCCGTACAACTACCCCTTCTCGGACAGCATTCCGGAACCGGTCGCCCGGCTCGCCGGCGAGATCGTCACCGGGGCCTGGGCGTCGGCCCCACTGTTCGGCCAACTCCAGTACCTGGTCGCGAAGGTGAGCCTCACCGGGGACATCACGGAGGTGCTGCTCTCCGGCGGGCTGCTCCGCCGACTGCTCAGCGGTGAGGTGCTCACCCACCTGCTGGCGGGCGGACTGCGTTCCGATCTCTGGGGCCCCTCGCGCACCCTGCTCCAGTACGTCCGCCCGACCACCCTGCGGGTCACCGCCAACGGCTACGCGATCCTCACCAGGCGCGCCGATCTCCAGTGGGTGGTGAGCGAATTCGCCGCCTACTACCGGGAGTTGCTCGCCGCCTACCAGGCCAGGGGCGAGTTCCCGGTGAACGGCGCGGTGGAGATCCGGGCCACCGGCCTGGACGACCCCGCCTCCTCCGGCGTTCCCGGCGCCCGGCCCCCGCTGCTCTCGGCGCTGCGCCCGCGCGCGGACCGCCCCGAGTGGGACACGGCGGTCTGGCTGGACGTCCTCGCCTTCCCCGGCACCCCCGGACTGGAGCGCTTCGCCCGGGAGTTGGAGCAGTGGCTGCTGCGCACCTTCGACGGCACCCGGGCGGGGCTGCGGGTCGAGTGGTCCAAGGGGTGGGCCTACACCGCCGACGCCGCCTGGTCCGATCAGGATCTGCTCGACCGGGTCATCCCCGACAGCCTGCGGGCCGGCGGCGGGCCCGGCTGGGACGAGGCGGTCGCCGTCCTGGACCACCACGACCCGCACCGGGTGTTCGGAAACCCCTTCCTGGACGGGCTGTTGAAGTAACCGCACCTGCCTGACGAAGTGTCAGATGTGCTCCATCACGATCACCGCGAGGGTGTCCGGAGCCAGGGCGCGGAACACATGCGGGGCGTCGCCCGGGTAGCTCACGTAGTCACCCGGGCCCAGCTCGACCGGCGCCTCGGTCGGCCCGACCAGTGCCCGCCCGGCGCCGATCAACACGTGCTCGACGGTGCCGGGCATGTGCGGATCGGAGGCCCTGGCCTCGCCCGGCTGCGCCTCGATCCGGTAGATGTCGCGCCGGGCGTTCGGCGGGCAGGAGGAGAGCGCGGTGGCGGCGTATTCGGCGTGCTCGGAGTGGGTCACCGGACCCTCGCCGGCCCGGACCACCCTGACCGCCGGGCGTGGCGGGTCGACCAGCCGGCTGAACGGCACGTTCAGTGCGACCCCGAGCGCCCAGAGCGTCTCCACGCTGGGGTTGCCCGCGCCCGACTCCAGTTGGGAGAGCGTGGACTTGGCGATGCCCGCGCGCCGCGCCAGCTCGGCCATGGACAGCCCGCTGCGCTCGCGCTCACGCCGGATCGAGGTGGCGATCAGGCCGATCAGCTCGGTGCCGGTGCCGGTGCCGGTGCCGGTGCCGGTGCCGCTGTCGTTGCTGTGACCGCTGCCATTGGGGCTCGTGGCCGGGGTGGTCTGGTCACTCATGCTCGCCACTCACGCTTTCTCCTGGCCCCTTCCATGGCTTCCGTCGCAGTTGCTGCCGTTCATGCTGCCATGGTCGACCCGCCGATGCCGTTCGCTTGATCGGTCTACGTGTTCGCCTTGACGAACGCGCTGGGTCGGTTCACTCTAATGAACATGCGTTCGCTTCTCCGAACACTGGAACATGCCACCATCCGTGACATCGCTCTGGTCTGCCTTGCCGACGCCCTCGTCGGCGCCTCCTTCGGTGCGATCGGCGTCTCCGGCGGTCTGCCGCTCTGGGTGCCGATCGCGCTCTCCGTCCTGGTGTTCGCCGGCGGCTCCCAGTTCGCGGCGGTCGGTGTGGTGCTGTCCGGCGGCGGCGCCCTTGCCGCGGTCACCACCGGACTGGTGCTCAACGCCCGACTGCTGCCCTTCGGCTTCGCCGTGGCCGACGTGCTCGGCGGCCCGTGGTGGCGCCGGCTTCTGGGTGCGCACCTGCTCACCGACGAAACCGCGGCCTTCACCCTGCAGCAGAACGAACCGGCCCGGCGTCGGGCCGCCTACTGGCTCTGCGGGATCGCGTTGTTCCTGATCTGGAACCTCTCGGTGCTGCTCGGCGCGGTCGCGGGCGGGCTGATCGGCGACACGGACGCGCTGGGCCTGGATGCGGCCTTCCCCACGGTGCTGCTCGCGCTCGTGCTGCCCTCACTCGCGGACCGTGGGACCCGTACGGCGGCGGTGGCGGGCGCGGTGGTCGCGGTCGCGGCCACGC
Source organism: Kitasatospora sp. NPDC091335 (assembly GCF_044757205.1). Lineage (NCBI taxonomy): Bacteria > Bacillati > Actinomycetota > Actinomycetes > Kitasatosporales > Streptomycetaceae > Kitasatospora > Kitasatospora sp. NPDC091335. Next base: position 68,198 of record NZ_JBIVUM010000006.1, on the reverse strand, counting down.
CGTTCGTCCCGGTCGGAGTGCCGGTGCTGCTCGCCCTCGTCGGGCTGCTGTTCGTGGGGCGGCCCGCGGCGGGGGAGGCCGCGGGGGAGAAGGCGCGGGAGGCCGCGGGCGAACGGAAGACGGCGGGCAAGCGGAAGACGGCTGACGGACGAAGCATGGAGTGCCGGGAGAAGGAGGCGGTCCGATGATGCCGTTGTACGCGATCCTGCTGTTCGCGGCCGGAACGTACGCCTTCCGGCTCGCGGGGCCGCTGCTCGGCGGCCGGCTCGCTCTCTCGGAGCGGCTGCGGCACCTGCTGGCCGTCGCGGCCGCGGTCCTGCTGGTGGCCCTGGTCGTGACCGGTGCGCTCACCCAGGGGCACGGCTTCGCGGGGTGGGCCCGTCCGGCGGGCGTGCTGGTTGCGGGAGTGCTCGCCCTGCGCCGGGCGCCGTTCCCGGTGGTGGTCGTCGCCGGCGCGGCGACGACAGCGGTGCTGCGGCTCTGTGGAGTGGGGTGACAGCTGACAGAGTTTGAAATCTGTCAGCTGTCATCTGTTATCCGTCGTCCGTTCTCTGTGATCCGTCGGCTGTCATCTGTTCGCCGTCGCCGCGGCGACTACGTGACGCGCCGTCGACGTGTCGCCATCCTCACTCGTTCGAGCCCGTCCACCGCCCGGTCGGGTGCGCGATACTCGCCGGTATCCCGCCGAGAGTACTAGGAGCTTCGATGACGAAGCCGACCCGGATCGACCCGTCCGACCTGCTCGCCGTCGGAGACCTCCTCTCCGACGAGGAACGGCTGATCCGCGACACCGTCCGCCGGTTCACCGAGGAGCGGATCCGCCCGCACATCGGCGACTGGTTCGAACGCGGGGTCTTCCCGGCCCGCGAACTCGCCCCCGAACTCGGCGCACTCGGCGTCCTCGGCATGCACCTCGACGGCTACGGCTGTGCGGGCGCCGACGCGGTGGCGTACGGGGTGGCCTGCATGGAGCTGGAGGCGGCCGACTCCGGGCTGCGCAGCTTCGTCTCCGTCCAGGGTTCGCTCGCCATGCGGTCGATCCACGCCTTCGGCTCGGAGGAACAGAAGCAGCGCTGGCTGCCCGGCATGGCCGCCGGCGAGCTGATCGGCTGCTTCGGCCTCACCGAACCGGACTTCGGCTCCGACCCGGCCAACATGCGCACCCGGGCGGTGCGCAAGGGTGGCGAGGGCGGTGACTGGGTGCTGTCCGGCAGCAAGATGTGGATCACCAACGGCAGCATCGCCGATGTCGCCGTGGTCTGGGCACAGACCGAGGAGGGGGTGCGCGGCTTCCTGGTGGAGCGCGGCACCCGCGGCCTGACCGCCACCGACGTGCACGGCAAGCTGTCGCTGCGCGCCTCGGTCACCAGCGAACTGGCCTTCGACGACGTGGTGTTGCCCGCCGACGCGGTGCTGCCCGGGGTGGTCGGCCTGCGCGGACCGCTCTCCTCCCTCAACGAGGCCCGTTACGGCATCCTCTGGGGCACCGTCGGCGCCGGCCGCGACTGCTACACCACCGCCCTGGACTACGCGAAGAGCCGGATCCAGTTCGACCGCCCGATCGCGGGCTTCCAGCTGACCCAGCAGAAGCTGGTCGAGATGATGCTGGAGGTGGAGAAGGCCTACCTGGTCGCCCTGCGGATCGGCCGGCTGAAGGAGCGGGGCGCGGCCCGCCCGCCGCACATCAGCTTCGGCAAGCTCAACAACGTCCGCACCGCACTGGAGATCGCCCGCAGCGCCCGGACCGTCCTCGGGGCCAACGGCATCACCACCGAGTACCCGGTGCTGCGGCACGCCAACAACCTGGAGTCGGTGCTCACCTACGAGGGCACCAGCGAGATCCACACCCTGGTCCTCGGCGAGGCCATCACCGGCGAGTCCGCCTACCACTGACGGGCCCGCCCGCACCTCCCGGGGCCGGGATATCCGGTGGCCGGGCCCGTCGCGGCCCGGCTACCGTCCCTTCCATGAACGGCCCGACCCCGCAGGCCACGCCTTCGAGCGCGCAGGTCACGTCCCCGACCACCACCCTCTGGCGTCCCACCGGCCCCGAGGAGCTGGCCCTGGTCGAGGCCGCCGACCGGCGCGCCTGGCCGCCCCGTCTGCCCGAGCAGCCGATCTTCTACCCCGTCCTCAACGAGGACTACGCGATCCGGATCGCCCGCGACTGGAACGTGCCCGCCTCCGGCGTCGGCTACGTCACCCGCTTCAAGGTCGACACCGCCTTCCTCGCCCGCTACCCCGTGCAGCGGGCGGGCGGCCGCACGATCCTCGAACTCTGGGTGCCCGCCGGGGAACTGGCCGAGTTCAACCGGCACATCGTCGGCCGCATCGAGGTCGTGCACGAGTTCCGCCCGCTGCCCTGACCGGTTCGGCGTGGCTGAGGCGGTCGCGGGTCGTGGGTCGCGGTTGGCGGGCGGGCGGGCGGCCACCGGGCAGTCGGACGGTGCCCTTCCGACACCTTGCGGCCACCTGGGGTTCGACGGAGTGACGCCGATCCGTACGGCGGCCGGTGAAGCATGGCGCGGTCGGCGGCGCCCTCGGCGGGTGCGGCCGGATGCGCACGACCGAAAGGAACCCCAGCATGTCCGCTGCCCAGTGGCCCCGCCCCCGCGTGCTCGTCGTCGGGATCGACGGCGTCCGCCACGACTACCTGGCGCAGGTGCCGATGCCCCGGCTCCAGGAGGTCGCCGAGGCCGGGTTCCTGGTACCGGTCACCGTCGGGGAGGGCACGCCCACCATGTCAGGGCCGTGCTGGGCCACCATCGTGACCGGGGTCGAGCCCGCCAAGCACGGGGTCTGGGGCAACCACCTGGGCGGCAACCGGCTCGACGTGTTCCCCGACTTCGCCACCCGCCTCAACCGGGGCGACCGCCGCCGCACCTTCGTCGCGGCCGGCTGGGACCCGCTGGTGATCAACGAGTCCGGCGGCCCGCTGTTCCGCGCCCCCGGCCGGCTCTCCTACGTGGCGCCCGCCGAGGAATCCCCCGAGGCCTGGGAAGCCGTGGACGAGGAGGTCACCCGGGAGGCCGTCCACGTCCTCGGCACCGCCGACCCCGAGGCCTCCTTCGTCTACCTCGGCGCCGTCGACGAGACCGCCCACTTCCTGGGCTGCGGCGACGAGTACCGCGCGTCCATGCGGACCGCCGACGAGCGCCTCGGCCGCCTCCTCGACGCCGTCCGGGGCCGGGCGACCCACGCCGAGGAACAGTGGACGGTCATCGTCGTCACCGACCACGGGCACGTGGACGTCGGCGGTCACGGCGGCCGTACGGTCGAGGAGCTGACGGCCTGGGTCGCCTGTGCCGGGCACGGCATCCCGGCCGGCCCGCCCACCGGCGAGATCCGCCACCCGGACGTCGCCGCCCAGGTGTACGCCTCGCTGCTGCGCCCGATCGACCCGCACTGGACCCTCGACGGCCGCCCGTTCCCGGTCGCGCGGCCGGTACCGGCGGAGGTCTGAGCCCGAAGGGCTCCAGGCCTGGGCGGTCCCAGCCGGGCGGTCCGGGTCAGAGTGGCCGACCCTGGGGCCGGCCGCCTGTGCCCCGGGTGCAGCAGGCCGGGCTGCGGCGGCGCCGGGCTTGAGCAAGGCTCGACTGGGACTCGGGTCGTGCTCGACCCGGGGGTGCCACCCTGAGTGCCGGAGCGGCAGGTGCCCGGGGCCTCGGCGGTCCGGAACCCGCGGTTCTCATGGCCTCTGCCGAACGGCATACGCCTGAAGGTGGAGGACCTACCCCGTGGGTCGGAGCCGAGATCGCGACCTAGTGGTGACGATCCGACGGGTCCGTCCGGGACACGATGGTGACACCGGGCGGCGGACCGCGCAGACCGGGCCGGTGGCGCAGAGCCGAACGACGTGAACGGCCCTCGGCAGCGGGAACAACAGGCAACGGCCGCATCGGCCACGACACGGGAGAGGACAGCCGGGCATGAAGGGCATCGTGAGCAAGGTCGCGCTGGGAGTAGCCGGCACCGGCATGGCCGTGGCCGTGGCGGCCGTGGCCATCGGCCCGCGGGTGTCCGACTGGTACGACGAGCGCCACCAGCAGCAGGCTGCCTATGACACCGGCACCCAGGCCAAGGCCGACCGTCACACGATGCCGGCCTGGCTGCCCGACAACGCCTCCGGCGTCAAGTACCTGATGTCCACCACCGGCGACGACCGCCTGCTGCGCGCCACCCTTCCGGAGGGGCGGCTGCCCGTCGGCTGCACCGCCGGGCAGCCGGGCCGGGGCGCGCACCCGGTGCCGGAATCGCTCAAGGCGGGCTGGTTCCCCGAGGGCGTCGCGACCAAGGCCAGCGGCACCTGCGGGCACTACAGCGTCGCGCTGAACGGCAACCAGCTCTACGCGTGGCAGGACGGTGCGGCGGTGCAGGCGGCGCTCCGCGCCGAGCACGTCGTCAAGCACTGAGCACGTCGCCAAGGGCCGAGCACGTCGCCAAGGGCCGAGCACGTCGTCAAGCACTGAGCGCACCGCTCGGGCATCGGCGCCCCCGGTCGCTGCTGACCGATTTCTGATCACCCCTGGCCGTTCCTGATTGATTCTGGCCAGGTACCGCTACGGCCCGCCGGGCACCGGAAGGTGCGGGCGGGCCGTCGTCGTGGGCGAGCAGGGACCGGCCGGCGGGCGATCGATCCGGGCACACTCCGTGGCCGAACAGGGCCCACCCCCGCTGTCGGAACCGGGCCGGGCTGCGATAGGACGGAGCGCGAACGAATCCCACGTCACCTGTCCGCAAGGAGAACCATGCCCGGCCCGACCGTCGGCCCCACCGACGACACGTCGACCGCAGCCGCCGCCACCCCGTCCGTCCTGCCCGCCCCGTCCGTCCCCGGAACCGCCACCGGATCCGTCGCCGCACCCGACACCGGCCAGGCCCGCCCCGGCTGGGCCGTGATCGCCGCCCTCGGCGGTCTCACCGCGCTCGGCCCCCTCACCACGGACCTCTACCTCCCGGGCCTGCCCGCGATCGCCGACGACCTGGTCGCCCAGCCGGCCGCCGTCCAGCTCACCCTGACCTTCTCGATGTTCGGGGTCGCGGCCGGGCAGCTGCTCTTCGGACCGCTCAGCGACCGTTTCGGGCGCCGCGTGCCGCTGCTCGTGGGGCTCGTCCTCTACACCCTGGCCAGCGTGGTGTGCGTGTTCGCGCCGAACCTCACGGTGCTGATCGCCGCCCGCTTCGTCCAGGGCGCGGCCGGGTCCGCCGGGCTGGTGATCGGGCGGGCCGTCTCCCGGGACCGCTTCCAGGGCGTCGCGCTGCTGCGCTTCCTCGCCTCGATCGCCCTGATATCCGGGCTGGCGCCGATCCTCGCCCCGATCGTCGGTGCGCAGCTGATGCGGTTCACCTCGTGGCGCGGCACCTTCGGCGTGCTCACGGCGCTCGGACTGCTGCTCACCCTGGTCGCGTTCGGCGTGCTGCGCGAGACGCTGCCGCCGGAGACCCGGGACCGCGGTGGAGTGGGCGCGGCCCTGCGGACGATGGGGCGGTTGCTGCGCAACCTGCCGTTCCTCGGGCTGGCGCTGACCAGCTCGCTCGCCTTCGGGGCGCTGTTCGGTTACATCAGCGGGTCGTCGACGGTGCTCCAGCACGTGTACCAGGTCTCGCCGCAGACCTACAGCCTGCTGTTCGGGCTGAACTCGTTCGCGATCGTGGTGATGACCCAGCTGAACGGGCGGGTGCTGGCGCCGCGCTTCACCCAGCGGGCGCTGATGCTCGGCAGCCTCGCGGCGGCGGTCGCCGCCGGGGTGGCGCTGGTGCTGCTGACGACGGTGTGGGACTTCGGGCTGGCCGGCTTCTGCCCGCCGCTGTTCGTGATGATGGGCAGCCTGGGGGTGCTCCTGCCGAACACCGCCGCGCAGGCGCTCGGCCTGGTCGAGCCGCAGGTGGCGGGTACGGCGTCGGCGCTGCTCGGGACGGGCAACTTCCTGTGCGGCGCGGTGGTCGCTCCGCTGAGCAGCCTTGGCGGGCAGCCGTCGGCGGTGCTGCTGGCGCTGGTGGTCCTGGTCTGCGGGGTGCTGGCGACGGTGGCGTACCTGGCGCTGTGCCGACCGGAGCGGTAGCAGAGAGCGGCGAGCGACGAACAGAAACCAGAGGACAGAAACCAGAGGACAGAAAACAGATGACAGCTGACAGATGTTGAAATCTGTCAGCTGTCACCCGTTATTCGTCAGCCGAAGCGGACTCAGACGATGGAGAAGTCATCCCCGAACACGTTGCCCTGCCCGTACCAGCCGTGCAGGTACACGGTGACGGTGCCGTTGGCGCCGGTGGTGAAGGGGACGGAGACCTTGGTCCAGGTGGAGGAGTTGGCCCAGACGCTGGCGGTGGCACCACCGCTGACGCCGACGTACGCGTAGTTGCCCTGCACCCAACCGCTCAGGGTGTAGCTGGTGTTGGGCTTCAGGGTGACGGTCTGCGCGCACTCGCCGGTCTGGCTCGCGGTGGCCGCGGCCTGGAGCGAGTGGGTGCCGGAGTGGGCCGGGCTGGAGGCCAGGCCGCCGCCGCTCTGGCAGGTCCACGGGGCCAGGCTGCCGCTCTCCAGGTCACCGTTGACCACGGTGGTCGCCGGGCCGGTCCCGGTGACGGTCACCGAGTAGGTCGCGGAGTGGCTGCCGGACGGGCCGGTGGCGTTGATGATCAGCGGGTAGGTGCCCGGCATCGTGCTCGCGGTGGCGGTGATGTTCAGCGTGGCGCTGTTGCCGGCGGTGACGGTGCCGGGGGTGACGGTGGCGGTGAGGCCGCCGATCGGGACGGTGATGATCGAGAAGTTGAGGTTCTGCGCCGAGCCCGCGGTGACGGCCGTCGTGACGGCCGCGGAGATGGACGAACCGGCCGTGACCGTACCGGAGGTCGGGTTCACGGCGACCGAGAAGTCGTTGCTCGGCTGAGTGCCGTTGACCGTCAGGATGAAGCTGCTGCTGTGGCTGCCGGAGGCCGCCGAACCGGTGATCGTGATCGGGTAACTGCCGGGCGCCGTCGCGGAGGTGGTGCTGATGTTCAGCGTGGCGTTGTTGCCGGCGGTGACGCTGCCCGGGGTGACGGTCGCGGTGACGCCCGCAGGGGCGCCGCCGACCGTGAGGTTGACGCTCTGCGCCGAACCCGCCGTCACGGCCGTCGCGATGGTCGCCGAGGTGGACGAACCGGCGGTTACCGTACCGGAGTTCGGGCTGGCCGAAATCGAGAAGTCGTTGCTCACCGTCGAGCCGCTGGTGAACGGCGCGAAGATGTGGGTGAAGTCCCAGGTGTTCTGGGCGATCCCGGAGCAGTTGTCGTTGCCCTTGGTGCCCGGGCAGCCGCCGTTGTCACGCTGGAGCGCCCAGAAGGACAGCGTGTTGATGCCCTTGGCGACCGCCCAGTTGTACACGGTGGTGGCGTTGGCCAGGGTGAAGGTCTCGGCCGGGCCGAAGTCGTCGACACCGATCATCTCGGTGATCCCGATCGAACCCCACAGCTGGGCGGGGGTCTTGGACGGGTACAGCCTGGCGAGCTGGTTGTAGAGACCCTGCGCGGAGGTCTGGGTGTCGGCCGCCATGTCGTGGGTGGCGTTGTCGTAGTAGTCGAAGGTCATCATGTTGACGACGTCGATCCGCGCGTTGTTGCTGACCGCGTTGCGCAGCACCGCGAGGCCGCTGTCGGCCAGCCCGGAGGTGGTGGTCGGCAGCGTGTAGGAGAACTGGATGGTCCGGCCCTTGGTGACGGCCCAGTCCTGGACGAGCTTGATCGCCTTGTTGCGGCGGTCGATCCCACCCGTGTTGGTCAGCGAGTTGTCCTCGATGTCGAGGTCGATCCGGCTGACGTCGTAGGTGGTGATCACGTTCTCGAAGGCGGCCGCGATCTGGTTGACATCAGTGCAGCTGTCGGCCAGCTCGGTGCCGGTGTTGTCGGCGGTGTAGCCACCGAAGGACGGGATCACGTCCCCGCCGTTGGCGCGGATGGTCGCGATGTCGGCGCCGAAGGTCGCGGAGGACACCGGCATCGAGGAGTCGCCGTTCCAGTACGGCGTGCAGGAGCCCTTGGTGGCGGTCTGGAGGAACGCCATGGTCAGGTGCTTGGCGCCGGACTGCGCGGCCAGCTGGGCCGGGCTCTGGCCGGTCCAGGCCTCGAAGTAGGGGGCGAAGACCCGGTTGGGGAGCGGGGTGGCGGCCTGGGCGGAGCTCGTCCCGGCGGCTACCAGGCCGGCCGAGGCGACCAGCGTGGCGCAGGCCGTCAACACGGCCTGGACTGTTCGGCGAAGGCGCATGAAATCTCCAACAGACTTGGTGGGGCAGGACGTTGGGGAGGTGCGATCGGTCCGGGCGACGCAGCAGTGTGGGGTCGGCAGCGTGGTGCCTGGACCGGGTCGGATATCGGGAGCACCAGCGTGCGGGCGGGCGAGTGCTCGCCGGCTCGCGTGGATGCGGGCGGCGTGCGCATGCGCACGCCGTACGGAGCGGGGGTGGAACGGAACATGGCAGGGCAGTGCCTCAGCCGCCGGTGGCCACACCCCCACAGTGCATCCCGGTCGGATCGACATGCTTATGTTTGGACTAGACCACTGGTCTGTCAAGAGACCTAACAGTTCGTCAGCATACGGTCCGCGCGGCCGAAGGGGGCGAAAGGGCGACCAGAGCGGGTGGGGTGGTCGCCGAAGGGGCCGGGAACGAGAAGACCGTGGCCGCGCACCCGGGAAGGGGCGCGGCCACGGCGGCCCGGCGCTCAGGACGCCGGGCGGTTCATGGTGGCGCGGATCCACGGTTCTGCGAAACCCGTGGAGCGGCGGAAATGCGGTTCTTCCGAATGTGCGGACCCCGCGTTACTCGCGGACCTTGCGTAACCCGCGGACCCTGCCCGGCCCGCGGGTCCGCGGGCCGGCTCAGCGCGCCGGAGGGCAGAGCGTGGCGAGCAGTGCGTCGTTGATCTTCGCGGCGATGTCAGGTCCGAACCCCTGCGGGTGGTCGGCGGAGGTGAAGCGCTGGCCGGCCAGCTCGACCAACTTCTGCTTGTCCTTGGGGAACTGGTACATCGACTGGCACTGGTTGCGCGCCCGGTCCACGGCCTGCTCGGGTTTGCCTCCGACGATCGCCGGATCGATCGCGTCCAGCGCGGAGACCAGCTTGGCCGTCAGGTCGGTGCCCGGCTTGGCGGGCAGCCCGGCGTCGGCGGGCGGGGCGGGCTTGGCCGGTGCGGGGGCTCCCGAGGCGCCGGCGTCGGGTGCGGGCGCACCGGCGGTGCTGTCGGCCGTGGCCGTGGGGGCGGCCGTGCTGTCGGTCGTGGGCGCGGCGGACCCGGGCGCGGGCGCCTCGGGTGTGGTGGCGGCGCCGGTGGGGGAAGCGGCCGGAGTGGTGGCGGAGGCGGTGGGGGAGCCGGCCGCGGCGGTGGCCCTGCCGGAGCCCGACCCGGAACCGGAGCAGGCAGCGAGGCTCACCGCGGCGAGTGCCGTGAGGGTGGCGGCGAGGAGACGAGTGCGCATGGCGCCCACACTGTCATGTTCGCGGCATGGAAGGGAAGGTCCCTCCGCAGGCCGGAGAGGGGGCTCCGCAACGGCGGACGGTGGCCCGGAGGAAGCTCCTCCGGGCCGCCGCGTTCACGACCCCCGGCCGGTCGGCGGCAACCCGCGCCGGCCACCGGACAGGCAGACCGCCAGACGGGCAAACCACCGGACAGGCAGACCGCCAGACGGGCGATCCGCCGGACGGGCAAACCGTCGAGCCGTCAGGCCGTTCAAACCGCCGGACCGGCAGGGGCGCCAGGTCGGCCGTCCGGCCGTCCGACCGTCAGCCGAGGCCGTTGGACTTCAGCCAGTCCTTGGCGACCGCCGACGGGTCCTCCTTGTCCGTCGACACGCGCTTCATCAGCGCCAGCAGCCCGGTGGTGTCGAGCTTGGCCGACACCGCGTTGAGCGCCGCCGTCGCGGTCGCGTTCACGCCCGCCTTGTTGACCAGCGGGGTGACGTTCTGCGCGCCGAAGATGTTCTTCGGGTCGGACAGCGGGACGAGCTTGTACTGGGCGATCTTCGGGTCGGTGGTGAACACGTTGCCGACCTGGATACTGCCGTCCTTGAGCGCGTTCGCGGTGGTGTCGGCGGTGGGCTTCCACTCCTTGAAGGTCAGCCCGTAGACGTCCTTGAGCTGCTGCTCACGGCGGTTCTTGAACTCCGGCGGCCCTCCGATGGTGAACTCGCCCGCCTTGGCGGCCAGGTCGGCGATGCTCTTGAGACCGTCCTTGTCGGCGGTCTCCTGGGTGACGCTCAGCGAGTCCTTGTCCTCGGCCGGGGAGGAGTCGAGGATGCCCAGCGAGGCGGGCAGCGTCTTGGCGAGCGCCGCGTTCACGTCCTGGGTGGTGACGGCGGTGGAGTTGGCGTCCAGGTAGGCGAGCAGCGAGCCGTTGTACTCCGGCAGGACGGTCAGGTTCCCGCTCTGCAGCTGTCCGTAGAGCACCTCGCGGCTGCCGATGTTGAACTTCTCCTCGACCTTGATGCCCTTGGCCTTGAGCGCCTGCGAGTAGATCGAGCCGAGCAGGACGTTCTCGGGGAAGTTCGCCGAGCCGACCACCACCGTCGACCCTGAGCCGCCCGACCCGCCTGTTGAGGCCGCGGTGCTCGAACCCCCGCCGAGCGGGTCGCCGCCGCCCGAGGAACCGCAGGCGGTGGCGCCGAGGGCGAGCGCGGCGAGGGTGCCGAGGACGACGGCGCGACGGCTTCGGTTGATTGTCGACATGGTGACAGATGTCCTTCCGGGACGAGAGAGAGGAGGGGAGGAGATCAGCGGGGCTGCTGCTGGGCGCGCACCCCGGGCGGGAGCGCGAACCGGGCGAGCAGGGCGAAGAACAGCTGGGCGCCGACCGCGAGCAGCACCACCAGCAGCGCACCGCCCACGGTCACGGCGTACTTGCGGGTCGCCAGCCCGTCGATGACGTAGCGGCCGAGCCCGCCCAGGCCGACGTAGGCGGCCACCGTGGCGGTCGCGATCACCTGCACGGTCGCGGTGCGGAAGCCCGCAAGCAGGGTCGGCGCGGCCGAGGGCAGGCAGACCTGCCGCAGTACCTGCGGGTGGGTCAGCCCGATGCCGCGCGCGGCGTCCCGGACGTCCGGGTCGGTGCCCCGAACCCCCTCGACGGCGGCCACCAGCAGCGGCGGCGCGGCCAGGGCGACCAGCGGGATCAGGACCGCGGTGTCGCCGACCCCGGCGAGCAGCACGGCCAGCGTCACCAGGCCGAGGGTGGGCAGCGCGCGGGCGGCGCCGGCGAGCGCGGTCACCACGGTGACGCCGCGCCCGGTGTAGCCGATCAGCAGCCCGAGCGGGACGGCGAGCAGCGTCGCGTACAGCAGGGCCTCGCCGGAGAGCAGCAGGTGTTCGGAGACCCGGTGCACGATCGAGTCCGGCCCGCTGAGGTGGTCCGGGGCGGTGAAGAAGTCGCTCAGCCAGTTCAGCCAGTTCACGAGCCCGCTCCCTTCTCCCGGACCGCCCAGGGCGCGAGCAGCCGCCGGGCGGCCACCAGCACCAGGTCGACGGCCAGCGCCAGGACGGCGATCAGCGCGATACCGGCCACGATCGGGGTCGGGAAGGTGCGCTGGAAGCCGTCGATGAACAGGTAGCCGAGCCCGCCGCGCCCGACCAGCGCGCCGACGCTGGCCAGCGAGATGCTGGACACCGCGGCGACCCGCAGTCCGGCGATCAGGTACGGCACGGCGGCGGGCAGCTCGACCGAGGTCAGCCGGTGCCACGGCCCGTACCCCATCGCGGTGGCGGCCTGCCGGACGGCGTCCGGGACGGCGCGCAGCCCGTCCACGGTGGTCGGCAGCAGGACGGCGAGGGCGTAGAAGGTGAGCGGGATCATCACGGTCGCCTGGGTGGCGAGCCCTGTGTACGGGATCAGCACCACGAACACGGCCAGCGAGGGCAGCGCGTAGACGATGTTGAAGACGGCGGACAGCGGCTGGTAGAGCCGCGGGAATCGGGCGCAGGCCAGGCCGAGCGGGACGGCCAGCAGCAGACCGATGAGCACGGGGACGAGGGCGATCACGGCGTGGTCGGCGAGCAGGTGGCCGAGGTAGCCGACGTGGTCGCCGATCCAGTACCAGCGGACGATCGGTTCATCGTCCACCGTCGGCTCCGTCCGTGCCGTCCGCCGTGTCCGTGCCGCCCGGGGTGCCCGTGCCGCCCGCCGTGTCCGTGCCGCTCGTGCCGCCCGCGCGGCCCGGGTCGTCCGATCGGCTTCCTGCGGTCGGGGACTTGCCGATGCGGACGGGCGCGTCGGCGGCCGTCGAATCGGGGGCGTCGGGTCGCAGCGCCGCGAGGACGGCCTCGCGGCTCGCGGTGCCGGTGGCCCGGCCGTCGGCGTCCAGCGCGACCGCGGCTCCGGCGGGGGAGAGGACGGTAGCGTCCAGCGCGCTGCGCAGGGTGTCGGTGTCCGGGCGGAATCCGGCCGCCGGGTGCAGCTCGGCGGTGACGGCGTCACGGTCGATCCAGCCGATCGGGTGCCGCCCGTCGTCCAGGGCCAACTCCCATCCCCCGTACCGGAGTCCGTCGCTCACGGGGCGGATCTCGACGGCGCTCGCGGGGCGCAGGGCGAGGCCGCGCAGGCCCCGGTCGCGACCGAGGAAGGCGGCCACGCCCTCGTCGGCGGGGGTGGTGAGCAGGGTGTGCGGGTCGGCCAGCTGGGCGATCCGGCCGTGCTCGCGCAGCACCACCACCTGGTCGCCGAGCCGGACGGCCTCCTCGATGTCGTGGGTGACGAACAGCACCGTCTTGTGCAGCTCGGACTGGAGCCGCAGCAGCTCCTCCTGGAGCCCGGCCCGCACCACCGGGTCGACGGCGCTGAACGGTTCGTCCATCAGCAGCACCGGCGGGTCGGCGGCCAGCGCCCGCGCCACGCCGACCCGCTGCTGCTGGCCGCCGGACAGCTGGAACGGGTACCGCTTGGCGGTCTCCGGCGCGAGCCCGACCAGTTCGAGCAGTTCGGCGGCGCGGGCACGGGCCTTCCTGCGGTCCCAGCCGAGCAGGTAGGGGACGGTGGCGATGTTGTCGATCACCTTGCGGTGCGGGAAGAGCCCGGCCTGCTGGATCACGTACCCGATGCCACGGCGCAGCTTGGCCGGTTCCAGTTTCGCGACGTCCGTGTCGTCCAGCAGGACCCGGCCCGAGGTGGGCTCGACCATCCGGTTGACCATGCGCAGCAGGGTGGTCTTCCCGCAGCCGGACGGTCCGACCAGGACGGTTATCCGACCGGTCGGGACCTCCAGGTCCAGGCCCTCGACTGCGATGGTGCCGTCGGGGTGGCGCTTTCCGGCGCCGTCGAATCTGATCACGTGGAGTTTCCTCGTCAGGGCGCCCCGGGGAGGCGGCGCCTGGGTCGGTCGTTCGGTCGGGTCGATCGGTGGCGGCGGTTTCAAGCGCCCGGGCGTACTTCCGCCCGCGTGGCTGCCCAGCTTTGGACCGGCGGAAACTCTGATCAGACTATGACCTGCATCATCTCCTGTCCCTGATTTACCGTCCGGCACGCGGTTCGGCCCCTGGCTCAGCCGCCCTGACGGGTCGGCAGTCCGGCGGCCTCCCAGCCGACGAAACCGCCGTCCAGGTCGGTCGCCCGGTGCAGCCCCAGTTCGCGCAGCGAGGCGGCGGCGAGGCTGGAGGCGTAACCCTCGGAGCAGACCACGATCACCTCGACGTCGTAGCCCGAGGCCTCGGGGATCCGGTGACTGCCCGTCGGATCGAGCCGCCACTCCAGCACGTTGCGCTCGATGATCAGCGAGCCGGGGATCTCCCCCTCGGCCGCCCGCTGCGCCGCCGGACGGATGTCCACCAGCAGCGCGCCGTCCAGCTGGGCCTGGTACGCATCGCGGGCACGCGGGCGGTGGACGCCCTCCCGGGCCCGCTCCACCAGGTCCTCGATCGTGGTCACCATTGTTCCGGTCCTTCCTCGGAGGTGCGGACGAGCCCGCCGGCCCGCAGGTCGTAGTGCGCCATCGAACTCAGCGGCGGCGAGTAGGCGTGCAGGGTGACGGCGGGGCCGACGGCGGTGTTGCGCACGTCGTGCACGTACTCGGGGCCGAAGGCACGGGCGGTGCCGGCCGGGACCCGGCGGATCAGCAGGCCCTGGTCGGGCCCGCCGAGGGACAGCTCCTCCAACTCGCCGAGGGCGACGGTGAACGCGCCGCGCGAGCCGCCGTGGTCGTGGAAGCCGGTGGACTGGCCGGGCAGCCAGCTGATCAGCCACACCTCGTGGTCCTCGTCGGCGGCCAGGCGGCGGTACCAGCGCTCCTCGGTGGAGAGGCGGACGTGGTGGATCCACTCCTCGGGCCGCTCGGCCAGCTCGCGGACGATGGTCCGCAGGGTGCTGGGGGTGAGCGGTGCGGTGGTCCGCGCCTGCCCGGTGGTCGGCGTAGGTGGTGGCTCCGGGGTGGGCGTCGGGTCCGTGGCTGTGTCCGTGGTGGTCGTGTTCGCGGCCGTGTCCCTGTCCGTGGGCGGGGTGGCGCTGCCGGGGCTGTCGGTCGGCCGGGTGTCGGGGCTGATGCTCGGGCTCGGGCTCATGAGGGCGTCCTCGGATGCGGCGGGAACGTCGGGGGGAGGCGCCCGGCCTCCGGCGGCAGCGGGCGGGCGCGGGCCGGCGGAGCGGCCCGGCACGCACGGGTGCGCCGGAGCGGGGCGGGAAGTCAGAACTGCGGGTGCGGGTGCGCGGCGCGGGCCCTGGCAGACGTCACAGGGCGGGACCGGCGGGAGAGAACAAGGTCAACAGGCACAGATGGAACTCGCCTGGCGTCGCAGATCGACGTGCAGGCGGCAGACCAGAGTGGCGCCGGAGTCCATGCGCCGGATCCTTCCCGAGCGAACCGGACGAAGTCAAGCCGAGCCGACGGCCCGCCGTCGCCCCGGGGGCTGTCCGTCTCCGGGGCCTACCCCGCCACCGTCGATCGCGCACCCCGGGTGCCCGGATTCACCCGGACGAGTAAGAGGGCGACTCCCGGGGTAGATCAGCTTCCCATCGCCCCCGGGCACGCCCGCGTGTCCGCGCCACAAGGTCGCTCCAGACGCGTTGACGCCGACGTATTGTCAGGCCACCGAGGCCGGGCCTACCGTCTACAGATCGCTTTCTACGCACGTAGACCCTGTGGCTCCCGCGTGGACCCGCAGGGCAGACCCGCCCCGTCAACCCTCAGACCGCGGGCCCGACCGCACGGCCGGACCGCGGAGTTGCGGAGGTACCCATGTCGCAGATCGTCCGTGCCGCGCTCGTCCAGACCCGCTGGACCGGTGACCAGGAGAGCATGATCGCGCTCCACGAGCGGTACGCCCGCGAGGCCGCCGCCCAGGGCGCGAAGATCATCGGCTTCCAGGAGGTCTTCAACTCCCCGTACTTCTGTCAGGTCCAGGAGGCCGAGCACTACCGCTGGGCCGAGGCGGTCCCGGACGGCCCGACCGTGCGCCGGATGCGGGACCTCGCGCGCGAACTCGGGCTGGTGATGGTCGTCCCGGTCTACGAGGAGGAGCAGACCGGCGTCTACTACAACACCGCCGCCGTCATCGACGCCGACGGGAGCTACCTCGGCAAGTACCGCAAGCACCACATCCCGCAGGTCAAGGGCTTCTGGGAGAAGTACTACTTCAAGCCCGGCAACCTCGGCTGGCCGGTGTTCGACACCGCCGTCGGCAGGGTCGGGGTCTACATCTGCTACGACCGCCACTTCCCCGAGGGCTGGCGCGCCCTGGGCCTGGCCGGCGCGCAGATCGTCTACAACCCCTCCGCCACCAGCCGGGGTCTGTCCGCCTACCTCTGGCAGCTCGAACAGCCCGCCGCGGCCGTCGCCAACGAGTACTTCGTCGCCGCGATCAACCGCGTCGGCACCGAGGAGTACGGAGACAACGACTTCTACGGCACCTCCTACTTCGTGGACCCGCGCGGTCGGTTCGTCGGCGAGGTCGCCTCCGACAAGGAGGAGGAACTCGTCGTCCGGGACCTCGACCTCGGCCTGATCGAACAGGTCCGCCAGCAGTGGGCGTTCTACCGCGACCGCCGGCCCGACGCCTACGGACCGCTCGCCGAGGCGTGAGGAGCAGCGCGATGACCACCAGTGACCCGCGCCGGTGCACCGTCGTCCGCGGCGGCCTCGTCATCACAGCCACCGAGGAACTCCACGCCGACGTCCTGATCGAGGGCGAACGCATCGCCGCCCTCGCCACCACCGGCAGTTCCGCCGCCGAGGCCTGGACCGCCGACACCGTCATCGACGCCACCGGCCACTACGTCATCCCGGGCGGCGTCGACGCACACACCCACATGGAGCTGCCGTTCGGCGGCACCTCGGCCTCCGACACCTTCGAGACCGGCACCCGCGCCGCCGCCTGGGGCGGCACCACCACCATCGTCGACTTCGCCGTCCAGTCGGTCGGCGGCTCGCTGCGCGAGGGCCTGGACACCTGGCACGCCAAGGCCGAGGGCAACTGCGCCGTCGACTACGCCTTCCACACCATCGTCTCCGACGTCAACGACGGTGTGCTGAAGGAGATGGACGCCCTCGTGGACTCCGGCGAGTCCACCTCGTTCAAGCTCTTCATGGCCTACCCCGGCGTCTTCTACAGCGACGACGGCCGCATCCTGCGCGCCATGCAGCGCGGTGCCGTCAACGGCGGGCTGATCATGATGCACGCGGAGAACGGCATCGCCATCGACGTCCTGGTCGAACAGGCGCTCGCGGCAGGGAAGACCGCCCCCCGGTACCACGGCGAGGTCCGCCGCGAACTGCTGGAGGCCGAGGCCACCCACCGGGCGATCAAGCTCGCCCAGGTGGCCGGCAGCCCGCTCTACGTCGTGCACGTCTCCGCCGCCGCCGCGCTCGCCGAACTCACCACGGCCAGGGACGCCGGGCACAACGTCTTCGGCGAGACCTGCCCGCAGTACCTCTTCCTCTCCACCGACAACCTCGCCGAGGAGGGTGCCGACGGCTTCGAGGGCGCCAAGTACGTGTGCAGCACGCCGCTGCGGCCGCGCGAGCACCAGGAGGCCCTCTGGCGCGGGCTGCGCACCAACGACCTCCAGGTGGTCTCCACCGACCACTGCCCGTTCTGCTTCGCGGGCCAGAAGGAACTGGGCCGCGGCGACTTCTCGAAGATCCCCAACGGCCTGCCGGGTGTGGAGAACCGGATGGACCTGCTCCACCAGGCCGTGGTGGACGGGCACATCAGCCGGCGCCGCTGGGTCGAGATCGCCTGCACCACCCCGGCCCGGATGTTCGGCCTGCACCCGCGCAAGGGCACCATCACGCCGGGCGCCGACGCCGACCTGGTGGTCTACGATCCCGCCGCCGTGCAGACCGTCTCCGCCGCGACCCACCACATGAACGTGGACTACTCGGCCTACGAGGGCCGCCGGCTCACCGGCCGGGCGCGGACGGTGATGTCGCGCGGCACCGTCGTGCTGGACGGCGGGGAGTGGCTCGGCCGGGCCGGGCACGGGGCCTTCCTGCGCCGGGACACCTGCCAGTACCTGGTCTGAGCCCTCCTCTCCCGCTTTCCGTCCCTCCGCCCGTGCAGGTCCACCCGTGGCCGCCCGCCCGGCCGCCCCACCGGCGGTCGGGCGGGCGGCCGAACCCCTCATCTG
This sequence comes from Kitasatospora sp. NPDC091335, assembly GCF_044757205.1. Classification (NCBI taxonomy): domain Bacteria; kingdom Bacillati; phylum Actinomycetota; class Actinomycetes; order Kitasatosporales; family Streptomycetaceae; genus Kitasatospora; species Kitasatospora sp. NPDC091335. The sequence goes on along the minus strand of NZ_JBIVUM010000006.1, from coordinate 50,624 downwards.
GAGCCCCTCATGGACATCGGCCTCGTCCTTCAGACCGACCCGCCCGCCCGGCTGCTCATCGACCGGATGGTCCGGGCCGAACAGGCCGGGTTCAGCCACGGCTGGACCTTCGACTCCTGCGTGCTGTGGCAGGAGCCCTTCGTCATCTACAGCCGGATCCTCGCCGAGACCGAGCGGATCACCGTCGGCCCGATGGTCACCAACCCCTCCACCCGTACCTGGGAGGTGACCGCCTCCCTGTTCGCCACGCTCAACGACATGTACGGCAACCGGACCGTCTGCGGCATCGGCCGCGGCGACTCCGCCATGAGGGTGGCCGGGCGGAGCCCCGCCACCCTCGCCCGGCTCTCCGAAGCCATGCACGCCATCAAGGAGTTGGCCGAGGGGCGCACCGCCGAGGTGGACGGTGCCGAGATGCACCTGCCGTGGGTCCGTCCCGGCGCGTCGCTGCCGATCTGGATGGGCGCGTACGGGCCGAAGGCGCTGAACCTGACTGGTCGTCAGGCTGACGGATTCATTCTCCAGTTGGCCGATCCCTATCTGACCGAGTTCATGGTCAAGGCGGTGCGGGCCGCCGCCGTCGAGGCCGGCCGGGACCCGGACTCGCTCACCATCTGCGTCGCCGCCCCCGCCTACGTCACCGCCGACGACTCGCCCGAGGCCCTCGCCCACGCCCGGGAGCATTGCCGCTGGTTCGGCGGAATGGTCGGCAACCACGTGGCCGACCTGGTCAGCCACTACGGTGAGCACTCCGACCTGGTGCCGGAGGAACTCACCGACTACATCAAGGACCGCCAGGGGTACGACTACAGCCACCACGGGCGGGCCGGGAACCCGGACACCGCCTTCGTCCCGGACGGGATCGTGGACCGCTTCTGCCTGATCGGCTCGGCTGATGTGCAGCGGGCCCGGCTGGCGGAACTCCGCTCGCTCGGCGTCGACCAGTTCGCCGTCTACGCCATGCACGACGCCATCGAGGCCACCATCGACGCCTACGGGACGGACGTCATCCCGCACCTGTGACGTCCCGCCCGCGACCCACGCTTCGGAACCGTCTTGAGAACCTGCCCGTGAGCCTGCCCGTGACCCCCACCTGAACCCAGCCGTGGCCTCGCCCGCGGCGGACGGGAGTTGCCCGTGCCCGACACCGAGACCAGCGGTGGCAGACAGCGGCAGCACCCCGACGGCCGGGTCGAACTCGACCCGGCAGACGTGGAGTTGCCTCCCAACGGCTTCACCAGCGACGACCTGCGGCCGGTGCCGGGCATCGGTCTGAGGGGTCGCGGCACTTCGTTTCGGCGCGGTCAGAACATCCCCTCGTGTACGTGTGCACTACCGAACCACGCTCTCGCCATCGCCTCGGCCTCCTGTCCCAGGGGTGTGGTGAATACCACGGCGAGACGTTTCCTGGCGCGTGAGCAGCAGACGTAGAAGAGATTGCGGGTGCGAGTCTCCCGCGCTCTGATGTGGTCGTCGCCCGAGAGCATGCGGTCGACGTTGAACTGATTCCATGCCTGATCGTCGATGATGACGACGACGTTCTCGAACTCGGCACCCTTGACGCCGTGTTGGGTTGAGAAGGGGGTGAGTTCATCGCGAAACCGGGTGAGGTTGACGACCTGATGGTAAGGGAGGGCGCGAAGGGCGTTTACGAAGTCGGCGTCCTTCTGCGCGCGTTCGTCGAGGTCGGTGGCCTGAAGTGTTCGCTCGATTGCCCTGACTCTCCCGGAGGGAGTCAGCAACCGGCTGCTGATGACGTAGTCGAGCACGTCGCCGACGGTTCCCGTGCCTCGGACGTCGATGAGGCCCTGAAGCGTTCGGGTGGTACGGACCTTGTCGGAGTGCCTGGTGATGGCGAGGTGCTCGCCGTCGAGCAGTGCGGTCAACTGGGCGTAGTTCCGGGACTCGAAGGCACTGCTGAGTTCCTCGACGGACTTCAGTAGCTGTGCGTAGGGTTCGGTGCCCTCCAGGAGGTCGTCGCGGCCGGTGGCGTAGCGCTTGGTATAGAGCGCGAGCAGGTCCTGGTAGCCGAGTGCTCCTGCGATGCGGCGATGAGTGAGGACGAGATACTTGGTTCTCTCGGGTGCCCAACCGTAGGAATCGAGCACTGGTGTGAGTACGTCACGCGGGTCGGTGTCCCCACCGAGCGGTTTTCTCGTGAGGAAGAGGTGCACCTGGCCGTCCGTGTTGCCAGCATCGTGAACTTGCCGCAACTCCGGGCGGATTCGGTTCAGGACATCGACGATCGGCTCGGCACAGCGGTGGTTGCCGTGCATGGTGAAGCTGACCAGACGTTCATGGGTGACCTTGCCGACTCCGGTGTTGTAGATCTTCTGCATCGAATCGCCGAACAGACCAATGGTGCACACCGAAGTCCCCGAACCAGCGAAGTGGTCGAGCAGCACCTCGATCGTCCTGGGGAAGGTGTCCTGGTATTCATCGACGAAGATGACCGGAAACCGGTCTGCTGTGATTCGCACGAGTTTGGGCCGGGTGGTGATCAACGTGTAGGCCAAGGCGAGTACTTCGTCATGAGATATCAGCCCGTCGGCATAGCGGCGTCGGCGATCGCTGTACTCTACGACGAGGTTCGCCTTGATCTCGGCCATGTCCTGTGGACGAGCCAGCGTCTGGTTGTGGGCGATCAGTGCGTCCAGGAGTTCGGACTGGTGGTCCTGGATGGCCATCCACAGGAACTCGTGGATGGTGCCGACGTACACGAGGGGGTCGTCCCCGATGCGCTCGCGGATTTCTTCCTTGGCCACGTTGGTGTACGTGATGCAGGCGATGCGCTTCCCCGCGCGTTCGAGCTCGTCCCGGCGGGTGCGGAGCAGGTAGAGCAGGGAATGGACCAGTGCCGTGGTCTTCCCGGCCCCCGCGCCGGCCTCAACGAGGAAGTCGCGCCGGGCGTCCAGAACCTGCTGAATTCGAGTGAGAACTGTCAGCTCAGCCATTCGAGCCCCTCGCGGATGTAGCGCGGGACGGTCCAGCCGTCCATGAGCAGGATGTCGAAGGCAAAGTCGGTTTTGGTGTCGGAGAGCCGTTCGGCGATCTCGTAGGCGTTGGACGTGATGTCATCGGAAGAAGGTGCCGGTCCCGCGACGGCGGTGAAGGCGCCCTTGAGGACCAGCATGTCGAGGTTCCGTGCGAACAGTTCGGCGTTGGCGACGATGAACGCATCCTCGAAGCTGCGACCGCAGGGCACGGCGTCGTGTTCGGGTACCTCGTACGCAACCCGCACACGGCCTGTGCTCTTGTCCTCTTCAGGCAGGTCGAGAAGGGTCTTGATCTCCTTTTTCCGAGGGAGCCAAGACTTCAGTGTGTGGTTGGACGTGACGGCGTTCCCGGTGTCCGGGGAACAGCGCCCGTTTTTCGCTGTCGGGTCCACCGAGTCGAGGTCGGTGATGATGAGGGTTGGGACGTTGATGAACTCCAGGAGTTCTTTGAAGCGGTGAGCGAAGGCTCCGCCGACTTCGATGATGGAGATGTACTGGCTCTCCAGCTTCGGTGCGCATTTACTGATCATGGGACGCAGCAGGAGCCGCTCGACGGTGCCCTCGATGAGGATGACCTTGTCGGCGAAGAACATGTCGCAGCGATGCAACTGCATGTACTGCGTCAGGAACCGCATGGTCATGGCACCCTGGGAGCCGGTCTTCTTCGTGTTCGCCTGGAACGTGGACAGGTCCTTGACCACGATGTCCGGGCCGTTGGAGTCGAAGTAGCGTACGGCGCTGAAGCCACTGCTGGCCACAATGTGGGACGAGTGGGTGGTGATGAACGACTGGACCGACGAGTTCCCGGCCTCCAGGAAGCGCTTGATGCTGTTGATGAAGACCTCCTGCATCTGAGGGTGCAGATGGGCTTCAGGCTCCTCGATGAAGAGCAGGGGCAGCGCGGGTCGTGGTTTGCTGCGCTGGCAGGTCAGGATGAAGTCCGTGACCTGCATGAGAGTGAAGATCAGCCTGCTGTATCCGAGGCCGTTGTGACCTTCCGGCAGGTGGTGGGTGCCGTCCGGCGACGGGTACTGGATCCGGGTGCTGCCGCGCAGGATCGCTCCGGGCTCGATCTGGGTGACGATGCGCGGTACCTGGAGCGGATCGATGGAGCCGACGCCGAATACCTGCAAGGTGCCGAGGAAGGGCGTGAAGAGATCTCCGTAGGCCTTGTCGATGGACTCCGAAGCGACGGAGAGCGCGGTGTCGATGCTCTCGATGTTCTGGTCGCGTTGGTCCTCTCCGCTGTTGGCCTTATAGAAGGCCTCGAAGGTCTTCGAGAGGGTCCGCGTCTTGTCGGCCGGGGTGTCGTCGAACTTCGTCTGCGCCTGGATGGTCCGCACGGTGATGATGCGACGGGCAGTCGTGCTGCTGATCTCCCGCCTTACGGAGGGGGCGTTCGCGGAGACGGCCCAGTAGGTGGTGCCGAAGAAGGAGGAGAAGTTCTTGCGCAGATACTTCTGCCAGGAGAAGGCCTGCTTCTGCCTCGCCCTCGTCTCCTTGATGTGCGCGAGGAACTCGTCCGGTCGCTTCACGGCGTGGACGGCCTCGAGGTTGGCGTCGAAACAGCGCTCGTCGAGGTCGAGGATGATCTCGGACAGGAGCGCGAGGTCGTCTTCGACGGTGTAGGAGATCCTCGCCAGGAGGCGGATTTCCGGCAAGAGCCCGCGCGCTTCGTCAAGGAGTCGTTCGCGGAGTTCGGGATCCTCGGCTGGTGTCTTCTGAGCTTCGACGTAGCGGCCGAAGGCCTTCCGGATCTGTGCGATCCGGCTCGTGTGCAGGTCCTCTGGTACGAAGCGGGTCTCGTCGGTCCCGTAGAACCTGTCGAAGAGGCTGGCGAAGGAGGTCTTGCCGCTGTTGTTCCTGCCCACGATGAGGGTGGCATGGTCCTCGACCCGAACGGTGATGTGCTTCAGCGCTCGGAAGTTGGTCACCTGGACCTGCGTCAGCCGCACTGTGCCTCCTGAGATGCCTGCGCCCCGCCACGCAGACGTCATGCGCCAAGTGTGACGAACGGGGCATGTCGCAGTATCGGGTCCTTGTGAGGCGCCCGAGTCGTGTTTGTGCAGAATAGATGATGACAGTGCGCGACGAGTGGCCCTTCCGGCCCGCACAGTCGCAACAGTTGGCGGTCGTCGGTCAGCTGTTCGCTGAAACCCGGTCGATGGCGGTGAGGACCTTGGCCGTGCCGTCCTCGGTGGCCAGGGCGGCGGCGACGGCCTGGGCGCGGGTGCGGTGGCGCGGGTCGTCGAGGGTGAGGCGGAGGGCGGCGGCGAGGCGGGAGGGGGTGAGGGCGCGCAGCTGGACGGGGCCGGGGGAGACGCCGAGCATGGTCAGGCGGGCGGCCCAGAACGGTGCGTCGAGCTGCGCCGGTACGGGGACGGTGGGGGTTCCCGAGCGGAGGACGGCGGCCGTGGTGCCGGCGCCCGCGTGGTGGACCACGGCGGCCGTGCGGGGGAAGAGCCAGTCGTGCGGGGTGTCGCCGATGGTCAGGACGGAGTCCGAGTCCTCGGCGGCCAGTCCGCTCCAGCCCGACTGGAGGAGGAGGCGCACCCGGGCGGCACGGGCGGCGGCGAGGACGGCCGCGGTGAGCCGCTCGGGCTCCGGGACGACCAGGCTGCCGAAGCCGACGAAGACCGGTGGCGGCCCGGCGGCGAGGAAGTCGAGCAGCCGGGCCGGGGGCTGCCAGTGCGGTGGTCCGGCCGGCCACCAGTAGCCCGCGACGTCCAGTCGGGGGTGCCAGTCGGCGGGGCGGGGCACCACCAGCGGTGAGAAGCCGTGCAGGACGGGGTGGTTGCGCCTGGCCGCGGCGATGCCGTGCGGCGGCAGGCCGAGCCGGCGGCGCAGCCCGCGGACCGCCGGGACGAACAGCCGGTCGGTCGCGGCCTGGACGGCGTGCCCCGCCAGCAGGTTGCCGGACCGGCCGAGCGACCGGGTGCCGGTGACGGCCGGCGCGAACTCCCGGGTGGGCGCGAGCGGTTGGAGGTAGAGCCCGATGCTGGGGATGCCCGCCGCCTCGGCGGCGACCTGACCGAGCGCGCTGGTGGTGCTGGTGGTCAGCAGCAGGTCGGCGCCGAGCGCGGTGGCGTCGGCGATGCCGTCGCCGAGCGCGGGCATGAACCGCCGGCCGAGGCGGAGGAGTTGCAGGACGGCGCCCGGTCCGGCGCCGGCCCGCAGCAGGCGTCGCCCCTCGGCGGAGGCGAGTTCGGCGCGCGGGTCGACCGGCAGGGGGCGGAACTCCAGTCCGGCGGCCCGCACCGGTTCCGCGAAGGTGTCGTGGGTGGCGACGGCCACCTGATGACCGGCCGCCCGCAGACGGAGGCCGAGCCCGGTGAAGGGGGCCACGTCGCCCCGGGAGCCGGCGGTGGCGATCAGGATGCGCATGGCCGCAGTATTTCGGCGCGTACGGTCCGTGGGAAGGACACCACGCGTGGGCGGGCTGTCGCGGCGTCCGGATTCGAACGCCGTTGCGCGGGTGACGGAACCGGGTTCGCCCGGGGTGGCGTCCTTGTGGGCGGAGCGGACGGGACGGGGCCCGTCGTGCCGTGGACTGGAGGGGATGACGGATGGGCATCGTCGCTTGGATCGTGCTGGGCCTGCTGTCGGGTGCGCTGGCCAAGCTGCTGCTGCCGGGGAAGGACCCGGGCGGCCTGATCGTGACCACGTTGATCGGTATCGCCGGGTCCTTCGTCGGCGGCTGGATCGCGTCGCACTTCATGCACCGCTCGGTCACCGGGCACTTCTTCGACCTGGCGACCTGGGTGTCGGCGATCGGCGGCGCCCTGGTGCTGCTGATCGTCTACCGGTTGCTGTTCGGCAACTCGCGCCGCTGACCGCCACGTCCGTCTGCGCTCGTCCGGGGACGCCCGCGTTCGCCCGCGTCCGCCGACGGGTCTCCGCCGCCCGGAGCGGCGGGGCCGGTTGGCCGGTTGGCGCCGCTCCTTCCGGGCATCGGAACGATGCGAGGTCCTCGTACGTCCTTCCGGTCGGACCTGGGGGCCGGACGGGGTCGTCACACCCATGACGCAAGGGGCGGCAGATGAGCTGGATGGCGTGGATCGTGCTGGGCCTGGTGTCGGGCACCCTGGCCAGGATGGCGATGTCGAGGGGTGAGCGCGGTCTGATCAGCAGCACACTGATCGGCATCACCGGCTCCTACATCGGCACCTGGATCGTCTCGCACTGGATGCACGGGACGGTGAAGGTGAGCTTCCTCGACGTCACGACCTGGGTGTCGGCCATCGGCGGCGCGCTGGTCCTGGTGTTCGCCTACCGGGTGCTCCGCTTCGTCTTCCGGCGCTGACCGCCCGGCTCACCGGGACGGCCCCGGGCGGCCGCCGGCACCGCCACCGGCGCCGGCAGCTGGTGGCCTACGACACCTCGGCGACCCGGTCCGGGAGTTCCTCGCGCGCGGCGATCCACTCGGGCGGTACCCGGGCGAGCCCGGTCCGGGCGGCGACCACGCCTGCGGCGATGGCGCAGGTGGTGTCCATGTCGCCCCAGCCCTCCAGGGTGTGCCAGATGGCTTCGGGCAGCGAGTGCAGGTGACCGGCCGCGGACCAGAGAGCGAACGGCACGGTGTCCGGGGCGGAGATCAGCGCCCCCGAACCGAGCACGTTGGCGGCCTGCCGGTCACTGGTGTGGCCGGGCAGTCGGGCGGCGATCCGCAGTCCGGAGCGGACATCGCTGTCCGGCAGCCGTCCGGCGACCTCGGCCAGCAACTCGGCCCGGCCGGGCGGGTCCCCGCCCCGGCTCCGGACGGCCAGCGCCGCCGCGAGCGCGACCGCCACCGCGCCGGCGACCGCCTCCGGGTGGAAGTGCGTGGTGAGCGCCTGGAGTTCGGCCTGCCGGGCCACCGCGTCGAGGTCATCGGCGAACCAGGCCCCCAGCGGGGCCACCCGCATCGCGGCGCCGTTCCCGTACGAACCCTGGCCCTCGAACTGGCCCGCGGTGATGGCGCGCCAGTCCCCGCCGGCGCCGATCCCGCGCAGCACCCGGTGCATCGAAGGGCCGTACTTGCGCCCGTACTCGCGGGTGTACTCGGCGGCGAACTCCCCGGCGAGCACGTCCGGTCGGACCTCGCCCGCATCGATCAGGTGGCGGACCAGCACGAGTGCCATCGCGGTGTCGTCGGTCCAGTGCCAGGGCGCGGGCCGGACCAGGCGGGCGGCCAGCGCGGCGGGCGCCTCGTCCACCGGGACCGAGAACCACCGGTCGCCGAAGGCATCGCCGAGGGCGAGCCCCTCCAGACTGTCCAGGACCGGTCCGGCCGCACGCATGTCATCCTCCAGGTGAGATCGACTGTGCGCGGCAGTCTGCCGGACGGGCGAGGCGTCGGCGAGTGGGTTTCCCGCTCGTCGACGCTCCGCTCGCCGACGGTCCGTCACTTCGCCCTCAGGCCGCCGAGGACGAGCTTCCAGACGGCCTCGAATCGGTCGTCGACGCCGGGGGCGGACCAGGTGGACGCGTAGGCCGGGTCGTGGAAGGGGCCGGTGGCGTCGAAGACGGCGCGGGCGGTGTTCCGGATGTGGGCGAGCTTGAACTCCCCCTCCTCCGTGCCCTCCTCGAAGATCTGCGCGATCTGGCCGACCAGGGTGTCGACGTGGGCGTCCACCAGGCCGCTGTTCTCCTCGACCAGCACCATGTAGGTGGCGAACAGCTCTGGGTCGTCCAGTGCCTTCTTCCGCTTCGCCGTGAACAGCGTGGTCAGCCAGCGGTGCAGCCGCCCGGAGGCCGGCCCGCCCTCGTTGGAGATGGTCGCCAGCTCGTGGTGCGCCTGGTCGAGCCAGCGCTGGGTGACCGCCTCGCGCAGTGCGGCCTTGCTCGGGAAGTGGCGGTAGACGCTGCTGTGGCTGACGCCGAGGGTGCGGGCGACGTCCACGACGGTGGCCTTGGCCGGGCCGAACCGCCGGAGGACGTCCTCCGCCGCGATCAGGATCTGCTCGGCGGTGAGTGTGCTGTCCGTGGTCACGGGAGATCCGTTCCTGGGGCCGTGCGGGCGGGTCGTGTGGCGGCGCCGGGTCGGTGCTCGCCGTCGAGGTGGGCCGTTGGTGCGGCAGCGCACCGGTCACCGGCGGTGGCGCCCGCGGGTACGGCGGTTGGCAGGTGCGGTGCCTGAGGCGAGGTGAGGGTGGCCCGGGTCTCACTATGGCACGACAGCGAACAGATTTCAAAATCTGTTCGCTGTCGTCTGTTATCTGAAAGTTGAAATCTGTCGATTGTTATTTGTCACTTGTTCGGACGAACTCCTCTCCTGTCGGGGCTCGGCTCCCGGCGCCGGGCCGTCAGTCGGCGACGCGGCTGCGGTTCTCGTACGCGAGGTCGGTGTACTCGGGGTGGCGGAGCATCCAGCCCTTGATGAAGGGGCAGGTGGCCAGTACGGACAGGCCTCGGGCACGGGCGTCGTCCAGCGCGGCGCGGGCCAGCGCGCTGCCGATGCCCCGGCCTTCGAAGGCGGGCTCGACCACGGTGTGCGGGTAGACCACCAGTCGGTCGCTGCGGAGGTACTCGGCGAAGCCCGCCGGTTCGCCGTCCTCCCAGGCCTCGAAGCGGTTCCGGGCTTCCACGTCACGTACCGAGAGGGTCATCGCGGCTCCTCGCTGCCGGAGATGTCGGAGCCGGGCCCGGCCCCGGTCCATCATCGGGCGGCCGGGAGCGCCCCGCCCGCAGGTCCGGCCGTCGTGGCCTTCGTGTCCGTCGCCTCGCTCGTCTCGCTGGTCTCGGGCGTCTTGCCCGTCTCCGTGGTGTCCGGCGCCCTCGTCGTGGCCGTCGTGGCCGTCGTGGCCTTCGTGTCCGTCGCGCCCGTCGGCTCGACGGCCGGGCCGCCACCCGGCGCCCAGTCCTCGCGCCCGCCCGGCGCGCGCAGCAAGTAGGCGCGGGCGGGCGGCAGGTTGCGCCACACCGTGCGCTCGCCCAGGCCGTACGTCGTCTCGAACCGCCGCAGCAGCCGCACCACCGCGCGGTGGCGGGCGCCCCGACGGGGGCCCGAGAAGAGGGTGCGCGCCGTCGTCGTACCGAGGTACCCGAAGTACGTCAGCTCGCCGCCGGGCATCAGCAGTCGCAGATAGCGGTCGAGGATGTCGCGGACCTGCGCGGGTTCGAAGTTGGTGAACGGCAACCCGGACACGATCACGTCGTAGCGCTCCGCGCGGCCTTCCGGCCGGGCCCCCTCCGGCGCCGACGGGCGGCACTCCGGCAGCTCCTCGATCCGGCAGGCCGACAGCCGCAGCCCGATCCCCGGCCGGCGGGCGGCGAGCACCGGGTCCTCCCGAAGGCGGTCGGCGAACCGCGCGTTCGCCTCGACGACGTGCAACCGGTCGCCCGGACGCAGCACCTGGGCCAGCCGGCGGGTCACCACGCCCGTTCCGGCGCCGACCTCCAGCACCGAGATCGGACGGTTCGGGCGGCTGGTGACCGGCACCACCAGCGCGTTCACCAGCTCCGGGCCGCTCGGGGCCAGCGCGCCGGTGTCGTGGAACGTGCGCAGGGCCTCGGCGAGGAACAGCAGGTGGTCCCCACCGGCGGGCGAACTGTTCCGGGGTGCAGGGTAGTCGGGGTGGTCGGGGTGGTCGTCGAGCTGTCCGTTCGTCATATCGTCGACGCTAGGCAGGGCGGATCCGCCGCGAATCGGCCGGTCAGCGACGCTGACCCCCGACGAAAGTCGAGGGTGCGGTTACCCGGAAGACAGAGGCGTCCGGCGGCCGAACGCCCCTAGCATCGAGCCCGAAGGAATGAACGACGGGCGTCCGGACGGCTCGGACGGCCCGGCACGCACGGAACGCCCGGCATGGCCGGAAGGCTTTCGGAACGCGGAGAGGAGGAGTGCCATGCGCAGGAGTCTGCTCGGCTGGTACGGGCCGGACCACCGGGCCCGGACGGACACCTTGCTGCTGCTGGGCCTGCTCGCCCTCACCACCGAGGAGGCGCTCGCCCAGTGGATGACCACCGACGGTCCGCTGCGCCTGCCGCGTACGGTCGTGGCCGCCCTCGCCTCGCTCTCGCTGTTCTTCGTGCGCCGCCACCCGGTGGCCGCGGCCGTGCTGCCGGTGCTGACCGGCGGGCTCTTCAACCGGGCGTTCCCCGGCCTGTTCAGCGTGTTCTACCTCGCCTACCTCGGCCGGACCGGCCCGGCGATGGCGGGCGGCGCGGTCATCGCGGTGGCCAGGGCGACGGGCTCGGACTCGCTGGTCGGCTGGGCCGGTACCACCGGGTCCCAACTCCTGCTCCAGGCCGCCATTCTGGCGGTCGGTCTGTGGCTACACGGCAGACGCGTGCTGATCCGCACCCTGCACGAGCAGGTCGACGCGCTGCGCCGCGAGCGCGAGCTGCGCGCCGAACAGGCACGATCCGCCGAACGGGCCCGGATCGCAAGGGAGATGCACGACGTCCTGGCCCACCGACTCAGCCTCCTGGTGCTGCACGCCGGGGTGCTGCGTGACCAGGCCAGGGCCGGTACCGTCGCCGCCGACCAGGCCCGGCTCACCCATCGCCTCGAACTGCTGCGCACCACCGCCGCCCGCTCGCTCGACGACCTGCGCGACGTCCTGGGGGCCCTGCGGGCCGACCCGCCGGTCCGGCCGGCCACGGGGGACGAGCCGTCCGTACCCGCCGGGGACGCCCTCGTCCCGGCGCCCGCCCTGCGTGACCTCACCGAACTCGTCGGCGAGGCCACCCAGGCCGGGCAGCAGGTCGAACTCGTCCTCTCCGGAGACCCGGAGGCCGTACCGACCACTCACCGGCTGGCCGTGCACCGGCTGGTCCAGGAGGCGCTGACCAACGCGCGCAAGTACGCCCATGCCGCGCCCGTCACGGTCCGGGTCGGCTACGGGGCGCCGGCGACGACGGTCGAGGTCGGAAACGGTCCGGGCCAGGCGCTGCCGGACGACCCGGGCACCGGCGGCGGGTACGGACTGGTGGGGCTGGCCGAACGGGTCGAGGCCCTCGGCGGCCACCTCGACGCGGGTCCGGACGGCGGCGGCGGTTTCCGACTTTCCGCCCGGTTGCCCACGCCGGACCGTCCGCCGCCGGCGGTGCCGGACTCGGACCCGGCCCGTGGCGACGGCCCGGCCCAGCGGCCGGGGCGGGTCATGCGGAAGCCTGAGCAAGGGAAGCGAGGAGCACGGCAGTCGCAGGAAGGGGTGCGAGGGGCGCAAGGGGTGCGACAGACGGAGCGGCCGAAGCGGAGCGAGCAGCGGGAGCCGCCGAAGCAGCCGCAGCGGGCATCACCGCGGGCATCACAGCAGGAACCGAAGCAGGAGCCAAGCAGCACCCGGAGGACGCCGCATGATCCGAACGATGGTGGTCGACGATGACGCGCTGGTGCGCCTCGGCCTCGTCGATCTCCTGGCCCAGGACCCGGCGCTCACCGTGGTCGCGGAGGCCGCCGACGGCCTGCAAGCCGTTGAGCTCGCCGAGAGCCGCCGGATCGACGTCGCGCTGATGGACATCCGGATGCCCCGGCTCGACGGCATCGCCGCGACCCGGCGGCTGCGTGAACTCCCGGACGGCCCACGGGTCATCGCGCTCACCACCTTCGACCTGGACGAGTACGTGTACCAGGCGCTCGCGGCCGGGGCGGACGGCTTCCTGCTCAAGGACACCCCGCCGGCGGAGATCGCCCGGGCCGTCCACGTCGTCGCGGGCGGCCAGGGCATGCTGCACCCGGCGGCCGCGCGGCGGCTGATCGACCGCTACCACCGGGTCGGGGCACCCCGGTCGGTGGCCGCCCGCAACCGGGTCGCCGGGCTCACCCCGAGGGAGACCGACGTGCTGCGTGAACTCGCCGACGGCCTCTCCAACGCCGAGATCGCGGGAACGCTCGGGATGCGCGAAGGCACCGTCAAGGCGCACGTCAGCCGGATCCTGACCGGGCTCGGCGTCGGCAACCGGGTGCAGGCGGCGCTGCTCGCGCGCGACGCCGGGCTGGTGGGCGACGGCGGCTGAGGAGGGACGGCTGAGGGCGGGCGGAGGACGGGGGTTCGTGCCCGAGGGCGGCAGCCGAAGCACGCCGGGGCTCGGCGGGGCACATCAGGGCACGGCATCGGCCGGTGTTCACACGGGCGTTCCCTGGACGTTCCCGTGGGGTCATGGCGGGTGCCGAAGCGGGCTTCCCTGAGCCGCCGCGTGCCCCCGGTTCGTACCGCGTGCTGAGTCGCTGTCACCCATCCGGCGTGGAAATGCAGCGGCTTGGCCGTTTGCGCTGCCGAACTCGGGCGGCGGGTCCATGGTGGAGATGGGCGCGATCCGGCGACCGCGCCCGCGCGCCGATCCAGGCCCGCGCGCCGAGCGCCCGCGTCGATCGCGGGGGCGGGTGCCCGCAGCGGGGCCCGGCACCGGCACGCTGGGAGCAGGGCCACCTCGCAGGAAACCGAACGGTTCTTCTAGGCTCACATCTCGGCTTTCCCTGCGGCGGTCCGGCCACTGCGCCCGCCGTCAGGAAACCGCCGTCCAACGGGGCTCCGGGCGGACCGGGGCCCCGGATCGAGCGAGGAGGACGCACATGCCAAGCACGCCGCCCAACCGTTCCACCGTACTTGGGCCAGACAGGCCGATCCGGTGGGCCGCCCGGCATCCCGGCCGTCCGGTGCGGTCCGGTCGGGCCTGGTACCCGGGCGGGAGCGGGCGGCCGGTACGGCCGCTGAATACCGGCGGCGGCCGCGGAGGCGAGCGTTGAGTCCCCAGATCGTCGGGTCGCCCGCCGTGCCGGGCGCCGCCACGGAACCCGCCCCGACGCCGGTCACCGTTCCGGCCGCCACCGACGGCGAAGCCCTCGCCGCAGCCGCCAAAGCCGCCCCGGCCACCACAACCGCCAAAACCGCCACAGGCACCACGGCCACCACAACCGCCGGCGGCGGCACGGCAGCCGCCGCTGCGGCTCCGGGTCCGTCGGCTCAGGTGAACGCGGCCAAGTCCGGTGCCGCGAAGGCCCTCGGGACCAAGGCCGCCGGAGTCACGGCTGCCGGAACCAAGGCAACCGCAACCAAAGCGGCTGGAGCCAAAACGGCTGGAGCCAGGACCGCAGCCGCCACCTCGGCTCTCACGTCCGCCCTCACGAATCCCGCCCTCACCACAGTCGTGGCCGCGAAGACGCCGGTCGCGAAGGCCGTTGTCGCGAAGCCCGCGGCAGACCCGGCGGCCACCGTCGCGGGGGTGGCCGCCACCGTCACCACGGCGCTGCCCGGTGTGCCACAGGCGCTCAGTGCCCGCGCCCGTACCCTCGCCGGAGCGGTCCGGCGCCGTTGTGCCGACCTGGCGCGGATCGAGTCGCCCAGCGGGGACGCTCCCAGACTCGACGCCCTGGCCGAGGAGTTGGCCGCCGGCTTCCGCGCCACCGGCGCCACCGCCCGTCGCGAACCCGGACCGGCCGGGGACCACCTCGTGCTGGAGTGGGAAGGGCGGGACGAGTCCCTGCCGCACCTGCTGATCGTCGGGCATCACGACACGGTCTGGCCGGTCGGCACCCTCGCGGACTGGCCGGTGACGGAGCAGGACGGTCGGCTCACCGGCCCCGGCGTGGTCGACATGAAGGGCGGACTGGCCATCCTGGAGGGCGCGTTGGCGCTGCTCGCGGACCTGGGCGAGCGTCCGCACCGGACCGTCCGCCTGGTCGTGGTCTCCGACGAGGAGGTGGGCAGCCCGGACGGGCGGCTCCTGGTCGAGCGCCAACTGCGGGGCGCGGCAGCGGTGCTCGGGCTCGAACCGCCGCACCCCGACGGCCGGTTGAAAACGGCGCGGCGCGGCAGCACCCGGGTGCGGCTCACCGTGACCGGCCGCGAGGCGCACGCGGGCAATGACGCCCAGGACGGGGTGTCCGCGGTCGACGAGCTGGTGGATCAGCTGGTGCTGGTGCGCGACCTCGCCGGACAGCCCGGCACCGAACTCAACGCCGGTCGGATCAGCGGTGGTTCGCGTGCCAACGTGATCGCCGGTCGGGCCGAGGCCGAGCTGGGCCTGCGGTTCGCCACCGTCGAGGCACAGCGCCGTACGCTCGACAACCTCGCCCGGCTCACCGCGCTGCGTCCGGGCGCCAGGGTCCGTACGGAGGTGCTGTCCAGCCGTCCGGCCTGGCCCGAGCGGACCGGCAACCCGCTGCTGCGGCACGTGCGCTCACTCGCCGCGGTGCTCGGGCAGCAACTGGACGGTGCCCCGGCGGGCGGGGCGGGGGACACCAACCTGCCGGGCTCGCGCGGACTCCCGACCCTGGACGGCTTCGGTGCGGTGGGTGCCGGGGCCCACGCCCGGCATGAGTACATCCGGCTCGACCAGATCGCTCCCCGGATCGCCCTGCTGGCGGCACTGCTCGCGGTGCCGTTGCCGCGACTGCGCGACCGCGCGGAGGGGTGAGCCGACGGGGAGCAGGCGGGGAGCCGCTGACGGCTGACGGGAATCAGCCGGCGGGCGACAGCTGACAGGCAGCAGCAGTCAGGCGACCGCAGGCGGCGGCAGCGAACAGATGACAGCGAACGGATGACAGCCGACAGATAGCAGCCGACAGATAACAGCTGACAGATTCTGAAATCTGTCAGCTGTTATCTGTTTCGCACCTTGCCATCCCTCCACCCCGCCGCGCAGAATGGTACCGACCGAACGGTCAGTCGGTTGGTCGGCGCCCATGCGACCGCCGGGCAGGACACGAGAGGGGACCGTGGTGACAGCAGAGGTGGCCGAGGCGCTCCCCGTGCAGACGCCGGAGGAACGGTTCGAGGCGGTCGTCGCCGCCGAGCAGCGGATCGAGCCCAGGGACTGGATGCCCGACGCCTACCGGGCCACCCTGATCCGCCAGATCGCGCAGCACGCCCACTCCGAGATCATCGGCATGCAACCCGAGGGCAACTGGCTGACCCGGGCCCCGTCCCTGCGCCGCAAGGCGATCCTGCTCGCCAAGGCCCAGGACGAGGCCGGTCACGGCCTCTACCTCTACGCCGCGGCCGAGACCCTCGGCGTGGACCGCGCCGAACTGACCGAGAAGCTGATCTCGGGCCGCCAGAAGTACTCCTCGATCTTCAACTACCCGACCCTCACCTTCGCCGACGTCGGCGTGATCGGCTGGCTGGTGGACGGTGCCGCGATCTGCAACCAGGTCCCGCTCTGCCGTTGCAGCTACGGCCCGTACGCCCGGGCGATGGTGCGGATCTGCAAGGAGGAGTCCTTCCACCAGCGCCAGGGCTACGAGCTCCTGATGACGCTGATGCGCGGTACCGAGGGCCAGCGCCGGATGGTCCAGGACGCGGTGGACCGCTGGTGGTGGCCGTCGCTGATGATGTTCGGCCCCTCGGACGCGGCCTCGCCGAACACCGCGCGCTCGATGGCCTGGCGGATCAAGCGGCACACCAACGACGAGCTGCGGCAGCGCTTCGTCGACATGACCGTCCCGCAGGCCGAGCACCTGGGCGTCACCCTCCCGGACCCCGAGCTGCACTGGAACGAGGAGCGCGCCGGCTGGGACTTCGGCGATCCGGACTGGTCCGAGCTGACCAGGGTCATCCAGGGCCAGGGCCCCTGCAACGCCCAGCGGATCGAACGCCGCCGCGCCGCCCACGAGGACGGTGCCTGGGTGCGCGAGGCGGCCGTCGCCTACGCGGCCAAGCGCACCGCCGAACAGGAAGCACGGCAGGACGCCCGGCACGATCCCCGGCCCGCCACCCGGCCCGCCACCGAACAGGAGAACGGAAAGTGACCGAGTCCAAGGCCGGCTGGCCGCTCTACGAGGTGTTCGTGCGCCCCCGGCGCGGACTGAACCACGTCCACGTCGGATCGCTGCACGCCGCCGACGACCGGATGGCCCTGCTCGCCGCCCGTGACCTGTACACCCGTCGCAACGAGGGCGTCAGCCTCTGGGTGGTCCGCTCGGACGCGATCACCGCCTCCACCCCGGACGAGCGTGACCCGTTCTTCGAACCCAGCGGCGACAAGGTCTACCGCCACCCGACGTTCTACGACATCCCCGAGGATGTCCCGCACATCTGACGGGGGAGCCACCGTGCACGACCACACCACGTCCACCAGCGCCACGTCCACCGGCACCGCGGGCACCAGCACCGCAGGCACCGGCGCCGACCGGGACGACCACGTCTACCTCAGCCTCGCCGGGGCGACCCCCGGCCCCGAGGGCGAGGGCCGCTGGGCGTACGGGACGGGCTTCGCCGACCCGCTGCTCGGCGTGGACACCGCCCTGCCCGCCGGTCTGGACGGTGCCGACCTCGCCGCCTACTGCCGGATGCTGGGCGACGACGCCCTGATCCTCGCCCAGCGGCTGATCGAGTGGTGCACCCGCGCGCCCGAGCTGGAGGAGGAGGTCGCGCTCGCCAACCTGGGCCTCGACCTGCTCGGCCAGGCCCGCCTGCTGCTCACCCGGGCCGGCCAGGCGGACGGCACCGGCCGCACCGAGGACGACCTGGCGTACTGGCGCGAGGAGCAGGACTTCCGCAACGTCCGCCTGGTCGAGACGCCGAACGGCGACTTCGCCTGCTCGATCGCCCGGCTGCTGCTGTTCGCCACCGCGCGCGGCGCCCTGTACGAGGCGCTGAGCGCACATCCCGACCCGGTCGTGGCCGCGGTCGCCGCCCGGGGTGTCAAGGAGCTGGCGTACCACCGGGAGTACGCCACCGCCTGGACGCTGCGCCTCGGCGACGGCACGCCGTACTCCGCCGAGCGGATGCAGGCCGGGCTGGACGCCGTCTGGCCGCTGCTGGAGGAGCTGTTCACGGCGCACCCGGTGGAGCTGCGGGCGGGCGTCGACCCGGGGACCGTGCGTGAACCGGTGCTGCGCTCGCTCACGGCCGTCCTCACCGAGGCCGGGCTGACGGTGCCGGACGTGCCGCCGCTGGCCACCGTCCTCGGCCTGGCCGGCCGGGACGGCGTGCACACCGAGGCGCTCGGCCCGCTGCTCGCCGAGCTCCAGGTGGTGGCCCGCGCCCACCCGGGAGCGACCTGGTGACGGGCGACCGCGCCATGGACTCAGCGGGCGCAACGGGCACGGTGGACCGGATGACCCGCGAGTCGGCCTGGGCCGTCGCCGCGGCCGTCCCGGATCCGGAGTTGCCCATGCTCACGCTGGCCGACCTGGGCGTCCTGGCCGAGGTGGAGGCGGACGGCGCCCACGGCACGGTGACCGCCTGGCTGACCCCGACCTACTCGGGCTGCCCCGCCGTCGCCGAGATGGCCGCCGACGTGGACCGCCGGCTGCGCGCGGCCGGATACCCGGACGTCCGGGTACGGCTGCGGCTGGACCCGCCGTGGTCCACCGACCTGATCACCGCCGAGGGCCGCCGCAAGCTCGCCGCGGCGGGCATCGCCCCGCCGCGCGCGACCGCCGCCGTGACCGGACCGGTCGCGCTCCTCCTCGGCCCGACCCGCACCGGAACCGTGCCCGGAGCGGTGCCCGGAGCCGGGACCGGTACTTCGCCCGGCAGGGCGGCCACGGCCACGGCCACGGCCACGACCGCGGTCGCGCCCCCCGTACCGTGCCCGCACTGCGGCGGCACCGACACGGAGGAGCTGTCCCGCTTCGGTTCCACCGCCTGCAAGGCGCTCTGTCGCTGCCGGACCTGCCGCGAGCCCTTCGAACGCGTCAAGGAGATCTGAATGCCCGCCGCTTCCGCCGCCGACACCCAGCCGCCCGGCATCCGCCCCGCCCGCCGCCCGGCCTTCCACCGGCTGCGGATCGACCGGGTCGAGCGGCTCTGCGAGGACGCCGTCGCGGTGACCTTCGCGGTGCCGGACGGGCTGGCGGAGGAGTACGCCTTCCGCCCGGGGCAGACCCTGACCCTGCGCGAGCTGGTGGACGGCGCTGACGAGCGTCGCTCCTACTCGATCTGCGCCCCGGTCGGCGGACCGCTGCGGATCGCCGTCAGGGAGGTGCCCGGCGGGCTGTTCTCGCGCCGGCTGGTGCGCGAGGCGCGGCCCGGCGACGAGGTGGAGGTGCTGACGCCGTCCGGGCTGTTCACCCCCGAACTCGGCGTTCCGGCCGACCACGTGCTGCTCGCGGCCGGCTCCGGCATCACCCCGATGCTGTCGATCGCCGCCTCCGTGCTGGCCGCCGACCGCAGCTCCACCGTCACCCTGCTCTACGGCAACCGGCGCAGCGACACGGTGATGTTCGCGGACGAGCTGGCCGACCTGAAGGACCGCTACCTCGGCCGCTTCCAACTGGTCCACGTGCTCTCCCGGGAGACCAGGGACGCCGAACTGCTCAGCGGCCGCCTCGACCCCGAACGGGTGCGGGCGCTGCTGGCGGCACTCGTGGACGTCGGGAGCGTCGGGCACTGGTGGCTGTGCGGCCCGTTCGGGATGGTCGTCGGGGCGAAGGAACTGCTCACCGAGCTGGGCGTGCCCGGCGAGCGGGTGCACCAGGAGCTGTTCCACGCCGAGGACGAGCCGCTCCCGGAGCGCGACGAGGACTGGGACCGGACGGACACCTCGTCCGACGGCGCGCCGGGCGCGCGGAGCGAGGTCACCGTCGTCCTCGACGGCCGCGGCAGCACCCTGTGCCTCCCGCGCGACCGCTCGATCCTGGACGGCGCCCAGCGCTCCCGCCCCGATCTGCCGTTCGCCTGCAAGGGCGGGGTCTGCGGCACCTGCCGCGCCCTGGTCACCGAGGGCGAGGTGGAGATGCGCCGGAACTTCGCGCTGGAGGAGAAGGAGCTGGCCGCCGGCTACGTCCTCACCTGCCAGGCCCGCCCGCTCACCGACCGGGTGACCGTCGACTACGACCGCTGAGCCTCAGACGGCGGCGGGCGCCATCGCCGGCTCACCGAGTTCCGGCTCACCGGGGGCCTGCTCACCGAGCGTCGGCTCGCTGAGTTCCGGTTTCCCGGGCGCCGGCTTCCCGAGCACAGGATCTCCGAGCAGCCTGACCAGGTCGTTGACGGCCGCGCGCCCGGCCCGGTTGGCGCCGACGGTGCTGGCCGACGGGCCGTAGCCGACCAGGTGGACGCGCGGGTCGGCGGTGGCCCGGGTGCCGGTGAGCGCGATGCCGCCGCCGGGGGAGCGCAGCCCGAGCGGGGCGAGGTGCCCGACCTCGGGCCGGAAGCCGGTCGCCCAGACGATCGCGTCCACCGCCAGTTCCTCCTCGCCCCAGGCGACCCCGTGCTCGGTCAGGCGGTCGAACATCGGCCGGCGGTGCAGCGCGCCCAGCTCCTCGGCGCGCCGGTAGGCGACGGAAGGGCCGAGCCCGGTCACGCTCACCACGCTGCGCACCGGCAGCCCCTGCCGGACCCGCTCCTCGACCTTCGCGACCACCGCACGCCCGTACTCGGGGGTGAACGGGCCGTCGTGGTAGACGGGTGCGGAGCGGGTGACCCAGACCGTCTCGCCGACCGCCGCCACCTCCGAGAGCACCTGGATCGCCGAGGCGCCGCCGCCCACCACCAGCACCCGCTTGCCCGTGAACTCCTCGGGGCCGCGGTACTCGGCGTAGTGCAGCTGCCGGCCGGCGAAGCGGCCCGGGTAGTGCGGGAGGAAAGGGCGGGTCCAGGTGCCGGTGGCGTTGATCAGCGCGCGGGTGGACCAGGTGCCGCGGTCGGTCTCGACCAGCAGCCGGGAGTCCGGGCGCTCGTTCTCGGCGCGTACGGCGCGCACTGTGACCGGGCGTACGACCGGGAGCGCGTGCTGGGCCTCGTACGCCGCGAAGTACCTCGGAACCACCTCGCGCGCGGGGGCCTCGGGGGCCGGCGGCGGGAATTCGGCGTCCGGGAGGTCGTGGACGCCGTGCACGGTGGCCATCCGCAGGGACGGTGAGCGGTGCGCCCAGGCGCCGCCGGGTGCGGCGTCGGCGTCGAGGACGACGAAGCCGCCGTCGGCCCCCGCCCGGTGAGGGGCGAAGCCGCGGCGGCGCAGGTGATAGGCAGCGGACAGACCTGCCTGTCCGGCGCCCACCACCAGGACGTCCACGCGCTGGGGAACGCTGTTCGTTGCACCGTAAACAGTCACGCCCGTGAAACATCGGGGGTTCGGCGGCTGTTCCCGCCGGTGTCCGGTCGGCATGTCCGCCGGTGCGACCCGTCGGTGTGCCCCGCCGGTGGGCGTGAACGGGACGCGTGAGACCGGGGCCGTGAACGGGGGTGCGTCAGGTCAGCGGGGAGATCACCGCGGCGGTGCCGTAGGCGCAGACCTCGGTGCCGACGTCGGCCGCCTCCGTGACGTCGAACCGCATCATCAGGACAGCGTTGCCACCGCGCGCCTTGGCCTGCTCGACCAGCCGCTGCATCGCCTCGTTGCGGCTCTCGACCAGGGTCTTCGTCAGACCGCGCAGCTCGCCGCCGATCAGCGACTTCAGACCGGCACCGATCTGGCTGCCGATGTGGCGGCTGCGGACGGTCAGCCCGAAGACCTCGCCGATCACGTGGTCGACCCGGAAACCGGGGATGTCGTTGGTGGTCACGACCAGGACGTCGGCGTTCGGGCCCTGCCCGCCGCCGTACTCGTTGATGTCAGCCATGGGGCCCATCCTGCCAAGTTCCTGCGTCCGAGTGACCGAGGCAGGGCCGGGCAGTGGCCGAGAAGGCTTCCGGAAGCTGGTCCGGACCGGTGATCGGGGGACCGAAAAGCCGTACCGTTAGCCCCATGGGCGAGCGAAGCGATCATCCACAGGGGCCGGGCGCGGCGGAGGAATCCGGTGCGCAGGAGATCGAGGCGACGGTGGTGCTGGGCCTGCGGATCACCGACTGGCCGGCCCTGCGCGCGGCCGCGATCAGGGTCGTCGAGGAACTGGACTTCCACGGCATCGACACGGCCGGCCAACGCCGTGAACTGCTGCGCGAGGTCGCCGAGGACGCGAACGCGGCGCTCGGCGCGCTGCTGCATCCGGACCGGCTGCTGGCCGCCATCCCCGGCGTCGAGGCGGTCGGCGGAACGCTGGAGATCAGCGTCACCGAGGACTTCTCACCGGACTTCGCCGAACTGTTCCCGCTGGAGGGCGACGAGGAGGAAGGCGGTGCGGGCGCGGACTGGACGCTCACCCCGCGCACCGCCTGCCTGCTCCACACCCAGCTGATCGGCCTGGCCGACGCCGCCTACGACGACTTCGACGAGCACGGGGACGAGGCGGTCGCCGACGGCGACGACACGGACTGGACGGTCTTCGCCCGGCTGCCCGAGCGCACCTGGCGGATGCACCGGAACTGGCGCCGCGCGATGGCCAGGGCCTTCGACGACCTCGCCGACGACCTCGCGCTCGGCGAGTGGCCGCTGCCGCGCTGCCTGGCCGAGGAGATCGCGCTGCGGATGGCCCTGGTGGACGCCCGGGCACTGCTCGGTGCGCAGCCCGAGTCGGTGGCGGACATGATGGGCGACCTCCCGGCCGACCTCTACGACTACGACTGGGACGGCTGCCACGACGAGCTGTTCGGGGTCTACGGGCCGGACGACGGGGATCCGGAGCTGGCGGCGGAGCAGCGTACGGAGGTGCTGCTGGCGGCGACCCACCCGGAGGGCTGGTTCCTGATGTACGAGGACGCGGAGGAACGGGACCCGCAGCGCGGCTACCGGCGCTGACCCGTTGCGGCGGCCGTTGACCGGCTGCGGCAGCCGCACCGGCCCGGCTTCGCGGTTGTCGTCCGGGCCGGGCGGCGGGCGGCCCGGCAGCTGCCGCGGTGAACGCCGGGGCGGGGCCTCGGGCGGAACGCCGGTGTGCCCGCCGAGGTGAACGGGGCGGGCCGAGTCGGCCGGGACGGGGCTGGCATGCTGGACGGGTGACTTCTCCTTCCGCTGCCCCGACCTCCGCTACGCCGACCTCCGCTACGCCGACCTCCGCTTCCGTGACCCCCGCCGCTGTGGCCGACCCCGGCGACGCCTCGGAGCCCGAGGGTCGCGACGCCCTGCCGCAGTACGTGCTGCCGCTGGTCGTCCGGCTGGAGCGGGCCACTCCGCCGGGCCGGACGGACGCGCTGGAGACTTCGGCCCGCGCGGTGCTCACCCTGCTGGCCGACCCGAGGGTGACCGAGGCGGACGGCGAGTGGACGGAGCGGGTCGCGGCCTGGGAGGACGCCCGGATCCGCAAGGTGGTCCGCCGGGCCAGGGGCGGGGAGTGGCGCCGGGCGGGCGAGCTGCCGGGCGTCACGGTGCGCGGACGGGAGGCGGAGGTGCGGGTGTTCCCGCCGATCCCGCTGGACGGCTGGCCGAAGGACCTCGCCAAGCTCCAGGTGTCCGGGACGGACCTGGAGGAGACGGCCGAGGTCGACGCGCCCGAGCCGGGGCTGCCGGTGTTGTGGCTCAACCCGGAGCTGGAGATGAGCGCGGGCAAGACGATGGCGCAGACCGGGCACGCCGCCCAGCTCGCCTGGTGGCGGCTGGACGAGGCGCAGCGCAAGGAGTGGGCCGAGGCCGGCTTCGCGCTCGCGGTCCGGACGGCCGCCCCGGAGGCGTGGGAGGAGCTCGTCCGCAGCGGGCTGCCGGTGGTCCAGGACGCGGGCTTCACCGAGATCGCGCCCGGCAGTTGCACGGTGATCGCGGAGCACCCGGCGCTGCGGTGACGGCCGGCTGACGGGTGGCCGACGGGCAACGGGTGACGGAGAACGGATGACAGCGAACAGGTAACAGCGAACAGGTAACAGCGAACAGGTAACAGCGGACAGATGTCAGCGAACAGATGACAGATTTCGAAATCTGTCATCTGTTCGCTGACACCCGTCGGCCGCACCCCGTCGGCCGTCAGCTGTGCTCGTACCGCCGGATCGCCCGCAGGCCGCCCAGGACCGCCAGGGTGGTCCAGGCCGCCATGATCAGCAGCCCGGTCCAGTGGCCGTAGTGGATGCCCGCTTCCGTCTGGGTCCGTGTCGCGTACAGGCCGGCCCGGTCGGGCAGGAACTGGCCGAGTTCGCGGACGCCCGGGATGGCGGCCAGCCAGGTGGTCCCCAGGAACACCATCGGTGTCAGCAGGCCGAGCGCGGCGCTGAAGCTGCCCAGCACCGCGGTCAGTCCGAGGCAGAGCAGCACCATCATCGGGTGGTACAGCACACCGGCCAGGAAGCCGCGGGCCAGGCCAGGAGTGGAGAGGTCCAGGCCCACGGTCGTGCCGACGGCCAGGAACGAACCCGCCGTCGAGGCCAGCCCGAGCAGCAGCCCCAGCCCGGCGCCCAGCGCGAGCTTGGCACCGTACAGCCGGCCGCGCCGTGGCACGGCGGTGAGGGAGGTGCCGATCATGCGGGTGTTGAACTCCTGCCCCATCAGCAGGATGCCGAGGCAGGCCACCGCGACGTGACCGAACAGCAGCCCGTAGAAGATCCCGCCGGCCGGGTCCTCGCCGGGGGTGTGGTCCTTCGCCCCGTAGGCGACGCTGACGGCCGCCGTGATGCCGACGGTCAGCGCCAGGGCGACCAGCGGGGCCGCCCACTGTGACGGCAGGGTGGTGAACTTGACCCGTTCGGCGCGCAGGGCGTCGGCCATCGTGCTCATGTCCGTCCTCGACTTCCTTTCACCCGTGGTCACTTGGTACGTCGCAGGGCGCGCAGGCCGCCCAAGACCGCCAGGGTGGTCCAGAGCGCCATGATCAGCAGCCCGGTCCAGTGGCCGTAGGCCACCTGCGGGTCGTCCGTGTACCGCAGCGCGTACTGTCCGGCCCGGTCGGGCAGGAACTGGACCACCCGGTGCACCCCGGGCACGCCGCCGAGCAGCGGGGAGAGCAGGAAGAGGGACGGGACCAGCAGGCCCATGGCGGCGGTGAGGTTGCCCAGCAGGGCGGTTGTCCCGAGGCAGAACACCACCAGCAGCGTCTGGTAGAGCACTCCGGCGACGGCCGCGCGGACGAAGGCGGGCCCGTCCCAGTCGGCGGGGACGGTGGCGGCGTACCCGGCGAAGGCGCCCGCCGTGCCGACGGTGCCGACCGCCAGCCCGACCAGCGCGCCGAGCGTCAGCTTGGCGCCGTAGAGCCGGCCGCGTCGCGGGACGGCGGTGAGCGAAATGTCCAGCATGCGGGTGTTGAGCTCCTGGCCGATCAGCAGGATGCCGAAGCAGATCAGCGCCGCCTGGCCGAAGTTGAGTCCGTAGAAGATCCCGGCACCGGGGTCGTCGGTGATGCTGTGGTCCTTGCCGCCGAGGGAGGCACCGATGGCGGTGGTGGCGCCGGCGGTGAGCGCCAGGGCGAGCAGCGGGGTGATCCAGAGCGAGCGGAGCGTGGTGAGCTTGATCCCCTCGGCGCGCAGGGCGTTGCGGGCCGGGCTCGGGGAGAGCGGCGCGGCAGTGGGCGGCGCGTTCACGGGGCGGCCTCCGCCCGGTACTCGACGCTGTCGGCGGTCATCCGCATGAACGCCTCCTCCAGGGAGTCCTGTTGCACGGCGATCTCGTACAGCACCACGCCGTTGGCGGCGGCGAGCGCGGCGATCCGCTCGGGTTCGGCGCCGCTCACCTCCCAGGCGCCGTCGCCGACTTCGGTGGCGTCGAGGCCGTGGCCGGTGTCGCCGAGCAGGGCGGCGAGCTTGGCCGGGGCGACGGCGCGGACCCTGATCCTGGTGCGGCCGTGACGGTCGATGAACTCGGAGGTGGTGGCGTCGGCGAGCAGCCTTCCGCGCCCGATCACCACCAAGTGGTCGGCGGTGAGGGCCATTTCGGTCATCAGGTGAGAGGAGACCAGCACCGCCCTGCCCTCCGCGGCCAGGTCGCGCAGCAGGGTGCGGATCCAGCGGATGCCTTCCGGGTCCAGACCGTTCACCGGTTCGTCGAGCAGCAGCACCGGCGGGTCGCCGAGCAGTGCGGCGGCGACTCCCAGGCGCTGGCGCATGCCGAGGGAGAAGCCCCGGACCCGCCGCCCGGCGGCGTCGGCCAGACCGACCTGGCCGAGCACTTCGTCGACCCGGCGGGCCGGCAGCCCGTTGCTCGCGGCGAGCCAGCGCAGGTGGCCGTGCGCGGTCCGGCCGCCGTGCAGGGCCTGGGCGTCCAGCAGTGCTCCGACCGTCCGCAGCGGATCGGGGAGTTCGACGTACGGTCGGCCACCGATCAGGGCGTGTCCGGCGGTCGGCCGGTCGAGGCCGAGGGCAAGGCGCATGGTGGTGCTCTTGCCGGCGCCGTTCGGGCCGAGGAAGCCGGTCACCACGCCGGGCCGGACCCCGAACGTCAGGTCGTCGACGACGCGCCGGCCGTCGTACTCCTTGGTCAGGCCCCGGATCTCGATCACGGCCCGCTCCCTTCGTTCCCGTCGTCGTTGGTCTCCGCCGGTGCCGGCTGTGGTGGGCCCCGGCGGTGGCTCCATTCGACCGGAGCGGGCCGGTGCGGCGGATCCCGCCGGCGCGGGGAGCCCTCTCCCTCCTGGGAGGGAGGCCGTGGGCGGACCGGCGCGGGAGCCGGAAGACGGGGGCGGCCTGGCAGGATGGCCCGATGCCCACGATCGCAGCGCTGAAGAGCGCGGTGTCCGGAACCGCCGCGCCGGGAAGCAGGGCTCCCGGGATCGTCGCGCCGTTGACGGCCGGCGCCACCTACGCACGACTGCTGCACCTGCTGGTCGGATGGATCTTCGCGGGCATCGTGCTGATGGTCTATCCGGGGACGGGGGACAAGGGCCTCGGCGAGATCCTGATGAAGAGCATCGCGCTGGACACCGTGCTGCTCGCACTCGCCGCGCTCATCCCGGCGGCACGGCGAGCCGAAGGCGTGCAGGCCCGTCTGCTGCTGGTGCCCGACCGTGAGGAGGACATCGCCACCGAGCCCTCCCGCACCTGGGCCGACCGGAGGCGCACGGCCGGCTGGGTGATCGGCCGGGTCGCGCTCGGTTCGGCGGTCGGCTTCGCGCTGGTCTTCGCGCTCACCGCCGGCTACCAGGGGCTGACCGGTCCGCGGGCGCTCTGGTACCTCCCGCTCTCCCCGCTGATGGCGCTCGGCTCCGGCTGGTTCCTGGTGTACGCGGGCCGCCTCCAACTCGCCATGGCCGTAAGGCTGCTGGGGCCGTCCCCGGCCGAGCGGCTGGCCGAGGCGGAGCTGCGGGCCGAACGCCTGCTGGAGCGCAACCGGCTGGCCCGCGAGCTGCACGACTCGATCGGCCACGCCCTGACGGTGACGGTCCTCCAAGCGGGAGCCGCGCGGGAGGTCGGGGATCCGGCCTTCGTCGCCAAGGCGCTCGAAGTCATCGAGGAGACCGGCCGGCGGGCCATGGACGACCTCGAACGCACCCTCGTCCTGCTGCGCGAGACCCCGGCCGGGGCGAACGGGGTGGCCACCGAGCAGCCCGGGATCGACCAGCTGCCCGCACTGTTCGACACCGCCCGGGCGGCCGGCAGTCCGGTGGACGCGCGGGTCGAGGTGCCGCCCGGCACACTGCCGGGGGTGCTCTCCCGGGAGTCGTACCGGATCGTCCAGGAGGGCGTCACCAACGCGCTCAAGTACGCCCCCGGCGAACCGGTCGACATCCGGATCGCCGTCCGCGACGGTCTGTTGGAGCTGAGCTGCGCCAACCGGCTGCCCGGCGTGGGACGTTCGGCGGACGGGACGGCGCGGGCCTCCGTCGGTGGGGCGGGCAGAGGCGCAACGCGCAAGGGCGGCAAGGGATTGCGCGGCATCCGCGAGCGCGCCACCCTGCTCGGTGGGGAGGCGACGGCGGGGACGTCGGAGGACGGGAGCGGGCAGTGGGTCCTGACCGTCCGGCTGCCCCTACGCTTGGGCACGTGACGAACGATCTTGTGAGGGAAGGTCCGGCCGCAGCCACCGCCGGGATGACGGACATCCTCCTCGCCGACGACGAGGAGCTGATCCGGGCCGGTCTGCGAGCCGTTCTGGAGGCGCAGGGGGACCTGCGGGTGGTCGGCGAGGCGGCCGACGGCGCGGAAGCGGTCGCCCTGGCCCGCGCGCTGCGTCCGCAGGTGGTGCTGATGGACGTCCGGATGCCGGTGCTGGACGGCCTGGCGGCCACCCGCGAACTGCTGCGCCCCGGCGCACCGGGGGAGCGCCCGCCGCGGATCCTGGTCGTGACCACCTTCGAGAACGACGACTACGTGTACCAGGCGCTGCGCGCGGGCGCCGACGGCTTCCTGCTCAAGCGCACCCGTCCGGCCGAGATCGCGCAGGCGGTACGGCTGGTGGCGGCGGGTGAGTCGCTGCTGTTCCCGGCCGCGATCCGCCGGCTGGCCGCCGGGCACGGCAACCCGGGTGCCCGGGCGGCGATGGAGCGGGCGGCACTGACCGAGCGCGAGGCGGAGGTGCTGCGGCTGGTCGCGCGCGGCCTCAGCAACGGGGAGATCGCCGAGCAGCTGTTCGTCGGCGTGCAGACGGTGAAGACGCACGTCAGCAGCGTGTTGGCGAAGCTGGGCGCACGGGACCGCACCCAGGCGGTGATCGCGGCGTACGAGTCGGGGTTCGTCGAGCCGGCGGAGTGACCGGCGCCCGGCCGGGCACCGGGAGGCCTTCCGGGGTGCCCTTGTCGTGGGGAGGCCAGGTCAGGGGACGGGCGGGTCAAGTGGTGGCCGGATCAGCGGACGGCCGGGTCAAGGGGCAGGCGGGTCAGGGGACGGCCGGCCGGGTCAGGGACGGGCGGGGCCGTCAGGCCGGGTAGGCGTGGGTCTGGGCGGCCTTGACCGAGGCCCAGACCGGGACGCCCGGAGCCAGCTCCAGCTCCGCGACGGCGGCCGGGGTGAGGTCGGCGGCCATCGGCAGCTCGCCGGCGAGTTCGGCGCGGACCTGGTCGCCGTGCAGGTCCAGCCCGGTGACCTCGGCCTGCCACAGGTTGCGCGCGCTGGTCAGCGGGCGCTCCCGGTACAGCGTCACAGCGGAGGGCGGGAAGGCGACGAAGGCCGGACCGTCCAGTTCCTCGGTGGTGGCGAGGATCGTGCCGTCCGGGAGCGTGACCCGGCTGCCGTCGGCCCGCCCCTGGTAGAGGTTCAGCCCGACCAGCCGGGCGATGTAGTCGGTGCGCGGGCGCCGGGCGACCTCCGCCGGGCTGCCGGACTGCACCTCCTGCCCGTCCTCGATCACCACCAGCCGGTCGGCCAGCACCATCGCGTCCAGCGGGTCGTGCGTCACCAGCACCGCCACCGCCTCGAACTCGGCGAGGTGGCGCCGAAGTTGGGCCCGTACGTCGAGCCGGGTGCGGGCGTCCAGGGCGGCCAGCGGCTCGTCCAGCAGGAGCAGCCGGGGGCGTACGGCGAGGGCGCGGGCGAGTGCCACCCGCTGGGCCTGACCGCCGGAGAGCCGGCCGGGACGGACCGTCGCGTGGTCGGCCAGGCCCATCAGTTCCAGCCAGCCGGCCGCCTCGGCCCGTGCCTCGCGCTTGGGACGGCCCTGGCAGCGCGGGCCGAAGGCGACGTTGTCGAGCGCGCTGAGGTGCGGGAACAGCAGGTAGTCCTGGAACACCACGCCGACCGGCCGCTCCTCGGCGGGGGTGTGCACGCGCCGTGCCGGGTCCTCCAGGAGGCGGCCGTCCAGGCGCAGGTGGCCGCCGGTGAGCTGGAGCAGTCCGGCGAGGGCGCGCAGGGCAGTGGACTTGCCGGCGCCATTGGGGCCGAGCAGTGCGACCACCTCGCCGGGGGCGGCGGTGAGGGCGAGGTCCAGGGCGAACGCGGCGCGTTCGACCCGCAGGCGGGCGTCCAGGGCGGGGCCGGGGAGGCGTTCGGTGCTCATCGGGGCGGCGTCCAGGTGTCCGGGGGTGTGTCCGAGGCGGTGTCAGCGGCGGTCTCAGAGGTGGAGGCCGAGGCGGCGGGTGCGGGCGCGGTCACGGCGTCGACAGCCAGCGGTCGCGCAGGCCGGCCAGGACGGCGACGGAGACCACCAGCAGCACCAGTGACAGCGCGATCGCCGCCTGCGGGTCGGACTCCATGGCCAGGTAGACGGCCAGCGGCATGGTCTGGGTGCGGCCGGGGAAGTTGCCCGCGAAGGTGATCGTCGCGCCGAACTCGCCGAGCGCCCTGGCCCAGGCCAGGACGGCTCCGGCGGCGATCCCCGGGGCGATCAGCGGCAGGGTGACCCGCCGGAACGCGGTCAGCCGGGAGGCGCCCAGGGTCGCGGCGGCCTCCTCGTAGCGGGGATCGGCGGCCCGCAGCGCCCCCTCGACGCTGATCACCAGGAAGGGCATCGCCACGAACGCCTCGGCGATCACGACCCCGGTGGTGGTGAACGGCAGGGTGATGCCGAAGGCCGAGTCCAGCCAGGAGCCGACGATGCCGCGCCGCCCGAGCACCAGCAGAAGCGCCACACCGCCGACCACCGGTGGCAGCACCAGCGGCAGGGTGACCAGCGCCCGGATCACCCGCCGGCCGGGCAGCTCGGTGCGGGCGAGCAGCCAGGCCAGCGGGACGCCGAGGACCAGCGCGACCGCGGTCGCCGCGGTCGCGCTGATCAGCGACAGACGCAGCGCGTCCCAGACGGCGGTGCTGGTGAGTTGCTCGGACAGGCTGCTCCAGGGCGCCCGGATCAGCAGACCGACCAGGGGCAGGACCAGGAACGCCAGTCCGAGCAGCGCCGGGAGCAGCAGCGTGACCGGGACGCGGTGCGGGCGGCGGCCGCGCGGGCGGATGCCCGGGCGGTGGCGCGGCAGGGACTTCGCGGGTCCTGTCCCGCCGCCCTCGGCGGCGCCGGTCCTGAGGTCCCGGCCGGGGCGGTTCTCTCCGGGGCCGGTGCTGCGGTCGCTCACGGCGCCTGGAAGCCCGCCGCGGTCAGCACCTGCTTGGCTTCGGGCGACTGGACGTACGAGACGAAGGCGGCGGCGCCGTCCTTGTTGGGTGCCTTGGCGAGCGCGGCGATCGGGTAGTCGTTCACGGCCTTGTCGGCCTCGGGGAAGTCCACACCGTCGATCTTCGCAGCATCGGCCCGCACGTCGGTCCGGTACACCAGTGAGGCGTCGACCTCGCCCAGTTCGACCTTGGTGAGCGCGCCCTTGACGTCCTGCTCCAGGGTGACCGGGGTGAGGTCGACGCCGGCGGCCTTGAGCGCGGTCTGGGCGGCGGCGCCGCACGGCACCTCCTTCGCGCACAGGGCGACCTTGACGCCGGAGGCGGTGAGGTCCTTGAGGCCGGAGATGTGCTTGGGGTTGCCCTTGGGGACGGCGATGGTGAGCGCGTTCCTGACGAAGGTCGTCGGCTGCCCGGCGGCGCCGCCCGCGTCCGTCACGGTCTTCATGGTGGCGGGGCTGGCGGCGGCGAAAACGTCCGCCGGGGCACCGGAGTTGATGCTGGTGGCGAGGCCGGAGCTGCCGCCGAAGTTGAAGGTGACCTTGGAGCCCGGGTTGGCGGCCTCGAACTTCTTGCCGAGGTCGGTGAAGGTCTCCTTGAGGGAGGCGGCGGCGAAGACGGTGACGGTCCCCGAGGCCTTGGGGACGCCGCCGCTGCCGGCCGCGGAGGAGGCGGCGGAGCCGTCCGAGGAGGCCGTGGCACCGGAGGACTTGCCGCCGTCGCTGCCGCAGGCGGTGACCCCGAGGCCGAGAGCGAGGACCGCCGCGACGGCGACGGTGAGCCTGCGGGTGGTGGTCGTACGGGTGCTCATCGGGGCTTCCCCTCCCGGGTACGCGCCGGATGAGGCGCGAGGGACTGGTCGCAGGTGCGGCCATGACGGCGATCATAGTGCCGCAAATACGAGCGATACATCCCCTGTCGGTTCGCATGGGCGGGGACCGACGCCGGCCTCCGTGCCGCTGCGGGACGGCTCAGGCAGCTCAAGCGGGCCTGGTGGTCGTGGCGGCCTTGGTGGACGTGGCGGGGCGGGCCCGTGGGGCGATGGCGGCGGGCCGCCCGGGCGGCGCGTGCCGTTCGGTTCGGTTCGGTTCGAGGATCGTCCCGGGGTTCGCCCGGAGCGAGGAGGCCTTCTCCGGACGTGAACCGCGCCTGCGCGAAGGCGTGGTGGTGCGGCCGCTCGCCGAGCGCTGGAGCCCCGCGCTCGGGGGGCGTGCGATCGCCGAGGTGGTCGGCGACGCTTACCCGACCCGCAAGGGGGGCACCGAATACGAGTGAGGCGGGGCCGGAGCCGGCCGGGCGGGTCGGTTCGGCCGGGCGGGTCCGGGCTCGGCTCCGTCCGGTGCCGACTGCCCGTCGGCGGCGTCGACGGGCACATCCCCGCGCAAGGAGTGCCGATGGCCACCGAAGCAGTCCCCGTTCCCGTTCCCGCGGGCGTCCCGGTGCCCGCACCCACCTCCGCCATACCCGTCCCGGCCGGGATCCCGCTGCTCGGATCGCTGTTCGACCTCACCCGCCGCCCGCTGCGCAGCTACCTCGCGGCCCGCCGCGACCACGGCGACGTGGTGCACTTCCAGGCCGGGCTGCCCGGGCTGCGGGCCGACTTCTACGGGGTGTTCTCGCCGGAGGGTGTCCACCAGGTGCTGGCCGGCGAGGCGGCCAACTTCCGCAAGGAGGACGCCTTCTACGACGAGCTGCGGACCAACGTCGGCAACGGCCTGCTGACCAGCCAGGACGCGGAATACCAGCGCCAGCGCCGGCTGGTCCAGCCGCTGTTCACCCGGCGCAGGGTGGACGGCTACGCGGACGCGATCGCCCGGGAGGCGCAGTCGCTCGCCGAGCGCTGGCGGGCGGTGCCCGGCGGGGTGGTGGACGCGGCGGAGGAGACGTCCAGGTTCGCGCTGCGGACGGTCGCGCGCGTCCTCTTCGGCACCGACGTGGAGGAGGCGGTGGCGGTGGTGCACCGAAGCTTCCCGGTGCTCGGCGAGTACGTGAAGGAGCGTGGCTACGCGCCGATACGGCTCCCGCGCACCTGGCCGACCCCGTCCAACCGGCGCGGTGCGGAGGCCCGGCGGGCGCTGTACGAGGTCTGCGACCGGATCATCGCCGAACGGGCCGCACGTGACGGTGGCGACGAGGCCGCGGACGACCTGCTGACCCTGCTCGGGCGGGCCCGCGACGAGCACGGCGACCGGCTGGACCCGGACGAACTCCGCGACCAGGTCCTGGTGTTCCTGCTCGCGGGACACGAGACCACGGCCACCGCGCTGGCCTTCGCGCTGCACCTGCTGGCCAAGCACCCCGAGCAGCGGAGGCTCGCCAGGGAGGAGGCGCGGACCGTCCTGGCCGGGCGGGTGCCCACGGCGGCGGACCTGGACGCGCTGCCGTACATCACCCGGGTGCTGAAGGAGGCGATGCGGCTCTACCCGGCGGCGGCGCTGGGCGGGCGGCGGGCGGTCGCGGAGACCGTCATCGGCGGGTACGTGATCCCGGCGGGGGCGCAGGTCGTGGTCGCGCCGCTGGTCACCCACCGGCACCCGGACCACTGGGCGGACCCGGAGCGCTTCGACCCCGACCGCTTCCTGCCGGAGGCGGAGAAGGCCAGGCACCGCTACGCCTGGTTCCCGTTCGGCGGCGGGCCGCGGGCCTGCATCGGGCAGCACTTCTCGATGCTGGAGGCGGTGCTGGCGCTGGGGGTGCTGCTGCGGGACTTCGAGATCGAGGCGGTCGACCAGCGGGTGGCGCTCGCCCAGGGGATCACGCTGCGGGCGGCGAGCCCGATGCGGATCCGGGTGACGGCGGGCGGCTGACAGTCGGCGGCTGACGGCTGACGGCGGACTGCTGACTGCTGAGAGCGGACAGAGTTCAGCGGACGGATGACAGATTTCAGATTCTGTTATCTGTCCGCTGTTATCTGTCGGCTGTCATTTGTTCGCCGGTGCGCCGCCGTCCATCGCCCACTGGGCACAGGACCGGGACATTCGAACACAACGCCCTCGCTCTGCGGGCAGCTTTTCAGATCTTTCTTTGGCCGATTCCGGCCCCTCGGTAGCGTCCCACGCACCCCAGGCCGGAAGCGCACATGCGGTTGGCATATGCCCTTCGTATGCAGTCCGCCCGGTGAGGGGAGCCCGGGCGCATCGCGTACCGCCCCGGGCCCGACCGGTCGACCGGAGGTCCCATGGGCACCCTCAACCATCTCAGCCTGGGCTGGCTGACCCCCGTCCTCTCGTACCTGATGGCCTGCGCCGGAGCCGCCCTCGGGCTGCGCTGCACGCTGCGCGCCATGGCCGCGAGCGGCCCGGCCCGGCGGAACTGGCTGATCACGGCCGCCGCCGCGATCGGCTCCGGCATCTGGACCATGCACTTCGTGGCCATGTTCGGCTTCACCGTCGACGGCACCGAGCTGCGCTACACCGTCCCGCTGACCGTCCTCAGCCTCGCGGTCGCCGTCCTGGTCACCGGACTCGGCCTGACCGTGGTCTGCCACGGCCGGCACCGCGGCCTCTCCCTGCTGTCCGGCGGAGTCACCACCGGCCTCGGCGTGGCCGCGATGCACTACCTGGGGATGGCCGCCGTACGGATGCACGGGGGCCTGCACTACGACGCAGGGACGGTCGCGCTGTCCGTGCTGGTCGCGGTCGGTGCCGCCACCGCCGCGCTCTGGGCCGCCGTCACCATCCGCAACGTGTACGCGGCCGCGGCCGCCGCGATGGCCATGGGCCTCGCCGTCAGCTGCATGCACTACACCGGCATGGCCGCCGTGCACGTCCGGCTGGACCCGACCAGGGCGGGGCTCGACGGGGCCAGCCCGATGGAGTTCGTCTTCCCGCTCGCCGTCGGCCTCGGCTCGTTCCTCTTCCTCGCCTCGGCCTTCGTGGCGCTCTCGCCGACCGCCCAGGAGCGGGCCGGCTACCGGGAGGCGGGCGAGCCGGTCGTCGAGGAGTTCTCCGCCGAGGCCCCGGGCGCCGATCCGGCCCGCCCCGAGCGCACCCCGACCGAGGCCGAGGCCGGGCACCGCGAGGCCGGGCACCGCGGGGTCGGGCGCCAGGACACCGGGCGGCGCGACCGCGCGGCTTGAGCACCGCCTCCCGGCGCACGCTCCCGCGCCCGCAACCGCGTTCCCGTCCCCGCGTTCCTCCCCCGCCCCGCGTCCTCACCCCCGCGTTTCCGTCGACGCCCTCCCGCTCGAAAGGCTCCTCAGCTCATGCGAGAAGACCGCGGCACCGCCCCCGGTGCCCGCCGGGGTGCCCATGCCGGGCCGCCTGCCCGTCCGCCGCGCCCAGGACCGTGGCTGCGCGGGCTGCGCCCCCGGACCGTCCGCGCCCGGATCATCGCCCTGCTGATGGTCCCGGTCGTCTCCGTCATCGCCCTGTGGGGGTTCGCCACCGTCACCACCGCCCAGGGCGTCTGGGACCTGCTGCGCCAGCGCGACGCCCAGCGCACGGTGCTCACGCCGGTCGCGGAGACGGTCGCCGGGCTGCAAGCCGAACGCACCGCCGCCGGTCAGCTGCTGGCCGCCCCGGCGGCCGCCCCCACCGCCGCCCGGGAGAGCACCCTGCGCGAGGCGGCGACGGCCACCGACCGGGCGTTCACCCCGCTGTTCCCGGACGCCCGCCACCCCGGCCAGGGTTACAACCGTGCGGACGCCCAGGGCCTGGGCGGTGACGCGGCCACCCGGCTGGACGCCCTCGGCAGCTCGCTCGCCGCCCTGCCCGTGCTGCGGAGCCGGGTCCTGGCCAGGAGCGTCGGCTGGCCCGAGGCGTACGCCGCGTACGGCGAGGCGGTGGACCGGGCGCTCGCCGCCGCCGGCGCCGTGGCACCGTTCCAGGAGCGGCAGATGGCCGCCGACGCGCGGGTGCTGCTGGAGCCGGCCCGGTCCAGGGAACTGCTCGCCCGTGAGGACGCGCTGCTGCGCTCCGCCCAGCTGTCCGGTGCGCTCGGTGACGACCAGCTGCGGGAGTTCTCCGGCGCGGCCTTCGCCCGGCGCGCGTTCGAGCTGGGCTCCGCCGCCGACCTGCGCCCCGCCGAGCGGGAGGCGCTGCTCGCCGTCACCGGTGGCCAGGACCACCGCGAGCTGGCCGGGTACGAGGACAGGGTCCGGGCGGCCGCCGACGGCCGGGCCGCCGTCGCGGCGGTGCCGGCGGACCGCTGGGCGATGGTCGCGGGCAACGTGGCCGGTGCCCTGAGGGCCGTCGAGGACCAGGCTGGACGAATCGCCGCCGAGCGCCAGGACCCTTACCCCCTGGGCCTGTTCACCCCGTCCGGGATGGCCGTGCTGCTGGGGCTGGCCGGGGTGATCGCCTCGCTGGTGATCTCGGTGCAGATCGGGCGCGGTCTGGTCACCGAGCTGATCGGCCTGCGGAACTCGGCACTTGAGCTGGCCGGGCGCAAACTCCCGGCGACCATGCGGAAGTTGCGCGCGGGGGAGGAGGTGGACATCGAGGTCGAGGTGCCCCGGCCGGTGGAGCGGGGCGACGAGATCGGCCAGGTGCACCGGGCGCTCGGCACTGTCCAGCGGGCGGCCGTCACGGCGGCGGTCGAACGGGCCGAGGTGCTCTCCGGGGTCTCCGGGGTGTTCGTCAACCTCGCGCGCCGCAGCCAGGTCCTGGTGCACCGCCAGCTCACCCTGCTGGACGCGATGGAACGCCGCACCGAGGACCCGTCCGAGCTGGCGGACCTGTTCCGCCTCGACCACCTCACCACCCGGATGCGCCGCCACGCCGAGGGCCTGATCATCCTCTCCGGGGCCGCCCCCGGCCGGGGCTGGCGCCGGCCCGTCCCGCTGGTGGACGTGGTGCGCGCGGCCGTCTCGGAGGTCGAGGAGTACGCCCGGGTCGAGGTGCATCCGCTGCCGCGCGCCGCCGTGGCCGGCCACGCCGTCGCGGACCTCACCCACCTGGTGGCCGAACTGGTCGAGAACGCCACCGGCTTCTCCCCGCCGCACACCCGGGTGCACATCCGGGGTGAGCGGGTCGGCAACGGCTTCGCGTTGGAGATCGAGGACCGTGGCCTCGGCATGGGCCCTGAGGTCCTGGCCTCGGCCAACCGCCGGATCGCCGCCGCCGAGCAGAGCGACCTCTTCGACAGCGACCGGCTCGGCCTGTTCGTGGTCAGCCGGCTCGCCCGGCGGCAGGACGTCAAGGTCTCCCTGGTGACCTCCGCGTACGGAGGCACCACCGCCGTCGTCCTGCTGCCCACCACGCTGCTGGCCGAGGAGATGGCGGAGGTGGGGACGGAGGACGAGCGGTACGGCTTCGAACCGGTGGGGCCAGTGGCGACTTCGGGCGGCAGGGCGCTCGGGTCGGGATCGGCGGTCGGGGCGGGGCCGGTGGATCCGGTGGTCGGCGGGTGGGCTCAGCAGGGCGCTCCGGAACGGGAGTTCGCGCCGGAGCCCGGCCGGGTGGACGACCCGACGGGCGGTGCGAGGGACGACCGGAGCGGCGATCCGACCGGCGATCCGACGGGTGTCCCGGTCGGCGGCCCGTGGCACCGGGAGCCCCCGCGGGGCGGGGGGAACGACGGGCTTCCGGCAGCGGGTGGGCCGCCGTCGGAGGGCGGGGCGCTGCTGGCGTTCGGCGTCCGGGGCGCCGACCCCGGACCGTTGCGCCGCACCCCCTTCCGGGCCTCAGGGCCCCGGGTGGCCGGTCCGGCTGCGGACGAGGGTGCGGACGAGGGTGCGGGTGCGGAAACCCGTCCGCAGGCCGGGCCGCCGCATCCGTACGGTGCGGAGCCGAGCCGTACGGGACCGTGCCCTGAGCCGGAATCCGGACCGCCCTCGGGCGGTCACCGGGTCGACCAGGGCCCCGAGGAGTTGCCGCGCCGGACCCGCCAGGCGAGCCTCGCGCCGCAGCTGCGCGAGGCTCCGACCCGCCCGGCCCCGTACGGCCGTCGCACGGCCGCCGCCTCCGCCGCGCCCTCCGCCTCCGATGTCGCCGCCGAGTCCGGCTCCGGTGACGGCTACCGCGACGGCTGCGGGCCCGCGGGCCGCAGTCCCGAGGCGGCCCGGGCGGCGATGGCGGCCTTCCAGAACGGGTGGGCGCGCGGCCTGTCCCCGGAGGGTCGGCGGGACGGGCAGCCCGCCGACCCTCCGCAGTCGCCGCGGTCGCGCCACCCCCGACCCTCGTCCCGACCCGAAGGAGACCGTCCGTGATCGCCACCACCCACCGCGCGGGGGAGCTGAACTGGCTCCTCGACGAGCTGGTCCAGCGCGCCCCCGAACTCCGCTTCGCCGTCATGCTCTCCGCCGACGGCCTGGCCATGGGCACCTCGGCGGGCCTGGCGCGCGAGGACGGCGAGCACCTGGCCGCCATCGCCTCCGGCTTCCACAGCCTCGCCAAGGGCGCCGGTCGGCACTTCGGTGCGGGCGAAGTCCGCCAGACCATGGTCGAGTTGGAGGGCGGCTACCTGCTGGTCGCGGCGGCCGGGGAGGGCACCTGCCTCGCCGTGTTCGCCACCGCCCGGGCCGACCTCGGTCTGGTCGCCTACGAGATGGCCAGACTGGTCCGCCGGGTCGGGGAGCACCTGAGCGCCCCGCCGCGGGCGGTGGGCGGCCGGTGAGTCCGGTGCCCCACCCGCACCGGGGGCGACATCCGGAGCATCCGAGGGCCGAACCCGACGGTCACCCCCGCAACCCGCTGGCCGCGGCCCACCGGGCCCGCTGGTACGACGAGGAGGCCGGGCCGCTGGTCCGTCCGTACGCGATGACCCGGGGGCGTACCGGCACCGGGGAGCAGCAGTTCGACCTGATCGCTCTGGTGATCACCGAGCCGCCCGACCCGGCGTTCGGTCCGGCGTTCGGTCCGGCAGCGCCCGAGCCGCCGGTCGGCCCGGAGCAGGCGCGGATCCTCGCGCTGTGCCGGGCCACTCCGTTGTCCGTGGCCGAGCTGGCCGCCGACCTCGACCTTCCGGTGGGCGTCGTGCGGGTGCTGCTCGGTGACCTGCTGACGGCCGGGCTCATCCGGGTCCGCCGTCCCGTTCCGCCCGCCCTGCTCCCCGACGAGCGCATCCTCCAGGAGGTCATCCGTGGACTCCGTGCACTCTGACCACCCGTCCGACTCGTCCGACTCGTCCGAGCGGTTCGATCCGACCGACCGGTTCGGCCCGTCCGGTCCGTCCGATCCGCGCCGCCGGCCGGATCCGTTCGACCTCGCGGGGCCCGAGGACCCCGACGGCACCGTGCTCGCGCTCAAGATCCTGGTGGCGGGCGGCTTCGGAGTCGGCAAGACGACGCTGGTGGGCGCGGTCAGCGAGATCCGCCCGCTGCGCACCGAGGAGCGGCTGACCGAGGCCGGGCGCGGGGTGGACGACCTGGACGAAGTGGAGCGCAAGTCCACCACCACGGTGGCGATGGACTTCGGCCGGATCACCATCCGAGACGGCCTGGCGGTCTACCTGTTCGGCACCCCGGGGCAGGACCGGTTCTGGTTCCTCTGGGACGAGCTGGCCCAGGGGGCGCTCGGTGCGGTGGTGCTCGCGGACACCCGCCGGCTGACCGACTGCTTTCCGGCCGTCGACTTCTTCGAGCACCGGGGCATTCCGTTCGTGGTCGCGGTGAACCGGTTCGCCGGAACGAGGGACTTCGGCCCGGAGGAGGTCGCCCGCGCGCTGGACCTGGACGCCGGCACTCCCGTGCTCCTGTGCGACGCGCGTCGGCGGGCCTCGGGCAAGGAGGTGCTGATCAAGCTGGTCGAGCACGCGGGCCGGGTGCACGCCGCCCGGCTGCTTGCGGAGGTCTCGTCGGTGGGCTGAGTCGGCGGGCGGAGGCGGCAGGCGGAGGCGGCAGGCGGAGGTGGCGGACGGAGTTCAGCCGACAGGTTTCAGATGACAGATAACAGATGACAGATTTCGAAATCTGTCATCTGTTATCTGTCGGCCGTTCGCCCGTCACCAGCCGCCCGTCACCCGCCGGTCCGGCCTGCCCGAGGCTTCGGTCGGGCTTCGGTCGGGCTTCGGTCGGGGGCCGGTCCGGTCCGGCTGGGTCCGGTCGGGCTTCGGCCGAGGGATCGATGGCTCAGCTGTGCCACTGGAAGACGATCTTCGTCCAGCTGGACCCGGGGCACTTGCCCCAGACCGCCCAGGCCTCCGGTCGTGCGCCGATCCACAGGCCGGTGGTGTGCGAGCCGTCGGCACAGTAGGTGACGGTGCGCAGGCGGCCGGAGTAGACGTTGCAGTATCCCTCCCAGCGCCAGCCGTAGTTGCCGGTGATGACGCAGCGGTAGGCGTCGGCCGTGATGGTGTTCGAGGGTTCGATGGACCCGGGCGTGACGGTCCGGTGCCGGACCGTCGCCGCGGCGGCCGGCAGGGCGGTGGCCCCGAGCACGCCGAGGGCGGCCGCGGCGGCCAGTCCGAACGTGGTGATCTTCCTGGCGATGCAACCTCGCATGGTGGTTCTCCTTGCCGAGGGTTCTCGTCGAGCGGCGCGTCCGGGCCGCCGGGGCGTCCGCGCGGAGGTGAAGTCCGGCCTCCCGTACCGCTGGTGACGTGTTGCGTACGATTGACTGCGCACGGTGAGACGACGAACTATGATGTGACCTGTGTCACAACTCGTCCGGTCAGGTCACATCCCTTGCGGCCAGGCCAGACCGGGCGTTCGGGGTGCCGATTTCCGGGGAGAGCGGCATGGCGGATTGCAGTGGTCGGAGTGCGGGCGGCGGACGGGGAAAGGACTTCGGTCCGAGCGGGAACGGCGACCAGGAGGCCGAATTCAACCGGGTGTTCACGGATCTGCTGCCCAGGCTTCAGCAGGCGGCGGCCTCACTGGCCGGCAGTCCGCTCGCCGCCGGGGACGTCGTCCATGACGCGTACCTCCGGATCGCCCGTCGGCCGGAGCGCTTCCTCGGCCATCCGCAGCCGTACGCCTACGCGTTCACCACGATGGTGAACATCCTGCGCGACCAGTGGCGCAGGGAGCGGCGCCGGGTGCCGATGCCGGAGATTCCGGAAGTGGCCGACGCCGCCGCGCGGGACCGGGGGGCGTTCGACCCCCCGACCGGCGGGATGGTCGAGTTGCAGGCGCGCTGGGAGGTGCTGCGGCTGCTGGGTTTCCTGACCGACAAGCAGGCCCGCGTGGTGGTGCTGGTCGACCTCGACGGCTACAGCGTCGACGAGGCGGCCGAACTGCTCGGGCTGCACCGCAGCACGCTGGCCGTCACCCGGCGCCGCGCCCACGGCCGGCTGCGCGCCGTCCTCCAGCGGGAACGCGAGCGCGACTGCGAACGCGAGCGCGGACGCGAGGGGGAGCACGGCCACGAACGGGGGTGCGAGCGGGGCGACCGGGCTCGGCGGCGGAGCCCCGGGCGCGGCATCGGGTGCGACCGCCGCTCCGACGCACCGAGCTGACGGCAAGTCAGCTGATGCGCCGCCCGGGCCCGTACGCTGCGAATCGTGATCACGTACGAGGACGGCCGCCTGCGTGCCCTGGCCGAGGACGGCCGCTGGCCCGAACTGCTCGCCGCCTACCGGCAGGGCCGGGCGGCAGCCGTGGCGGAGGCGGGGGAGGAGGCCGCCGCCGCCCTGACCGCGCCGCTCGGGCATCTGATCGCCTACGCGGCGCCGCCCGAGCTTGCCGTCCGGCTGTTCGACCGGGACGGCGGCGCGGGGACGGCCGCCGGGGTGGCCGACCACGACGCCGGTCCGCTCTGGGAGGTGCTGGCGACCCGGCACTCCTGGCTGCGGCTGGCCCCGCTGCTCGGCCCGGCTCCGGTGCGACGGCTGGTCGCGCACACCAGGGCGCTGCTCGGCGAGGACCTCGGGTACGGGGCCGAGCCCGACCCGGAGGGAGTGCCGCTGCGGCTGGAGCCGTGGGAGGCGGCCGGCTGGGACGAGGCGGCCAGGGTGCGTGAGTACCTGCCCGGCGGGGGTGCGCGGAGCGCGCTGCTGACCCTGCCGGCCAGCCGGGAGGGTCTGGGCGAGGTGGAGCTGCCGCCCTTGGCGGGGCAGCCGGGAGACAGGCCGGACGGGCCGCGGGTCGCCCGGGCGCTGGCCGGACTGGGCGCGCTGGCGCCGTGGGCGCAGACGGTGTGTGTCCGGGGCCGGGCTCCGGCGGCCGCGGCCCTGCTGGCCCGCGACCGCAGGGTGGTCGGCGGGTACCTGCCGTTCGCGCTCGCCTATCCGGCGCTGGTGCGCGCCGCCGCGGTGGGACGGGCGCAGGGCTGTGCGCACGGGAGGCTGGGCCTGTGGCGGGCACTGGCCGCGATGGCCGGCGCGGCCGGGTCGCACGGAGTGGACGGCCGGGGCGCACCGGGCGGTCAGGGCGAGGCGGACGCGGTGGACACGGCCGACCGGGGCGAGGTGAACGCCCTCGTCGCCCGGATGCGCTGTTTCACCTGGCAGGAGCCGTCGGCCGGGCTGCACCATCTGCACGTCGCACTGGAGGACCCGGTCGGCGGGGTGGCCTGGGCGGTCAGCGGCTCGCAGGAGCTGTGACGGGCCTCGGCCGCGCGGGCCGGCCGACCGAGGGCCGGCCAAACGAGGGCCGACCGGGGGTTGACCGGCCGGGGGCCGAAGGAAGCCGAGCGGGAAAAGCAAGGACCCCCGATCCGGCGCCGTTACCGGGGGTTGGTTGGGAGGCGCCGGATCGGGGGAGTTCGGGGGTCGCTGCCGGGCTCAGACTCCGGCGGGGGCGGCGCCCTGGGCGGGAACGGTCCCAGGGGAGTCGGCAGAGGGGGCGTCCGGCGCGGCGGGGCCGGTGGGCGTGCCGTGGGTGCCGACCAGCGTCCGCTCGTCGAAGGGCAGTCCGCCGGCCAGCACCTGCCGGGCACGTTCGGCGTCGAGCTCGCCGGTCCAGTGCCCGATCAGTACGGTCGCGACGGCGTTGCCCGCGAAGTTGGTGAGCGCGCGGGCCTCCGACATGAAGCGGTCGATGCCGACGATCAGGCCGACCCCGTCCACCAGCGCGGGCTTGTGCGACTGGAGACCGCCCGCGAGGGTGGCCAGCCCGGCGCCGGTGACCCCGGCCGCGCCCTTGCTCGCGATCACCATGAAGACCAGCAGGGAGAGCTGCTCGCCGACCGACATCGGCTTGTCCATCGCCTCGGAGATGAAGATCGAGGACATGGTCAGGTAGATCGCGGTGCCGTCCAGGTTGAAGCTGTAGCCGGTCGGCACGGTGATGCCGACGACCGGGCGGCTGACGCCCAGGTGCTCCATCTTGGCGATCAGGCGGGGCAGCGCGCTCTCGGAGGAGGAGGTGGAGAGGATCAGCAGGAACTCGCGGCCGAGGTACTTCAGCAGCGCGAACACGTTGACCCCGGCGACCAGGCGCAGCAGCGTGCCCAGCACCAGGACCACGAACAGCGCGCAGGTCACGTAGAAGCCGACCATGATGACGGCCAGGCTCTTCAGCGCGGCGGTGCCGGTGGCCCCGACCACGGCGGCCATCGCCCCGAAGGCGCCGACCGGTGCGACCCACATGATCATCGACATGATCCGGAAGACCAGCCGCTGCACGTGCTCGATCCCGCGCAGCACGGGCGCGCCGGCCCGGCCCATCGCCTGGAGCGCGAAACCGGTGAACAGGGCGACCAGCAGGGTCTGGAGCACCTTGCCCTGGGTGAGGGCGGAGAACAGGGTCTCGGGGATCATCCCGAGCAGGAAGTCGGTGGTCGACTGGGCGCCGCCGGCCGCCGCCTGGGCGTGACCGGACTTGGCGAGCGCGGCGGTCAGGTGCAGGCCGCCGCCGGGCTCCAGCAGGTTGCCGACCACCATGCCGATGGCCAGTGCGACGGTCGACATGACGAGGAAGTAGCCGATGGCGAGGCCGCCGACCTTGCCGACCTTCGCGGCCTTGGTCACCGAACCGATGCCCAGGACGATGGTGCAGAAGATCACCGGGCTGATCATCATCTTGATCAGGTTGACGAAGCCCGTGCCGACCGGCTTCAGCTCCACGGCGAAACCGGGGGCGGCCAGACCGACCACCACACCCGCGACCACCGCTGCGATCACGGCGAGGTAGAGGTAGTGGGTGCGGTCCTTGCGTCTGGGTCCCGCCGCCGTGGCGGCTCCGTCGATCGACATCTGCGGCTCCCTTGCCGTGCAGTCCTGGCGGCCCCGGGGGATGGGCCGCTCCGACT
This sequence comes from Kitasatospora sp. NPDC091335, assembly GCF_044757205.1. NCBI lineage: Bacteria > Bacillati > Actinomycetota > Actinomycetes > Kitasatosporales > Streptomycetaceae > Kitasatospora > Kitasatospora sp. NPDC091335. The sequence goes on along the minus strand of NZ_JBIVUM010000006.1, from coordinate 6,977 downwards.
ATGGGCTCCCCGGGTGACGGAGGTCACGTTTGCGTTCATAGAGTTCATGAACGGCACGGGTGGCCCGGGCGGCGGGCCCGCGAACGGTGTGGGTCGGACTGGCCCCGGGGACAACCGGGGCCGTGGTGCAGACTGGCAGGCATGTCCGAGCGCACCGCCCCCACCGACCCGCGCCGCGGCTCGTACCGGCCGAAGGGCCGTGGGCCCCGGCGGCCGGTCCGCAGCCTGGCCGGGCAGTTGTTCGTCGTCCAGGTGGTGATCGTCGCCGCGGTCGTCGCGGGCGGCGCGGTGCTCGCGTACCTGTTCGCCGCCGACCGTACCGAGGACGCGGCCCGCCGCCAGGTCACCGCGGTCGCCCACGCCGTCGCGGACTCGCCGTCCGTGCGGACCGCCGTCACCGGTCCGGATCCGACCGCGCTGCTCCAGCCGTACGTCGAGCAGGTGCGGGCCGACACCGGGGTCTCCTTCATCACGGTCATGGACACCGGCGGCGTGCGCTGGACCCACCCGCTGCCCGACCAGATCGGCAGGGCCTACCTCGGGCACATCGACCGGGCGCTCGCCGGGCAGACCCACGCGGAGACGTACACGGGCACGCTGGGCCCGTCCGTGCGGGTGGTCACCCCGGTGTGGGACGACCGGCACCGGGTGGTCGCGCTGGTCAGCGCGGGCCTCACGGTGGAGTCGATATCCGCGCAGCTGAGCGGTCCGCTGCTGGCTCTGGTCGGGGTGGCGGTGGCCGCGCTCGCGGTCGGCGGCGTCGGCACCTACCTCGCCAACTCCCGGCTGCGGCGGCACACCCACGGGATGGGGCCGGACGAGCTGAGCCACCTCTACGAGTATCACCAGGCCACCCTGCACGCGGTGCGCGAGGGGCTGGTCCTGCTGGACCGCGCGCACCGGGTGGTGCTGTGCAACGACGCCGCCCGTGAACTGCTCGGCCTGGCAGGCGACCTGGACGGCCGGTCGGTGGCGGAGCTGGGTCTGCCGGAGGCGCTGGTGGCGGCCGTCCTGAGGGAGGAGCCGGTCCGGGACGAGGTGCACCTCACCGTCGAACGGGTCGTGGTGCTCAACACCTCCCCGATCGGCACCGGCACCGGCGCCGGTCTCGGCCGGGTGGTCACCCTCCGGGACCACACCGAACTCCAGGCCCTGAGCGGAGAGTTGGATTCGGTGCGCGGCTTCACCGAGGCGCTCGGCGCGCAGGCGCACGAGGCCGCGAACCGGTTGCACGCGGTGGTCTCGCTGATCGAACTCGGCCGCCACGAAGAGGCGGTGGAGTTCGCCACCGCGGAGCTGGAGCTCGCCCAGCAGCTCACCGACCGGGTGGTCGCGGCGGTGTCCGAGCCGGTGCTCGCCGCGCTGCTGCTCGGCAAGGCGGCCCAAGCCGCCGAACGGGGCGTGGAGTTGGCCCTCACCGAGGACAGCCGGATCGATGACGGGGTGCTGCCGCCGGGGCTCTCCGCACGGGACCTGATCACCGTGCTGGGCAACCTGATCGACAACGCCGTGGACGCCGCCATCGCGGGGGCGGCGGAGAGCCCCGATCCGCCGGAGGTCACCGTCACGGCGCGGATCGCCCGTGGCCGGGAGTGCGGTGGCGACGCGGCGGGCACGGCGGGGGACTGCCTGCTGCTGCGGGTCGCCGACACCGGTGCGGGGATCGCCCCCGGCGCGGTCGAGGACGTGTTCCGGCGCGGCTGGAGCACCAAGCAGGACGGCCGGGGGCACGGGCTCGGGCTGGCGCTGGTCGCCCAGACCGCCCGGCGCAACGGTGGCACCGTCACGGTCGGGCGGGAGCGCGGGGCGGTGCTCACGGTGCGGCTGCCGCTGGCCGTCCGTCCGTCCGGGCCCGCCGGCAGCCCGGGGGATCCCGCCGGGCGGCCGGACGGGTCCACCGGCCGGGATCGGGAAGGGGCCCTCGCGTGAACGACGCCGCCGCCACTGCCGACAGGGCCGCCGGGGCCGGCGCGGAGATCTCCGTCCTGGTGGTCGAGGACGACCCGGTGGCCGCCGCCGCGCACACCCTCTACGTCCGGCGCGAGCCCGGCTTCCGCGCCGCGGGGACGGTCCACAGCTGCGCCGACGCGCTGCGCTTCCTGGACCGGGCCCGCGCCGCCGGGACGCCCGTCGACCTCACCCTGCTCGACCTCTACCTGCCGGACGGCCACGGGCTCCAGCTCTGCCGGACGCTGCGCGCGGCCGGCCACAGCACCGACGTCATCGCGGTGACCTCGGCCCGCGACCTCGCCATGGTCCGGCAGGCGGTCTCGGCCGGCGTCGTGCAGTACCTGCTGAAACCGTTCAGCGCGGCCGCCCTGCACGACCGCCTGGAGCGCTACGCCCGCTACCGCGACAGCCTCGGGCGCACCGGCGAGGCGACCGGGCAGGACGAGGTCGACCAGGCGTTCGCCCTGCTCCGCACGCCGGAGCGCACCACGCTGCCCAAGGGGCTGTGCGCGCCCACCCTGGACACCGTCGCCTCGGTGCTGCGGGAGGCGGCCGGCGGGCTGTCGGCGGCGGCCGCGGGCACCGCCGCCGGGGTCTCGCGGATCACCGCGCGGCGCTACCTGGAGCACCTGGTGGAGACCGGGTGCGCGGTGCGGGAGCCGCAGTACGGGAACGTCGGGCGGCCGGAGCTCTGCTACCGGTGGAGGGGCAGGGCCTGAGGGCGGAGGGCGGCGGCCGTCGGGGCCCGACCGTTCCGGGTCCCGAGCCGTGACCTTTCCCCGCGGCGCTCGTTGGAGGAACGGGGGGAGGTTCACTCGCTCGGGTGGTTCTGAGTGCCCCGCAGGCATTCCGGCAGGTCATGAGCAGTAAAGTTAGGCTAACCTAACTTCCCCTGGGGGTTTCTCGTGTCACCCGCTGCCGTACCCGTCCAGGCCGCCTCCGGAGCCCCGGCCGCCGGCGAGGCCATCCTGCGCCGTCAGCGCGTCCGCGAGTCCGCCGCCAGGACGTACGCCCGTTCCTTCCCGATCGTCCCGGTCCGCGCCCACGGCATGACCGTCGAGGGCGCCGACGGGCGGCGCTACCTGGACTGCCTCTCCGGAGCCGGCACGCTCGCCCTCGGCCACAACCACCCGGTGGTGCTGGAGGCGATCCGCCGCACCCTCGACAGCGGCGCCCCGCTGCACCTGCTCGACCTCGCCACCGCGGAGAAGGACGACTTCACCAGCGCGCTGTTCGAGAGCCTGCCCGCGGAGTTCGCCGCCCGCGCCCGGGTGCACTTCTGCGGACCGGCCGGGACGGACGCCGTCGAGGCCGCGCTCAAGCTGATGCAGACCGCCACCGGCCGCTCCGGCGCGCTCGCCTTCACCGGCGCCTACCACGGCATGACCGCCGGCGCCCTCGCCCTCACCGGCAACGTCGCCGTCAAGGAGCCGCTGCCGAGCGGCGGCGAAGTCGTCCGGCTGCCCTACCCGTACGGCTACCGCTGCCCGTTCGGAGTCGGCGGCGCGGCGGGCGCCGACCTCGCCGCGACCTACGTGGAGCGGCTGCTGGACGACCCCTCGGGCGGCGTGGTGGCGCCCGCCGCGATGATCCTGGAGGCCGTCCAGGGCGAGGGCGGCGTCGTCCCCGCCCCCGACGACTGGCTGCGCGCGATGCGCCGGATCACCGCCGAGCGCGGCATCCCGCTGATCGTGGACGAGGTGCAGACCGGAGTCGGCCGCACCGGCGCGATGTGGGCCGTCGAGCACAGCGGCATCGTCCCGGACGCGATGGTCCTCTCCAAGGCCATCGGCGGCAGCCTGCCGCTGGCGGTCGTCGTCTACCGCGAGGACTACGACGGCTGGCGGCCCGGCGCCCACACCGGCACCTTCCGCGGCAACACCCTCGCGATGGCCGCCGGAGCCGCGACGCTGCGCCACGTCGCGGCGAACGGACTGGTCGAGCGCGCCGCCGTGGTCGGCGAGCGGATGGCGGCCAGGCTGCGCGACCTCGCGGCCGAGCTGCCCGCGATCGGCGACGTGCGCGGGCGCGGGCTGATGCTCGGGGTCGAACTGGTCGACCCGGCGGCCGAACCCGACGCGTGCGGCGCCCGGCCTGCGGACCCGGCGTTCGCGGTACGGGTCCGGGAGGCGTGCCTGGCGCGGGGGCTGATCGTCGAACTCGGCGGCCGCCACGACGCGGTGCTCCGGCTGCTCCCGCCGCTCACCATCACGGACGAGCAGGTGGCCGCGGTGCTGGAGCGCCTGGCGGAGGCGATCGCGGCGGCCTCGGCGATCCCCCCTGGGGGTGCGGCTTCGGTGGGTGCGCCGGCGGGGCGGAGGCACCGGTGAGCGGGCCCGGCTCCGGCCCCGTCGGGCTCCCCGGGGACGGCGTCGCGACGGACGCCCTGGCGGGCGGCGCCGCCGGGCCCGGTGCGCTCGCACCGCTGCTGGCCACCGTCCTCGACGCCCTGGAGACGGGCACCGCCATGCGGTCGGGACCGCTGCCCGCGGGCAGCCCGGCCGAGATCGCCGCCCTGGTCGACGAAGCGCTCGCCACCAGCGAGGGCCCCGGCGCACTCGGCAGACTCACCGAACTCCTCGCCTACGGTGCCGCCGACCCCGCCGACCCGGCCTGCGCCGCACACCTGCACTGCCCGCCACTCGCCGTCGCCGCCGCGGCCGACCTCGCGGTCAGCGCCCTCAACCCCTCCCAGGACTCCTGGGACCAGGCCCCCGCCGCCACCGCCCTGGAGAGCGCGCTGCTCGCCGAGATCGCCGGACTGGTCGGCTACGACCCGGAGCGCTCAGCGGGCGTCCTCACCTCCGGCGGCACCGAGTCCAACCTGATGGGGCTCATGCTGGCGCGCGACCAGAAGCTCGACGGCATCGTGGAGTTGGACGGCATCCCGGCCGGTGTCCGGCCGTGCATCATCGCCTCCGAGGCCGCGCACTTCTCCGTCCAGCGCTCCGCGGCCCTGCTCGGCCTCGGCGAGCGGGCCGTCATCCCCGTCCCGGTCGACCGCGGGCTGCGGATGCGGGAGGACGAGCTGGAGCGGGCGATGGCCGAGGCCTGCTGGGCCGGAAGGACCCCGATCGCGGTGGTCGCCACCGCCGGCACCACCGACACCGGAGCCATCGACCCGCTGACCGCCGCCGCCGACCTGGCCGGACGCTACGGCGCCTGGCTGCACGTGGACGCCGCGTACGGCGGCGGGGCGCTGCTCTCCGACCGGCTCGCCCCGTTGCTCGACGGCATCGCCCGCGCCGACTCGGTCTCCCTGGACTGGCACAAGCTCGGCTGGCAGCCGGCCGCCGCAGGGATCTTCCTGGTGCGCCGCGCCGAGACGTACGTCTCGCTCGCCCGCCGCGCCGAGTACCTCAACCCGGTCGACGACGAGCAGGCCGGCTACCCCAGCCTCCTGGGCCGCTCGCTGCGCACCACCCGGCGTGCCGACGCCTTCAAGCTCGCCGTCACCCTGCGCACCCTCGGCCGGGACGGGCTCGGCCGGCTGGTCGACAGCTGCCACGACCTCGCCCGGGCGGCCGCCGACGCCGTCCGCGCCGATCCGGCACTCGAACTCCACACCGAGCCCGTGCTCACCGCCGTCCTCTTCCGCTACCGGCCGGCGGGTGTGACGGACGAGGCGGCGCTGGACGAGCTGAACGGCCGGCTGCGCCGGCTGCTGCTGCGCACCGGGCGGGTGGTGGTCGGCCGCACCGAACTCCCGGGTGACGGCCCCGGCCGGGTCCGGCTGAAGCTCACGCTGCTGAACCCGCACACGACCGCGGGGGAGGTCGGCGCGCTGCTGCGGGAGGTGGTGGGCGCCGGTCGCAAGGTGGCGGGTGAGCGGGCGGGGTAGCAGTGGGCGGAGCGGCGAAGGGGTGACGGGCGGCGCGGCGGCGCCGGGGCCGGGTCAGTCGCTCAGGAGGAGCGACCGGGTGAGCTCCCAGGTGTCGGGGTCGGCGGCGACCAGCAGACCGTCCTCGCAGCCGGGGGCCTCCGGGCGGTAGGGGGTGCCGTCCGGGCGGGCGGAGACGCCGCCGGACTCGGTGACCAGGAGGGAGCCGGGGGCATGGTCCCAGGGCAGGGTGCGCCAGTAGAGGATGAAGTCGGAGCGGCCCTCGACGACGTCCGGGTACTCGATCCCGGCGGCGTGCCGGCCGGGGGAGATCTCGCCGAAGGCCGCGATGTTGTCCTGGAGCCGGCGGCGGTGCTCGGCGTCGAGGTAGCGGCTCTTCACCGAGCCGCGCAGCTTCGCGAGGTCCCTGGGCGCGGGCGGGCGGGTCAGGCGCACGCCGTCGCGCCAGGCGCCCGAGCCCAGTTCGGCGCAGTAGGTGGTGGCGGTGGCGGGCTGCCAGATCCAGGCGGCGACGGTCCGGCCGGAGCGGACCAGGGAGCACATCACGGCGTACTCGGGACGGCCGGCCACGAAGTTGGCGGTGCCGTCGACCGGGTCGACCAGCCAGGCGGCGGGCTCGTTGTGGAGGGCCAGGGCGAGCGACGGGTCGGCGGAGACCGCCTCCTCGCCGACCACCGGTACGGGCAGCAGCTCGTGCAGCCGGCGGGCGATGATCGCCTCGGCCTCGCGGTCGGCGACTGTCACGACCTCGCCGGGCGCCTTCTCCATCACCTCGCCCGCGGCCAGCGCCCGGAAGCGCGGCTCCACCGCCTGGGCCGACGCCTCGGCGAGTATCTCCGCCACCTTGTCCATCAGCACGTTCGCGCTCCCTTCGCTGCCTACCACTCTCCCACGAGCGGGGGAAGGGGGCGGCGGCGGCCGGGGGTGGTGGACGGTGGGTGTACGGGCGGCGGCGGGTGGTCGACGGTGGGTGGCGACCGGCAACCGGCGGACCGGCGGGGCGGTGTGTGGTCGTGTGTGGTCGCCGGGTGATACGAGGCGTTGTAAGGTGAGCCTCACCTTAATCGATCATGCAGAATCGATCACGGGAGTGATGCTCCTATGGGCTGTCAAGCGGCGGTGAGCCAGTCGCGGTAGGCGTTGGCGAGGTCGTCGTCTCGGCGGATTCCGCGTTCGAGGGTGGAGA